>NZ_JBXAQX010000003.1:447601-589345 GCF_058807655.1 Caulobacter sp. GW821-FHT12A07
CGTCCAGGTAGCCGCCCACCGAGGTGAGCACCGGGGCCTGGAAGTCGGCCCTGACCCACAGGTAGCCGCCCACCGAGGTGAGCACCGGGGCCTGGAAGTCGGCCCTGACCCACAGGTAGCCGCCCACCGAGGTGAGCACCGGGGCCTGGAAGTCGGCCCTGACCCACAGGTAGCCGCCCACCGAGGTGAGCACCGGGGCCTGGAAGTCGGCGCTGACCGACAGGTGGCCCGTCACTTCGTGGAGGTTGGCGTAGAGCGCGGCGTTGTCGGCCGTGATCGTCAGATTGCCTTCGTGCTTCTGGATGGTCATCGATCAGTCCTCGATGTTGGTGCGGTTGGCGGAGGAGGCGATATCGCGCTGCATGCCTCGGGCGACCCGTTCGGGGTTCACCTGGGCGGCGCGGAGAAATTGGGCGCGGGTCTGCTTGACGGTGAGGCCGTAGGGCTTGCCCAACTCGGCCATTCGCTCGTCGGAAACGGCGGCGATGGCGGCCTTGGCCAGTTCCAGGGCGTCGCGGTGGCGCTGGCGGGCCCCCTTCAGCCGGGCCTTCGTCGACCGGGCCTGTTCGGCCTTGTAGCGGTCAATCTCCGCGTCGATGTTCCCGCGCTTGGACAGCGGGACGTTCAGGATCCCGTGGTCGAGGGCCATTACGCAGCCCTCCCGAAAGCCTGAACCGAGGCACCGGCCAGGGCGGCGGCGCGCATGGCGACACTGATGCTGTTGGCGGTGGCCTGGGCGCGGTCGGCTTCGGCCTGATCGCAGGCGGCGAAGACCTCCAGACCCTTGGCGGCGTATTCCTCGGCGCTCCGGCGGAGGCGGGTGGCCTTCTGGACGTGGAGTGCGCGGATTTCGATGAGGGAGGGGGTGTAGGCCATGGGTCAGGCCGCCTTTTTCATGGCGGCCGCGGCCTTCTCGGCCGGGGTCATGGTGCGGATCACGCCGCCTTCTTCACGGACGATCACGACGCCCTGAGCTTCAAGACTGGCGGCCAGGGCCTCGGTCCGAGCCAGGGGCGAGTAGATCACGCCCATCATGGCGTTGAAGCCGGGGGCCTTGCTCTGGTCGAGCGTAGCGGCCGGCGGCGCGGCGCGGCGCGGGCGGTTCAGGCCGAACGCGCGGTCGATCTGCGCGAGGGCGTCCTGTTCGGTCCGGGTGTTGGTGGTGCGCACTGGGTGGCTCCATCGGTTTCGATGAAGTCACCATAAGTCGGAGATTTCCGACCGTCAATCGGAAATCGGAAATCTCCGACGCATAAATTCCGACTCGGTCGGGGCCTACTTTTCGTAGACCTCCAATTCCCCCATCAAAGCATCGTGCATAGCGGCGCCTCCAACGCTGTCTGGCGTGTAGCTTACGCGGCTCGTTTCGGTGCCGAATGGCGTAACGGTCTTAACCTTCAAGACCTCGCACGGGTCCGTGCAACTGACATAGACCGCATCATCCGGCGCGCGGACCATCGCTACAGTATGGACGCCGCCAATCTCCCCCAAGTATCGGATCATGTGAACTGGCGGCGCGGCCGTGCCAGAAGCCTGCGCTTCTTCGGATAGGGCACCTTGGTAGCCGTACTCGCGACCCTCCCGATAGCTCCAGAAATGGGCCGGTCCGCGGGCAGGGGGCTTCTCGGGCGCGGTGGCGGAGACAGTTGACGGAGCTGCAGGTGGCGTCTTCTCAGAACACTGTCCGGCTAGAAGTCCGGTAGCAATGAGGCCCACGATGGCCAGGCCGGCCGCAGCGCCCCATGCTCCCGCGTTGCCTACTTTCGCCGTCCTGGCGCCTTCCAAATCGCTGATGCGCCGCTTAAGCGCCTCGACCTCTTCACTATCTGCCATGTGGTGTCCCCCCTGTACTCTCAGGCCTACGGTGTTGCGCGAAAGGGCAACGCGGGGCGCTCGCGGCGCCCGTAGTCGGCGACCACTACGCCGATGATCTGGATGCCCTCTTGCTCGGCGTCATTGGAGGCCTTCAGATAGAAGGGCGACTGGAAGTCTGGATGTGATGACCGCGGCCAAAGGGCGATACGGCCGTCGCTCTCTTGGATGAATTCCTTGAGCGTGATCTCGCTCAGGCCGTTTCGGATCCGCTCCACGATGACGTGGTCTCCATGGCGGAGGCCAGCTTGAGACGGATGGGCGACGACCACATAGCGGCCAGGCGGGTAGACCTCATTCATCGAGGGGCCTCCGACCTTGTAGGCCTTCAGGTCAGCCTGTTCATACCCCTGGACGTCGATCGCAAGGTAGTCGTCAACTTCAAACGCTTCTCTAGCCACAGTTTCCAGCCACACGCCCGCAGCCACCTCTCCGGCGACCGGGATGCGGCGTCGAAGATCTCGCAGGATTGGTTCGACAGTTACGGTCGCACGTTTCGGCGGCGGCCCGCCAAGGTGTACAAGGTTGGCGTCGTGTAGGGCCTTGAGGTTGCTGGCCGCTTTAGCCTGCCCGGATTCCGCAGTTTTCTCGCCGCGCTTCAGGTGAGCTGCGCTCTGATATCCCAGGCGCTCGGCGAGCAAGCCAAGGAAATCGGCGTCCAGCTTCTTTTTTCGGCCAGTCAGAAAGTCGGTGAGGAAGTCACGACCCTTGCCTAATTCCACGGCAGTGGGGACAGCTTCCAGGCCTGCCTGATCAAGCGCTTCACGCACGCGCGCGCGAAGTTCTTCGTGAGGATCGAGAGTCTTCATGTCGGAATTATCCGACCATGAGAGCGGTCGAGCGAGACGGAAATTTCCGATTGACGGGGTCGGAGATTTCCGACTAACCTCCGATCCATGGAAGCTGATCTCAGGCAACACCTGACCGCATGCGCTGCGGCATATGCCGCCGCCAAGGGCGTCGAACTTGTGACGGTGGCCCGCATCGCCGCGGGCGATTGGCGGTTTTTCGAGCGCATCGAAAGCGGCGCGTCCTTCACCGCTCGCAAGTACGACGCGATCATGGCTTGGTTTGATGCGAACTGGCTTGAAAGCATCGACTGGCCGTCGAATGTGCCGCGGCCGAGCGCGACAGCAGCATGACCTACGCCGCGCACAGCCCACAAACGCGGCACTCGTGCAGCAGCGTCGCCGCTGCCTCCTGCGCGCAGATGTCGTTGAGGTCCAGAATTTCCAGCTCTCGGGCACGTCTGCGCGCGCAGCGTCGGACGGCCTTGCGGGAGGATTTCCGAGAGGAGACGCGGGCGGCTGCCCACATGCCGGCCGCCTGCAGCGTCACTGTCGGAGGTGTTTCGGGCAGCTTGAATGATCGCGCCGCCGTGGCGGCGGGCGGTCGCGCGAACAACGCGTTGATGCTGATGAGCCCGGTCGCCATGCACTACCCCCAAGGTGGAAAGTGGTGCACGGGCTACCGTCAAGGTCAAGCTGCGGCGGGCGTTTTCCGGATCTCTCGGACGAGCGCCTTCACCCAGGCGCGCGCCTGCGCGCCGTCCGCCTCGCCAAGAGGCTCGGCCTCTGCATGGTCCAGGACCCGCAGCAGCGCCATGCCGAAGGCGTCGCGCGCCTGCGGCGTCTGCATTGAAAGCCACGCCGCCAAGACCATTGAGAGGGCTTGGAATTCCGGCGTCGGCTCGGGGGAAACCGGGCTGTCTGTCATGCCCGTTTCTTATCGCAACGGCGAAGCTTTTCCCCGCGCAAAGCATGGTTACCGGCTGCGACACGGTGTCATCGAACGCTGGTTGTTTTCGAAGCCGATGCGACGTTTCGTCGCTCACGTGGCGCGCGAGGCGTAGCCATGACCTGCGCGCTTCAACCCATTCAGACGCTGAAGGCTGTGCGGTGCCGCCCCGCGCATCCCTTCGCGACGCTGGCGGTAGCTGGCGACCCTGGCGCGCGGGCTCCTGGCCCCCACCGGCCCGCGCGCCGACCCCTTTCGCGCACGACGAGAAACGCCCCGGGTTGCCGCCCGGAGCGTTCTCAAGATCTCGTTGTTCGTTCATTGGCCGGATGCGAAGTCCAGCCCCTTCATCATCTGCGCCATTGCCGTGGCGCGATGATGATCCGCCCAGGCCGTCAGGCCGCGGGCGCAGTCGGGTCGCTCGAGCGCGACCAAACGGTATTCCACCGTAGTCAGAAGAAGTTCCAGCGCTTTGCAGAAGGCCGGTTCGGCCGCCGTTTGCGCTCCCGTCACCATTCGTCGGCCCTCCAAGGCACGTCCGCCCCTGTCGTGGAGCACGTCTCCTAATGGCATTGGCGGACCTGACTTTCATGGGGCCAGAACCCTACGAACCTCGCGAGCGGCTCGCGCACTTCCTGCGCGGCGCCCTCAACGGCGAGCATCAGGCCAAGCGCCTGGCTCGCCAAATCGACTGCACGCCGAAGACGGCGGAGAACATTCTGAACGGCCACTGGCCGAACTCCCGGCACTGGGCCGCCATCGCTCGCAGCTTCGGCCGCGAAGTGATCGACGCGGTCTTTGCACCTGAGATCGACGAGACGGTCGCTCGCCTTGAAGAAGAGGTCAGAGCGCTTGAAAACCAGCTCCAAGAAGCGAGGGAGCGTCGTCGCAAGGTTGAGGGCGCTCGTCCTCATCTTCCGGCGGGCCTACCTGCAACTGAAGACCGGTCCGCCGCCCGACTGAGCGGCCGCTGGCCCACCGAAACGCGCGCCTTCCGCGGCGCCGACTGAAGCCCACCGCGCCGGGGGCTTTGGCCGGCGCATCACGAGGGGGCAGAAATGTCCGACATCAAAGACCGGCTCCAGAAGATCGTCGCCGATCAGCTGAGCATCACCCACGACAAGATCGTCGAAGGGGCCAGCTTCTCCAGCGACCTCGGCGCCGACAGCCTCGACAGCGTCGAGATCGTCCTCGCCGCCGAAGATGAGTTCGACATCGAAATCAGCGACGAGGCCTGGGACGGGGTGAACACGTTCGGCCAGGCCGTCACGCTCGTCTCGCAACTGGTGGAGGCGTGACCATGGCTGACGACGCCATCCCCCACGCCGACGTCCTCAATCAGCAGGCCCAGGGCCAGCTGAAGTCGATCATCGAGCGCGTCGAGCGCCTTGAGGTCGAAAAGGCCGAGATCAACCAGCAAATCGCGGAGGTCTATCTGGAGGGGAAGGGTAACGGGTTCGACCCGGCCGTCCTGAAGAAGGTGATCAGGCTCCGCAAGAAGGACCGCGCCAAGCGCCAGGAAGAGGATGCCATCCTCGACCTCTACCTGTCGGCCATCGGCGAGATCTAGGTCATGGACCGCGCCGTTCTCCCCATCCTCATCGGCGATGGCGCCACGACCGGCGCGGTTCGCTACCTTTTTTCATCCCAGGCGCAGCGCTGGGGCAAGACACCTGCCATCCGCAAACGCGCTCGGCTGAGGTCCGTTCACAGCGACGCCGTGACGAGAGTGGAGCGTCTGCGGCTGCGTTGGGCGGTGGCGATCTACTGCGCCGTCATGTGGGCTCTGCTGGCCTGGGTCTGGTCCGCCTTCTGGAGGGCTGGCCAATGATCTACGGCAAGCTCCCCGATGACCTCGGCCTGATCGACATCTCGCCAGTCGAGATGATGTTCTGGATGTACTGCCCGATCTCCACGCCAGCGGAGATCGAAGTCCTTCCGGCAAACCTCGGCCAGTTCGGCTCTATCCTCGACGCAGTCTACCGTGACGATCCGGCGCGCTACGAGGCCGGCTATGTCTACCTGACGGCCAAGACCCTGTGGGTGTCGGGCGACTACATCGGCAACAGGCCCGGCTGGCACTCGGACGGGTTCGGCACCGATGACGTCAACTATGTCTGGTGCGATCGAGCTCCTACCGAGTTCATCAAGGACAGTTTTTCGCTGCCGGACGACTGCGCCGACGCGATGGCCGTGATGGCCCAGCGCGCGGCTTCGCGACCGATCGTCACCTATCCTGACAAGCACCTCCTCAAGCTGACGCCCGAGGTCATCCACCGTTCGCCGGTGAACTTCGCGCCCGGCATGCGGACCTTCGTCAAGGTGTCGATCTCGTCGGAGCGCTACAACCTCGTCGGCAACTCGGTGAACCACGGCCTTCGTGAGCGCTGGGACCTGCTGGAGCGGAACGTCGAGCGCAACCATCCTGCCAAGCAGGTGGCTGCATGATCCTCGAAGCCGCCGCCTTCCTGGCCGCCATGATCGCCCTCTGGTTTCTGCTGGACCGGTTTGGCGACGCCATCGCCGGGCTGGTGATCCGCTGGCTGGAGCGCGCCCCGTGACCCGGCCGCGCCCGTCCCTCACCCGCGAGCAACTGATCGCCAGAGCGGTCGGTCGCAACGCCCCTCAATTCGGCCCGAAGCTGGCCCGGGCACGCGGAGAAATCCATGCGCGCCTCGCCGCCGAGGTCGCCGCCTCCAAACCTCAATCCAGCGAGGCCAAATGACCCGCGTCATCCAACCCTTCGCGGTCCGCCGCGACGCCGCCCACAACCAAGTCTCCTTCCGCCGCAATGACCGGGACCGCCGGCCGGCCCGCGTAGTGCGCCTGCCTAATGACGGTCCCGATCCGGACCGCCTGATACGCGCCGAGGCCATCCGTCGGTCCATGGTCAAGCCCCATGAACTCGCCAGCGCTTCGCGCTTTGGCGAGCGCCGGATGAAGCTGCTCCAGGCCCTGAGCCGCGGCGCCTGTTCGATGGACCGGCTCGTCGAGCGGACCGGGATCGGCCGGGACAGCCTCAACGACCTGATCTCCAAGGCCAGCATCGCCGGACTTCTGGAGAAGGACCGGGCCACCGGCATCGTCACCCTGACCGATGAAGGCCGCGCCGCCCTGCCGGAAGCGGTTCAATGAGCGGGCCCTACGTCTATCCGACTAGAGAGCCGGCGATCGGCAGGCAGTATGAGCGTGGCGCCGAGCCTGTCCACCAACTGCGCGCCGAGGCAGCCCATCGCCGCTATCTCCAAGCGTATGGCGAGGAGAGGGCGTCCGCGATCTTCCTGGGCCAGGACGCCGCGACCAGGGCCGATCTCGCCCGGTGGCGCGCTCTTGGGCGCGGTTGGGGCCTGGCAGCATGACCGCCTCCCACGAAGCCCGGGTGATCCGGAAGGTCGACAGCGAGCGTCAGCGCGCGGAGAAGCGGGCCGAGGACGGCCTGCTCGGCGCCATGGTCGCCACCTGCCTGACGGGCCTGCTGGGCGCCCTGACACCTGCGCGCCAGCAGCGCGCCCTGGAGCTGCTGCTTGGCCGCGCCGCCGACCGCTATGTCGAGCTTCGTGGCGACGTGGAGGCTACAGGGTTCCTGGCCGGCCTGTCTGCCCAGCGAGGCCCCGACCTACCCGCGTTCAGCCTCAAGGCCGCCAAGCGCGCCCAGGCTGAACGGCTCTTCGACAACGACAACGGAGGGGAGGGGGCGTGAAGTCCGTCACCATCCACCACGGCGACAGCCGCGAGGTGCTGAAGTCGATCGCTGACGCCAGCATCGACGCCGCCGTCATGGACCCCCCTTATGCCTTCGTGTCGATCCAGAAGCGGTTCGGCAAGGAAGGCTCTGCCGAGGCTAAGAGCGACGGCGCCACCGGCGTCTATCGCCGCGCCTCGGCCGGGTTCATGGGCGAGGCTTGGGACACCGGCGAAACGGCGTTCGACCCAGAGTTCTGGCGGGAGGTGCTGCGGGTCCTGAAGCCTGGCGCCCATCTGCTGGCGTTCGGCGCCGGCCGCGCCGTGCATCACCTCGCCATGGCGATCGAGACTGCGGGCTTCGAGGTGCGCGACCGCATCGTCGAACTGATCGCGGCGGACACGCACGTCGTCAACTTCGTCGCCTCGCTCGACGATGAGCAGCGGACGCAGTTCCTGCGCTGCGTCGAGGACTCGCAGTTCGGGGGCGAACTGGCGTGGATCTTCGGGTCCGGCTTCCCGAAGTCGCACAACGTGCCGCCGCTGTCGGCCCTGGCTTCGGGCCAAACCTTCGAAGGCTGGGGAACGGCCCTCAAGCCCGCGATCGAGCCCATCATCATGGCGCGCAAGCCGCTGTCCGGGTCGGTGCTCGACGGCGTGCTCTCGCACGGCTGCGGAGCGCTCAATATCGACGCCTGCCGGATCGGTCTCGGTAGTGGCGGGCAGCGCGAAGGTGAGGCATCGGCCGATCGCCGCTATAGCGAGAGGGGCTCGACCAACTTCGCCCCAACGCCTGGCCCGCGAGGCGGTGACGCGCGCGGCCGCTGGCCGGCCAACGTCGTCCATGACGGTAGCGATCTTGTCGTGACGGCCTTCCCGGAGGCGCTTGGCCAGCAGGGCGATCTCAATCCAACCGGCCGAGGACGCCCGACCAAAACCTGCCTCGGTGATATGGGGCCGCCAGTCGCTCACGCAGCGCGCGGCGACACCGGTTCGGCCGCCCGCTTCTTCTACAGCGCCAAGGCTGACGCTGACGACCGCATGGGCTCCAAACACCCGACGGTGAAGCCCATCGCCTTGATGCGCTGGCTGGTCCGAATGGTGACGCCGCCCGGCGGCGTGGTGCTGGACGCCTTCGCCGGCAGCGGCTCGACGGGTGTGGCCGCCATGGTCGAGGGCTTCGACTCCATCCTGATCGAACGCGAGGCCAAGTACGTCGCTGAGATCGAACGCAAGGTCGCTTACTTTCGTGGAGAGGGGCGGCTGCGTGACCAGGAGGTCCATCGCGCCACGTCGCAGGCGGCCAACTCCGACGACCTCCCCCTGTTCGGAGGGGACGCCGCATGATCCGCGCGGAAAAAGCCTTCCTAGACCGCCTGGCCAATCTCGGCATTCGGCGGCCGGACCTCGCCGACCTCATAGGGGCGTCGCCGGGCGTCTTCTCGACGAGGCTCACCCATGAAATGCCGGCCCGTGACCGTGTGATGGCCGAAGCGGTTAGAGAGGCCGAGTCCTACTTTGCGATGTTGGAGGAGGAAAGCCACGCCGACGAGGGGCTCTTGGCGCACCTCATCGTTGCCGTCCGACGGCTGGCCGCCCGGCGCCCGATCGAGCCTTTGTCCGGCCTCCAGCCGCTCTTAGCCGAAGCCGCACTTGAGCGTGCCCCGCTGGAACTGATTCCTCCGGAGGAGCCGGCCCCGCTACCGGAGCCGCCACGGCCTCGATCTGTTCCCGACGGCATGTTCGACATCATGAAGCGTGTCGGCCGAGCCTATGGCGTGTCGGTCCAACTTCTGTCTGGCCCAGAGCGCAGCCGCGATGTCTCGATCCCTCGCCAGCACGCCATGTGGCTGATGGTCCAGGCCGGATACAGCCTTCCGCGCATCGGAAAGGTCTTCTGCCGGGATCACACCACCGTTCTGCACGGGGCGAGAGCACACGAAATTCGAACGGCGAAAGCCCTGAAGGAGGCGGCGTGAGTAGGCCCCTGACCCCTGCGGATTGTGACCTGCAGGACTTCCCTTTCATGCCCTTGCACGTGGCCCGGCTGCGCGACAGCGACCTAGTCGGCGAGTCCGATCCCGAGGCCTGCTGGTACGCCGTCATGCTGTGGAGCGCGGCCTGGCATCAGGTGCCGGCCGGGTCGCTGCCGGATAGCGACGGCGCTCTGGCGCGGCTAGCTGGTCTGGGCCGGGACGTGAAGACGTTCCGCAAGCATAAGCCCGCCGCCATGCGCGGCTTCGTGCTCTGCGACGACGGCCGGCTCTACCACCCTATGGTCGCCGAGCAGGCGCTGGTGGCGTGGCTGGAGAAGATCTCGCAGCGCATTTCGAGCGGTGCTGGCAACGCCAAGCGATACAAACACGCGTTTGATGCTTCGCCGCTGTACGCGGAGATGGAAGTGGCCGTGGTCCTGCTTGAGGTGTTGAACCCCAAGTCCAAGACCATCGCCAAGGTGCGGCGCGCCTTTACGGCAAAAGCGGTTGCAGCGAATGACGACGCTCCCACCAGCACTCCCGAAGATCTCCCGCCGGGAGCCAATCGGGACCCCGGCGGGACCCTGGCAGGATCCCAAGAGACAGGGACAGAGACAGGGAATCTAACTGAAGAGGGTAAACCCTCTTCAGCGTTGGACGACCCGAACAAGACCGCCTGGGATCTAGCGACGACGCTCCTGGTGGAGCGCGGCCGCCTGACCAACGCCAAGGCTCGCGCCTTCTTCGGCGGTCTTCTGGCCCGCAACAAGCTCAATGCCTCGGAGATGCTGACCGCCGTCGTCGGCTGCCAGGTCAAGGGCACCCACGACCCTCAAGCCTACCTCACCCGCGCCGCACAGCTGGTCGTCCAGCGCCGCGCCGAAATCGCCCGTCATGCGGAGGAGCCCGCCTATGTCCAGCCTTCCAGCAACGCAAAACTCGACCAGCACCAAGCAAATCTTGAGCGGGCTGTCCGCGGATCTGAAATCGCTGCTCGGCTCCGAGCAGGTGGGGACGAAAGCGACTTCTGAAATCGTGGAGAAGATCGCCACTTCGCCCGCCCTGTTGGCCGAATGCAAGGCGGCGCTGCCCGCGATCCGCGCCCGCGCCGTCGAGCCGCCGACGGACAAGCAGCGCGAGGTCATCATCGCGTCGAAGTTCTCGACCTTCCGCCAGCCCCAGCGCTCGGAGACAGAATGGGCGTCGTTCTGGCTCGACTACCATCAGGTGCTTGCCGACGTCTCTGCCTCCGCACTGGAAGCGGCGATGGACGCGATCCTCCACGACCCGGATATCGAGTTTCTGCCGAAGCCCGCGAAGCTGCGGAAGATCGCGATCTCCACCGAAAACAAGGCCGTCAGGGCCTATGACCGCGCCCGCCAAGCCGTGGAGTTCGAGCGGCCGAAGCTGGCCCTGGAGACGCCGTTCAACTTCGGCGCCGTCATCCACCGTCCGCCGCCGCAGCCGAGCGCCGCTGAGCGCGAGCGGATCCGCCGTCAGGCCCGTGATTTCATGGCCAAGGACGAGGCTCGTCGGAAGCGCGAAGCCGCCCGTCGACCATCCATGCCCAGCACCGCCGGCGCCGCCGACGAGGCCGGCCTGACGCCCGCCATGCGCGCTCATCTGGCCGCCAAGGCCGCGCCCACCAATCCCTAGCCCACCCTTTCAGTCGGGGAAAATCATGATCCAGCTCAACACTCAGGAGGCCAAGACCCTCCTCAAGCTCTTCGACGGCGAACGCCTCGACCCAGACGATATGGAGCGCATGTCGGCCATCGGCCGAAAGCTCCAGAACCATCGCCACCTCATCAACTACTGCGAGGCTGTCGCCCATCCGGAACAGCCGAAGGAGCCTGCATGACCGCGACCAATCGCGAAATCCTGGCCATGAAGCTGGGGCGAACGAACCTCCATGGCTGTAGCGACCTAACCGACGCCGCGTGCTGGGATATCCTTACCCCGATGGGCCGACAACGGGCACTGGAACTGGCGGATGTGGCCCTGCGGGCGTTCACACCGGCGCAGCCGCAGGTCTTCCTAGACTGCGACGGCGTCCTGGCTGATTTCGACGCGTACGCCCTGGATTACTTCGGGATGCCGCCGAGGGCATATGAGGCAAGGATGGGCTCGGACGTGTTCTGGCGCATGCTGGAGGCCAAGGGCGACTTCTACCGCAACCTGCCCGTCATGGCTGACGCACGGGCGCTGTACGAGGGCGTCCGCCACCTCAACCCGACGATCCTGACCGGCTGTCCGCGCGGCAACTGGGCCGAAGCGCAGAAGGTCGCCTGGGCGGCCGAGCACTTCCCAGGCGTGCCGATCATTACCTGTCGTTCGGCCGACAAGCGCGACCACGCCCGCCCCGGAGACGTCCTGATCGACGACTGGGCTCAGCACCGCCACCGGTGGATCGAGATGGGCGGCGTCTTCATCACCCACCACTGCGCAGAGACGTCCCTGGCGGCGCTCTGGGCGCACTATCCGCAACTGCAGACTTCGAGGGCCGCATGACCCAGGACTATACCCTCAATGATCGCGACCTTGAGATGATCAAGGCGCACGTCCAGTGGCCAGTCGCCTTCAGTTCCGACCTGGCCGCCCTCATCAACGCCGTGCGGGAAGCCGAGCGCCGCGCCCCTGCAGCGCCGGCCTCCGACCGCGAGGCGCTGCTTTCCGACGCCCTGGCGCTGTTCCGGCGCTATCAGTCTGAGCACGAGGCGAAGGCGGAAAAGTTCTACCTCGCCTTCAACGACGAGGCTGGCGATCTGTCGCACGGTAAGGCCGAGACTAACCGCACCATCGCCGATCGGATCGAGGCGTTCTTCGTGGCTCGGGCTGTAGCGCTGGCCGAGCCGGTGGCGGTCGGAGATCTGCCTGAGACGATCGACGCGATCCTTCAACAGGCCGTTCAGGAGGACGATTACCCGAAGGGGGCGCATCGGTTCTTCCAGCAACGCGACCCCTACGGCGATCGAGCCGACGCCGTCGCCAAGATCATGTCCGCCGTCCTGGCCGAAGCGGCCCTCGCCCAGCCCTCTACGGTCACGGCCGAGGCGCTGGCGCGGATCAAGGCCCTGGCTGACGAGCGTTATGCGGGGTGCGAGAAGGCCGCAAAGCGCCTCGGGTGGTCGGCGCAGGAACGTGCCGACGAGATGGTCAGCCAGCTTGAGACAGCGACCCTCAACGTCCCACTGTCTGACCTGCAGGACGTTCTGTCGCTGACCGCCACGGCCACCCCTCCCGCCCCCTCTCCGGTTACGGGGGCTCTGGTGGAGGCGGCCAAGAAGGCCCTTCGCACGCTCCGCAATGGAGACCTTCACGAGATCACCCGCGTCGTCGATGCGCAGGACATTCTTGCCGCCGCTCTCGCCGCACAGAAAGCGGAGGGCTAGCCGAGAGTAAGAGGCCTCTCTGTGAAACTAGGCCGACGGGAAGCGAGTGGCCTCCTTCATCTTTTCCTCAAGGAAATTAAGTCCCAGAATGGCGGCTTCGATAGGGGTTTCTACATTAATAGCGGCGCCGTTATGTGTTTGCGGAACGTTATACGTGACGCCACAATTGATAACCGATTTGAGCACTATGCGTCGTGGCTTGCGATGAACTGTGACATTGTCGGGTTCGTTTACATCTGCAATAACGAGATTTCCCGATATAAACATATTCTTTATGTGAAGGGCGCCCGTCTTTTGGCGCATGGAAATGCTGCTCGTCGCTTCTTCAGTGATGATGTTGCATCCGTGCTCGTCGGCGTCGCGGGCATTTTTCAAGTAAGCTAGTAGAGGATCGGTGCGAAGGGCGTTGCGTATTAGCCCGCACCAATACTTTTCTGCCGGTGACCGCGAGCCGGCATTGAATCGGTTCAGCGTCCTCGTGAATGCCGTGAGGAATTCTGACCAATATGTCTCGATTACGTGGCAGCGCGTTTCCGCCGCCATCAACCTGCATCGGCTCTGCGCTGTAGCAAAATCGCTTTGCGCTCTTATCAATGCCGATTTGTCCATAAGGCGTCTTCAGGATCAGCTGTGCATTAGGCAACTTGCGACGGATTCGGTAGAATCGGAAGCCTGACGGGGTGCGACGGGCACCCCGGCCTTTGCCGAGGCCATCCATGACCACCCGCTGTCCCTCGCTTCCCGAAGAGCACCTTCGCGCCCGCCGCCAAGCCAAGCGCGCTGAGCTGGATCGCGCCAGCGCCCTGACGCCGAAGACTGGCTCGCCGCCTCAGGCTGTCTTCGACATGCACCGCAAGGTCCGCGCCGCCCGCCTGAAGGCCGACAGCCTGCGGATCGCCAACCCCAACCCCTCCCGCAAGATCCAGAAGGCGATCAAGGAACACGAGGACGAGGCCCGCCGCTGCGAGTTGCGAGCCAAGGAACTGATGGACGAGTCCGCGGCCTCGACCTGGGTCCAGGCCGCAAACGACGAGACGGTCGCCCTGGCCGAAGCGCGGGGCGAGGTGGTCGAGCGCGGCAAACGCGGAATTCGGATCCTCACCCGTGGCGGCCTGGAGCAAGCCTATGACGCGGGCTACCTCACGCCGGCGGACGGGGTGAAGCTGACGGCCGCCGATCTTCACGGCACGGCGCAGGTCTACCGGTCCTGCTACGTCAAGGTCTCGGGCCTGACGACGCCCGATCGAGAGCATGCCGGCAAGGGCGACGGCGACGGCTGGCAAACCGCCCTGGTTGATGCCGGAAAGGCTCTGGCCACGATGCGGCGCGGCCTGTCCAAGCTGGAGGTAGAGGTTCTCGACCGGGTCTGCGGCCAGGACATGCGCGCCCGCGAGGCCGCGACGGTTCTGCGCCGGGGATTCCCGAAGGTTCGCGACGCTCTGCGCGACGGCCTTCAGGCGGCGACGATCAGTGTGCGCGCCGCTCGCGGGGCTCGGCGCGCGGCATAAAACGGCTTGTTGACCCTGGCCGTTTTCATGATACGTTCTCGTTAACACGGCGCTCTGCGCCAAGGACGCTCCAGCCGCGAGGCTGGGGCGTTTTTCGTTTGGGGTTACTCCCCCGACTGCGCCGCTGGTCACGATCACTGAGCATCGCGACCCACATCCCCAGCGGACTCCAAGCCTCGTCGGCCTAGCGGTCGGCGGGGCGGCCCATTCGCCGCCGTAGCTCAGATGGTAGAGCGCCTGTCTCGTAAGCAGGGGGCCAGAGGTTCGAGTCCTCTCGACGGCACCACCCATTCGCCCGCCCGACGGTCCGTCCGCACCACGAACCTGCATAGCCAGGGACGCGTAACCGGTCGTGAGCGGGCGAACCCCTTCGAGGATATCCCGATGGCCGAGGCCGCCCCGATCTGCCCGCAGCAGCGCCACGCCGTCTTCCCGGTCCAGCGCGAGCACGTCGCGACTTGGGACGTTCACACCCGTGACGGCCACGGCAAGGAGACCTGCTCCTACTGCGGCAGCCTGCATCCCGACGCCTTCATGGCAGCCGCTGAGTCTGGCGCGCGGCTTGTCCCGACCGACAAGAGTTACAAGGTCTACATCGACCTGCCGCGCGCCGACGAGGGTGAGCCGGTCGTGGTAGGCATGGGCAACACCGAGCCGGGCGGGGCTTGGATCCGGGCGGCCGAGGAGCATCGCGACCTGATCGCCAAGACGTGGAGCGCCGGCGGCGCCGAGCGCGCCATCCAGCGTGGCGAGTGCATCATGATCGGCCAGCAGTCCGCGACCAATCAGCAGAAGTTCTACTTTGAGCACCTCAGCGAGGAGCAGAAGCGCCGCTTCGTCGACCTAATCAACGCGCGCGCTCTGACCTTCGCCGAGCCGGGCGGCTTCTACGTCGCCCCGTTCTTCGTCAGCTTCAGCAAGGCGGCCTGACGCCATGAGCGAAGACGTCCGTCAGGCCGAAGCTGACTTCGCCCAGATGATGGGCAACTTCACCAAGGCCCGCCCGCTGCGCCTGCCGCGCGACCAGTACGACGCCGTCCGCCGCGAGCCGCGCCTCGCCCAGTACCACGACCGCATCAAGCCCGAGCGCCACCTGTCGCGCGGCCGGGCCAGGATCTGACGATGAGCACCGGCGCCGCGCTCTGTATGGCGCTGCTGGCCGCCTATGCCGTCGTCATTCCGCTGATCGGGCTTCTGACCCACCACCCGCGCCGCCCGATCGGCGAGCGCCAACCCGTTTCCACCCCGACCCTGTGTGCGGCGCTGAGGCAATGGCCAGCGGAAGGGGAGAAAGCCTGAGGAGGCCCAGGTTATGCTGGCTTCCCTACGTCCCATGCCGTCGGCTGAAATGCTCGACGGCTTCCGAACGCGCTTCATGCCCAGCCCTGAGCTTGGCCTGTGGGCGCGAGAGACTTTCATCGACCCCGACGCCACGCTGGCGAACGAGGAGCACGCGCACCTGGTGCACGCCTCGATCGGGTTCCTGTGGACCTCCGTCGGCAACTCCCGCGCCGGCCAGCGCATCGTTGGTCAGTGCGAGATCATGCCGCCGATGGCTATGGGCAAATGGGCTAAGGCCCGTGCCGAGCAGCAGGTCGAGGAGTGGTTCGGCCACGTTCCCGACTTCCTGATCACGCTCGACGCGTCCTATGCCGCGCAGTGCGGCGATGCCGAATTCTGCAGCCTCGTCGAGCACGAGTTACTCCACGCGGGCCAGGAACGCGACGTGTATGGCGCCCCGAAGTTCCGCAAGAGCGGAAAGCCGGCGCTCGCCATCCGCGGCCACGACGTCGAGGAGTTCGTCAGCATCGCTCGACGCTATGGCGTTGGAGCCGCTGCCGGGGCTGCCAGAGCATTCGTCGAGGCGGCCAATCAGGCTCCTGAAATCGCTACCGCCAGGGTCGCTCAGGCCTGTGGAACCTGCCGCGCCTTGAGGGCCGGCTAATCATGAGGTTGTCCTGATGCCCCGGGGTCGCGATCCGAAGCTGAACGACGGAGCGCGGGCTTTTGCCGTCCAAGCTCTGGCGTGCTTCGACCCGCCGACCGTCGTGGCTGAGGCGATCAAGAAGGAATTCGGCTTCACGATCTCGATCCAAGCGGTTGAGGCTTACAACCCCACGCGGCGCGCCGGAGCCCGGCTGGCGCCGAAGTGGAAGGCGCTGTTCGAGGAAACCCGGAAGACCTTCCTGGAGAGCCAGGCGGAGATCGGTATCAGCCATCGTGTGGTCCGCCTCCGCTCGCTGGAGCGAATGGCGCAGAAGGCCGAGAACATGGGCAACCTCGCCCTGGCCAAGGATCTGCTGGAGCAGGCCGCCAAAGAGGTGGGCGACGCCTACACCAACCGGCGTGAGTTGACCGGCCGCAACGGAGAGGCGCTCCAGGGCGCCGGGATCAGCATCACCTACGTCACTCGCGGCAGCGCTTCGGCTGAGGCCGGCAACGACGAGGACTACGAGACCGGCGCATGATCTACGAGCCGATCGAGGCCTTTCGGTTTCTGACCGATAAGCCTCTAGGCTCCTATCGCTACCGAGCGGCCCACGGTGGGCGCGGCTCGGCCAAGTCGTGGGAGTTCGCCAACGCGGCGATCCTCCACGCAGTGATGAACCCCGGGCTTCGGGTGGTCTTCCTCCGGGAGATCATGGCGAACCTGAAGGAGTCGTCGCTGGAGCTGGTGCGGACCAGGCTCAAGCACTACGGGCTGCTCGGGACCTACTTCCGAGAAGTGGACGGGACCTTCGTTGGCCTTGGCGGCCAGAAGATCATGTTCATCGGCCTGTGGAAGGGCGGCAAGCCAGAAGGCATCAAGTCGCTCGAAGGCGCCGGCCTCACCATCTTGGAGGAGGCCCAGGAAGTCCGGCAGGCCTCGCTCGACGTGCTGCTGCCGACCGTCCTGCGGACGCCCATCTCCGAGTTGTGGGCCATCTGGAACCCGCGTCTGGCCACCGACCCGGTGGACGTCTTCTTCCGCGGCCCGGTGAAGCCCAAGCGGGCCATCTGCCGCAAGATCAACTGGAACCAGAACCCGCACTTCCCCGAGGCCCTGCGCGAGCAGATGGACCTCGACCGGCAGAAGGATCCGCTTCGCGCGGCGTGGATCTGGGACGGCAAATACATGCCGTCGGTCCAGGGGGCGATCTGGACCAGGGACATGCTCGACCGGGCCTGGCAGGCGGGGCGTTTCGTACTCGGCGGCTGGGGTCGTGTTGTGGTCGGTGTCGACCCGTCCGGCGGCGGCGACGATGTCGGCATCGTGGTCGTGGCCGAATATGGCGACGGCTGCATCGTGCTTGAGGACGCCACCGTTCCAGCGACCAGTCCCGCTGGCTGGGCCACTGCCGTGGCCAAGGCTGTGGACCGCTGGATGGCGGATCTCGTGGTGGCCGAGAAGAATTTCGGCGGCGACATGGTCGAGAGCACGCTCATCGCGGCCAATGTCGTGGCCCGGGTCAAGCTGGTCTCGGCTAGCCGCGGCAAGCACGTACGCGCCGAGCCCGTCGCCGCCTTCTACGACCAGAACCGGGTCCGTCACCGGGACCAATTCCCGAAAATGGAGGCCGAAATGGTCATGACGACGCCCGCCGGCTACCAGGGAGAGGAATCGCCCAACCGGATGGACGCCCTCGTTTGGGCCGTGACCGAGTTGAAGCTGCCCGACGGCTCGCACCAGTTCGCGTTCGGCTGACCGCATGGCCTTCAAGGACCTCCTGACCAAGACGCTGCGCCTGGGCCGCCGGCCGAAAGCGCCGCGCCGCGACACCCTGCCGTTCCCGCTCTGGCTCTGGCCCAACAGCCGCGGATCGAAGCGGCCGGTCTACAAGCCGACGCCGCGCAACCTGCGGGCCTTCTCCGAGACGCCGTACGCCCGCCGGGCCATCAACGCGATCAAGAACCCGATCGCGCGCCTGGAATGGGAAGTGGTGCCGATCCCGGGCGTGGAACTCAACAGCGAGCTTGAGCGCCAGATAGCCGTCGTGAAGGCCTCGCTGGCCAACCCGAACAATGACGACAGCTTCCGGTCCATGACCGAGCAGGTCGTCGAGGACATGCTCTGCGGCGCCGGCGCGATCGAGATGCAGCCGGGCGCGGACCGCATCTGGCTCTTTCCGACCGACGGCCTGGCCATCCAGGTTCACGTCGGCTGGACTGGCGAGCCGAACGAGGCCCGGTACTGCCAGACCTCGGGCTATGGCGCCTACAACGGCGTCGGCGTGAACGGGATCGACCTGCGCAACGACGAGTTGGTCTACATCCGCCCCAACCCGCGGACCTCGACGCCATTCGGCCTCGGCCCCCTGGAGGTGGCGTTCACCACCATCGCCCGCCAGCTGGGCCTGGACGAGTTTGCCGCCAACGTCGCGACCAACGCCAAGCCCTCGTCGATCCTGGACATGGGGGAGGGCGCGACACCGGAGCAGATCGCGGCGTTCCGATCCTACTGGATCAACGAAATTGAAGGGCAGGGCACCCAGCCGATCATCTCGGGCAAGGGCGCCAAGGTTCACCGGCTCTTCCCCGAGGGCGACGACGCCCTCCACCCGCTGTTCCAAGAGTACCTGATCCGCACTATCGCGGCCTCGTTCGACCTCTCGCCTCAGAACCTGAACATCGAACGCGACGTGAAGGTGGGCAACGGCGAGACGGCCGAGTCCCGCGACTGGGATCAGGCGATCGTCCCGTGGGCGACCCTCTACGCCTCGTCCATCAGCCGCGAGATCATCCAGGGGCGGCTGGGCTTCAGCCAGCTGTGCTTCCGCTTCCCGGCCATTGACGCCGAGGAGGAGGGCCCGCTCAGCGAGAACTACGCCCGCGACTACGAGAACAACGCCGTCACCCCGAACGAGTACCGCAAGCGCAAGGGCATGGCCCCGCTGCCCGGCCAGTTCGGCGACCTGACCAAGATCGAGGCCGACGCGCTCATCGCCCAGACAAGGGCAGAGCAGGCGGCCAAGGACCAACCCCAGAAAGGCGCGCCGGCCAAGCCCGTCGCCAAGACGAAGGACTGACCCGATGTCCCGCACCCTCCACACCGTCTCCATCCTGACCGGCACGGCGCTGGCCCAAGAGGACCGGCTGTTCACCGGCCACTTCACCGTGAGCCACGCCGCTGGCGGCAGCGCTGGCGCGGCGGTCACGGCCGCCTTCGTCGGCGCGCTCCCCGCCGCCTACAACGTCCAGGGCACCCCGAGCCAGGACGCGACGGTCTGGATCAGCGCCAGGACCCAGGCCGGCTTCACCGTGAACATCGCCCCGCGCCTGGCCGCCAGCACCCTGGCCGCCGGCACGGTCGATATCCGCATCACCGCCTAAGAGCCGCGCCCATGCGCTCCACCGAAACCTTCTGAGGCCCCGCCAATGGCCCGTCGAAAAGCCCAGGAAAAGCCCGTGACCGACACCACCGAGACGGTCGAGACCGTCGAAACCATCGTGGATCCCAACGTCGCCGCCCTGGTCGCCGCCGGCCTGTCCGCCGAAGAGGTCGAAAGCATGACCGCCGAGGAGCGAGCCGAACTGCTGGCCGCCTCCGAGGAGGGCGCGACCATCATCGGTCTGGACCCGGGCGCGCCCGGCGGAGACCAGACCGCCGTGGCCGAAGTCACGGTGGCGGGCGGTCAGGTCGTCGAGGCTCGCCCGCTGGAAGGCGAAGAGGCCGCCGCTGTCCTGGAGCAACTGGCCGAAGCGGAGGGTGTCGATGGACCGGTGTCGCACGCCTGTTTCGTCGACAGCCTGCGCGGCCTGGACGCGCTGGATGGCCACGTGATCTCCGCCCCCGGCCACCTCGAGCAACTGGACGTCCATACCGAGGAATACGTCGGCCAGATCCGGCGCCTGACCGGTGGCGACCAGGGGCTGATCCGCTACGTCCTGACGATGCTCGCCGAGCGCCTGGGCGTCTGATGGCTGGCCGCTACGTCGCCCGCTACCTCACCCCGGAGTGCGCGGCGGCAGTTGTCGAATGGGCGCGTGGCCAAGGCTTCGTGAACATCACGCCGGCCGACAAGCTGCACACCACCATCGCGCACAGCAAAGCCGACTTCGACCTGACGCCAGACGGCGGCGAGGTCCTCGTCTCCGGCGACGACCGCGACATCGTCCCCCTGGGCGACAAGGGCGCGATCGTCCTGCGCTTCCAGTCTGCGGCTTTCACCGCC
The DNA here is from genome assembly GCF_058807655.1 of Caulobacter sp. GW821-FHT12A07. Taxonomy (NCBI): domain Bacteria; kingdom Pseudomonadati; phylum Pseudomonadota; class Alphaproteobacteria; order Caulobacterales; family Caulobacteraceae; genus Caulobacter; species Caulobacter sp. GW821-FHT12A07. The sequence continues at coordinate 467,920 of NZ_JBXAQX010000003.1, forward strand.
CGCTGGAGCGAGGCCATCGCCGCCGGTGCCGTATGGGACTTCGAAAGCTACATGCCGCACCTGACCATCGCCTACTGCGGCGAGCCGTCCGGCGGCCTCGACAGCGTCTCGCCCTTCACCGGCGACCTCGTCTTCGGGCCTGAGGTGCACGAACCCCTGAACGACAACTGGGTCGAGGAGAACGCCATGCTCGCTTCGGCCATGCACCTGGACGGCATCAGCGCCATGGCGCTCAACATGCCGGCCGTGGCCAACCACCCTAACCGCATGCCCTTCTCGGGCGTGCTGACGCAACTCGATGTGCCCTCGGACCGCGCCCCGCACGGCTCCAAGGGCAAGAAGGTGATCCTCAAGACCGCCGCCGCCAAGGCCGCGCTGCCCTCCCTGCTGGGGATGGGGGTCAACTTCACCGAAGACTTCGACGGCCACGACGTCACCGCGAAAATCGGGGTGATCACGGCCGCGACCGTCGAGGACGGGGCCATCCATGTCGATGGCTTCATCTACGCACGCGACTATCCAGTCGCCGCCGCCAGCATCAAGGCCAAGAAGGACGTCCTCGGGTTCTCCTACGAACTCGCGGACATCTACGCCAACGACGAGGGCGGCTGCTGGGGGATCACCCAGTGCGTGTTCACCGGCGCCGCCATCCTCCGCAAGGACAAGGCCGCCTACGAAAGCACCTCGATCGCCGCGTCAGCGGATGGAGAATTCAACATGACCCCCGAACAACTGGCCGCGCTCGGCCAGACCATCGCCGCCGCCATGACGCCGGCGCTGCAACCCCTGACCGACGGCATCGCCCAGGTGCAGGCCTCGCTCCAAGCCGCCGCCGAAGCCGAGACCAAGCGCCTGGCTGACATCGCGGCCGCCGCCGATGCTGAAAGCAAGACCAAGGCCGACCAGGAGCAGGCCGACAAGATCAAGGCCCTGGAAACCCAGATCGCCGACCTGAAGGCCGCCGCCGACAAGGAAAAGCAGCCCGAGCGCAAGACGCTCTCGCCGCAGATCGCTGCCTTGATGGCCAAGGCCGACCTGACCATCCCCGAGGGCGGCAAGCTGACCGTCGGTGCGGTCGACACGGCCCTGGCCAAGACCAACCTGAACCCCGTCCAGCGCATGCAGCTCAAGAACGAGCTGGAGCGCAACGGCGCCCTGGCCGCCGCCTAACCGGCCGCCGCTCGCAACCCTGACCCAGAGAGGACATCCCCGATGACGGCCACGGCCCAATTCGACACGATGAAAGCTGCGGCCGACTATCTCGGCAACGGCGCCATCCACGTGAACCTGTACGAGTCGGAGATCGCCGACATCGTTCGCCGCAAGAGCGTGTTCATCGACCGCGCTGACCACGTGCCGGCCACCGGCTCGCCCCACCGCTACTTCGAGCAGACCGCCATCGTCACCGGCGGCTTCACCGATCCGCGCAACATCACTCCGTCGGCCGGCGGCCCGACCCGCGTCGAGCGCTCGGCCGCCTTGAAGGCGATCACCGCGCAGTCGAACTTCGGACTGTTCGACGTCCAGGTGACCCAGCAGCAGGGCCGCTTCGCCTACGTCGAGGCCAAGGACGTGGCGGACATCATCGACGCCTGCGTCGTCACCGCCGCCTCCGCCGTATGGTCGGGCACGGACACCTCGCTGACCACCCCGACCACGAACCAGTACGTGGGCCTGCTGCGGCAGATCACCAACCAAGCCCAGATCGCTCTGGGTGCCTCGATCATCGATGGCTTGAAGACGAAGGTGGCCGCCATGATGGCGAACACCACGTTCGCCCCCGCGCCGACGGCGTTCTACATCAACCCGCTGCTGGGCGACATGATCGACCGTGAAGCCAAGGCGATGAGCATCGACCTGGGCAAGGTGGTCGTCGCCGGCGTGACGGTCCGCGCCCTGGAAACCCAGGCCGGAACGCTGCCGCTGATCTCCGATCCCTTCCTGCCGGCCACGACCGACAACAGCTTCGGCTTCACCGCGCCGGGCTCGGGCAACTCGAACTACTTCGCGGTGATCGTCTCCGAGCCCTGGATCGAGATGAGCTACATCAACCCGAACGGCGACAAGAACCCGCAGCTCTTCCAACTGGGCCTGCTGGCCGGCCTGCAGAAGCAGTTCGTCGCCGTCTGGTTCAACAACGTGATCGCCAAGGGCGCCAGCTACGCGCACGCCGTGGTGGCCATCACGCGTCCGACGGTCGCCGCCGGCTAACCCAGCGCCGCTTCTCCCCAGCGCCGAACCCTCAGAAGGGCGGTCTTCGGGCCGCCCTTCTGCTTTTCCGGAAGGCCCCGATGAAGATCTACCAGCAAGGCCCGCGCCAGGGCGTCTTCGACATGATGGTCTGCCCCGGCGGCCACGAGCCGGCCGAGTGCCCGCGCGACTGGTTCCGTGAGGACGGTTCACCCATCATGTTCAATGTCCGTTTCGAGAACGGCAAGGCCGAGGTCCCTGGCAACTTGGGGCGCTACATGATCAAGCACGAGATGGCCTTCCGCTCGCCGCTGATCCTGCCGGCCAAGCCGCAGTTGATCGCCGCCTGATGAGCTACATCGCGCTCGCCAACGCGGCGGAGTGGGGCCTCGCGGGGGCCACCCAGCCGATGCTCGATGCGGCCACGGCGCTGGTGAACGCCTATCTTCGCCGATCCGAGGGGGTGGTGTGGGCGCCCGACGCGGCTGGCGCGCCCTGCTACATGGCAGGCCTGACGCCGACCCGCGCCCTGGCGTTGAGCCACGCGATCGTGGCCGGCCAGGCCGCCACCGTCACCGCTCCTCGCTGGGTGGCGAGCCAGGATCTGCTCGGCGAGGTCTTCGTGGTCGATCGCGAGAACACCGACAAGGTGGAGGCGATCGTCGTTTCGGGCGTCACCGAAACATCCATCACCTTCGAGCCGTCGGCCTTCGATCACGACGCCGGCGCGTCGTTGGAGGCTGGGCTTGTTTTGCTGGAGGAGCGTCATCTTCCGTCGAAGCGCCCGATCATGCGCATCACGCGCGGCCCGGCCGTTCGGTTGCTCTCTGGAAGAGGGCGCTATGGGTTCGGACGCCGCACGGACCAAGCGCTCGGCATCCCGGCGGACTACGGCCTGATTACCAGCCTGCAGTTCATGGGCGGCCCGCCGTCGTGGATCGGTTTCGACGTCCACCAGGCCAGCGTCAGTGACGCGACCGGTGAGGTGTGGATCCCGGCCGGCGTCTACGGCGCGTCCTTCACCGAGGTCCGGCTGCGCTACGTCGCCGGATGGTCCCAGGCGAACCTGCCGCCCGCCATCCTCAGCGCCACCGCTGCCGCCGCCGGTGCGATCCTTGATGCGCCTGAGATGACCGGCAACATCAAGATCTATCAGGCCGGCGGGACGAAGGTGGAGCGGTTCGCCGACGACCTCCTCGACGCCGCCAGCCGCGCCGCCCTTGAGCCCTATCGAGCCCACGCGTTCGGCTGATGTCGTTCCTCTATCCCCGAACCATCACCATCACGCGCCCCGCGCCCCAGGAGGGGGAGGGGGCGATCGGATACGGCGGCCAGACGCCGGCTATGGCGGCGCCCGTCTCCGGAGGCAACGAGTTGCCGGCGAGCATCCAACTTCGCCGTGAGGGCCAGAAGAGCCCGGTCGGACTGCCCGGCGATGGGACCGCGCCTTACTGGGACATCTTCATCCCGCGCCGCGCCACCGCGCGCGGCCTCGTCAAGGCCCGGGACATCGTCACCGACGACCTCGGCGAGGTCTATCAAGTCAGCGCCCCCTACTGGGACAGCATGGGTCACCGGCTGCGCTGCATGAAGCTGGAGGCCTGACGCATGGCCGACCTGTCCGACGTTGAGAACGCCCTGCGCGACCTCATCGCGAGCACCCTCTACCCGACAGGCGCGCCGCCATCGGTCGTCGGCTCCGCGGTCGTGGTCTATGCCGGCTGGCCCGACCCGCAGACACTCGACCGGGACAAACTGGCCGGGAAGAGCCACGTCTCGATCTATCCCCGCAAGGGCGACCGGAACACGACGCGCCAGGACACTGGGTGGCGCGAGGTTGGGCGCAACGCCGCGACCTACACCCTGACCGCCTCGGGCCAGACCGTCACGGTCGGCGGCGCCGCTCCCAATCCCTACGCGCCGCAGAACCTCGTCCTGATCATCAACGGCCAGGCCGTGGCGTACCAAGCCACCGCCGGTCGGACAGCCGCCCAGGTGGCCGCCAGCCTCGCCGCCCTCGTCACGGGCGCGACCGTCGCCGGCGCGGTGATCACCCTGCCGGCGACCGCCCGGCTGACGGCCGCCCGTGTTGGCGTTCAGGGCCAGGCCATGAAGGTGGTACGCAATCAGGAGAAGTCGTTCCAGCTCACGATCTGGGCGCCGACCAACGATCTGCGGATAGCCATCGCCAAGGCCATCGACCCGGTGCTGTCCGATACGCCGCGCCTCGCCCTCGCGGACGGCTCGATCGGCCGCCTGACCTACCAGTCCTCGGAAGACAACGACTTCGACCAGCGCCAGGGCCTGTTCCGGCGCGACCTGAACTACACCGTCGAGTTCGCCACCACGCGCGTCCAGACCTTCGAGGAGGTCGTGGTCGCACAGCTTGAGTTGTCGCGCTCGATCGACCTCGTGACGCCGGGCGAGACCCTGCACCTCACCGCCTGAAACCCCCGCCAAAAGCACCGCCTGCGAGCGGTTGCGCCTGCCTGGAGGCCTGAATGACCATCTCCACCCAGGGCACTGTGAACCTGTCGGCGCTCACGGTCCCCGATCTTTACATCAATGTGCAGCCGCCGCCGTCGGTGGCGCTGAACGGCGTGCCGGCCGACATCATCGGGATCGTCGGCACGGCCAACTGGGGTCCGAAGAACAGCCCGACCATCATCGGCAACTTGTCGGACGCCACCGTGGCCTTCGGCCCGGTCCAGAACCGGAAGTACGACCTCAACACCGCCGTCGCGATCGCCCAGCTGCAGGGCGCCAACAACTTCCGCCTGGTCCGCGTGACCGACGGGACGGACGTGGCCGCCACCGTCGCGGTGCAGTCCACCTGCCTGACGCTGAACGCCAAGTACACCGGCTCGCGGGGTAACAGCCTCCAGGCCTCGATCGGCCCTGGCACGGCGGCCGGCACCTACAAGGTATCGCTGGCCCTTCCGGGTGTCCTGCCTGAGACCTTCGATAACCTCGCGCTGGGCGCGACGGGCAACGCCATCTGGGTCGCCATCGCCAACGCCATCAACAACGGCGTCTCGGCCACCCGGCCGGCCTCCAATCTCGTCACCGCGACGGCAGGCGCCGGCACCGCGACTCCGGTGAGCGCCACCCTGACCCTGGCCGGCGGAACCGACGGCGCCACCACGATCACCTCGTCAGTGCTTCTGGGTGTCGACACCGCGCCGCGCACCGGCATGTACGCCCTGCGCGGCACTGGCTGCGCCCTGTTCATGCTCGCCGACTGCGACACGGCTGCCAGCTGGTCCACTCAACTGGCCTTCGGCCTGTCCGAGCAGATGCAGGCCGTCGGCGTCAGCCCGGCGAGCGACACCCTGGCCAACATCGCCACGACCCAGACCTCGGACAGTCCGTGGTTGAAGGTGATCTTCGGCGACTGGGTCTACTGGCTCGACACCGTCAACAACGTGGTGCGCCTTGTCTCGCCGCAGGCCTTCTACTGCGGGCTGAAAGCCTCGATCGGTCCGCACCAGTCGGCCCTCAACAAGCAACTGCTCGGCGTGGTGGGGACGCAGCGCTCTTACGCCAATCAGCTGTATTCCACGGCCGACCTGACCGCGCTGGCCGCGGCCCGCGTGGACGTCATCACCAACCCGTGCCCGGGTGGTTCGTTCTTCGGTTTCCGCTTCGGTCGCAACACCTGCTCGGACGCGCCGCGCCGCCAGGACAGCTACACGACCCTGACCGACTACATCGCCGTCACGCTCAACGCCGGCGCCGGCAAGTTCGTCGGCCAACTGCTGACGCCCGACGAAATGCGCGAGGCCCAGAACACGATCGGCGGCTTCCTCCAGACGATGTGGGAAGCGGGCCAGATCGGCAGCGCCGACGGCTCGGTCCCCTACAGCGTGACCATTTCGTCGGGCGCGCCCGGCACGGGCACGCAGAAGGCCGTGGTGATGGTCCGCTACTACGACGTCATCGAGTTCTTCGTCGTCGATCTCACCGGCGGCGCCTCGGTCGTCATCCAATCGGCCGTCGCGGCCTAACCCGGACATCAGGAGAACCCAATGCCCGTCAACGGCTACAGCGTCGGCAAGGACGTTTCACTCGACATCACCAGCCCGGCCGGCCCGGTTCGCTGGAAGGTCCGCACCGGCTGGTCGGCCAAGCCCAAGCACGGCGACATCGAGGTCAAGCGCCTGGATGGCGTGGTCGATCACCTCTATCTGCCGCAGGGCTGGCTGCTCAACTTCGACCTGGAGCGCCAGGGCCCTGAGTTGGACGCCTACTTCGCCACCGCCGAGGCGAACTACTACGCCGGCCTCAACAATGGGACCATCTCGGTCACCGAGACGATCACCGAGCCGAACGGCGCGGTCTCGCAGTTCCGCTACACCAACGTCGTCCTCAAGCCCGATGACCTCGGCGACTGGAAGGGCGACGGCACCGTCAAACAGAAGGTGTCTGGCATGGCCTCGCGCCGCATCAAGGTCGCCTGATCATGACCCCCAAGCTCACCGTGAACGAAACCCCGACCGAAGAGATCATCGCCCAGGCGGTGCAGCCGGTGCAGTTCAAGGACGGCCGCGGCCGCTGCATCACCCTGAAGAAGCCGGGCGTGCTGGCGCAGTTCCGGCTGGTCAAGTTGCTGGGCGACGCCGCCCAGAACCAGACCTACATGGCGATGCTGTTTCCGCTGCTCTATGTGGCGGAGATCGACGGAGACGCGCAGTTCTTCCCGCAGTCGGAAGCGGAAATCGAGGCGCTGATCCAGCGCCTGGACGAGGACGGCGTCGGCGCCGTCATGGTGAAGGTGCAGGAAGTGTTCGGCGCCCAGGATCCGGAGGCCGCCAAGAGCGAGGTCCGAAAATAGCAACCAGTCCAGCGCTGCAGGAGGCGCTGTGGCTGGTGCACAATGGGGTCGATGTCGACCTCGCGTTTCGCCTCGATGACGTCCAGCGCGCCGCCTGGGCCATCGTCTTCTCAGGCTTCGCCGGGCGGCGCTTCAACTGGTCGCGGTTCGAGTTCGAGGAGGATTGATGAAGTCGTTCTCCTCCCTCGGCGATTTCGCCGTGCACCTGGCCGGCCAGGAAGTGACGTTCGTGGCGGCCTTGCACGCCGGCTTGCTGCGTGCCGCCACGAAGGTTGAACAGACCGCGAAGGGCGAGTTCGGGAAGTACCAGCCGGCGGTCGGACCTCATCCTGGCTGGCCGGAACTAGCGGACGCCACCAAGGACGATCGGGTTCGCCAGGGCTTTACCGATAATGACCCGCTGCTGCGAAGCGGCGAGGCGCGCGACAGCATCGAAAAGCAGGTCGGGCTGCTCGAGGCGGTCATCGGGTCGAAGGATAAGCGGCTGCTCTACTTCGAGATGGGAACCGCGAAGATGCCGGCCAGGCCGGTGCTTGGGCCGGCAGGCTGGCGGAACAAGGACACCATCATGAAGTTGGTCGGGGGCGCCGCACTGGCGGGCCTCGTCGGACCGGACATGATCCATTCGGCTCTTGGCTACGACATTGACCTTGGGCGCGGCGACTGATCCGCCTCGCTCACGGGTTGAAGAGCATCTGGCCGATCAGGAAAACCAGTAGCCCGCCGCAGGCGAAGATGATCGCGGCCAGAACCGCCAGGGCGACCACAAACACGCCCATGCCGAGCAGGGCCATGAGAGCCTGCTCGATCGACAGCTTGGCCGGCGCACTGTGCGTTTGAGGCGGCCGCGCCTCTTCAGTGAAATTCGGCCGCCGAACGTGGTGGTAGCGCTTGGGGCGATAGGCCGATGGGCCAAGGTCGATGATCTCGACCTCGGCTCCATGCAGCTCATGGATCATGCGCTCAAAGCGCGATCGGCGTTTTCGCATCCCGACAGTCTACCGAATACGTCGCGAAATCAGGAGTTGAAATGTTCGAAGCCTATAGCGTCGGCATCCGAATCTCGCTGATCAACGGCGTGGCCGGCGGCCTTCTGGCGCTGAGCCGCCAGTTCGGCAAGGTCGACGGACAGGTCAAAGACCTTCAGGTCCGGCTTGACCGGCTGGGCCGCACCCTCGCGGCCGGCGGCGCTTTCGCCGCGGCAGGTGGCGGCATTCTAGCGATGGTGGGGAAGACCCTGCCAGCCGCGAAGGCCTACACCCATGAGCTGGCGCAGATGAATATCGCCGGCATGAAGCAGGTCGAGATCACGCGATCCATCAAGGCGGCCTGGGATGCCACCGCGAGCGTGCCAACCTCGAAGGTCGCCGAAAATCTGTCGGCCATCCGCGAGCTTCGCAGCGTGGTCGGCTCGACTGGAGAGGCGGTCAGCATCTTGCCGACCGTGCTTAAACTTCAGGCCGTCTTGTCGAACGTGAAGGGCGTGAAGGACGCGAAAGGCACCGCCTACGACGTTGCCAAGCTGCTCGATATCCGTGGCGCCAGCATGGATCCGGCGCGGTTCCGCAACGAGTCGGACATGATGTTGAAGGCCATCGTGATGTCGGGCGGCACGCTCGATGCGAAGGACTTCTTCTCGACCGGCAAGTATGGCCGCTTGGCCACCCAAGGCTGGTCGCCGGAGTTCCTCTACCAAATCCTGCCGACCCTCATGCAGGAAATGAAGAGCGGCGGCGGATCGGGCGGCGGCGGCGGCCCTGGCAACGCGCTGATGAGCGCGTACTCTGCCGTCGTTGGCGGAACGATCACCCAGAAGTCCCTGGCTATGTGGGATCGCCTTGGTCTGCTCGACCCGACTAAGGTGGTGTGGACCAAAAGCGGAGCTGCGAAGGGGGTTCTTCCCGGCGGCATCAAGGGGACGGCTCTATTCCAAGAGAACCCCTATGCCTGGTCGCAGCAAATCCTGATGCCCGCCCTACGGGCCGCGGGGGTCACCGCGCCGAAGGAGCAGCAGCAGTACCTGCAAATGCTCTTTGCCAACCGAACCGCCGGCTTCGCCATGTCGCAGCTTGCGCTACAGCCGGTGAAGTTTCAGCGCGATCAGCAGATGATCCGCGGCGCCCAGGGGATGGAGGCCTATCAGACGCTTCTAAAAACTGACCCCATCATGGCCGAGGCGGCGCTGGCGGCCCAGTGGAACAACATCAAAACCCGCCTGGGAATCCAAATACTCCCCGATTTGCTCGACGTGCTTCAAAAGCTGATCCCCTATCTGGTCAACTTCACGAAATGGCTGGGTGAGAACGAAAAGAGCGTTCGGTTCTTCATGCGGGGCGCATCGGCTCTGGGCTTGGTGCTCACTGCGATCGGCGCGCTGTTGACCGCTAAGGCCTTCGTTGGAGGATTCGGGCTGCTTCTGCAGGTGCTTGGCGGCGGAGTGGGCATCCTTCGCTCGGCGGCCGGTCTTTTCACCGGCCTGTTGACGCCGATAGCGCAGATGGCCGGGCTGTCCACGACTGGATTGCTGGCGACGCTCGGCGCCCTGACCTCGTTCCTGGGCTTGGCAGCCGGCCTGGCCAATCGAATGAAGGGTGACGCTGATCGAGTGAAGGCCCACGATCCGGGCTACAACTTCTGGACAGCGCCTTTCACCAATACGGGCCAGCCTGGCCGGGGGTCGCCGTTCGTGCCAGCTGGCGGCGGCAACGGCGCGCGCATGTCCGGCGATGTGAACCTTGATGGCCGGAAGGTGGGCGATGTTCTCTGGCGGCAGGGCGCGCGTCTGGACGGGCTGCCGGACGCCAATCGGTCGGACTACGATCCGGGCATGAGCGCGGGCTATGGTCGCGTGACGGGGTGGAACTAATATGAGCGACACCACCGTCACCCTCGGGGACTTCGAGTTCAAGCGCTTCGAAATCCCTGAGGTCATTCCGTTCGGCGGAGAGCAGGCTCTCGTCGTCCACCAGTTGGTGGGCGGCAAGCGCGTAGTCGACGCCATGGGCGAGGCGCCCGAGCCGCTGTCGTGGTCCGGCCGGTTCCAGGGCGAGGGGGCGCTTGAGCGCGCCCGATACCTCGACGGCCTGCGTAAGGCTGGAAAGCCCCTGCTGCTGACGTGGTCGGAGCTTTCCTTCCTCGTCGTCATCCGGCGGTTCGTCGCCAACTTCGAGCGGGCCTACCAGCTTCCCTACCAGATCACCTGCGAGGTGGTGGAGGACCGGGCCGCGCCCGTCACTGAGCTTGCGGCGACGTCCCTCGACGACCAGATGCTTGAGGACCAGGACACGGCCAATGGCCTGGGCGACGAGATCGGCGATAGCCAGCTGAGCAAGCTGCTCACGTCCCTCGATGCCGCGGTCAGGAAGGTGTCCGATTTCGCCACCGCGACCCAGGCGACAATCAACTCGGTGCTGGAGCCGATCGCCGCCGTGCAGGCGCGGGTCAACGTTCTGGTGTCGTCAGTCGGCAATACCCTGTCGTCGGTGACGACGCTGGGCGGCGTGCTGCCCAACAATCCGATCGCAGAGACGGTCAGCGGCTTCACCAGCCAACTGGTGGCCGCCCAGCAGGCGCCGCTGCTCTACAACCTGGGTTCTGTCCTTGACCGGATGAGCACGAACCTGGCCGCCGACGGCGTGGCGGGGTCGCTGGTCACACAGGCCGGTGGCTCGCTCTACCGGATCGCCAGCGAGACCTATGGCGACCCGTCGGGCTGGACCACGATCGCCAAGGCGAACGGCCTGCTGGATCCGGTGCTCGATGGACTGAACACGGTCCGCGTCCCGCCGACGATGAACGACACAGGAGGCGTGCTGACCGCTTGATGCGGCGGCCGTTTTCGGAGTAGGTTTCAGCTAACACGGCGCCGTGCGCCACGGACAAATGGGTCGCCTCAGGGCGGCCCTTTTGCGTTTCGGGGGCAACCTAATGCGGAACCAGCTGCCGGCGTTGTCGGCCGCGCGGCGGCCGCGCGGCTTGGTCAAGGTCAATGGGGCCGCCCTGGAAGGTTGGCTCGACTGGGACGTCGACACAAACACCTTCTACTCGGCGGACACTTTCTCGATCCGCTTCGCGCTCTCCCTGCTACCGCTAGAGCGCAATGCGGACTGGTGGTCCCGCCAGTCGCAGGTGGAGATCGAGATACTGGCGGGTTTCCCGGCTGATCCGGCCGCGCCCCAGTCCAGTGAGTTCGTCTCCTGGATCCTGGGGCGAGTAGACGACCTGTCGATCGATTGGGCCGGCGGCCTGCTTTCGGTCTCCGGACGAGATCTGACGTCGGAATTCATCGACGCCAAGACGTCCGAGAAGTTCGTCAACCTCACCAGTTCCGAAATCGCGACGAAGCTGGCGGTCAGGCGCGGTCTGACGCCGGTCGTCACGGCAACAAAGACCAAGGTCGGGCGGTTCTATGAGATCGACAAGGTCCGGCTGCAGAACGAGTCGACCGAGTGGGACCTCCTGACCTGGCTCGCCCAGGAAGAGCAGTACGTCGTGTGCGTGCGCGGGCGGGAGCTCCACTTCGTTCCCAAGCCGACCGAAAGTCAGGCCCCCTATGTGTTCCGCTGGACACCAGGCGAGGACGGCGGACCGCCGAGCTTCAACGGCGCGCGTCTGACCACTTCGCGCAACCTCACGCTGGCGCGTGACATCAAGGTCACCGTCCGTAGCTGGAACGCCAAGAACAAGAAGGCCTTCACCAAGACCGCCACGGCGACTAAGACTAAGAACGCCGTGACCAAGAGCGCGGGGCGGCCGGTCACGCCGGTACAGGAATTTTCCTACACCATCCCCGGATTGACGCCTGAACAGGCCACCCAGCGCGCCCAGCAGCTTCTGGCTGACCTGTCGCGCCAGGAGATGAAGCTCTCGGTGGACGGGCCAGCCGACAATCTCCTGACGGGCCGCGACGTGATCTCGGTCGAGGGCACCGGGACTGCGGTCGATCAGGTCTACTACCCCGATAGCATCGTCCGCTCCATGTCGCGCCAAGGCGGCTATTCATGGCGGATCGAGGCCAAGAACCACAGCCCCGAGAGCGAGGTCAGCCTATGAGCTTCGTCCGGGTTCAGAACGTAATGAAGCGCCAGGCGCTTCTCGCCGTTGCCTCGATGGCCAAGCCGCGCATGGGCATCGTCTCCAGCTACGATCCGGCGACCTACGCCGCAAAGGTCCGGCTGATGCCGGAGGACGTGGAGACGGGCTGGTGTCCGATCGCCACGATCCGGGCCGGCAACGGCTTCGGAATCTACGCGCCACCGAACATCGACGATCAGGTGCTGGTGCTCTTCCAGGAGAGCGCCACAGAAGCGGGCATCATCGTTGGCGCGCTCTACAGCGACGAGGACCGCCCCCAGGCTGTGCCGGCCGGCCAAGTGCTCATCGCACATGAAGAGGGCGCTTCCCTGCACTTCAAGGCCGGCGGTGTGGTCGAGTTGGTTGCGCCGGGCGGGCTTAACGCCATCGCCGACACCACGATCACAGGGGCCCTGACGGTTTCCGGCGATATCACCGACCAGACCGGCTCTGGCAACGCCGTCACGGTCAAGGCGCACCGCGACGCCTACAACCAGCACAAGCATCAGGTGCTCGCTGTCGGCGCGCCAACCGCGCTCTCGGATCACCTCGTCACCTAGGGGGCGTAATGCCGAACCTTACGGACCTGACCGAGCCGGCGCACAGCTGGGGCGGCGACATCGCTGCATCAGGAACCGGTGACGTCGCTGTCGCTTCCCTGGTCGAGCGTTCCAAGCAGCGCGTGCTGCGCCGGCTGCTCACTGCGCCGGGAGAGTATCTGGCGCGCCCCGACTATGGGGCGGGTCTGCCGGCTTATGTGGGGCAGCTGGCCGAGCCGGCGAAGATCAAGGCCCTGGTGCGCGGCCAGATGCGGCTGGAGGCCACGGTTGCGGCGTCTCCGGAGCCGCAGGTCGCGGTGATCGCGATCACCAACGGGATCTCCCTCCAGATCTCCTACACCGTCGCGCCCGAGCGCATCCCGGCCGTCCTGTCGTTCAATCTGGAGGCCTAAGATGGCGGTGACCACCAAGACCTTCACCGATCTGGTCCGCGGGCAAGTGGCGGCGATCCAGGGCGCTGCGGCTGGTCTCGTCGATTTCACCATCGGATCGCTGACCAGGGCGTTCGTCGAGGCCTTCGCTCAGGTCGTGCTCTGGCTCCAGGGCAATATCCTGGCGCTGCTGGCGGCGACCCGCGCGGCAACGTCGTCCGGCGCGGATCTGGACAGCTGGATGGCCGACTACGGTCTGACCAGGCTGCCAGCGACCTATGCCGAGGGTGTCGTCACATTCAACCGCTTCACGGCCACGGCGACGGGGTTCATTCCCGTGGGCGCCCAGGTGGAGACCGCCGACGGTTCGGTGCGCTTCGTTGTCGTCGCGGATGAAAGCGACCCGGCCTACAACGCCACCCAGGGCGGCTACATCGTGCCGGTGGGGCAGGCCACCTTTGACGCGCCAGTCGAGGCGACCACGGCGGGGGCGGGGGCCAATGCCGCAGCCGGCGCGGTCTCGGTCATCGTGGATGCGATCCCGGGGATCGACACGGTCACCAACGCGCTGGCCATGGGCGGTGGCGCGGCGGCTGAAACCGATGCGGCGCTGCGCGCCCGGTTCGTCGACTACATCGCCAGCCTGGCCAAGGCGACCGCTTCCGCGGTGGAGTATGCCGTCAGTTCCATCCAGACCGGCGTCTCCTATGCGCTGAGGGAGAACGAGACCTACGGCGGCGTCGAGCAGATGGGCTATTTCTACGTCGTGGTGGACGACGGCTCGGGCGCGCCGTCGTCCACCTTCCTCGATGCGGTGCGCGATGCGATCGACGTGGTCCGGCCGCTGACTTCGACCTTCGGCGTCTTCGCGCCAGTGCTAGTCTCCGCCGACGTGTCGATGACGATCACGGTGGCCGCCGGCTACACGCCCGCTACGGTTCAAGCCCAGGTCGAGGACGCGCTCGTCACCTATATCGCTGGCCTTGGCCTGGGCGAAGCGCTCGCTTACACCCGGCTTGCGCAGGTGGCCTATGCCGCCAGCGGCGGGGTGTCGAACGTCACCGGCGTACTGCTGAACGGCGGTGTGGCTGACATGGTCGCCACCGCCAAACAGGCGATCCGGGCCGACACGGTGACGGTGGATTTGGCGTGATTGGCGATCTGGCCAACATGAAGGCCCGTCTCAAGGGCCTGCTGCCGCGATCCTGGTTCGGCTTAGGTGAGACGCCCGTCCTTGACGGCCTGTTCGAGGGCGCGGCCTGGGCGCTTGCCTTCGTCTACGAGCTCTACGCCTACGCCAAGCTCCAGACCCGAATTCTTACCGCCTCGGACGGGTGGCTCGACCTGATCGCCGCCGACTTCTTCGGCGTCAGGCTGCTGAGGGGGCAGGGGCAGAGCGACACCAGCTTCCGCGCTCGGATCATCGCCAACCTGTTCCGCGAGCGGGCGACGCGGGCGGGACTTTCCAAGGTGATCGAGGATTTGACCGGCAACGTGCCGCTGATCATCGAGCCGGGACGCATGGCCGACACCGGCGCCTGGGACGTCGCCATCTGGGGTTTCGACACTGCGGGCTCCTGGGCCGAGCCGTCGCTCACATATCAGGCCTTCGTGCAGGTGGAACTGCCAGCGGTTGCCGGCATCCCCTATGTCGCCGGCTGGGATATCGCCGTCGGAGCCTACGACACCGCCTCGGAAATCGAATGGACCGACGCCTCCATGGTCCAGCCGACCGTGAGCGCCGAAGATGTGGCCGAGGCGATCACCAGCGTCCGCCCGGTCGCGACCCGCGTGTGGGTTCGCTTTGCCTACCCCAGAAACTTCGTCGTCCTCGTGACCGAGGGCGCTGTTCCGATCGTCACCGAGGCCGGCCGGCCGCTCGCGATCTGACGACCCTTCTTCCAGGAGCACGTGAATGGACCGCAGCATTGTCTGGCCGGGCGCGATCCCGCGCTCGAACGACATCAACCTGCAGAACCGCAACAGCATGATCGCCGTGGCCAAGCTGGCCGGCGCCGTGTTGGGAACCGGAACCCTGCTCAACGGGCTGGACTGCACCCCGACCAGCCCGGCCTCCATGCAGGTCAAGGTCGGCGCGGGCGAGATCTACGCCCTGGCCAATGTCGATGCGACCTCGTTCGGCTCGCTAGCGGCCGACACCACCCACCAGGTGCTCAAGCAGGGCATCACGCTCGATGGCTACACGCTGTCCTGCCCGGCGCCGGCGACCACGGGCTTCTCGGTCAACTATCTGGTCCAGGTCGCGTTCAGCGAAACCGACGCCGGTGACGAGCTGCTGGCCTACTATAACGCCGACAATCCGTCACAGGCTTGGTCGGGTCCGAACAACAGCGGCGACACCACCAAGACGCTTCGCCGTGACCTCTGCCTGGTGGCGGTTAAGGCGGGCGTGGCGGCCGCGACCGGGACCCAGGTCACGCCGGCGCCCGACGCGGGCTATGTGGCCGCCTACGTCGTGACGGTGGCCTACGGCCAGACCTCCATCGTCTCGGGCAATATCGCCGTCTACAGCGGCGCGCCCTTCATCGGCGAGCGGCTTGGCGCGAAGATCAGCCAAGCGAGCGCCGATCTGCGGTACGCCACCATCGCGGCGGTTCAGAGCGGCTCGCTGGTTTACGCTGCCGGCGCCGGGACCGCGAACGCTATCACCGCCTCGGTGACGCCTGCCGTAACCGGGCTCACGGCGGGCATGGCCGTGCGGATCAAGGTCACCACGACCAACACGGGCGCGGCGACCCTCAATCTCAACGGCCTGGGCGCAGTCGCCATCCAGGACCGCGGCGCAGCGCTCAAGGGCGGCGAGATCGTCTCCGGGCAGACCTACACCTTCGCCTATGACGGCGCGGCTTGGCAGTTCCAGTCGCCCGCCGCCAACAGCACCGGAATGCTCATCGGCGAGATCCGAACGCGGGCCTCGAGCAACGTCCCGGCCGGTTGGCTGGAATGCAACGGCGTGGCGGTGTCGCGCACCACTTATGCCGATCTGTTTGCCGAGATCGGAACGATCTATGGCGCGGGCAACGGCACCACCACCTTCAACCTGCCGGACATGCGAGGCCAGTTCGCCCGCGGCTGGGACAACGGTCGCGGCGTCGACGCCGGCCGGACGCTCGGCACGACCCAGGCCGACGCTTTCCAGGGCCACCATCATTCGATCGACAACGCCCGCCAACAGGGCACCGGAAGCGGCTTCTCCGGCACGGCGGGCGTCAGCCCGACTATCATCACCGACACCGGCAACCCGACCACCGACGGCACGAACGGGACCCCTCGCACGGCCGCTGAAACCCGCCCGACCAACGTGGCGGTGATGTTCATCATCAAGTTCTGACGCCGGCCCGCCGCCCCCAAAATCCGCGGCTAACGCCGCCCAAGCTTCTCATGGAGAATGCCGATGAGCATCCCCAACACGGTCGTGCGCGCTGATGGCACCGCTGTGAACGTCGGCGCCGTGGTCATCGCCGATCAAGCGTTCACTCTGGCCAGCGCTCTGGCCTCGATCTCCAGCGGCGGCTCTTCCGACTGGGTGACCGGCATCTCGGCCGGCTCGTACATCTGGGCGCTGACCGCCGGGGCTTGGAACGGCGCGACGATCAAGCTGCAGGTTCTGGGGCCGGACGGCGTGACGCCGCTGGACGTCACCGGCGCGAGCCTGACCGCCAACGGCACGCTTGGCGTCGTCGCTGGCGCGAACGCGTCGATCCGCCTGGCCGCGACCGGCGGCGCGCCCACCGTCATCAACTCCAGCCTGAGCTGAGCCTATGCCGCTTCCCAAGTCCTACGGGCTGGCTAAGGGCTGGCCTATGGCTTGCGGCCAGGCGCCGCAGCCGCCGCGAAACCTCGTGCTGCCCGTCGTCTCCGGACTCGCCAGGGCCGGCTCGGTCGTCACCGCCGGCCAAGGCACGTGGAACGGCGAGGTCACGGGCTTCGCCTATCAGTGGGAGAAGTTCTCGAATGGCGCCTGGGTGGCGATCTCAGGCGCCACGGGCGCGTCCCGTACCGTCCAGGCCGGCGATGGCCCTGTCCTGCGCTGCAAGGTCACGGCCACCAGCGCCAAGGGCTCGGCCACGGTCACGAGTGGCCGCGCACCCTATCTGGGCGTGGTCGCCACGCGCCACTTCTTCCCGGACGTGCTCGACACCGCGCGCTTCGAGACCATGAGCATGTCGTTCCAGAAGGTGCAGGTCGCGGTGGACAGCGTGGCCTTCGTCGAGGTCGGCTCCTACATCGGCGCCAGCAACGGCGAGACGCCGATCGGCGCCGACATGACCGTGCACGCCTCGATGGCCAAGGCCAGCACCGGCCCGTGGTCGGAGATCAAGTGGGGCGGCGCCGCGAACGGAACCGTGCCGAGCGGCCAGCGTATCGAGAGCGACTTGCTGGCCTATCCGCTGGCCAAAGGCGACAGCATCTATCCGCGACGGTGGCGTCACTGTGGGGTCGGCGTTCCCTACCAAGCCGACACCATCAAGGGCGGCAGCGACGTGCTGTTCCGAGGCACCACGACCACCGACCTGACGCTGGGCGGCACGATGACCGGGGGTATCGCTAGCGTCATGTCCACGCCGGCGGCGATCGTCGGACCGCATAGCGAACCTACCGCCTGGCTCCTTATCGACAGCACCCACTATGGCCGGGGCGACCAGATCGATGCCGCCTATGAGCTGGGAACGCTGTGTCGCTCGATCGGCGACGCGATGCCGTACATCAACGTCGCGCGGCGCACCATGTCGATCGGCCAGTTGAACGCCTCGCATCCGCTGCGCTTCGGCCTGGCAGACTACGCGACCGAGGCTGTCGTGCCGTTGTCGGTCAACGACTTTCTCAACGACACCCAGACCCTGGCCCAGGCCCAGGCGCGCTATCTCGCCCTCCTGGACAGCCTGCCGGCGCACCTGCGGATCTGGGGCGTCACCATGCCGCCGTGGACGTCGGGCGACTGGACGACCACAGCCCAGACCGACCTCAGCGGAGGGAAGGTCGCGGCCTATAACGCGTGGCTCCGCACCCTTCCGCACCCGCGCCTGGCCGGTGTGCACGACATCGCGCCGGTGCTGGGCGACGGAACCATCTGGCTACCGAACTACACGATCGACGGCGTCCACCCCAACCAAGCTGCGAACTTGGCCGTCAAGGCTAGCGGCGCGGTGAACGTCGCCCTGATGATGGCGGCATAGCCGTGTTATGTGGGGCGCATGGAACACCTATGCGCCTGCCTTCAGCACCCATTCGAATTCTGGCTGAACCGCTACCAGACCCTGATCGTGGGCCTGATCGCGGTGGGGGTCGCAATCCAGCAGCTTCGCATCGCTGCTAGACAGGTGAAAATCATGGAAGCACAGCAAGAGCAGATTGAGGCCATCAGGTCCCTGTCACTCACGCGCATGCTCGGCGCGCTTCGCCCTCTGATGGGCAACTTCATCGGCGGAGCGGCCCAAGACACCCTCGGCCGCGACGCCGACGGCTGGCCGATCCGGACCTGGAATCCGGCTTATCTTGAGAACGCAGCCAATGTGCTCGTGGATTGGGACGAGGACGCCGCCCTCTTGGCCGTAGCCGCGAAGCATCCCGACCTGCTGCCGGAATGCAACAGGTTGCTGACGGCGTTCAAGGCCCTGCGCGAGGCGTATCCGCTTTGGAAGGCCAAGCCTTGGGATAACGACGAGGGTCGTGACCCGACCGTCTACGCCCAGTTCGACGCTTACACCAAGGCGTGGGCCAGGATCGCCGAGCAACTGGGCGTTTACGCCTAGCCGCTCCAGCGCTCGCGAAAAGCCCCGGCGACTGGGGGACGTCGCCGGGGCTCCGGTAGTGCGGTCAAAGGGGATTTGACCCCAGCTGAATGCTGAGCGGCGCAGCTTGTTCCTGCCGTGCTTCCGAAATCTCGACCTTAGGAGCCGGCATGAACCCGGAAGCCTGGATCGCGCTCGCCGCGGTCGTGATGTCTATTGCTGGCCCGCTGATCGCCTACGGCGCCCTCCGGCAAAAGGTTGCCGACCTGGAGCGGCGCGTGGGCGCGGTGGAGGGGCACGACCGGGCGGTGATCCGTTTGGAGGTTCAGGTCGAGCACCTGATCTCCCTGGTGACCAAGCTAGACGAGAAGCTGGAGGAGCGACCGCAACGCGCTGCGGTCCGCCCGCGGGTGTCGAAGTGATCGGTCGCACTTGGCGGGCCATGCTCGCCGCCGCTCCAGCGCGCTTCTGGGCGCAGGTGGGAGCGGCGATGGCCCTGACCCTGTTCGCCGCCGCAATCGTCCTCGTCCTCTGGATGGGGCCATGGTCGCTCGGCGTCGAGCGGGAGCGAGTGAAGGCTCTCTCCACGATCTGTCTGGCCGTCCTGTTCCTGGTGATGGTGGCCCTGGTGGCGATCACCGAGCTGCGTGTCGGCTTTTCCGCAGGCAAGGGCGGCTTCAAGGCGGACGTCGAGCGCGACGATGAGCCCCACACTCTAGCCGTTGAGGGCCAAGTAACTGTTACGGAGGCTGCCCGTGATTGACGAGACGCTCCTCGGCTTCGCCACCGAGACGCAGGCAAAGTATCTGCGCGCTGTCGATGAACACGGCTCCGCTAAGGCGGCCGAGCGCGCTCTCGGCTTAGGTGGTGACACCGTCAGCAAGTCATTGCGGGCGCTCAGGCGCGCCGCGGCGCGTAAGGGCTATGCGCCCGGACATTGGGAGCAGGGCGTTCCCGACGGCTATACTCTGGGCAAGGTCACCCGCGAGCGCAGGCACGAGGATGGGACGCGAAGCTGGCAGCGTCTGCACCCCGAGGCAGCGTCGATAGAGTCCATCATGGCCCGCTGCGAGGAGCGACTGAAAAGCCTCACGCGCTTCGCGCCGGTCGACCTGCCACCGCCGGCGAACGACACGCTGACGAACTTCCTGGGCCTTTTCGACCTGCACATCGGCGAGAAGATAAGTTCGGACGACCCGGCCGGCTGCTGGGATGTCGCGATCGCCAAGCGGACCATCATCGCCAGCGCCGCTAATGCCCTTCGGATCGCGCCCAAGGCCGAGCGTCTGGTGATCTGCTTCGGCGGTGACGCCATGCACTACGACGGCCTCTCGCCGGTCACGCCGACGAGCCGCCACGTCCTGCATTCGGACGGGGACTTCGACGACATGGTCGAGGCCACCCTCGATGTGGCCTTCGCAGTCATCGACGAAGGGCTGCGGACCCATGCCCAGGTCTATCTGATCTGGGCGACCGGCAATCATGACCTGGCCTCCTCGAAGATGGTTCGACGCATGCTCGCGCACATCTACGCCGACGAGCCGCGGCTGACGGTCGTCAAGTCCAAGCTCGACTATTACGCGCTCCGGTTTGGGAAGGTGATGATCGGGGTCCACCACGGCCACGGCGCCAAGCTGATGGACTTCGCCGGCATCTTCGCCTCGATGTTCCGAGAGATGTGGGGCCAGAGCGTCTACGCCTACGGCCACCGCGGCCACGAGCACCACATCCACGAGAAGGAGAGGGGAGGCATGGTCGCCACCCAACATCCGTCTCTGGCCCCCTCGGACGACTACGCCCTCGGCAAAGGCCTGATCAGCCGCCGAGGCTGCATGCTGATCACCTACCACGATGAATTCGGCGAGGTCGCGCGCAACACCACGCGCCCGGAAATGCTCGCCGCCGCCTGAAGGACGCCTTCATGACCGAGATCATCACCCAGGACCGGTTCCGGGCCTTCGCGCCCGGCTGCCCGCTCCCCAACGCCCTGGCCATCGTGTCGGCGCTCGAAGCCGGCCGCGCCGCCGTCGGCCTGACGACTCCGCAGCGGGTCTGCCACTTCCTGGCCCAGGTCGCGCATGAGTCGGGCGGGTTCACGCGGCTGGAGGAGAACCTGTCCTATTCGGCCGAACGATTGACGGTGGTCTGGCCGAGCCGCTTCCCCACGCTCGCCAGCGCGGAGCCCTACGCCCGGGCGCCGTCCAAGCTGGCCGAGCGCGTCTACGGTGGCCGCAAGGATCTGGGCAACACCCAACCTGGCGACGGTTGGCGCTATCGAGGCCGCGGCCTGATCGGCACGACAGGGCGTGACAACTATCGGACGTACGGGGTTGAGGACGATCCCGACAGCGCTTCTCAGCCGAAGGTCGCCGCGCGCCTGGCGCTGGCCTACTGGGCCAAGAAGGGCCTCAATGACGAAGCCGACCGCGACGATATCGAAGCGATCACGCGCGCCGTCAATGGCGGCCTGATCGGCTTGAAGGACCGCGCGGCCTGGCTGGCCAAGGCCAAGAGGATCTTCCGATGAAGATTCAGCTTCCCGCCTGGACCGCCCTTCAATGGGGGTTCGGCGCCGTGGCCATCGTGGTCGTGATCGGGGCCGTCGTCGCTCTGGCCTGGAACTTCGACCCCTTCGGACGGCGCAAGGCCGCGGAGGGCCGGGCCGCCACCGCCGCGGTTCAGGCCGATGTCAGCGCCGGCGCGGCCGAAGTGGCCGGCCAGGTCGCCACCAAGACCACCACCATCCAGCGCAAAGCCCAGGAGGCCCACCATGCGCTCGACGCTTCGACAGATCCTGACGGTGACCTGGCTGCTTGGAGCGCTGGCATTGACCGCGTGCGCGACGCCGGCGCGGGGACCGACGATCCCGGTTCCTGAGAACCTGCGCGCCCAAATCCCCGACACGGCCAAGCCCTCCCTGCCGGCTCCCAGCGGGATCCCGCTGGCATCCAGCCCGGAGGCCGAACGGGCCATGATCTGGAACACCTATGTCAAGCCGCTGATGGCCTTCTCGATCGACCAAGAGGCGGTCAAGGAAGCCGAGCGGGCCCGCGCCGACGGCGCCGTGTCGCTGATCGACAAAGCTAATCAGGCCGTCAAGCCGCGCAACTGGATCGACCGCCTGCGCAGCCGTTAGCCGGCCGCCCCACCACGCCACCACCCCCTGAACATCTAGCCCGCCGGGTCACCCGACGGGCCGCAAACCTGTGAGCAAATCATGGTCGACGCGCCCATCCGCACCAGCCAACTACAGGCGATGCAGGCCCTTACCGGCCTCGAAAAGTTGGTGGGGGTGCAGGTCGCTGCGGGCGTGCCGGCGACCGGCGTGGCCCAGGCGCAGGACATCGCGGCGCTGGCTACCCAGTTTGGCGCCGCCAACGACCAGTTCTCGAACGTCAACCCTGAGACAGGGCGGAGCGCGATCGGCGCCGACAAGGCGGAGAACGTGTTCCACATCCTCGACGCTACCGGCGCTGTGGCGCGCACCGTCGAGATGTCGCTGAGCGACGTCGAGGATATCTGCCTGGAGCAGTTTGTGCCGATCGAGTTGCGCTCGCTCGTCTTCAGTGGCGCGTTGGTGGCCGATACCTACGTTCAGCGGATGGTCGCGGCCGCGACCTTCAAGCGCGTCAACAACCTGGCCAACAGAGTTCGAATGAACCTGCCGGCGGCATCGCTGACCCTCTCCCAAATCATCGACATCTCTGTAGGCAAGGTCTCGATCGAGGGCGCGCGGGGGGGGGCGCTGGGTACGATTCTCCAGCGCTCGACCAACTACGGCCCGACGATCCGTGTCGCCGCCTCGTCTGGAGGTAATCTCCTGCCGACGCAGGACGTGGAAATTAAGGGCCTGTACCTGTTTCACGGCTGGGGAACGCCCGAGGCGCCCGGCACGCCCATGACGCACCCCCACATCGTGCTTGCTGGCGTCAACAGCGGGCGTCTTGAGAGCCTCTTCATCGCCGGCGGTATGATCGGCTTGGCATGCTATGGCTGCTCCTTCGTCCATGGCGACAAAATCGCGCTTTCGGGTCAGTACGATCCGACGAACAACGCCGGCGCCAACAACGTCACCGGCCTCCTGCTGGCCTCTGCGGCGCAGTACGGCCTGGGCGTCGCGCCCGGCGTTACCAACCTCTGCACCGAGGTGAACCACACCAACCTGAGCGTTCTGGGGCCGCGGCTGAAGGGCTATCAGAACGGGGTCCTCGTGACGGGGTGCGAGGATTGCGCCATCGACCGGAGTTACCTGGGCAACGCCGCCAGGAACAACCTCCGGATCCAGCAGATGCCGGAGAACGGCATCCTCGAATTCCGGGTGCAGAACAGTTACATTGACGCTTCGGGCGAGCACCCCGTCTGGCTGGGCGGCCCCACCGGCTCGAACAACGCCTACATCGGCGGCTTCAAATTGATGGGCTGTGACGTCAAGGGCCAACTGGGCGACAGCGACACCGGCATCTATGTCGACGGCACCAACCGTGGCGGCGTCTATCCGCAGGCCGTGATCAACATGATGGTCGCCGACTGTGAAATCAGCGGCCACGGCCGGCACGGGATCAACATCCGCGGCGGCCGGGAGATCACGCTGTCGAATCTGAAGGTGCACGGCAACAACTTCGACGACGCCAACGCAGGATCGGCCGGCCTGATCATCGGGCCGAACGTCCGCGGCATCGAGGTTCATGGCGGCCGCTACGGAGGCGGCGCGACCTCCGAGCTGACCGGCTACCAGGACTATGGGATCATCGCCGAAAATGGCGCGACCTACGTCGACATCAAGGGGGCGAACGTCCGCGGCAATCGCATCGCGGGGCTCGTCGATCAGATGGCCGACGCCGGCACGAGCTTCAAGCGGATCACGGGAAACACCGGCTACAACGAGAACCGCTCCGCCGTGGCTCTGAGCGTGCCGGCCTCCGGCGTCGACCTCTACAATCCGTTCGGTTCGCCCGCCACGCTGCTGCTGATCGGCGGCACGGTGTCGAGCATCAAGCTGAACGGGTCGCAGATCGCTTCGGCGACGCCGACCTGGCCCATTCCGGTCGGCCCTGGAGACCGGATCAACCTGACGTACTCGGTGGCGCCGACCGGGATCTGGTGGCCGCAGTAGACCACGCCCGGAGGTTGCGGTAGATTTCCCGCATGGGCTCCAGGATCTTGTTCTACGGCAACTGCCAGATGGGGCGGCTCGCCGAGTGCTTCGGGAAGATCTCCGACTACTTTCCGGACTTTCCCGACAGCGTCAGCTACATCGATGGCGAGCAGCCAGGCGCGCGCGAGGCGCTGGCCGCGGCCGGTACGGATCGCGTCATCTACCAAGTGACGCGCAAGCAGCCTGCGCCGCCGCAAGGCTGCGAAGCTCTGCGGCTGCCAGCTCTCTACTTTCGGCCGCTGTGGCCGTTCGACTCCCATGACGATCGGATCATCCCGGGGGTGCCTGGCCCAATCGCAACGGGCGACCTTCTGGTCAACGAACTGCGACGCTCTGGCCTCCACCCGCTAGAGGCGCGCCGCCGCTACCTTGCCTTCGACTTCAGCGGCAAGTTCGACCTTGATCGCATGATGGACACCCACCGTGCCCGCTACCGCTTCCTCGACGGACTGAGCGACGTCGCCATGGGGGAATGGATCGAAAGCTGGTTCCGTGACGAGCAGATCTTCAACATGTTCTGGCATCCGGCGCCTGTCACCTACAGCCGCCTTGCGGACCCCATATGCGACTTCCTGGGCCTTGCGCCGGAGCACGCTGACATCGCGCGAAAGATCGTTGCGGCGACCGACACCCAGCTGCCGGAGGTGCCGCTTCATCCGAAGGTCATCGACCACTTCGGCGTGAAGTGGGCTCCGCCGGCGCGGACCTATCAGGACTACGTGGCGTCCCTGACCTTCGACCAATGGCTCTGGCGTCACCTGACCTATGAGCCAGGCGCTGCGGCGGCCTGATGTCGGAGAATTTCCACAGTCGCGCTTATGGCGCAGCGGTCAATTCCACGTTCCTCATGAACGGCGGCGCGGCGGTCGCCACGCTCAGCCTGATCGGAGCGCTGGCCGGCAAAGTGGCTTTTGCCGCATGCGCCAAGGTGGCCATCGCCCTGGCTCTATTCAGCTTCGCCTTTGGCATTGCCGTGACTGGGTGGGTGAACATCCAGATCTGGGCGCTTCAGCACCAATACGAAAACGAATGGTACGCCGCCAGGCAGCGACTGAGCGCGGCGAGGAAAATGCATTTCAACCGCTGGCACAGTCGAAATCGAGGGTGGCTGATCGTTGCGACAGGCGCCTTTCTGGTGGGCGTTTTGCTGGCCGGCTTAAGCCTTTTCGCCAGCAGCTGGGGGGCGGGCGCTTAGCGCGCGCACCACGCCGCCACGAGGTCAGCCAGCGCGGCCTCCGCAACTGCAGACGGCGACCGACGGCCAGCTGGGCGGCGTGCCGATCCGAAGGCGCTGGTGATGCAGACGTCCTTTCCGTCGACCTCCCATATGCCGGACCACTTCTGGCCGCGCGCGGTGATGCTGAAGGTGTGGCCGTAGGGGGTGAGCATGGTGAAAGAACGCCCACCGTGCCGCCTCGATCCTGCCCTGAGGCTACTCCTCGTGCGGGTAGGCGAGGCTCTCCAAGCGTCGAGGCGGATCGTCCGCCACTTCCGCCCATAGACGGGCCGTAAGCAGCTCCTGATAGGCCGCTAGCTCTCGGGCGGCCGGGCTGACCGCTAGGGCGGCTGCCAGCCGCCGACGGGCTGCGTGGACCAGCGTGCCGCTCTCGACGCCCGCCAGCTTGTGCATCTCGATCGCGGCGTAGGCGGCGCGAAGCATCAAGCCTTCCTGGGGCTGAACAAGCTCGGCCGAAAGGATCGGCTCTCCAACCGTCCGTTGCAGCGAATAGCCGACGGCCAGTACGCCGCGGCGCACGACCTCGCGCCAGTAGTCGATGGGCTCGCTCATGCGGTGAAAAGGTCAACGGCTGGTGGTGGAAAATCCCTCTCGACGGCGAGGGCGCCGGCGGGCAAGGCCTGAAGGATTTCGGCGGGCGGCCCGGTAAGGTCGAGCCATTCCCGGCCACGCTCACCGGGAAGCACCACGACCTGGCGGTCGTGGTAGGGCGCGATGTCTGGCCCCGGCTCAGTCGTCAGCATGGCCCATGCGCCGTGTTTGACGATGCCGGCGATCCAGAAGAGCGGGCTGGCCGGCATGGTGAAGCGCCAGCGCGTCTTTCGCTTCTGGCCTGGCTGCGGCGCCGTAAACTCATAGAAGGCGTCCGCAGGGATCAGTACGCGGTCGCTTGAGGAGAAGTCGCGCCCCTCGCTGACGAAGTTGAAGACAGGGCCGCGCGGCCCTGGCCAGCCCCAGGGCGTCATCGACACGACCGCCCGGCCCTCGACAAGCCGAACGATCGGAGCCGCCTCGGTCATGCGGATTTCAGGTCGCGGCTCGAAGTTGCTGGCTTGGCCCTCCCACACGACCGGCAGGCGCAGGACCTTCGCCCACGTCTCGAACAGGTCGGCCGTCTTGAGGCTGTAGAGGTTACACATCGTCGGCCCGCCGGTCCCAGCGGCGCAGCACCCACCACCCACGAGGGGCATGTTCCGGGTCGCCCATGTCGACGAAGAGTTCGAAGTGATGGCGCGCATCACTCTCGATCTGCTTGATGTCGTCGGGTGGCGC
This sequence comes from Caulobacter sp. GW821-FHT12A07, assembly GCF_058807655.1. NCBI lineage: Bacteria > Pseudomonadati > Pseudomonadota > Alphaproteobacteria > Caulobacterales > Caulobacteraceae > Caulobacter > Caulobacter sp. GW821-FHT12A07. The sequence goes on from NZ_JBXAQX010000003.1 coordinate 494,365, forward strand.
GCCCTCCTCGAACTGCTCGTGGTCAGGCGCGCGATCGGGCTTCTTCCATTCGGTCATGCTTGAAACGCTACATCTGTGCATCGACATCGACTAGGTCTTTGCGGCCCTGAGCGCCGCACCGGCTGCATCTCAACTTGCGACGGATCTCGTGCGGCATGGTGTGGCCGCCAAGGTTGACGATCGCTTTCTCGCGACTCCAAACGGCGACGTTGCCGCAACGGATGCATCGGATCGTCAACGACGACTTGATGCGCCGCAGGGTTGGCCAGATCTGCGCCACGGGTCATCGACCATTGTGGCCGTAGCCGTAGTGAGCGGGGATCAGCCCCGCCTCCAGCAGGGTGTTGATGACCTCCCAGCGCGCGCGCTCCGGATTGGCCGGCTGGAGCACGCCGCTGAACGTCATGATCGGCATGCGTCCCTGGCACCGAGGGCAGACCGCCTTGGCCTGGATCTGGTCCATGGTGCAGTTCAACAGGGGGCGCGCCCGGCCGAGCATGACGTCGCGCCGCCAGGTCTTGCTTGCGCCGCAGAACTGGCAGCGGAAGCCGATCTCCCAGCCGCGCTCCAGGGCTTCGACCAGACGCACGCCAGCGAAGGTGTCGCTCAGCTGGGCCGCCTTCCGGCGATCGCTGGGGGATGGCTCAGGCACCTGCCGGCGGCTCCACCTGACGCACGGCGCGCCACCAGGGCCAGCGCCGGCCGGCGCCGCGCTGGACCTTCTCCATTTCGAACCAGGCGCTCTCTCCGACGAAATCGGGCACGTCTCCGACCTCGACAAAAGCCGCCGCCGATCGGCTCGAGCCGCCGGTGTTCTGGGGGAAGGTGAAATGCAGCGTCCGGGAATCCGGGTCGGCGGATGACGCTCGAACTCGGGTCAGCTTGGCGATGGTGGTCAGGTAGACGCGTGGGCGTACGCCGTCACGCGCTCTTGAGCGCGGAGGAGAGGGCATTTGTCGGCTCCAGAATGTTCCGCAAATGTTCTCTTCTCGTCGGCCGGAAGAGTCAATCGACCTAGCGTAGGTGCTGGCTTGTTAGGCGGCTAATCTGGCGCCCAGCAAGGTTTGACACTCGCCTGTTAAGTCTTTGAATCGCTTATATGGCCTCAGTAGCGGTTTGACAGCGCATGTGACTGATGGACCTCGCTTTTCGCACGCCCTCCAGGCCTACCACTCTTCTTCCAGCATGGCGGCCCTGCGGCGATCGGCCGGAGACCGTGGCGGCGGCCCGGCGGTCGATAGGGGCATCATGGATTTCACGTGCTCGGCGACCAGCCGTCGGTGCGCGCGAAGGAAGCGACGACCGCGGCCGGTCAGCGCCGCCTGGGTGCTCCAGCCGCCGCCCGCGCTTGCCAAGCCCAGTTCCAGAGCCTGTTCCCAGCACGGATCGTCCAGGAGCCGGTCGTCTTCGGCCACCACGCCGCCGCGGTTCGCCAGCAGGGTCAGAAAGGTCGCGAGATCGGGCTCATAGGCGGGCGGCGTTTTTCGGCGGCCCGCCCAAAGCCCAAGACAGAGCAGGATGATGAAGAGCAGGCCAAAGCCCGTCGCTGACAGTGTCGACACCTTCGCCCCCCGGCAGGTTCACACGCAGTTCAACGCGTCGCACATCCTAGAGTCAAGCGATCGAATTAACTAAACCCTCGCGGTTGTGATGCGCCTGTCGAGTGTCGTTCACGTAGCAATCCGGGGCGGGGCGAGCGCTTTCAGCTGTGGCTGCCCAGGTACTTGCGCACCTCCTCGGCCGACACCCCGGCGTGCTCGACGGCCGTGTGCAGCTGTTCCTCGCTGACGCCCAGGGTTTCGGTCCAGTAGCGGACGGTGCGGGGCTCTTCGAGATCGATGGCGTCGCGCTCAGAAGCCGCCGAGCGTTCCTCGGTCTGGTCGGAAAGATCGGGCTTGCGGGCGGGGGGAATGATCTTGGTCGGATCGGCGTCGGGCATGGCGGGCCTCCTGTGACTAGGAAGCCGTAGCGCGGCCGTACGTTCCCTCTCCGGGGACCGCCGCCTCGCCCGCGGGGGGGCGGGGAGGGCGAAGCGGCGGTCGGGCGGCCGTCTTTGGGGGAGAGGCGAGGCCGCGAGGAGCGGTCGGCGCCGCGGTGAAGCGCCCGACCAACGCCGTCATGCTGCCGGTCTGGCGGCGTCCCGGCTTGGAGGTCGTCTCCGGCTTTTGTCGAAAGCCGGCGCATCCGTTGCGGGGAAAGGCCGAGACCTCCATTTTTCCCTCGTCGGCCAAGTGCGACATGTTGCCTCTGCAACGGGTCCGGACTTTACGGAAAAGGGCGAAATTCCGTTGTTGCGGCCAAGCTTGCGTAACAGTGGTCGAAAACCGACGTTTTCCTTACTGACTCAATCTTTCCGCGTCCCAAAAGTGGACTTGCCGCCACTTTCGATAGAGACGTGTATCGAAATTCCCCGCTCGGGCGAGTGAACCTGTGCGGCGGGCCGTCGCACCCGACCCCTAATACACGTTAATCACTCGGCAATGGCGAGAGCAGCAAGTCTTACGCGAGTGAAAACCTGTTCGAATTTCCAGAAGGGGCGGCCGGACATGAAAAAAATAGCGACTTCAGTTTTCGTCATTGGAACCTTTGCGGTTATGGCGATGTCTGGTTCGGCGACCGCTGCGACGGCGTCGAGTTCCTTTCAGGTCAACTTGACCATCCAGGGCGAATGCAAGGTGCAGTCGGCCTCTAATGTGAGTTTCGGGTCGCGCGGTGTCATCGACGCCAATATCGATACTACCAGCACCATCGGCGTGCAGTGCACGAACTCCACGCCTTACACCGTCGCTCTGAGCGCCGGGGCGGGCACGGGGGCCACGGTGGCCGCGCGCAAGATGACCAGCGCCGCCAACGACACGGTCAGCTACGCCCTCTACCGCGACGCGAGCCGCACCCAGGTCTGGGGCGTCACCCAGAACGTCGACACCCAGGCCGGCACCGGCAACGGCGCCGTGCAGTCCTACACCGCCTATGGCCGCGTCGCGGCCCAGTCCACCCCGGCCGAGGGCGCCTACAGCGACCTCGTCGCGGTGACGATCACCTACTGACATGCGCGCGGTCGCTCTCCTGGCCGGTCTGGCCCTGGCCGCGCTCGGCGGCGCGCAGGCGACCGCCGCGTCGCTGCGCGTCAGCCCGGTGAGCCTGGACCTGCCCGCCGGCCAGAACGCGACCACCCTGACGCTGCAGAACGACGACGCCGCGGCGCTGAACGTCCAGATCCGGGTCTTCCGCTGGACCCAGGCCAACGGCCGCGACGTGCTGGTGCCCGCCACCGGCGTCGTCGTCAGCCCGCCGATCGCCAAGGTCGATCCGGGCGCCAGCCGCACGGTGCGGGTGGTGCGGCTCGACGGCCGCCCGCCGGAGGCCGAGGAATCCTACCGCCTCATCGTCGACGAACTGCCGCCGCCGCTCAGCGAGACCGGCCGGCAGGTCACGCTGCTGATGCGCCATTCCATCCCTCTCTTCTTCGGTTCCGGTCGCGAGCGGCCCAAGATCGAGTGGCGCCTGCGGCCGTCCGAGGACGGCGGCGCGGCCCTCGTCGGGCGCAACACCGGAACCCGTCGCCTGCGCCTGGCCAATCTGCGCATCGGCGACGCCAGCGGCGCGGTCCTTGCCGAACGCAAGGGCCTTGTGGGTTATGTCCTGCCCGGAGCGGAAGTCTCCTGGCCCGCGGGGGCGTTCCAGCCCGCCGCCGGCGTGCGGCTGATCGCCGACACCGACACCGGGCCAATCGATGCGCCGCTCAAGAGCGACTGAAGCGGTCGCCCTCAGTCTCGCCTTCGCCGCCTTGGGAACCTCGGCTTCCGCTCAGGACCTGCCGCTGCCGGATCTGAAGGCTATCGAGACGATGCGTGAAGACCTTCAGCTGGAAGTCTGGATCAACGGACGCAACACCGGCCTGGTGGCCGCCGTCGCGCGCGAGGCCGACGGCCGCCTGGAGATGCGCGCCGACGAGATGCGGGCCGTGGGCTTGACCGCCAGCGGCGTGGGGCTGGTGGATCTGTCGGCGCTTCGCGGGCTGTCGGCGGCCTATGACGACGTCGGCCAGCGGCTGATGGTCAATGCCGACATCGACCTGCTCGCCGTTCAGCGTTTCAACCTGGCCGCCAACCGCGATGCGGCCGGAGCGCCGCGCCAGGACCTGGGCGCGGTGCTCAACTACGTGTTCTCCGCCGACGGCGGCCAGGTCGACGATAGCGATGGCCTGGGGGTGGATTCGCTGGGCCTGGCGCTCGACGGCCGCGTCTTCGGCCGGTTCGGAACCCTCTCCAGCAGCGTGGCGGCCAGCCGCGTCGGCGACACCGGACGGATCGTGCGGCTCGACACGACGTGGTCCTGGTTCGAGCCCCGACGGATGATGGGGCTGAAGGCCGGCGACTACATCAATGGCGGCTTCGCCTGGACGCGTCCGATCCGGATGGCCGGCTTCCAGCTGCGGCGCGACTTCGCCACCCGCCCCGACATCGTCACCATGCCGTCGCCGCGCCTGGCGACCACGGCCGCCGCGCCTTCGACGCTGGAGCTCTACGTCAACGACACCCGGATCCTCAGCCGGCCGGTGGGCGCTGGCCCGATCGAGATCGACGGCCTGCCGCCGGGCCAGGGCTACAGCGACGTGCGGCTTATCCTGAACGACGCGGCCGGCCGGCAGGTGGCCGTCAGCGCGCCGTTCTTCGCCACGCCCCTGCTGCTGCGCAAGGGCCTGGCCGACTTCTCGGCCGAGGCCGGCTTCGCCCGCCGCGGCTTCGGCGTCGAGTCCGCCGACTACGCCGGCTCGCCCATCGCCTCGGCCAGCCTGCGCTACGGCGTGCTCGACGCCCTGACGGTGGAGGGTCATGTCGAGGCGGGCGCGGGCCTGATCCAGGGCGGCGGCGGCCTGACGGCCCAGGTCGGCGGCCTGGGCGTGGTGTCGGGCTCGTTCGCGGCCAGCCGGACCGACGACGAGAGCGGCGCGCTGGCGGCCGTGGTCTTCGACAGCCGCTTCGCCGGCTTTTACCTGTCGGGCATGAGTATGCGCGCCACGGCGGGCTATCGCGATCTGGCCGCCGTCACCTCACGCCCCTCGTTCTACCGCAACTGGAAGATGGGCGGCGACGAGCCGCCGCGCGCCATCGACCAGTTCACCGTCTCGACGCCCCTGCGGCTGGCCCTGTTGATGCGCAAGGGCGAAGCGCCGGTGGCCAGCGCCTCCTACAGCGCCCAGACCGCCGCGGCTGGTCCGCGCCGCCAGGTGTGGAGCGGGTCTCTGCGCCATACCTTCGGCGAGCGCCTGACGGCCTATCTCACCGGCTATGTCAGCCGGGGAGAACAGCGCGACACCGGCGCTTTCCTGGGCCTGTCGGTGCCGCTGGGCGCGCGCAGTTCCTCGTCGGCCGGCGTGCAGGTCCAGGGCGACGACACCACCGCCTTCGTCGAGGCCAGCCGGGCCGAGACCCAGGCCGACGGAACCTATGGCTGGCGGGCCCGCATCGAGCAGGGCGCTCACCAGGGTTTCGAGGGGCAGGCGGCCTATCGCGGTCGCAACGCCCGCGTTTCGGCCGCCGCCCAGTACGCCGACGGCGCGGTGCGCGGTCAGCTGCAGGTCGACGGCGCGGTGGCCTGGCTCGGCGGCGTCGCGGCGACCACCAACCGTCTCGAGGGCTCGTTCGCCCTGGTCGAGGTCGGCGCTCCCGACGTGCCGGTGCTCTACCAGAACCAGAAGGTCGGCCGCAGCGACCGCAACGGCCGCCTGCTGGTGCGCAATCTCGAGGCCTTCGACGTCAACCGCCTGTCGATCGACAGCCAGGACCTGCCGCTGGAACTGGAAGCCGCCCAGACCGAGCGCAGCGTGGTCCCGATGGCCAACGGCGGCGCGATCGTCCGCTTCGGTGTCGGCAAGACCCCGCCGGCCGTGCTGTTGACCCTGCGCCGCCCGGACGGAAGCTTCGTGCCGCCCGGCGCCGAGGTGATCCGCGCCGGCGTCGCCGAGCGGGTCATCGTCGGCTACGATGGCCAGGCGTTCCTGACCGGGGTGAGCGAAGACGCCGACCTGCGCGTTGTCGTCGAGGATGGAAACGAATGCTTCGCGCGCCTGGTGATCGGCGCCGCCAGCGAGGGAGGCCGGCATGTGGTCGACGCCGTCTGTCGTTAGCCTCTGGCGGGCGCGTCTCGTCGCGCTGACCGGCCTGCTGGTCGCCGCCTTCGTCTGGTTCGGCGCGCCGTCCTCGGCCCAGGCCGCGGCCAGCTGCACGGCCTCGGTCACCAGCGTCAATCTCGGCTCGACCCTCAGCCCGCTGACGGCGGGGACGGTGGACGCCACGGCCAACCTGAACTTCAGCTGCACGGGCCTGACGTCGCTGCTCTCCTACACCCTGTGCCCCAATCTCGACGCTGGCTCGGGCGGCTCGAACGGCTCGGGCGGGCGCTATCTGGTCGGTCCGGGCGGGGCGACCGTGGCGTTCCAGGTCTATCAGGACGCCGGCCGCACCCAGCCCTGGGGATCCTCGTCCCTGCTGGTGTTTGGCACGGTGCCGACCATCACCGCCAGTCCCGGCACGGGAACCTCGATCAACGTCAACCAGACCGTCTATCTGCGGCTGACGACCACGACGACGACCGTTCCCGGCGCCTATTCGACCAGCTTTTCCGGTCAGAACTTCTTCTGGGGCCTGAACCTGCTGAGCTGCGCGGGGGTGACGATCGGCTATGCGGTCGTGCCGGCGACCTTCACCTACAGCGCCACCCTGATCCCCGACTGCACGATCTCGACCGGCAATCTCGGCTTCGGAAACGCCGGCGTGCTCAGCGCCGTCAAGGACGCCCAGAGCGCCATGTCGGTGACCTGCACCAAGGACACCCCGTACGCCATCGGGCTGGACAACGGCCAGCAGGGAACCTCGGCCACGGCGCGGCGGATGAAGGCGGGAAGCGAGTACGTCACCTACGGCATCTACCATGACGCGGCGCGCGCCTCGCCCTGGGGATCGACGGCTGGCCAGACAGCGGGCGGAACCGGCACGGGCGGCGCCCAGCCGCTGACGCTCTACGGCCGCGTGCCGGCCCAGACCACGCCCGCGCCTGCGACCTATGGCGACCAGGTGGTGGCGACGGTCACCTACTGACGAGATCCCTGCCCAGCTTCCACTCGAAGGCCTCGCCCTCGAAGCAGTCCGCGCCCCGTCCGATGGCCTCGATCGCCGCCGACATCCGCCCGTCACGACCCAGCGCCGCATCGGCCAGGGCGACCATCAGCCGGTTGGGCGTGGCCGAAGGCGACAGGCGCCGCAGGACCTGACCCAGTTCCGCCTCGTCGCGGTTCGGGCGTCGGGCGCAGGCCAGGATGAAGGCCGCCGCCGTCGAGCGGCTGACCCCCGCATAGCAATGCAGCAGCAGCGGTCGTTCGCCGGTCCAGCCCTCGGCGAAGGCCAGCAGGGCGGCGATGGTGTCCGGGTTGGGCGCGATCAGGTCGGCACGCGGCTCGGCGACGTCGTGGAAAGCCAGATGCAGCCGTTCCACGCCCTCGACCGGCGATAGCTCTGCGGCGGGCGACAGCAGGCTGACGAGGTGCGAAGGCCGATGCGCCGCCAGATGCTCGTCTAGCCGGCTCAGCGGACAGACGGCCAGGATCACGCCAGCACCGCCGCCAGGCCCAGTAGCGCGCCCAACTCGGCGACCTGCTCGATCCCGCCGAGCACGTCGCCGACATAGCCGCCGATCAGCCGGCGGGAAAGGAAGGCCAGGGCGATGGCCAGCAGGGCGGCGAGGGCCAGGCCCGCCAGGGCTGCGGTCGGCGGAACCAGCAACAACGGCCACAGGCCCAGCAGGGCGGCGACCAGCACCTCGGCGGGCTTCACCCCGTCGGGGGCGGGCTTGTACTTGGCGTCGGCGCGGTCGCTGACGTGGGGCAGGGCGGCCATGGCGGCGACGGCGGCGACGCGTCCGACGCCATGGGCGGCCAACAGGGCCAGGGCGGCGTTCAGGGGCGTCAGCGTCGCCAGGGTCGCGGCCTTCGCCCCCAGCACCACGACCAGGGCCAGGACGCCGTAGGTCCCGACCCGGCTGTCCTTCATGATCTCCAGCCGCCGCTCGCGGGTCTGGCCGCCGCCCAGGCCGTCGGCGGTGTCGGCCAGGCCGTCCTCGTGGAAGCCGCCAGTCAGCAGGAAGCCCGCGCCCAGGGCCAGGATCGCCGGAACCCAGCCGCTCCACACCTGGCTCGCGCCCAGCAGCACGAGGGCGCAGATCCCGCCGACCAGCAGGCCGACCAGCGGGAAGTAGCGGGCCGAGCGGGTGATCCAGTCGGGCTCGAACCCGCGCATGGCAGGGATGGGCAGGCGGGTCAGGAACTGCACCGCGCAGAGCAGCAGCTGGACCTGCCGGCCGATCATCCCAGCACGTCGGCGAGGTCGGCGACCTCGTTCAGCAGGTTGGCGGCCGCCGCCAGCAGGGGGGCAGCCAGCGCCGCGCCGGTGCCTTCGCCCAGCCGCAGGCCAAGATCCAGCAGGGGCCTGGCGTCCAGGGCCGCCAGCATCGCGGCGTGACCCTTCTCGGCCGAACCGTGGGCGAAGACGCAGTAGTCGAGGGCTTCGGGCGCCAGGCGCACGGCCGCCAAAGCCGCGGCGGTGGCGATGAAGCCGTCCACCAGCACCGGCCGCCGGCGCGCAGCCGCGCCCAGCACCGCGCCGGCCATCATGGCGATCTCGCAGCCGCCGAACTGCGACAGCACGGCGAAGGGCCCGGTCGCGTCGCTGCGGGCGGCGGCGCGGGCGATCGCGGCGGCCTTGCGGGCCAGACCGGCCTCGTCGTGGCCCGTGCCCTGGCCGACGCAGGCCTCCAGCGGGGCGGGCGCCAGGCGGTGCATGACCAGGGCCGCGGCCGAGCTGTTGCCGATGCCCATCTCGCCGATGGCCAGCACGTCCGCCTCCTGAAGGGCGCGGCCGGCGATCTCGATCCCGCGCGTCAGGGCCAGAGCCGTCTCCTCCGGCGTCAGCGCCGCCTCGCGGGCGGCGTTGCGGGCGCCCAGGCGCACCTTGGCGGCGATCAGGTCGGGATGGGAGGGCAGCTCGGCGGCGACGCCGGCGTCCACCACCTTCACCGTCACGCCCGTCGCCTTGGCGAAGGCGTTGACGCTGGAGCGGCCGCTCAGGAACAGGCCGACCATCGCCACGGTGACGCTGGACGGATAGCTGGAGACGCCTTCCTCGGTCAGGCCATGGTCGCCGGCGAACACCAGCAGCGCGGTGCGGGCGGCGCGGGGCGAGAGGCTCCCCTCGATCAGGCCCAGCTGGACGGCCAGGTCCTCGATCCGGCCCAGCGACCCCGGCGGCTTGGCCTTGCCGTCGAGCTTGGCGCGCAAGCTGGCTTCCAGGGCGCGGTCGACGGCGGGGATGACGGGGGGCGTGAAGGTCATTGCACAAGTCTCCAGCCGGCGGCGCAGGCCAGGGCGACCAGCAGCCACAGCAGGGCGCAGGACCGGCGGTAGATCCGCAGGCCCCGGCGCAGGTCGGTCAGGTCCGGCGCGCGGCCGTCGCCGAAGCTCGGGCGCTCCGTCGTCTCGCCGTCATAGCGGGCCGCGCCGCCCAGCTTGACGCCCAGGGCCCCGGCCATGGCGGCTTCCGGCCAGCCAGCGTTGGGCGAGGCGTGCTTACGGGCGTCGCGCCGCATGACGTCCCAGCCCTTCCAGCCCGCGCCCAGGCAGATCAGCAGGCCGGCGAGGCGCGCCGGGACGAAGTTCATCACGTCGTCGGTTCTGGCCGCCGCCCAGCCGAACGACCGCCAGCGCGGCTCCATGTGGCCGATCTGGCTGTCGGCGGTGTTCACCGCCTTGTAGGCGAAGAGGCCCGGCAGGCCGAACAGGGTCAGCCAAGAGGCCGGGGCCACGACTCCGTCGTTGAAGCTCTCGGCCAGGCTCTCCAGCGCCGCCGCCGTGATCCCATGCAGGTCCAGCTCCTCGACGTCGCGCCCGACGATCCGGCCGACCGCGATGCGGGCGGCGGGCAGGTCGCCGGCCTCCAGCGGGTCGAGCACGGCCATCACGTGCTGGTGCAGGCTGCGTTGCGCGAGACCCAGGGTGGCGATCAGCGCGATCGCCAGGGTCGCCAGCAGGCCGCTGTCGAACATCGACTCCAGCGCGCCGCCGATCAGCACCGCGCCGAGGATCAGCAGCGCCACGGTGACGACGCCCAGTTCCCGGCGGCGTAGTTCCGAGGTCTCCGGCCGGTTCCAGCGCCGCTCCAGGGCGTCGATGGCCTTGCCGACCCAGGTGACCGGATGGGGGATGGCCGCGTGCAGGCTCGCCGGATAGCCGACCAGGGCCTCGATCACGAGGGCCAGCGGAGGGGCGAGCAGCAGCGGTTCAGCCATGGCGTCCGACCAGTTCGATCAGCGGGCCGGTCTGGCCCTCCACCACCCTTGCCGTGACTCCGTAGGCCCTGGCCAGGACATCCGGGGTCAGGGCCTCGCGCGGCGGGCCATCGGCGATCAGCTTGCCGTCCACCAGCACCAGCACCCGGTCGGCCAGGCGCGCGGCCACGGCCAGGTCGTGCAGCGTCATGACCACCCCCTGGCCGTCCCTGGCGGCGAAGTCGCGCATCAGGTCCACGGCGTCGAGCTGATGGCCGGGATCCAGCCCCGCCAGCGGCTCGTCGGCCAGCAGCCACGACGGCTCGCCGGCCAGCACCCGGGCGAACAGCGCCCGGCCGCGCTCGCCGCCCGACAGGCTCTTGACCTCGCGCAACGCCAGATCTTCGAGGTGGGTCTGCTTCAGGGCCTTGGCCACGGCCAGGTGGTCGGCTTCGGAGAGACCGCGCGCGCCGCTGTGCGGGGTGCGGCCAAGGCCCACCAGGGTCTCGACATCGACGGCCCAGGCCACCTCCGGCGTCTGCGGCAGGAAGCCGATGCGGCGGGCCCGCTCGCGATGCGCCAGCGAAGCCAGGGGCGCGCCGCCCAGGATCACGCTACCGGCGTCCGGCTTGCGCAGGCCCGCCAGGCAGGCCAGCAGAGTGGACTTGCCCGCGCCGTTGGGGCCGACGACGGCGGTCACCTCGCCGGGGCGGAAGTGCGCGCTGACGCCTTGCAGCACCGGGCGGCCGCCCAGGGCGACGGCCAGGTTCTCGGCCGAAAGGATGTCGCCAAGGAGCGGGCGGGTCATGCAAGCCTCCGGCGCATGGTGATCAGGAGAGCCAGGAAGAACGGGCCGCCGACGGCGGCGGTGGCCACGCCCAGCCGCATCTCGGCCGCCGACGGGGTCAGGCGCACCATGATGTCGGCCGCCAGCACCAGGGCCGAACCGGCCAGGGCCGACGGCACGAGCAGCGCCCCCGGCCGGTGTCCAACCAGCGGCCGCACCAGGTGGGGGGCGATCAGGCCGACGAAGCCGATCAGGCCGGTCACAGCCACGCTCGCGCCGGAAGCCACGCCGACGCCGACGGCCAGCAGCACCCGCACGGCCGACAGGTTGACGCCCAGGGCCGCGGCCCCGGTCTCGCCCAGGGTCAGGGCGTCCAGCGAGCGGGGCAGGGTCAGCAGCACGGCCAGGCCCGCCACGATCAGCGGCACGGCCAGCCGCACCTCGTCGACGCTGCGGTCGGCCAGCGAACCCAAGAGCCAGCTGATGATCTCCTGCGCCGCCCAGGGATTGGGAGCCAGGCTGAGGGCCAACGCCACGCCGGCGCTGGCCACGGTGTTGAGGATCACCCCGGCCAGCAGGAAGGTGACCGTGCCGCCGGTCGTGCCGGCCAGGGCCAGCATCAGGCCGACGCCGATCGCCGCGCCCAGCACCGCGCAGGCCGGCAGCAGCCAGGTCGCGGTGAAGGCCAGGCCCAGATAGAGGCTCATCACCGCCCCCAGCGCCGCCATCGACGACACGCCCAGCACGCCCGGATCGGCCAGGGGATTGCGGGTGTAGCCCTGCATGGCCGCGCCCGACATCCCCAGGGCCGCGCCGATGGCCACGGCCAGCACGGTGCGCGGTAGGCGCAGTTCGAAGATGATCGCCCAGCGCGGGTCGGAGCGGTCGACCCAGGCGCTCCACGGCGCCCAGACGCGGCCGCTCATCAGCGACAGCCCGAAGAGGACCGCCACGGCCAGCAGCAGGCCGGCGATCAGCAGCCAGGTTCGGCGGTTATGGCTCATGCTCGGGCCTTCAGGGCGTTGCGGCGGGCGGTCGCCAGGGTCGCGGCGGTGTGGATCAGGGTCGGGCCGCCGCAATAGAGCAGCCGCTCGGGGAAGGTCTCGCGGGTCATGCGGTGGCTCACCTTGGCGAGGGCGGGGTGGTTGAGCATCCGCTCGGCCCAGGTCGGGGCGTCGGGACGGGCCTGTCCGGCCAGCAGCACCTGCGGCGGGTCGGCCAGCAGCCGCTCCAGCGGGACGTTGCCCCACTTCTTCAGGCCGTAGCGGCTGGCGACGTTCTTGAAGCCGGTGCGGGTCAGCATCTCGTCGACCAGCGTGCCTTCGCCGGCCGCGAAGCCGTTGGGCTGGAAGACCAACGCCTCCAGCGGCTTCGACCCCGAGGGCGGCGCGGCGGCGGCCAAGGCCTGGTCGATGCGGGCGATCAGAGCTTCACCGCGCTCGGGATGACCGGCGGCGGCGGCGATGCGGCGGATGTCTTCCTGGTTCTCGGCCCAGCTGTTGGGCACCTTGAAGAGTTCGGCCCGCACGCCCAGCCGCTTCAGCGCCGCGCGGGTGGCCGGTGAGGAATGGGCCGCGCTCAGCACCACGTCGGGGCGCAGGGCGATCACCTCCTCGGCGCTCTCGTAGGTCATCGGATAGGACTTGGCCCGCTCGGCGATGCTCGATTGCTGCGGATCGCGGGCGTAGTGGCTCAGCGCCGCGATCTGGTCGCGGTCGGCCACCTCGACCAGCACGCCGTCCAGGCAGGGATTGAGGGAGACCAGGCGCGGCTTCTTCGGCGCGGCGGCGCCGAGGCCGACGACAAGGCTAGCCCCCAGAGCGACCCGCCTGCTGAAACCAGTCAAAACTCCACCCCGCGCTGGGCCTTGAAACCCTGCTCGAACGGATGCTTGACCAGGGTCATCTCGGTGACCAGGTCGGCGATCTCCAGGAGCTGCGGCTTGGCGTTGCGGCCGGTCAGGCAGACATGCTTGTCATTGGGGCGGGCCTTCAGCGTCTCCACCACCTCGTCGATGTCGAGATAGTCGTAGCGCAGGGCGATGTTGATCTCGTCCAGCAGCACGAAGTCGAGCGTCGGATCGGCGATCATCGCCTTGCTCTCCTCCCACGCCGCCTTGGCCGCGGCCACGTCGCGCTCGCGGTCCTGGGTGTCCCAGGTGAAGCCTTCGCCCATGACGCGGTAGCGCACCTGGTCGGGAAAGCGGCTGAAGAACAGGCGTTCGCCGGTCTTCCACTTGCCCTTGATGAACTGCACCACGCCCACCTGCATGCCCCAGCCCAGCGAGCGGGCGACCATGCCGAAGCCGGCCGAGGACTTGCCCTTGCCGTCGCCTGTGTGGACCAGCAGCAGACCCTTCTCCAGGGTCTTCGATTTCATCAGCTCTTCGCGCTCGGCCTTGAGGGCGCGCATCGCCTCGGCGTGCTGCTCGTTGGCGTCGCCAATATCGGAGGGGCTCATCGCGGGGTCTCCAGGGCGGCGGCCAGGCGCGCCCAGTCGGCGTCGAATCCGGGCAGGCCGAAGCGTAACAGGCTCGGGTCGTGATCGAAGGGCCGCGTGAGGATCCCGGCGCGCGCCAGGGTCTCGAAGCGCACGGTTGCGTCGGTCGCACGGGCTAGGCGGAACAGACTGGTCCCGCCGACCACCTCGAAACCGGCGCGGGCCAAGAGAGCGTCCAGCCGCGCGGCGTCGTCGTCCAGGCTGGCGCGCGTGGCGTTCGCCCAGGCGGTGTCGGGATAGGCCGCCAGGCCCGCGGCCAGGGCGGGAGCGGAGAGGGGCCATTCGCCCAGCGTCTCGCGCAGGCGGCGGGCGAGCGCCGGCCGGGCGATCACGAAGCCCAGCCGAAGTCCGGCCAGACCGTAAAACTTGCCGAACGAGCGCAGCACGATCAGCCGCTCATGATCCGGCGCGCCGGCGAACGGGGCGACCGACAGCGACGGCTCGCACTCGACGAAGGCCTCGTCGACCACCGCGCCGCGCTGGCCCAGCGCCAGCACCGCCTCGGGCGCCAGGCTGCGGCCGTCGGGATTGTTGGGGTTCACCACCACGCACAGGTCGGCCTCGTCCGGATCGGCCACGACCTCGGAACCGACGCGCCGCCAGGCGAGCGGATGGCTGGAATAGGTAGGAATCGGCAGGCTGACCCTGCCGCGAGGCAGGATCTTGGGCAGCAGGCGGATCGCCGTCTCGCTGCCGGGCACGGCGACCACCCGGACGGGGTCCTCGACACCGAAGGCCTGGGCGGCCACGGCCTCCAGCCGCGCCAGGTCGGCCGGATCGGGCAGGCGGCCCCAGTCCTCGAAGGCCTGGGGCGGAACCGGATAGGGGCGAGGATTGATCCCCGTCGACAGGTCCAGCCACGGCGCGGGCGCATCCGGAAAACGCGCCCGCGCCGCCGCTAGGCGGCCGCCGTGTCCGGAAAGGGACGACGGCGAACCGCTCATCAGAACTTCGCCCGGACGCCGGCGAAGGCGCCGCGGCCCACCGAGCCGTAGCGGTAGATGGTCTGGTATTCCTTGTCGAAGAGGTTCTCGACGCGGCCGAACACCTCGAAGGTGTCGTTCAGGGGATAGGCGGCCCGCAGGTCGAAGAGGGCGTAGCTCTTCAGGCGGCGGGTGTTGGTGGCGTTGTCGTAGCTCTCGCCCACGTACTGCACCGAGACGCCCGTGGTCAGGCCGCTCTTCCAGTCGTAGTCGGCGTTCAGGTTGGCCGTCTCGCCGGCGCGGCGCGGAAGGCGCTTGCCGTTGTTGGTGGCCGAACGGTTGATCGGGTCCATGTTGGTGTAGTTCGCCGTAACCTTCAGCGACGAGGTCACCTCGATGGTGGTCTCCAGCTCCACGCCGCTGGTCTCCGTCTTGGCGAAGTTGGCGTAGCCGCCGTAGTTGGGCGGGGTGTTGTTGGAGACGTAGTCGATCTGGTTGGTGATGTCGCGGTGGAACCAGGTCAGGCCCGCGCGCACGCGGCCGTTCAGCACGCTGTGCTCGACGCCCAGGTCGACGCTTTCCGACTCCTCGGGCTTCAGGTTCGCATCGCCGTAGATGCTGTAGAGCTGGTACAGCGACGGGGCCTTGAAGCCCTCGCCGTAGTTGGCGCGGAACACCGTCACGCCGCCGTTGGGGCTGTAGGACGCGCCGGCCTGGTAGACCGTGGCGTCGCCGAAGGCCGAGTGGTCCTCCCGGCGCACGCCGCCCGTCAGGGTCAGGCCCTCGACCGGCTGGGCGCGCAGGTGCAGGTACAGGCTGTCGGTGCGCGCGGCGTGGCTGTCGGGCGTCGGGTTGGGCTCCCATTCCGACGGCGAGGCGGTGCGGAACCACGAGCGCTCGGTCTCGGCCCCGAAGGTCGCGCGGAGGATCTCGCTGACCTGCCAGGTGCCCTGGTATTCGAAGCGCTTGTTGGTGCCGCGGGCGTCGAAGGTCTTGGGGACCGACGAGCTGGGATCGAAGTTGTCCCGGTCGGTCTGGGTGTAGCCGAAGCCGAGGCGGTTTTTCAGCGCGCCGTCGAAGGCGCTCAGGCGCACGCCGGCGTAGCTGACCAGTTCCTTGGTCTTGCCGTATTCGGGGCTGTCGGCGAAGGCGTAGAGCGGGGCGGGGAAGCCGTCGAATTCGTTCTTCGAGGCGGCGTAAGACGTGCGCAGGTCGATGGTGGCCCAGTCGGTGACGTTCAGGTCCAGGCGGCCGCTGACGCCCGCGTTGCGGTAGCCGTCCTTCTCCTTGCCGCCGTACGACTTGCCGAAGGCCGAGACGCCGTCGGTGGTGTAGTAGGCGCCGGCGATGCGCCAGCCGCCCCAGTCGCCGCCGGCGCTGAGCGCGGCGTTGCCGTAGGCGGTGTCGCGCGAGCCGAGCTCGGTCGCCAGCTGGGTGGTGAGCGGGCCGCTGGGCGTGGCGGTCAGCAGGTTGACGACGCCGCCGATGGCCTGGCTGCCCCACAGGGTCGATTGCGAGCCGCGCAGCACTTCGATGCGGTTGACGTTGCCGGCCAGCAGGGTGGCGAAGTTGTAGCCGCCGCCGGTCGAGGACGGATCGTTCAGCTTGACGCCGTCGATCAGCACCACGGTCTGGTCGGTCTCGGCGCCGCGGATGCGCAGCTGGGTCGTGCCGCCGACGCCGCCGTTGCGGGTGACGGTGACGCCCGGCGTGCGCGACAGCAGGTCGGAGATCACGACGGCCTGGGCCTTCTTCAGGGCCTCGGCGTCGATCACCGTCATGCTGGTCGAGACTTCCGACAGCTTTTCGGGCTCGCGACCGGCGGTGACCACCACCTGATCGACTTCGGCCACGGCCGTATCGGCGAAAGCCAGGCCAGGCAGGGCCAGGGCGGGAACTGCGGCCGCCAGGGCCAGCAGGGAAACAGGGCGCATGTCATTCCTCCGTGCGCGACAAGAAGGAGCGTGTTCTCGTGAACACGCCCGGACCGAAGCGTCGCCATGCGGGAAGACCCGATCGTACGGCGCACCCCGGCCGGACGAAGGACGACCGCGACAGGCAGGTCTCCTGGCTCGCGGGTCATCGTTGCTGCGCGTCGCCTTCCCAGCTCTCTTCCGAAGAACAGACCCAGTGGCATGTGACGCGCGAACTCGCCGCTTACAGTTGCGGGGGCAGCCCGGGTTTCACACCCGAGTTCCCTTTTCATCCTCTTTGGGAGGAACCTGTCGCGTCGGCTGGACTATAGGGTGCGCCGCACACCGTCAATCTGGAGTTCCCCGTTGTCACTGACCCTGGTTCTAGGCGGCGCCCGCTCGGGTAAGAGCGCTTTCGCGCAAGGGGCGGCCGAGGCGAGGGCCGCCGCGGTCGGCGTCCGACCGGTCATGATCGTCACCGCCCAGGCCTTCGACGCCGAGATGGAGGAACGCATCGCCCGCCACCAGGCCGATCGCGGCCAGGCCTGGACCACCCTGGAGGCGCCCTTCGATCTCGTTTCGGCCTTGCGCGGCCTGCCGCCGGGCGGCGTGGCGGTGATCGACTGCCTGACCCTTTGGTTGACCAACCTCATGCTGGCGGAAAAAGATCTCTCGACCGAAGCGGCAGCGCTGGTCGCGGCGGCCTCGGCCTTCGACGGCGAGCTCTGGCTGGTGTCCAACGAGGTCGGCTGGGGCGTCGTGCCCGACAACGCCTTGGCCCGCAGGTTCCGCGACGAGGCGGGACGGCTGCATCAGGCCCTGGCGGCCGCCGCCGACGCCGTCGAACTGGTCGTCGCCGGACTAAGCCTGCGGATGAAGTGATTCCCGACGCTCTCGCCCCGATTGCTCAACTTTCGGCGATGCGACGATTGCGCACGCAGACACCGGGGGCGCAGGCATGGTTAAGACCTATTTACACATTCGAATTCACTTAATTCGACGGGCGGGCTGCCATGCGACGGATCCTCATCGCCGAAGACGACATGCTGCTTGGCGGCGTCTACGAGGTCCTGCTGGAAGAGGCGGGGTTCGAGGTGCTGTGGAGCCGTGACGGCCAGGAAGCGCTGGAAGCCTTCGACGCCTTCGCGCCCGACCTGCTGATCACCGACAACGCCATGCCGCGCATGACGGGCGCCGAACTGATCCGTTCGCTCGAAGGGCGGGGGACGCCGGTGCTGATGGTCTCGGCCAGCGATCCGAGCGTGCTGCAGGTCGAGCCCGACCAGTGGCTCGAAAAGCCGGTGACGCCGGCTCGGCTGCTGTCGGCCGTGCGCGCCATGCAGCGCGCGGGCGTTCAGGCCGCGGCCTGAAGTCCCACCGCCACGGCTGTCGCGAACAGTCCAAGTCCCAGACCCCAGGCGGCGCAGAAGGCCAGGGTGGGGTGGCGCTGCCACCAGCGCGGCTGGGGAACCCCCGTGATGGTCTTGTCGGTCATGCGGTCGCCTCGCGTGGTCGTCGAAGAACCAACGCGAGACGCCCCGCCTTCAGTTCCCTCTAGCCGCCGAAGCCGCGCGAGCCGCCGCCGAAGCCGCCGCGCGAGATGACGCTGCTGCGGCTCTGCACGCGGGTCGGGGCCTCGTAACGCGACGGGGCGTCGAAGCTGTCGGTGCGCACCCGGCTGCGGCCGGTCAGGTAGTCGCGCGACACCGGATAGCCCGAGCCGCTGTAATAGGTGCCGTCGCGGTCGCGATACATCGGCGCGCCGCGATAGCCGCGGTTGCTCATGCCTTCCAGCGCCTGGCCGATGATGAAGCCGGTCAGCAGCGGGGTGAAGAAGCTGCCGCCGCCGTTGGCCTGGCTGCGCGGCACGCACTGGTCGACGCCGTAGCGCTCCTCGCAGCTCTGCTGGTCGGAGAACTTGGGCGCGTTCTCGGCGCTGGCCTTCTGGGCCTCGTCATAGGCCGTCTGGCACTGGTCGGCCGTGAAGTCGCCCGAGGCCTTGCACTCGTCGAGATTGGCGAAGCTGGAGGCGTCGACCTTCTTGCCCGAGACGGCCGCGGGGGGATCGCCCCACTGGGTGGCCGAGCCGGGATCGTCGCACGCGACCAGGGTGAAGGCCGAGCCGGCCATCAGGCCCGTCAGGGCCACGGCGCTCGAGCGCTTGCGGCGGCGGGACGGGGCGGGGGAGTGGGCGTTCATGTCCGGCCTCACGAGGTCATGCAGGCGGCGTTCAGCAGGCCGACGGCCAGCGAGATCGAAGCCAGATAGACGCCGGCGGCGACCTCGGCCTTCTCGATCCGGTCGATCAGGTCCTTCAGCACCGTGAACCGCACCAGGGTGAAGGCGGCGATCTGGATGACGGCGGCCAGCAGGGCCCAGGCGGCGAACTCCAGCAGGCTGACGGTGTGGCTGAGCGCGGAAGCCAGCGGCAGCACGTAGCCGACCACGGCGCCGCCCAGGGCGATGGCGGCGGCGACGTTGCCCTCGCGGATCAGCTTGGCCTCGTTGTAGGGCGTCACCGCCTGGTAGACGATCTTGAAGATCACCGTGAACACGCCGGCGGCGACGAAGGCCACCAGGAAGGCCAGGGCGCTTTCGCCGAAGGCTTGGACGTCGAACATCTCTAGTTTCCCCTATGGACCGTGGTTCAGGCGCGGAATTCGCCGACTTCGAGCGGCACGCCGATCATGGTTTCGAACGAGACCTCGCGGTCCTCGGTCTCCATCTCGATGGCCAGCAGCAGTTCGCGCCCCTCGCCCGGAAGATCGCGGGCGAACAGCATGCAGGTCTGGAAGATCCGCCGGTCGGGAATCCCGTCCCGGTCGTCGTGCAGGTCTTCCCAGAAGGTCACGGGCTCCTGGCTCTCGGCCTCCTCGCCGAACCAGAAGCGGTGGTATTCGGGCAGGCCGGCGGGCGTGAAGGTCCGGGCGCGCAGGCGCTTGCCCCAGGCGTCGCGATCGGCGCGGCTGCCCGGATAGGCGCTGTCCCAGGGGACGAACAGGGTGACGTCGGTCAGGCGCTGACCCTCGCGGTCGTCGGAGACCGCCTGAAACATCACGTGGTCGTCGGTGTAGAACCGGTGCACGAAGCCGCCGTCCTTCAGGTCCACCAGGCCCTGGGCGGTGATTTCCAGCGTGTCGTGGTCGAGCGGGAACTTGCTGTCGGCGCCGAAGCGCTTCCAGGCCAGAGGGTCCAGCCAGACGGTCCGCCCCAGCGTCACGTTGCGGATGGCGGGCAGGGCCGACTCGGGAGCGGGCTCCTTGCGGCCGAATAAGCGACTGAACATGGCTGGTCCCTGAAAGAACGCTCCCTCATGTACGGCGCCAGCCTGCGCTGTAAAAGGGGCCATGCTCGCTCTCGACGACTGGCCTTCGGTCTCCCATCTTGTATGAAACGGCCAAGATGGCCCGTGAAGAGGATGACGACCCGATGAGTCAGACGCCCTGGACTGTCCGCTCCCTGAAGGCGGCCCTGGACGAAGCGCCCGGCGTGGGCGCCGACGAGCTGAGCGTGCGGGTGCTGGAAGGCTCCGATCCGATCCTGCTGGTCACCATGCACTGGCAGGGCGACCTCGAGATCTATGTCAGCGTCAGCGACCAGCAGATCGCCGCCTCGGCCCTGCTGTGGCCCGTCGACGAACAGGAAGACCGCCACGCCTTCAACGAATTCCTGCTGAAGGCCCAGAAGCTGGTGCCGCTGTCGAACTTCGGCATCAGCGCCGTCGGCGGCCGCGACTACTACGAGCTGTTCGGCGAGCTTTCGACCACGACCTCGATCGAGGATATCGTCATCGAGCTGCGCACCCTCGCCGAAAACGCCATCGAGGCCGCCTCGGACCTGCGTACTTCGTTCTCCACCGCCGCCTGACCCTAACCGAAATTTCCCGGAGCCCTCCGATGTCCATCTGGCGCAAGCTGTTCACCCTGGGTCGCGCCGGCGCCCACGAAGCCACGTCCGCCGTCGTCGACGCCAACGCCATCCGCATTCTCGACCAGGAGATTCGTGACGCCGACACGGCCCAGGCCAAGGCGCGCGACAACCTGGCCACCCTGGTCGCCCGCCGGCGCATCCAGGAGAACGACGTCAAGAGCCTGCGCGAGCAGGTCGCCAAGTACGAGAACTCGGCCCGCGCCGCCGTCACCAAGGGCGACATGGACCTGGCCCGCCAGGTGGCCCAGCGCATCGCCGACCTCGAAAGCGACATCGCGCTGAAGGAGCCGCAGATCGGCGGCATGCGCGAGGCCGAGGACCAGCTCCACACCGCCATCGCCGCCACCGACCGCCGCATCGACACGCTCAAGCGCGAAGTCGAGGTCGTGAAGGTCAATGAGTCGGTGCAGCGCGCCCAGGCCGCCGTCACCGCCCGCGGCGCGGGCGCCGGCGCGTCCCTCGGCTCGGCCGCCGACAGCCTGGCGCGCATCAAGGAGCGCCAGATGGTCCGCGGCGAGAAGATCAAGGCCGCCGGCGAACTGGAAGACCGCCGCACCGGCGCGGATCTCGACGAGAAGCTGCGCGTGGCCGGCATTCTGCCCGGCCAGTCGTCGGCCGACGACATCCTGGCCCGCCTCGCGCCGCAGCGGGCTCCGCTGCAGATCGAGGACAAGGCCGCCGACGGTTCGAAGACCGAATAGGACGCAAGCGTGCGCCGTCTTTCCCTGACCCCGCGCCCAGACTGGCGCGAGAAGGCCGAAGCCGTCGGCTTCGTCTACCACCACACCGGCGGACAGGCCTATTGGGACGAGGGGACGGCGTACGCCTTCACCCTGCGCGAGATCGAGGAAGACCTGGAGCCGGCCGCGGCCCAGCTTCACGACCTGTGCCTGGATCTCGTCGACGAGGCCGTCGCCAGCGAAGAGCTTCTCGAGAAGCTGGCGATCCCGCCCGAGCACTGGGACTTCGTCGCCGCCTCCTGGCGCGCCAAGGAGCCGTCCCTCTACGGACGGTTCGATTTCGGCTATGACGGCTCCGCGCCGCCCAAGCTCTACGAGTACAACGCCGACACCCCCACCAGTCTGTTCGAGGCCGCCACCTTCCAGTGGCTGTGGCTCGAGGATCTGCTGGCGCAAGGAACGCTGCCGGCCGGGACCGACCAGTTCAACAGCCTGTTCGAGGCCATGCGCGAGCGCTTCGGCGTGCTGTTCCCCAAGGGCGGCTTCGTGCATTTCGCCAGCGACGCCGACGCCGTCGAGGACCGCCAGACGGTGCGCTTCCTCGAAGACCTGGCGTCCCAGGCCGGCCTGGATCCCAAGTTCGTGGCCATGGACGCCATCGGCCTGAACGAGGAGGGCCAGTTCGTCGACACCGACGGCTACCTGCTGCAGGCGGCGTTCAAGCTCTATCCCTGGGAAGACATGCTGCGCGAGCCCTACGCGGCCAACCTCGCGACAGCGAAGGTCCGCTGGCTGGAGCCGCCGTGGAAGGCGATCCTGTCCAACAAGGCGATCCTCCCGCTGCTGTGGGAGCGCCACAAGGGCCATCCCAACCTGCTGGAAGCCTATTTCGAGGGCGACCCGGCCGCCGCCAATCTCGGCGCCAACTATGTGCGCAAGCCGCTGTTCTCGCGCGAGGGCGCCAATGTCGAGATCGTCGGGGCGGGCGCCGAGCCGGTGCTCGACCAGGGCTACGGAGCCGAGGGCGCGATCGTCCAGGCCTTCCACCCGCCGCCCAGCTTCGACGGCAGGCATCCGGTGGTCGGCGCCTGGATCGTCGGGGCCGAGCCCGTCGGCATGGGCATCCGCGAGGACGACAGCCAGGTCACCAAGAACCTCGCGCGCTTCGTGCCGCACATCATCGAGGGCTGAGGTCTGGCCCGAACCGGGCTGGCTTCTCTCCCCGTAAAATCCCCGCGAAAGCGGGGACCCAGGCTTTTTCTGAAACGCGGGGCGCTAAACGATAAAACACCTGGGCCCCCGCTTTCACGGGGGATTTACGGATGTGGGGGAGGGCGAGGCTCGTGCTAGGCTCCCCCAAATGAGCGACTCCAACGACGACGGCCCGCCGGGCGAGACCCCGATCCAGCGCGCCCTGCGACTCAAGCAGGCGGCGCTGGCCGCCCGTCCCAAGCCGCCGCGCGGCGGTCGCTTCCAACGTGAGCAGGCCAACCGTATCGCGGCCGGCTCCTCCAAGCCGTGGAACAGCTGATGGCCGGTCTCAAGGACAAGCGTGGCTTCATCGACAAGGAGCGCCTCGATCTCTCCGAGCGCCAGGCCGTCGAATATTGGATGAAGCGCTGGGGCGTCACCCGCGACCAGCTGACCGCCGCCCACCGCAAGGTCGGCAAGATGACCAAGGACATCGCCGCCGAGCTCGGCAAGAAGCGCTGAGCGGCGAGGGGCGCTCGCCCCCTCGCTGGCCCCATGAGTCCGTCCCGCGACTCCCGCTGTGCGATCACAATCCAAATCGGCGACGCGCGGTGGTCGTCCGCCAGTCCCGAAAAGGCGGCGTGATTGTCCGTGTGGCGACGTTTCGTGCCTTTGAAATGGCGAGCGCCGTCAAACTGTGATCAAGACAACGTTGTCATAGCAATGATTTGCTGAATTCTTGGCAAAACTGCGGGAACGCAAAGCGCAGGTGGACGCGTTCTTGGCCAAAATGCTAGGGAGGCCACGGATATTGCACTGCGGGATTCAAGAACGCGGTCATGTTCCAGGGCGAGACGACCCCGATAGAGGGCGCGGCCTTTTTTCACTTTATCGCAGGGTGAATTCAAAATGCCGGTTGAGACGCTGACGAAGTCCCTTTGGGTCTATTCGTTCGGGGGAGGCGGCGCCGATGGCGACGCTTCGATGAAGAACCTCCTTGGAGGGAAGGGCGCGAATCTCGCTGAGATGTCGTCGCTGGGCCTGCCCGTTCCGCCTGGCTTTACGGTCACCACCGAGGCCTGCGTCCACTATTACAGCAACGGCAAGCAGTACCCGGCCGAGCTGGCCGGGCAGGTCGCCGCGGGCCTGGCCAAGGTGGAAGCCATCACCGGCAAGCGCTTCGGCGACGTGACCAACCCGCTCCTGGTGTCGGTGCGCTCGGGCGCTCGCGCCTCGATGCCGGGCATGATGGACACCGTGCTGAACCTGGGCCTCAACGACGAGACCGTCGAGGGCCTGGCCAAGCTGTCGGGCGACCGCCGCTTCGCCTACGACAGCTACCGCCGCTTCATCCAGATGTACTCGAACGTCGTGCTCGACCTGGAGCACCACATGTTCGAGGAGATCCTCGACGACCATAAGGACCGCCTCGACGTTCATGTCGACACCGGCCTCACCGCCGACGACTGGGCCGCGGTCATCAAGGACTACAAGGCCGCCGTCCAGAACGAGCTGGGCAAGCCGTTCCCGCAGGACGCCCAGGAGCAGCTGTGGGGCGCCGTCGGCGCCGTGTTCGCCAGCTGGATGAACGACCGCGCCAAGTTCTATCGCCGCATGCACGACATCCCCGAAAGCTGGGGCACGGCCGTCAACATCCAGTCGATGGTGTTCGGCAACATGGGCGACACCTCGGCCACGGGCGTGGCCTTCACCCGCAACCCGTCGAACGGCGACAACCGCCTCTACGGCGAGTTCCTGATCAACGCCCAGGGCGAGGACGTCGTCGCCGGCATCCGCACCCCGCAGTCGCTGACCAAGGCCGCCCGCGAAGAGATGGGCGACACCTCGCCGTCGATGGAAGAGGCGATGCCGACCGTCTTCCAGCAGTTCAAGACCGTGGTCGAGACGCTGGAACGCCACTACCGCGACATGCAGGACATCGAGTTCACGGTGGAGCAGGGCGTGCTCTACATGCTGCAGACTCGCAACGGCAAGCGCACCGCCAAGGCCGCGCTGAAGATCGCCGTCGACATGGCCGCCGAAGGCGTGATCAGCAAGGAAGAGGGCGTTTCGCGCGTCGAGCCGGCCTCGCTGGACCAGCTGCTGCACCCGACCATCGACCCGGCCGCCCATCGTGACGTCGTCACCGTCGGCCTGCCGGCCTCGCCCGGCGCGGCCACCGGCAAGATCGTCTTCGACAGCGACGAGGCCGAAAAGGCCGCGGCCAATGGCGAAGCCGTCATCCTCGTTCGCGAAGAGACCTCGCCGGAAGACATCCACGGCATGCATGCCGCCCGCGGCATCATCACCGCCCGCGGCGGCATGACCAGCCACGCCGCCGTCGTGGCGCGCGGCATGGGCCGTCCCTGCGTCTCCGGCGCCGGCGACGTGTCGATCTTCGCCAAGGAAGGCCTGTTCCGGGCCAAGGGCCGCGAGTTCAAGGCCGGCGAGATCATCACCATCGACGGCTCCACCGGCGAGATCCTGGCCGGCGCGCCGAAGATGATCGAGCCCGAGCTGACCGGCGACTTCGCCACCCTGATGGGCTGGGCCGACCAGGTCCGCCGCCTGAAGGTGCGCGCCAACGCCGAGACGCCGCTCGACGCCAAGACCGCCCGCCAGTTCGGCGCCGAAGGCATCGGCCTGTGCCGCACCGAGCACATGTTCTTCGACGACACCCGCATCGCCGCGGTGCGCGAGATGATCCTGGCCGACGACGAGGCCGGTCGCCGCACGGCCCTGGCCAAGATCGCGCCCTTCCAGAAGGCCGATTTCGTCGAGCTCTTCACGATCATGGAAGGCCTGCCGGTCACCATCCGCCTCCTCGACCCGCCGCTGCACGAGTTCCTGCCGCACACCGAGGAAGACGTGCAGGCCGTGGCCCAGGCCACGGGTCTCGACGCCGCCAAGCTGCTGCGCCGCGCCAAGGAGCTGCACGAGACCAACCCCATGCTCGGCCACCGCGGCTGCCGCCTGGGCGTCTCCTATCCCGAGATCTACGAGATGCAGGTCCGGGCCATCGTCGAGGCCGCCTGCGAGATCGCCAAGTCGGGCAAGGCCGCGCCGGTGCCGGAAATCATGCACCCGCTCGTCGCCAAGGGCGAGGAGATGAAGTACCTGCGCGAACTGACCGACCGTGTCGCCAAGGCGGTGCTGGCCGAGCAGGGCGTCGATCTGAAGTACACCGTCGGCACCATGATCGAACTGCCGCGCGCCGCCCTGCGGGCCGGCGACCTGGCCGCCAACGCCGAGTTCTTCAGCTTCGGCACCAACGACCTGACCCAGACGACGTTCGGCATCAGCCGCGACGACGCCGGCAAGTTCCTGGGCGCCTATATCGACAAGGGCATCTTCGAAAAGGACCCCTTCGTCAGCCTCGACCAGGAAGGCGTCGGCGACCTGATCCGCATCGCCGCCGAGCGCAGCCGGGCCGTGCGTCCGGACGCCAAGCTCGGCATCTGCGGCGAGCATGGCGGCGATCCGGCCTCGATCGCGTTCTGCGAAAAGGTTGGCCTCGACTACGTCTCCTGCTCGCCCTACCGCGTGCCGATCGCCCGCCTGGCGGCGGCGCAAGCGGCCCTGGCCGGGAAGTAGGGGAGGGGGTCTCCCCCTCACACTGCGACAACTTGAAACGGCCCCGCTCCACGAGCGGGGCCGTTTTTCGTCATTCGCCCGCTTGCACGAATATCGATAGGAAGCTATCTAAATAGATAGCAAGCTACCTATCGTTCTTCGAGCATCGTTCCATGACCGACGTCCGCATCCTCAGCGAGCGCACCTTCACCGGCGCCATCCTGCGCCTGGCGCGCATCTACCGCCGCGAGGTCAACCGCGCCCTGGCCGAGCACGGCCTGTCCGACGCCCGCGCCCTGCCGGTGCTGCACATCGCCCGCGCCGGCGGCGGCATGCGCCAGGGGGTTCTGGCCGAGGAACTGGGCGTGGAAGGGCCGTCCCTGGTCCGCGTGCTCGACCAGCTGTGCGCCGCCGGCCTCGTCGAGCGCCGCGACGACCCGGCCGACGGCCGCGCCAAGACCCTGCATCTCACCCCGGACGGCCAGGCCCTGGCCGTGATCGCCGAAGACACCGTCCAGGCCGTCCGCTCGCGCCTGCTGGTCGGGGTCAACGACGAGGACCTCGCCGCCACCCTGCGCACCTTCGCCGCCTTCGAGGCGGCGCTGGAAGCCGCCAACGGGCAGGGGGCTTAAGTCCCCGCCATGCCCAAGTTCGATCGGTGGACGCTGCTGTTCTCGCTGAACAGCTTCGTGGCCGCCATGCTCGCCCTCTGGATCGGTTTCGCCGTCGGCCTGCCGCGTCCGTACTGGGCCATGACCACGGCCTATATCGTCAGCCAGCCCCTGGCCGGCGCGGTGCGCTCCAAGGCGCTCTACCGCGTGCTCGGCACCATGCTGGGCGGCGCGGCCGCCGTCGCCCTGGTGCCGGCCCTGGTCAATGCGCCCGTCCTGCTGTGCCTGGCCCTGGCCCTGTGGGTCGGCGGCTGTCTGGCCGTCTCGCTGCTGGACCGCACGCCGCGCAGCTACGTTCTCATGCTGGCCGGCTACACCGCCGCCATCATCGGCTTTCCGGCCGTCAGCCAGCCGTCCGCCATCTTCGACCTGGCCGTCTGGCGCGTGGTCGAGATCGGCCTGGGCATCGTCTGCGCCACCCTGGTTCACAGCCTCGTTTTCCCCCGCCCGGTCGGCACGGTGCTGCGCGCCCGCCTGACCACCTGGCTGGGCGAGGCCGACCGCTGGGCGCTCGACGTCCTGAAGGGCGTCGACGCCCAGGCCTTCGCCCGCGACCGCCGCCATCTCGCCGCCGCCGCCAGCGAGATCCAGATGCTGGCCGTCCACCTGCCGTTCGACACCTCTCGCCTGCGCGAGACCACCGGCGTCGTGCGGGCTTTGCACGAGCGCCTGCTGATCCTCATCCCGCTGCTGTCGGGCCTGTCCGACCGCATGCTGGCCCTGAAAGACGTCCGCGACCCGGCCGCCCGCCAGGCCCTCGACGCCGTCGTCGCCTGGATCGAGGCCGGCGCCACGCGCGGCCCCGGGCTGGAGCTGATAGACCACCTGCGCGCCGAGGCCGCCACCCGCCGCGGCGGCGACTGGAACGCCCTGCTGGTCGAGAGCCTGCTGGTGCGCCTGGCCGAAACGGTCCAGGCCCTGGCCGAGGGCCACGCCCTTATGGTTCGCTTCGAGAACCCCGGCGCGCCGCTGTCGCCGGCTCTGGCCGCCGCCACGCTCACGGCCGCCCGCCGCCGCATGCACAGCGACTTCCCGCTGGCGCTCCTGTCAGGAGCAGCCGCCGCCATCGCCGTCCTGCTGTCCTGCGCCCTCTGGATCGTCTCCGGCTGGGGCGACGGCGCCTCGGCCCCGGTCATGGCGGCGGTGTTCTGCTGCTTCTTCGCGGCCATGGACGACCCCGTGCCGGCCATCCGCAGCTTCGGGATCTTCACCCTGGTCTCGCTGCCGCTGTCGGCGCTCTACATGTTCGCCGTGCTGCCGGCCATCGACGGCTTTCCGCTGCTGGTCCTGACCCTGGCCCCGCCGCTGCTGTTCATCGGCCTGTTCATTCCCAACCCCAAGACCATGGGGGCGGCGCTCGCCGTGCTGATGGGCTTCTGCAACGCCATGGCCCTGCAGGAGACCTTCAGCGCCGACTTCGCCAGCTTCCTGAACGTCAATCTGGGCCAGTTCGTCGGCCTGGGCGCGGCGATCTTCGTCACCGCCGCCATGCGCTCGATGAGCATCGACGCCGGCGCCCGCCGCCTGCTGTCGCGCACCTGGAAGGGTCTCGCCCGCCTGGCCCGCGCCCGCAACGCCCCCGAGCCCGCCGCCTTCGCCGCCACCCTGGTCGACCGCCTGGGTCTGCTGACTCCCAAGCTCGCCGCTGTCGGTGAACGCCATGACCTGGTCGGCGTCGACGTCCTGCGCGACCTGCGTGTCGGCATGAACCTCGTCGCCGTCCAGGGCGCGCGGGGCGAGGTCTCGGGTCCGGCCCGCGCCAGCCTCGACGCCGTGCTCGACGGGATCGGCGACCACTACGCCGCCCTGTCGGCCGGCCGCCGCCAGCCGCCGCACGCCGACCTGCTGGCCTGTCTCGACCAGGCCCTGACCCGCATGGGCCAGACCGTTTTCGTACCGGGCGGCGTCACCGGCCTCGTCGGCCTGCGCCGCAACCTCTTCCCCGACGCCCCCGCCTTCAATCCGGAGCCCGCCGCATGATCGGCGAATACAACATCGACGGCGTCTTCCTGTCGTCCGTCCTCGTCTCGGCCGTGGCCGCCCTGGCCGCCACCTTCGTGCTGCGCCGCGTGCTGTCCTGGACCGGCGCCTACCGCCTCGTCTGGCACCCGGCGCTCTTCGACACCGCGCTTTTCGTCATCCTCTGGGCCGCCGCCGTGGCCCTCGTCCGTCCGTAAGAAACCATGCCCCAGCTCAAGACCATCCTCCCCCAAGCCGGCCGCGTCGCGGTCACCCTGGCCGTCGTCGCCGTCGCCGGTATCGGCGGCAAGCGCCTCTGGGACCACTACCAGGTCGATCCCTGGACCCGTGACGGCCGCGTCCGCGCCGACATCGTCCAGGTCGCCCCCGACGTCTCGGGCCTGGTGACCGACGTCCAGGTGGTCAACGACCAGACCGTCAAGGCCGGCCAGCCGCTGTTCTATGTCGACCGCGACCGCTACGCCCTGGCCGTCCGCCAGGCCGACGCCGCCGTCGCCGCCCAGAGGGCGCAACTGGC
This sequence comes from Caulobacter sp. GW821-FHT12A07, assembly GCF_058807655.1. Classification (NCBI taxonomy): domain Bacteria; kingdom Pseudomonadati; phylum Pseudomonadota; class Alphaproteobacteria; order Caulobacterales; family Caulobacteraceae; genus Caulobacter; species Caulobacter sp. GW821-FHT12A07. The sequence continues at coordinate 523,346 of NZ_JBXAQX010000003.1, forward strand.
CCAGGCCCGCCGCGAACTGGCCCGCAACCGCCTGCTGGGCGACCTCGTCGCCGGCGAGGTCACCGAGCAGAGCCTGGCCAAGGTCGAGCAGGGCCAGGCCGCCCTGGCCCAGGCGCAGGCCGCCCGCGATCTGGCGGCCCTGAACCTCAAGCGCACCCTGGTCACTGCGCCGACCGACGGCTTCCTGTCGGACCTCACCCTGCGCACCGGCGACTACGTCACCGCCGGCAAGCCGGTGCTGGCCCTGATCGACAGCCGCTCGTTCCGGGTCGAGGGATACTTCGAGGAGACCAAGCTCAAGGGCCTGCGCGTCGGCCAGAAGGTCGATGTCCGCGTCATGGGCGAGGACCGTCCGCTGCACGGCCACATCCAGTCGATCGCCGCCGGCATCGAGGACCGCGACCGCGTTTCGGGCGCCAGCCTGCTGCCCAACGTCAACCCGACCTTCAGCTGGGTGCGCCTGGCCCAGCGCGTGCCCGTCCGCGTCGCGCTGGACGAGACCCCGAAGGACCTGCGCCTGATCGCCGGCCGCACCGCCACCGTCGCGGTGCTGGGCCAAGGCGTGCGGGCTACGGGGGCGAAGCAATGAGCACGCTCCGCACCCTCGGCGCGGCCGCCTCGCTGCTGGCCCTGGCAGCCTGTACGACCGTCGGCCCCGACTACAAGCGCCCCGACGTCGCCAAGATCAACGAACCGGCCGCGCAAGGCGCGTTCATGGGCGCGACCAGCGCCGCCGTCAGCCAGGACCCGGTCCCCGACGGCTGGTGGAAGCTCTATGACGACGAGACGCTGAACGGCCTCGTGCAGGAGGCGCTGAGCGCCAACACCGACCTGCGCGTGGCCGCCGCCAACCTGGCCCGGGCCCGCGCCGTGGCCGGCGAGGCCGACGACGCCGGCGGCTTCTCGGCCGGCGCCTCCGCGGCGGCGATGCACGCCCGCGAGTCCGGCGAGCAGTACCTGCTGACCGAGCCCCTGCCGGTCGAGAACCTGGCCGACGCCGGGGTCAAGGTCTCCTACCAGGTCGATCTGGTCGGCCGGCTCAAGCGCGCCGCCGAGGCCGCCCACGCCGACGAAGACGCCAGCCAGGCGGCCCTGGATCTGGCCCGCGTCAGCGTCGCCGCCGACGTCGCCCGCGCCTATGTCGAGGCCTGCTCGTCCGGCCACGAGATCCACGTCGCCGAACAGACGCTGGACCTTCAGCGCAAGAGCCTGGACGTCACCAACCGCCTGATCGCCGCCGGTCGCGGCACGGCGCTGGACGCCACCCGGGCCCGCGCCCAGGTCGAGCTGCAGCGCGCCGCAATCCCGACCTTCGAGGCCCATCGCAAGGCCGCGCTCTACAAGCTGGCCGTCCTGACCGGCAAGCCGCCCGCCGAGTTTCCGAAAGCTGTCGAAGCCTGCGCCTCGCCACCGAAACTGTCCCAGCCCCTGCCGGTCGGCGACGGCGCGGCGCTGCTCAAGCGTCGTCCGGACGTCCGTCAGGCCGAACGCACCCTGGCCGGCGCGACGGCCCGCATCGGCGTCGCCCGTGGCGCGCTCTATCCGAACATCAGCTTTGGCCTGGGCGCGGGCACGACGGGCCTGCTCGCCGATCTCGGTCAGCCCGCCGCCAACCGCTGGAGCCTGTCGGGCCTGGTCTCCTGGACCCTGCCGGGCGAGGGCGAGCGCGCCCGCATCCGGGGCGCCGAGGCCGGCGCCGATGGGGCCCTGGCGAAGTTCGACGGCGTGGTGCTGAACGCCCTGCGCGAGACCGAGACCAGCCTCACCGCCTACGCCCACGAACTCGACCGCAACGCCGCCCTGCGCGCCGCCCGCGACGAGGCCGACAAGGCCGAACGCCAGGCCGCCACCCTCTACAAGGCCGGCCGCACGCCCTACCTGCAGGGCCTCGACGCCCAACGCACCCTGGCCGGCGCGGAGGCGGCGCTCGCAGCTTCGGACGCCGCCGTGGCCGCCGACCAGGTCAACCTCTTCCTGGCGCTCGGCGGCGGCTGGGAGAACGCGCCAGCAGTGAAGGTGGTGCAGGCCCAACGCTAGCCAAGATCCTCCCCCTTTGGGGGAGGTGGCCCGAAGGGCCGGAGGGGGGACGGTTTCAGCTTCCGCAGGGCTGGCCGGCCTTTCCTCTCCAACCCGCCACCGTAACAAACAAAACTCGCCTCCCTCGCCCTCGTGGCGAGGGTCCATGCCAGCGACCGCTCAGACCTCTACCGTCCTGCAAAGGCCTGAGCGGCTGAACGATGGATCCTGGGCACAAGGCCCAGGAAGGCGGAGTTGGGGTGGCCTTACGCACACCATTCACCCGACGTAATCGGAAAAGAGTCCAGCGAACTCAAAGCCCTACAACTTTATAACCCCAAGTTATCCTCCCCCACTCAAGTCACCCCATAATCAAAGCCATCCCAGCCATGGGGAGGGCTCTTGGTACCGGCCCGAGTTAGCGGCTGTGGATCGCATCGAGCGGGGCCGCTTGGGGCGTCATGGGAAGGGCGGGTTTGCAGGATCGCTCAGAAGGCGTGATTGGGCCGCCAGCCGTTCCGTGACGAGACTTGCGGGTCGACAGGGTCGGGATCGTTTCAAACCGGCCTAACAGGATCAGCCGAGGCGCCGCCGGATCACCGCGGGGCTATTGGTCCTGCCCGTCCGAGGGACAACCGGGTCCAGGGTTGAAAAAGCACCCGCGCCCCCGGTCCTTCGAGCCTACGATGCGGCGGAGCGGTCAGACGAAGCCGAAACGCTAAACCACATCACGGTCTCCGGGCTCCGCCCGGCCGCTCCGCGCCTCCCCATCAACTTTCGTGAGTTTTCACGGGAGGCCGTACCGCCGTGCCCTCTCCCCTTGCGGGAGAGGGTGGCCTCCGAAGGAGGTCGGGTGAGGGGTCTCTCAGATCTCAACACCGCGTGCGGCGGTCAGATCGGGCGGGGCGTCTCCCATCTGAGAGACCCCTCATCCGTCGGCCTTCGGCCGCCACCTTCTCCCGCAAGGGGAGAAGGATCAGCCGACGCGTTCGCTCCAGAGATCCAGATCCGCCTCATGCCCGATCAGCGCCAGGCCCGAGGCGATCGACTCGAACTCGCCGCCGCTCTCGATGCGTTCGGCCCCGAACCGCCGCAGGAAGATCTCGCGCACCGCCGGCACGAACGACGAGCCGCCGGTCAGGAACACCCGGTCCACCCCGTCGGCCGAGAGCCCCGAACGCTCCAGCGCCTGGTCTACGGCCGTCTCGATCGCCTTCAGCTCCGGGGCGATCCAGGCCTCGAACTCGGTCCGCGCCACCTCGCGCTCGATCTCCACCGAGCCGGCCTTGAACGAGAACAGCGCGCTGTCCTGGCTCGACAGCGCCTCCTTCAGGCCCGAGACCGAGCGGTAGAGGGCGTAGCCGTGGTTATCGTCCAGCACCTCGATCAGCCGGCTGATCTTCTCCGGCTCGACCGCCGTGCGCTCCAGGGCGCGGATGTCGCGCATGTCCTTGGAGGCCCGCAGCATGGCCAGCTGGTCCCAGCGGGCGAAGGCGGTGTAGTAGCGCTGCGGGATCGGCAGGCGGCTGGACATGGCCTTGTAGAGGCTGCCCTTGCCGAGCTCCGGCGAGACGACGTTGTCGATGATCCGGTAGTCGAAGGCGTCGCCGGCCACGCCGACGCCCGAACGGGCCAACGGAACCGAGCGCAGCTGGCCCTCATGGCGCTCGAACCGCACGATCGAGAAGTCGCTGGTGCCGCCGCCGAAGTCGGCCACCAGCACGGTGGCGTCTTCCTTCAGCTGGCGGGCGAAGAAGAAGGCCGCCCCGACCGGCTCGTGGGCGTAGCGAATGTCGGAGAAGCCCAGGCGCTCGAACGCCGCCTCGTAGCGGCGCAGGGCCAGGGCCTCGTCGGGATTGCCGCCGGCGAAGGTCACCGGTCGGCCGACGATCACCCGCGGCGGCAGGTCGCTCATCTGGCCGCCGGCATGATCGCGCAGCTTGAACAGGAACGCGGCCAGCAGGTCCTCGAACAGGTAGCGGCGGTCGAGAATCTTGGTCTCGGTGAAGGCCGCGCTCGCCGCGAAGGTCTTGAACGACTGGACGAAGCGCGTCTCCAGCGGGTCTTCGACATAGGCCTCGATGGCCCAGGGGCCGGCCTCGATGACGCGCTCGGTCGGGCGGCCGTCGGGACCGGCGACCGAATGGAAGCTCAGCGCCGAGCGGAAGGCGAAGATGTCCTTCTCGCCGACGGGGAAGCGCACCAGGCGCGCGGGACCGCCGCCGTCGGCGATGGCGACGACGGTGTTGGTGGTGCCGAAATCGATGCCGATCGTCGGCTGGACGGCGGACGTCATGGGAAAGCTCGGGCCGGGGAGGGGCCGTGCGTCCTACAGCCATCAGCGCGGGGGTCAAGCGACTTAACGGGGTTTTTACGCCGCAGTCGAAAAACTGGGTTCGGCAACCGTGAATCCGGCGCGGACTTAGACAACATCCGGGGGGAAACAGACATGAAGCTCGACGATCTCAAGATCGCCTCGAAGGTCGCCCTGCCGGCCGTCGTGCTGGGCGCGGCTGTGCTGGCCTGCACGGGCCTGGGCGTCTGGCAGCAGAAGAGCCTGGACGCGGCCACCAGCCGCCTCGTCGAGCACCGCGCCCCCGCCGAGGTGCAGTCGGCGCGCTTCAGCCGCCGCCTCGCCATGATGGGCCACGCCGCCCATCGCACCGTCACCTATGACGGCGGCTCCCAGCAGGCCCAGGCCGCCTCCAAGGAACTCGACAAGGTCTATGGCGAAGGCAAGGACAGCCTGGCCAAGATGACCGGCTTCGACCCCGCCGTCGCCGAGAAGACCGAAGGCTTCGCCGCCCGCATCGACGCCCTGTACGGAGATGCGCGGGCCGCGGCCGACAAAGGTTTGTCCAATGATGACACCGGTGCCATGTCGCATCTGGCGGCCATGGATCCTGCCATCGATGGCTTGGCCAAGGACGTGAAGGCCTGGGGCGACGGCTATCACGAGCAGACCGACGCCATGGTCGCCGCCGCCCGCTCCAAGGCCGAGCGCGGCGTGCTGCTGACCCTGCTGTTCGGCGTCGCCGCGGCGCTGGGCGGGGTCGCCTTCGCCTTGTGGATCGGGGCGGTGAAGATCTCGCGTCCGGTGGCGGGCCTGTCGCGGGCGATGAGCGATCTTGCCGAAGGCCGGCTGGAGGTCGCCGTGGCCGGCGACGCCCGTCGCGACGAGGTCGGGCAGATGGCCCGCACCGTCCAGGTGTTCAAGGACAACGCCTTGGCCCTGAAGTCCGCCCAGGCCGAGCAGGCCCGCACCCGCGCCGCCGGCGACGAGGAGCGCGGCCGCAACGAACAGGCGCGCGAGGCCGCCGCCAGCGAGCAGGCCTTCGTCATGGAGCGGATCGCGCAGGGCCTGTCGCGCCTGTCGCGTGGCGACCTGACCGTGCGCGTCGCCGAGGCCTTCCCCGACGGCTATCGCCAGCTGCGCGACGACTTCAACGCCGCCATGGGCCACCTCGACGAGGCCATGGGCCAGATCCTGTCGGCCGTCGACGGCATTGGCCGAGGCTCCGACGAGATCGCCGCCGCGGCCGACCACACAGCCCGCCGCAGCGAGCAGCAGGCCGCCAGCCTGGAAGAGACCGCCGCCGCCCTCGACGAGATCACCGCAACCGTCCGCCGCGCCTCGCAGGGCGCCGGTGAGGCCGCTCGGGTGGTCGGCTCGGCCCGGGGCGAGGCCGAGCGCTCGGGGCAGGTGGTGCGCGGCGCGGTCGAGGCCATGACCGGCATCGAGACCTCCTCGCGCCAGATCGGCCAGATCATCGGCGTCATCGACGAGATCGCCTTCCAGACCAATCTCCTGGCCCTCAACGCCGGCGTGGAGGCCGCCCGGGCGGGCGAGGCGGGGCGCGGCTTCGCGGTCGTCGCCCAGGAGGTCCGGGCGCTCGCCCAGCGCTCGGCGGACGCCGCCAAGGAGATCAAGACCCTGATCTCGACCTCGGCCCGCCAGGTCGACGAGGGCGTCAAGCTGGTCGGCCAGACCGGCGAGGCGCTGGAAGGCATCGTCTGCAAGGTCGGCGAGATCGACGCCCTGGTCCGTGAACTGGCGGCCTCCGCCGGCGAACAGGCCACCGGCCTCAACGAGGTCAATGCGACCGTGAACCAGATGGACCAGGGCGTGCAGCAGAACGCCGCCATGGTCGAAGAAGCCAACGCCGTCGCCCACGCCCTGAAGAGCGAGATCGCCGGGCTGGTCGAGATGACGGAACGCTTCCGGGTGTCCGGTGCGGGGCAGGCGCGCGGCTACCGCATGGCGGGGTAAGGGTCAGCGTTCGCGGGCGGCTAAACGAGCTTCAACGTTTGCACGGAGCTCTGCCATGACTTCCTCGACGGAGTAGGAAACGCCGGTACGCTCATATTCTTCGAGGGACTCAATGGCTTCGACCCAGTCATCACCGATAGCGTTGAGGGCGAAGGCTTCGGGCGTCACGCCGGCCGCTTCAGCGGCGAGGCGAAGGCGCTCGGCGCGTTCGGGATCGAGATGGATGTCAGCGCCGTCGGCCATGAATGAAGGATCGCTCCGGCGAAGCGGGGCGTCAACGTTCGGTTCGCATTGACTTTTCCTCCGCGCGCCCGTCCTTGGCGCGCTCACTTGGAAGGGCCGGATCTTGGAACAGTTCGACGTCGTGGTGCTGGGGGCCGGCGCGGCCGGCATGATGTGCGCCATCGAGGCCGGCAAGCGCGGGCGCTCGGTGCTGATCGTCGACCACGCCAAGGCGCCGGGCGAGAAGATCCGCATCAGCGGCGGCGGTCGCTGCAACTTCACCAACATGGGCGCGACGCCGGCCAACTTCCTGTCGGCCAATCCGAAGTTCTGCGTCTCGGCCCTGCGTCGTTATCGGCCTACCGACTTCATCGCGCTGGTCCGCAAGCACGGCATCGATTTCCACGAAAAGACCCTGGGCCAGCTGTTCTGCGACGACTCCGCCAAGGACATCATCGCCATGCTGCTCGACGAGATGGAGCAGGCCGGCGTCGTGCTGCGGCTGGAGACAAGCGTCGAGGGCGTGGCCAAGAACGGCGAGGGCTTTGTCGTCACCCTGTCGAGCGGACCCGTCGCCTGCGCCTCGGTGGTGGTCGCCACCGGCGGCAAGTCGATCCCGAAGATGGGCGCGACGGGTCTGGGCTACGAGATCGCCCGTCAGTTCGGCCTGGCCATCGTCGAGACCCGGCCGGCGCTGGTGCCGCTGACCTTCGAGGCCCGCACGCTGGAGCGTCTTTCGCCGCTGTCAGGCGTCTCGGTCGACGCCGTGGTCAAGAGCGGCAAGACCAAGTTCCGCGAGGGGATGCTTTTCACGCACCGGGGCCTGTCGGGGCCGTCGATCCTGCAGATCTCGTCCTACTGGCGCGAAGGCGGCGAGATCGTCGTCGACATGGCGCCAGGGACCGACGTCTTTTCGACCTTGAAAGCCGAACGCTCGATCAACGGCCGGCGTGCGCTGCATACGGTGCTGGGCGAGATCGTGCCCAAGCGCCTGGCCCAGAAGATCGTCGAGGACGAGGGCGTGACCGGCAACATCGCCGACTGTTCGGACAAGGTGCTGGCCCGCGTCGCCGGGGTCGTGAGCGCCTGGACCTTCAAGCCGGTGGGCTCGGAAGGCTATCGCACGGCTGAAGTGACGCTGGGCGGTGTCGACACCGACGGTCTGGATTCGCGCAGCATGGCGGCCAAGACCGTGCCTGGGCTCTACTTCATCGGCGAGGTCGTCGACGTCACCGGTTGGCTGGGCGGGTATAACTTCCAGTGGGCCTGGGCGTCGGGTTGGTGCGCGGGGCAGGCGGCCTAAGAAAAGCCCCTCAGTCGCTGGGCGACTGAGGGGCTTTTCTTAGGCGGACTATTTCTTCTTGAACGGCTTGGGCTTGCCGGCGAAGTCGCTCTTGCCCTTGAAGGGCTTGGGACCCTTGAACGCCGGCTTGTCGCCGAAGGCCGGCTTGGCCTTGTAGGGCTTGGCCGGGGCGTCGCCGAACGCCTTGGGCGCGCGAGGCTTGTATTCGCGCGGGCCGTCGGCGTTGTCACGGCCCTCGGCGCGCGGCTTGTAGGCCCGCTTCGGCGCGCCGTCGCTTTCGGTCGGCGAATAGGGACGCGGAGCGGCGTCGCGATCGCGCGGCTTGAAGTCGCGGGGCTTGTCGTCCCGCGGCGGACGCGGCTTGTATTCGTCCTTGGGCTCTTCGCCACGGCCATACGGCTTGGCGCCGCTTACGCCGTCGCGGTCGTAGCCGCCCGGACGCGGGGTGTGGTCGCGCGAACCCGGGGCGTTGGCGCGGGGGCCGCGCGGCGCGTCATCGTAGTTGCGCGGCGGACGCGGGGCGCGCGGAGCGTCGCCGTCGAACTCGCGACGCGGGCCGCGCGGAGCAGGCGCGGCGGTCGGGGTGATCGAGACGTCTTCGCGAACGGTCGACTGGACCGCCGCGCCGAACTTCACCGCCGCCTCGGCCGAGATCTCGAACTTGGTGTCGTAGTCGAAGATCCGGATCGAGCCGATGTCCTTCTTGGTGATGTGGCCCTGGCGGCAGATCAGCGGGATCAGCCACTTGGGATCGGCGTTGCCGCGACGGCCGACGCTGATGCGGAACCACTCCGAGCCGTCCATGCTGGTGCGCGGTTCGCGCTCGGGACGGTCGCCGAAATCGCGCGGGGCGAAGTCGCGGTCGCCGCGGGGTTCGCGCGAACGCGGACCCGGATCGGCGCCGTGGCGCGGGTCGTCGTAGATTTCTTCCGGCGCCGGCAGCTTGGCGCGACGGGTGCGGATCAGGGCGGCGGCGATCTCGGTCGGGGTGCGCTTGGCCAGCATGGCTTCGGCCAGGGCCAGGTCTTCCTCGTTCGAGGCCTCGGCGAAGATCGGGTCGTCGAGCAGGCGCTCGGTGTCCTTGGCGCGGATCTCGTCGGCGCTCGGGGCGCCGCCCCAGACGCCTTCGACGCCGGCCGCGAACAGCAGCTGTTCGGCCTTGCGACGGCGGGTGTAGGGCACGACGAGCGCCGAGACGCCCTTCTTGCCGGCCCGGCCGGTGCGGCCCGAACGGTGCAGCAGGGTCGCCTTGTTGACCGGCAGTTCGGCGTGGATGACGAGGCCGAGGTCCGGCAGGTCGAGGCCGCGGGCGGCGACGTCGGTGGCGACGCAGACGCGGGCGTGGCCGTCGCGCAGGGCCTGCAGGGCGTCGGCGCGTTCGCGCTGGCTCAGTTCGCCCGACAGGCCGACGACGTCGAAGCCGCGCTCACGCAGCTTGCTGTGCAGCGAGCGGACGCTTTCGCGGGTGTTGGCGAACACCAGGGCGCCGGGGCTTTCGAAATAGCGCAGCAGGTTGACGACGGCGTGCTCGGTCTCGTTCGGCGCCACGCGCACGGCGCGGTACTCGATGTCGCGGTGCGGCTCGTTGCGGTCGATGGTGTCGATGCGCAGGGCGTCGGTCTGGTAGTTCTTGGCCAGGGCGATGATGTCGCGCGCCAGGGTGGCCGAGAACAGAAGGGTGCGGCGATCGGCCGGGGCGGCGTCGAGGATGAACTCGAGGTCTTCGCGGAAGCCCATGTCGAGCATCTCGTCGGCCTCGTCGAGGACGGCGACCTTCAGCTCGGACAGATCCAGGTGGCCGCGTTCGATGTGGTCGCGCAGGCGGCCCGGGGTGCCGACGACGATGTGGGCGCCGAAGTTCAGGGCGCGCTGCTCGCGACGGGCGTCCATGCCGCCGACGCAGTTGACGACGGTGGCGCCGGCCTGGGCGTAGAGCCACTCCAGTTCGCGATTGACCTGCATGGCCAATTCGCGGGTCGGGGCGATGACCAGGGCCATCGGCAGGCCGGCCTTGGGCAGGCGCTCGGCGTCGCCCAGCAGGGTCGGGGCGGCGGCCAGGCCGAAGGCCACGGTCTTGCCCGAGCCGGTCTGGGCGCTGACCAGCAGGTCGCGGCCTTCGGCGTCGGCTTCCAGCACGGCGGCCTGGACGGGGGTGGGCTCAGCGTAACCTTGAGCGGCGAGAGCCCGCTCAAGAGCGGGGTGAGAGGCGGGGAAGGGCATGTCGGTCCAGTTCGATTCTGCAGGCGGCGGCACACAAAAACGCCCGCGGCCTGCGCCACGACCAAATTACGACCCCGATGTCCCGGACCCGTCTGATTGGTCACTTGTCATGAAAATAAACTCCTCCGGTCGTCAAAACGAGGCGCTCGGGCGACCGAGGAAGTTTGGAAAGGCGCGTTAAGACGCCAATCTGCCTCGAAAGGCAAGAGCCGGCGGATAATTAGCCCCCACTGCGGCGCTTTGGCCGCAGCGTTTGGTTAAACGAAAACGCCCCGCCCGGATGGTCCGGACGGGGCGCCGTTCAGGTGATGCGCGGCGCGATCAGCTCTTGGGCGGAGCCATGTTCGGCAGCTTGCTGGCCGTGGCCTTGTTGGCTTCGTGCTGGGCGGGCGGCAGCGGGATCAGGCCGCGGCCTTGCAGGTAGCCGCCACGGCCGGTGGCGGCGTCGGAGACGAACTCGGCCAGGTATTCCTTCAGGCCCGGGGTCACGCCGACCTGGCCCTTCTTGACGTAGATGTAGAGCGAGCGCGACAGCGGGTAGCTGCCGTTGGCGATCGCCTGCGGGGTCGGCTTCACGCCGTTGACCGCCGCGCCCTTGATGACGTTGGCGTTCTCTTCGAGGAACGAGAAGCCGAACACGCCCAGGGCGCCCGGGGTCTTGGTCAGGGTGCCGACGATGGCGTTGTCGTTTTCGCCGGCGTCGATCCAGCCGCCGTCCTTGCGCAGCGGGTCGATCTTGGCCTTGAAGGCCTTCTCGTCGCTGTCGTGCAGCGACTTGGCGGTCGGGAACTTCTTGGCGCCGTTCTCGATGGCCAGCTCGACCCAGGCGTCGCGGGTGCCCGAGGTGGGCGGCGGGCCGTAGACCAGGATGCGGTTGGCCGGCAGGCCGGCGCCCACGTCCTTCCAGGTCTTGTACGGGTTGGCCACGAACTGGCCGCCGCGCAGGGCGTTCTGGGCCAGGCCCAGATACAGGTGCTCGAGCTTGAAATTGTAGTCGGGCGACTTCTTGTCCATCGCGATGACGATGCCGTCGAAGCCGATCTTGATCTCGACGATGTCCTTGACGCCCTTGGCCTTGCAGGCCTCGAACTCGGACTTCTTCATCGGACGCGAGGCGTTGGCGATGTCGGGGAAGCCCTCGCCCATGCCGCCGCAGAACATCTTGATGCCGCCGCCGGTGCCCAGGCTCTCGACCTTGGGCGACTTCTTGCCGGTCTTCTTGGCGAAGTTCTCGGCGACGCGGGTGCTGAACGGGAAGACGGTCGAAGAGCCGGCGGCCCAGACGTAGTCACGGGCGGCGTGGGCGCTGGGCGCCAGGGCCAGCAGGCCGAGCGCGGCGGCGGCTCCGAGGAAGGCTTTCATGGACGACATCCTGATGGTCGGCTTGGGGCCACGGGAATCATTGGACGCGTTGAAGGATCTGGGGGAGCGATCCTTCAACCTCGCCGCGCGCAGACTAGCGGCGGCGAGGTCGGCTATTTGTCACAGTTCGACGACAGATTTGCGACACCGTCCATGAAAACGTCCGACCACGGATCAGGATGCGTCGGCCGGCGGGTGGCGATCGAGGATGTCGAGCACCTTCTCCTTGGGACGGGCCAGCACCGCGCCCTTGGGCGTGACGACGATCGGACGCTCGACCAGGATGGGGTGCTCGACCATGGCCGCCAGGATCGTGTCGTCGGACGTCGCCGGATCGGTCAGGCCCAGTTCCTCGGCAGGCGTGCCCTTGACGCGCAGCAGGCCGCGGACGCCGAGGCCGGTGCGGACGGCGAGGTCCTTCAGCTGTTCGAGCGTCCAGCCGGCCTTCAGATATTCGACCACCGTCGGCGCGTAGCCGGCGGCCTCGATGATCGCCAGGGTGTTGCGCGAGGTTCCGCACTTGGGATTGTGGAAGATGGTGACGGGGAAGTCGGTCATGCGGGCCTCTCGCTGCTTTGACGAGGCTGATAGCAAGTCGGTCGGCCGGTCGCCACGACATGCGTGACGCTTCAGGATAGTAGTTGCGATTCACTCGCAATAGTGCGAGGAGGGCGCCCCCGACCGGAGAGGAGCGCCCGATGCGCGACGACCGGGGTCTGGACGACCCGCCGCCTTCACTCGATGAGCTCCTTTCGGAGCCGATCGTCCGTCTGCTGATGCGTCGGGACGGGGTGGAGGAGGGCGAGGTCCGCAAGCTCATCGCCCGCGTCGCCCTCCGCCGCAAAGTCTAGAGCCCGCGTAGGATCAGGTTCGGCAGCACGCTGTTGTCCCACTCGGGCGTCTTGGGCGGGCTATCGCCGACCCGTAGCACGATCAGCCGCTTGGACGGCACGATGTAGACCACCTGGTTCGAGTTGCCGCAGAAGAGATAGAGATCGTCGGCGAGATAGGGCTCGCTGTGCAGGATCTTGGGCCAGGGCAGGTCCGGCGCGGCCCAGCCGCGGCGCTCCAGATAGGGCGCGCCGATATAGACGCCCAGGCCGTAGTGCGGGTTCTGCTCGGTCGGGGTGCGCATCTCGCCCACATAGCCCTCGGGCAGCAGGCGGGTTCCGGCGTGGACCCCGTCGTCGAGCAGCAGGATCGCCAGGCGCAGCCAGCTTTCGGCCGGCAACAGGATGCAGCAGCCCGAGTGGGCCAGGCCGCCCGGACGGTCGACCCAGATCTGGCCTCCCGGCGCGTCGATGGGCTTGAGCACCTCTTCGGAGATGAACTCGGCGTAGCGGCGGCCGGTGGCGCGCTCGATGACCAGGGCCACCAGCTCCGAAGTGGCGTTGGCGTAGTCGTAGCGGCTGCCCGGTGTATGGACGAGCGGGTAGTCGTTGATCAGCACGTCGTCGTGGCGCGGGTGCAGATAGGCGCGGTTCAGCACGTCGGCCGGATCGGTGCTGAAGCCCTGGGGCAGCAGGCCGGTGCGCATGTCGAGCGTGTGGCGCACCAGGATGTCGGCCTTGGGTGTGCCCTTCCACTCGGTGATGAAGTCGGCGACCGACTGGTCCAGCGACTCGATGACGCCCAGCGCCAGGGCGCGGCCGATGGCGGCGGCGGTCAGGGGCTTGGCCAGCGACTTGGACGCCAGCAGCGACGGGCGGGCCGCGCCGGCGAAATAGGTCTCGCGTTCCAGCACGCCGTCGCGCCAGACCATGAAGGCCTTGGCGTTGCTGCCCTTGGCGTAGGCCTCGGCCGCATCGAGCGCCGCGGCGTCGATCGTGGCCGTCGCGGCGGCCGGAATCAGCGTGCGCCCAGCAGCGCCGGGCACGGGCTCCAGCGTGTCGTAGGTCTCCTGCGGAGCGTTGGCGGCGGCCTGAAAGCGCTGAAGATACAAAGCCTCGTCGGCTGACGTTACGGAAGTTTCAGCGGTCATCTCGGGCTCCGACGTTATGTGAGCCTGACCGTAATTCCACGAATTGCCACTTCGTTGACCGCGTGGTCAAATATCCGCCCTGCGAAAGAGCAGGCGACGCACAAAAGACGACTCCGACCGTGGCGGGGCTTCGTTGCGCTATCCGGCGAACGGATAGTCGGGACGTGGTTTCCGCCAGACCCTCGCCGCCACGGTCTGGAGTTCGCGTGAATCTGGAGGAGGCGTTTCTATGGAAAAAGGTGTGCCGATCAGGGCCATCAGCCGCTGCATCTCGGTGCTGCAGGCGATCAACCGCCGTGGTTCGCTGTCGATGATGGAGATCGCCCAGACCTCGGGCGTGCCCTATCCGACGGCCTGCCGCATCGTGCAGACCCTGCTGCACGAGAAGCTGATCGAGCGGGAGCCGGCCCGGAAGCGCTATCGACCGACCATGCTGGTGCAGTCGCTGTCGCACGGGTTCCAGGAGAGCGATCGCCTGGTCGCCTGCGCCCGCCCGCACATCGTCGACCTGACGGCCAAGGTGACCTGGCCGGTGTCGATCGCGACCCGGGTCGGCCAGCAGATGATGATCCGCGACTCGACCCACACGATGACGTCGCTGACGCTGAACAACTATTATCCCGGCTACACCCTGCCGATCCTGGAGAGCGCGGCGGGCAAGGCGTATCTCGCCTTCGCCAGCCCCGACGAACAGGCGGCGGTGCTGGAGGCCTATCGGCGCGGCGAAGGCCAGGTCGATCCGCTGACGCTGCAGTACGCGGAGTCCGGCGGCATGTTCTCCGACATCATCGAGGCGGGCTGGGCGACCAAGGGGCGCAATCCCTATACCGCCACTCCGGGCAAGACCTCGTCGATCGGCGCGCCGATCTTCAACAGCGAGGGCGTCTGCGGGGCGCTGGTGCTGGTGTTCTTCAGCTCGTCGATGAAGATGCCGGACGCCGTCAAGCAGTACGGCGACAAGCTGAAGTCGGCCGCGGCCGCCATCAGCCGCGACCTGTCGGAGCCGCTGTCCCGCGCCGCCTGATGGCGCGGGCGAGCGCCTCAGGCGGTCTTCTCGGGCGTGGTCCATTGCGGATAGCGTCCCATCAGGAGGATCAGCGCGCCGCTGGCGACAAAGCCGGCGGCCGCGATCGCCAGGGCGCGGCCGTAGCCGCCGTCGTGGTCGTAGAGGGCGCCGATCCCGATCGCGCCGATCGGCACGCCCAGCGAGATGGCGATGCCGATCAGGGCGTAGACCGCGCCGTACGAGCGCATGCCGAAATAGCGGGCGACGAAGAAGGCGGCGACGTCGACTTCGCCGCCCTGCGCCGCGCCGATCAGCAGCACCGCCAGCACGGCCAGCGGCCATTGGCCGTGGCCGATGGCCAGCAGGCCCACGCCCAGGGCCGGCAGGACGAGGGCGATGGCGGCGGGGATCGGGGCCCAGAAGCGGTCCACCGCCCAGCCGACGACGATGCGCCCCAGCGCCACCGAGACGGCCAGCAGGGCCACCAGCCAGCCGGCGACGCGGGCGTCGAGGCCCTGGTCGGTGAGGATGGGCTGAAGTTGGCTGATCACGCCGGTCAGGCCGGCCGTGGCCAGCAGGATGGCCAGCGACAGGATCCAGAAGCGGCCGGTCTTCAGGGCCTGGCCGGCGGTCAGGCCGACCTGGGAGACGCGCTTGGCTGCATCGATCTCGGTCGCGGCGGCGCCGTGCTTGGCCAGCCAACGCGGACGCTCCCAGAGCGCGAAGAAGACGGTGGGCAGGGCGACGAACAGCGACAGTCCCGCGAGCGTCGCATAGCCGCCGCGCCAGCCGTGATGGGCGATGACGAAGCTGAGCAGCGGCGCGCTCAGCGCCGCGACCAGCGAGACGCCGGTCAGGGTCAGGCCCAGCGACAGGCCGCGGCCCTTTTCGAACCAGGTGTTGACCGCGCGGGTGTAGCCGATCGGGCCGGTGCCGCAGCCCAGGATCACCAGAAGGGCGAAGAGGCCGTAGAAGGCGCCCAGCGACGGCGGCATGGCGGCCAGGCCCAGATAGACGGCTGCCAGCAGGACGATGGAGACCATCGCCACCGGCCGCACCCCGACCTTGTCGATCAGCCAGCCGAGCACGGGGGCGACGAACAGGGCGGCGAGCGCCGCGCCCTGGGCCTGGGCGATCTTGCCCCGGCTCCAGCCCAGATCGGTCTGAAGCGCCTTCACGAAGAGGGAGCCGACATATTGCTGCAGGCTGATGCCGCAGCCGACCCCGATCCCGGCGGCCAGCACCACGCGCCAGCCCTTGCGGAATTCGTCCCGAACCTCGCTCACGCTTCAAATCCCCCAATAGCCCCATTGGAGCATCCGACGGCTCGCGCGCGGCGCGCCATCGCTTCGCGCGGCTTGATCGACAGGCGGGGAGGGCGCGCGGGAAAGCGGCGGCCAGGCCGCCCGCGCTTCAAAACAGATCCCAGTTCATATCGACGGAGTTTCCCATGGCGGACGCCAGCGACGCAGCGATCTTCGGCCCTTCGCAGGAGGCTCTCGCCTTCCTCGCGCAGACCCATGGCCAGCTGATTGGCGAGGCCTTCGTCGAAGGGCGCGGCGAGACCCTGATCGAGGTCGAGAACCCGGCGACGGAGCAGACGATCGCCAAGGTGCGCGCGACCTCGGCCGAGGATCTCGACCTTGCCGTCGCCGCCGCCCGCAAGGCCTTCAAGGGCTGGAGCCGCACGTCCGGCGCCGACCGCGCCCGGATCATGCTGCGCTTCGCCGACCTGCTGGAGCGCGACGCCGACAAGCTGGCCGAGATCGAGGTGCTCGAGAACGGCATGCCGATCGCCCTGTCGGGCGCGACCATCAAGGGCTTCTGCGCCGACTATGTGCGCTATTACGCGGGCCTGGCCACCAAGCTTGAGGGCTCGACCATTCCGGCCCGGGCCAACGGCCGCGAGGCGCTCGATCTCCTCGTCTATACGGTGCGCGAGCCGGTGGGCGTGGTCGGGGCGATCGTGCCCTGGAACGTGCCGGTGTCGATGATCATCCTGAAGCTGGCGCCGGCCCTGGCCTCGGGCTGCACGCTCGTCTTGAAGAGCGCCGAGCTGACGCCGCTGACCTCGATCCTGGTGGCCCGGCTGTGGCTGGAGGCCGGCGGCCCGCCCGGCGTGTTCAACCTGATTCACGGCCTGGGCCACGAGATCGGCGCGGCCCTGGTTTCGCACCCCGGCGTCGACAAGATCACCTTCACCGGCTCGACCGCCGTGGGCAAGGAGATCGTCCGCGCCGTCAGCCACGATCTCAAGCGCGTGTCGCTGGAACTGGGCGGCAAGTCGCCGTTCGTGATCTTCCCCGACGCGGATCTCGCCGACGCCATCCCGTCGGCGGCCCTGGCCTGCTTCTTCCTGTCGGGCCAGAACTGCATGGCCGGCACGCGCCTGTTCGTGCACGAGAAGGTGCTGGAGCCGGTGCTGGAGGGCCTGGCCCAGACGGCGGCCTATCTGAAGGTGGGGCCTGGCCTCGACCCGACCACGATGATCGGCCCGTTGGTTTCGGCCCGCCAGAAGGGCCGGGTGCTGGAGCATGTCGAGGCCGCCGCCGCGCAGGGCGCGCGCCTGACCTATGCCGGCGGCGTGCCGGACGGCCCCGGCCACTACGTCGCCCCGACCATCTATGCCGACGTCAGCCCCGACATGCGCCTGGCGCGCGAGGAGGTGTTCGGTCCGGTGCTGGGCGTGCAGGCGTTCGGCGACGATGACGAGGCGCTCCTCTCGGCGATCAACGCCACGACCTACGGCCTGTCGGGCTCGGTGTGGACCAAGGACCTGTCGCGCGCCCACCGCATGGCCCGCGCCATCGACAGCGGCCAGGTGGGGGTCAACATCCACGCGGCCCTGAGCCCCGAGACCCCGTTCGGCGGCAACCGCCAGTCCGGCTGGGGCCGCGAGTTCGGGCGCGAGGGCATCGACTCGTACCTGAAGACCAAGGCCGTGAGCGTGAACCTGGGTCCGATTTGATCCTTCTCCCCTTGCGGGAGAAGGTGGCGGCGGCCCGCGAGGAACCTCCCCCTGTGGGGGAGGCGATCGCGCAGCGATCGGAGGGGGGTGTTGGTGCGGGAATGGCCGACGCCTCGAAAGCTGAAAACGGCCCCCCACCGGCCTTCGGCCGCCTCCCCCACAGGGGGAGGTTCCTTGGGCGCATGGCTTCTCGATCTCACGCGCCAAGACGCTGAGTTGTCGAAGGAGAGCGGAGCGCCCGGGCGACGCCCGGAGGTGTTGTTCTGTGTACCGTTTCGACGAAGCCGTGCGCTCCGCGCGGTCGTTTGGCTGCCGGCTTCCCGGGCGGCGGCGCTCTTAACGCCTTACCAGGACCGCCTTCGAGGTTTCCCTTTCAAGCGGCGACGAGGAGAGGGGTGCTCTGTAATCCTCGCCCAAGCCGACGGCGGGCGGGCCTGGCCAGCGCCAGGTCCCCGGACGCGACGGATCTTCCCAATCCGCCCCAGTCCCGCTCGATCGCATCCCGCCGCCGCATGGTCACTGGCCTTGCGCCCCTTCGGTGCGGCGAGACCCAGTGATTATGCGGGTGGTTTGAGCGCGTCTGATCCAGGGCGGTGAGAAAGTTGTAAGGGGTTGGATTGGTTGGGGTTTGGTCCGAGATCTACGGGGATGGAGGGCGCTCTATCCCCGTCCGCAGACCCCCTCCCGTAAAATCCCCGCGAAAGCGGGGACCCAGGCTTTTTCTGAAACGCGTGGCGCTCGACGATAAAACACCTGGGTCCCCGCTTTCGCGGGGATTTTACGGGGAGGGCGTTCGGCTGGTTGGAAGCTGAAAACGCCCCCTCCGGCCCTTCGGGCCACCTCCCCCAGAGGGGGAGGATCTCTAAGCCAGACCCTCGACGATCAGGTTCGGCAGCGCCGCGTCGTCGAAGTCCAGCCTCGGCCGGCCGATTCGCACGATCACCAGGTCGCGCGACGGCGAGACGTAGACGCGCTGGCCGCCGAAGCCGTCGAAATAGACGAGGTCGTCGGCGATGAACGGCGCGGAGTGTGGGGCGGCGTAGGCGGTGGAGGGGCCATAGAGGCGCTTGCCGTTCTCGATGGGGGCCGCGCGCCAGACCAGCAGGCCGTAGGCGGGGTTGAGCGGGTTCTCGGCGGTGACCTGCGCGATCCAGTCGGCCGGCAGCACCTGGCGGCCGTCGATCACGCCGCCGCCGGCAACCAGGCGGCCCAATTGCAGCCAGTCGCGGGCCCGGGCCTGCAGGCCGGCGAAGAAGCGGGGCTCGCCGTCCTCGCGCTCGACCCACAGCCGCGCGTCGGCGCCGCCCATCGGCGCCCAAAGCGCTTTCGACAGATAGGTCGCCGCGTCGCCCAGGCCCTTGGCCGCGACGGCGCGCGACAGGGCCAGGCCCGCCACCTGGGCGGCGACGTTGTAGTAGTCGAAGACCTCGCCGGACGGCCGCTGCGCCTGGACGGAGAGGGCGGTCTCGCTGATGCGGTCGCCGAGCATCAGGGCCAGGGCCACCGGATCGCCCTTGTCGAGGCTGTGCACCGTCAGGCCCGAGCTCATGCCCAGCAGGTGGCGCAGCGGGATCTGGCCGCGCGGATCGTCGCGCCATTCGGCGATGTAGAGGCCGACCGGATCGTCGATCGAGCTGATCGCTCCGTCGCGGATGGCCGCGCCGTAGAGCAGGCCCAGCGCCGACTTGTGCATCGAGAAGGTCTCGAACAGGCTGTCCTTGGTGACGTGCGGCGCATAGGCCTCGTGGCGCAGCGCGCCGCCGGACCAGACCAGCAGGGCCAGGCCGTCATAGCTGTCGGAGAAGGCCTGGGCCGCGTCGAGGGCGGCCTGCGAGACGCCGCCGGCGATGACCGGCGTCGCGTCGGGCGCGTCCGCGCCGGCGACGGGTCGCAAGGGGGCGTAGCCGTGGATCTCGTCCACGCCGCGTCCGTTCATCGTCGTCATCCCAAGCCCCCGGAACCGTCACTGAAAACCCCGTGACCCTAGGCTCTAGCGCGGTTCGCAAACGGTTGCGCGCAAAGGCGCCCGCACAGCGGATAGGCGTTCTGTGACCCCTGTGAATCGAGGTCGCGAGGACTAGCGTCGAGCCTGGAATTTCAGCGTCCCGGGGAATGCGCCATGACCTTCGTCGTCCGTTCGGTCGAACCTCAGACGGAGGGGGCGAAGGCCTTCCTCGCCAAGCGTCGCAAGCAGCTCTTCATCGGCGGCGCCTGGGTCGACGCCCATGGCGGCGACACCTTCCCGACCAAGGATCCGGCCACCGGTGTCATCCTGGCCGAGATCGCCAAGGGCGGGGCGGCCGATGTCGACGCCGCCGTGGCCGCCGCGCGCAAGGCCTTCGACGGCGGCGAGTGGCCGTCGCTCACCCCCATGCAGCGCTCGCGCCTGCTGTGGACCCTGGCCGACCTGATCGAGGCCAATATCGACGAACTGGCCGAGCTGGAGACGCTTGACCAGGGCAAGCCGCTGTATGTCGGCCGCTGGGCCGAGATCCCCGGGGCGGTGAACCAGTTTCGCTACTATGCGGGCCTGGCGACGGCCATCGAGGGCCGCACGATCTACAGCTCGATCAACTATCAGCCGGCCGGCAAGCAGATGGCCAGCTGGACCCTGCGCGAGCCGGTGGGCGTGGTCGCCGCCATCGTGCCGTGGAACTCGCCGCTCGTCTTGACCGCCATGAAGCTCGCGCCGGCCCTGGCCGCGGGCTGCACCGTGGTGCTCAAGCCCGCCGAAGACACCTCGCTGACCGCCGTGCGTCTGGCCGAACTGGTGCAGCAGGCCGGCTTCCCGGCGGGCGTGCTGAACCTGGTGACGGGCCTGGGCGGCGAGGCGGGGGCGGCCCTGGCCGCGCACCATGACGTCGACAAGGTGGCCTTCACCGGCTCGACCCCGACCGGGCGGGCGATCCTCGACGCGGCCAAGGGCAACCTCAAGAAGGTCAGCCTGGAGCTGGGCGGCAAGTCGCCGGTGGTGATCCTGCCCGACGCCGATCTGGATCTGGCCATCCCCGGCGCGGCCAACGCCATCTTCTTCAACGCCGGCCAGGTCTGCGTGGCCGGCTCGCGGCTCTACGCCCACCGCTCGATCTACGACCGGGTGGTCGAGGGCGTCGCGGCCCAGGCCAAGGCCTTGCAACTGGGCCATGGCCTTGATCCGGCCACCCACATGGGGCCGCTGGTGTCGCGCAAGCAGGCCGACCGCGTGGCCGGCTTCGTGGCCGGCGCGGCGGCGGCCGGCGCCGAGGTGCTGACCGGCGGCGTGCAGGGCGGCGACGAGGGGACTTTCGTCACCCCGGCCGTGGTGGCGCGGGTCACCCCCGACATGGCGATCGTCCGCGAGGAGGTGTTCGGCCCGGTGGTGGTCGTCCAGGCCTATGACGAGATCGACGAGGTGGTGGCCGCCGCCAACGACAGCGAGTTTGGCCTCGCGGCCAGCATCTGGACCGAGAGCCTGTCGCACGCCCATCGCCTGTCGCGCCGCATCAAGGCCGGCACGGTGTGGATCAACTGCCACTCGATGTACGACAACGCCCTGCCGATCGGCGGGGTCAAGGCCTCGGGCTGGGGGCGCGACAGCGGCCAGGTCGCCCTCGACGGCTACCTGGAATGGAAGACGGTCTGCGCGGTCGTCTGATGAGCCTGGACATCGTCGAGATCGCCGTTGGCGATCGCACCGTGGGCCTCGCCGTGGCGCGGCCCGCCGGGCCGGCCAAGGCGGCCGTTTCCTTCTCGCACGGGGCCTTCTCGGCGCCGGGCAAGTATGCGGCCCTGCTGGAAGGCTGGGCGGCGGCGGGCCTGCTGGTCGCCGCGCCCCTGCATGTCGACAGCACCGATCACCCGCAGCGCGAGGCCTACGACCAGGGCGCCGTCTGGCGCACGCGGCTGGAAGACCAGGCCGCGACCCTGGACTGGCTGGCCGGGCAGGGGCGTTTCGGCCTCGCCGCCGCCGGGCACTCGTTCGGGGCCTTGCTGGCCCTGGCGGCCGGCGGGGCCAGCGTGCTGGCGCCGCCCGGCGCGCCGACGCTCGACAGCCGCGTGAAGGCCGTGGTCGCCCTGTCGCCGCCGCCGGCCACGCCGCCGCTGATCTCCGTCGAGGGTTTCGCGAGCACGACCGCGCCGCTGCTGGTTCAGACCGGCGACGCCGACGTGCTGCCCGGCTTCGTCGACGACTGGCGCCTGCGCCTGATCGCCTATGAGGCTCCGTCGCCGGGGGATCGCCACGCGCTCGTGCTGCCTGGTGTCGATCACTATTTCGGCGGGCTGATCTGCCGGCCGGAGCTGCTGGGACCCGCGCAGGCCGAGGGGCTGGCCGAGGCGATCGCGGCTTCGGCCGACCTGGTGCTCGCCCACGCCGCCGGCGACGCCGAAGCCGCCGCGCGCCTGGCCGCGCGGACCGCCGATCCGAGCTTCACCACCCGCTGACCGTTCTGCGGATAGCGGGTCCGCCGGACCTTTCAGGACGTTTCGGCGGGGGTAAAGTCCTTCATCGAAACAAGGTTTTAGAGGTGCGTCATGGAAGCTCCGGCACTGGCCCAGCGCGGTCGCGCGTCGCTCGATTTCCAGGCGGGCGTATCGAAGGCGACCTTCGGCCTGCACTTCGCCTCCGAGGCGGAACTGGCCATGAAGGGCGTCAACGCCCAGACCCTGCCCGACGACATGGATGAGCGCCACGCGCTGGTCGTCGAGACCCTGGCCGACTCCAAGATCTTCAAGATCCGCGAGCTGTTCGGCGAATGGGCCTCGCGCACCCATGGCGCGCACTGCGACGAAGCCTTCGAGGAGCGCCGCGCGGTTCTCGAGCCGTACCTCAAGACCCTCGACGAAGGCCCGGCCACGCTGGACTACGGCGATGGCGAGACCCCGCCCAGCTACTGGAGCAAGGTCTGGTTCCACCGCACCACCGGCGGCTGGGACCACATCGACCACACCGGCTACGTCCACGGCGAGCTGGTGCACAAGCAGCTGGTGGCGCGCGGCTACGGCGGCGACATCTTCGGCCAGCGCCGGGCGGCCGCCCAGCAGGCCCCGCGCCGCGACTACAAGGAAATCCTCGATATCGGCTGCGGCTCGGGCCACTTCACCCAGGCCCTGCAGGAGACCTTTCCGGAAGCCCAGATCACCGGCATCGACTGGTCGGCCCGCATGCTCGAACAGGCCCGCCGCGTGGCCAACGAGAAGGGCTGGAACTGGAAGCTGATGGTCAAGGGCGGCGAGAACTCCGGTTTCGCCGACGAGAGCTTCGATCTCGTGACCACCTTCATCCTGTTCCACGAGGCCCCGCCGCGGATCATCAAGTCGATCCTGGAAGAGGCCTTCCGGATGCTGAAGCCGGGCGGCGATATCATCATGGCCGACGTGCCGCGCTACGCCGAGATCGATAAGATGGCGTCCTGGCGCTACGACTACCTGGCCAAGTGGGGCGGCGAGCCCTACTGGCGCGCCTCGGCGAGCATGGACCTGGTGCAGATCTGCAAGGACATCGGCTTCGTCGACGTCGAGGGCGCCACCCAGGCCCCGACCCACGCCTACTACGTGCTGCGCGCCCACAAGCCCGCCTGATCCTTCCGACCACGAGCGAGCGACATGAACGCGATGACTCCGAAGACCTTCGAGCGCCCGATCTCCGAGCCGGTGAACCGCCGGATGCTGACCGCCGACCAGATCGACGACCTGGGCGAGGCGATCCTGTCCCTGACCCGCGAGGTCTGGGTGCTGACCGACCGCGTGCACGTGCTGGAAGCCGTGCTCGAAAGCCACGGCGTGCTGGCCAATGCCGAAGTCGACAACTTCCAGCCGGGCCCTGAGCTGCAGGCCCAGCTGAACGCCAAGCGCGACGCCATCGTCCAGAACCTGCTGCGTTCCCTGCGGGCGGCGCCCGAGGCGCGCAGCTAAAGAGTCCCCGCTGCATCTGCGCAGTGAGAGCCTGGCGCGGTCGGAAACGACCGCGCCTTTTTTTGTGCGTGGGGATGGCGTGAACAAGAACCTCCCCCTCTGGGGGAGGCGATCGCGAAGCGATCGGTGGGGGGAGTGTTGTGGAATGGGCCGGCGCTTGGGAAGCTGAAAACTTCCCCCCACCGGCCTTCGGCCGCCTCCCCCAGAGGGGGAGGTTCCTTGCGGATCGGCCTCGTCAGTCTTGATTAAAGGCCCAGCGCCCCGGGGTTCATCACCCCCTTCGGATCCACCGCCGCCTTGACCGCGCGCACCAGATCCAGCGCCGGGCGCTCCAGCACATCGGCGTACGGGTAGAGCTTGCCGAGCTGGAAGTGCACGGCGTCGTGCTGGCCGTAGAGCGCGATGATCTGGGCCTTGAGCCTGTGCACGAAGGCCGTGGTCTCGGGGTCTTCGGCGTACTGGGGCAGGCTGGCCAGGTGCTCGGCCGGCAGGACGCCGGCGTGGTAGGCGGTCTGCTCGCCGGGCCAGTAGAGGGCGACCTCGTAGAGGAAGCCCGACGGGCGCAGCACCTCGAACATGCCGCCGCGCCAGACGCCGCGGGCGGTCATCTCTTCGGCGTGGCTGGCGTAGAGGG
The DNA here is from genome assembly GCF_058807655.1 of Caulobacter sp. GW821-FHT12A07. Taxonomy (NCBI): domain Bacteria; kingdom Pseudomonadati; phylum Pseudomonadota; class Alphaproteobacteria; order Caulobacterales; family Caulobacteraceae; genus Caulobacter; species Caulobacter sp. GW821-FHT12A07. Next base: position 547,220 of record NZ_JBXAQX010000003.1, read on the forward strand.
CCTCGAGCGCCGCGTGGAAGGCGGCGACCTGGCTGTGGGGCAGGACGCCGTTCATCGGGGCCCAGCGCTCGCCCTTGGGGCCGAGCACGTTGTAGAGCGGCGCGAACGGCATGCCGCGCACGATGGTCGGCATGGTGTTGGGGATCTCGACCCCCTCGGCCGTCATCAGGGTGCGCAGGCGATCCAGCCGCGCCTTGGCCTCGCGGTCGTCCACCCCTTCGAGGATGTAGTGGACCATGTACTCGGCCTTGCGCAGGGCGCGGTCGCCGGCCAGGGCCATCTTGCTCAGCTGCTTGAGGCCGGCGACCAGCGACGGCGAGCTCTTCAGCACGGTCAGGGCCATCTGCACGACGGCGGCGTTGTCCTGGCGGGCGATCTGGCCCTGGGCCAGCGGCGCGTCGATGGCGAAGTGCTCGTCGTCGAGGTTCTCCAGCGCCGCCGCCCGCATGGCGCGGGCCAGGCTGGGCAGGTCGGCGAAGGCGAAGGAGGCGCACTGGAAGGCGGGCTTGCGGGCGATCAGCGGCAGGGTGATGCGCGCCTTGATCCCCAGCGCGCCGCAGTCGCCCAGGAACAGGCCGCACAGGTCGGGGCCGTACCAGCGGGCGAAGGGCGAGCCGCCGCGGGCGGCCGAACCGGTGCGCAGCAGGGAGCCGTCGGCGATCACCACGTCGAGCGACACGGCCGATTCCGCCGAGCTGCCGAACTGGCCCGACCCATGGCTGATGGCGTGCTGCGACATCGACCCGCCGATCGTGGCGGCCAGGCCCGAGAACGGGCCGAAGAACGGCGTGCGCAGACCCAGCGGGTCCAGAGCGTCCTTCAGCTGAGCCCAGGTCACCCCGGTCTCGACCGTGACATAGGCGTCGGTCTGGTTGATCTCGACGATGCGGGAAAGGGCGCCGGTGTCGATCAACACCGTGTCGGCGCGGGTCGCAAGATAGCCGTCGGTGTAGGAGGCGCCGCCGCCGCGCGGGACGATGGCGACCCCGGCCGCCGCGGCTTCGCGCACGACCGCCTGTAGTTGCTCGACGTCGGCCGGACGGACCACGGCCAGCGGCGTCTCCAGCGTGCGATAGACGTCGGTGGCGAAGGGCAGGGCGGCCTCGCCCGTCAGGACGCCGTCCTTGCCGACGATCGCCTCCAGGCGGGCGAGGAGGCCAGCGGCGGCTGGGGCGGTACGCGTCTTGACGGGCATCAGCTTACTCGGATCAGGTCTCAGGGTCAGGTTTGGGCGATGTCTTCGATGGTGGCGCGGAAGCGCTCGGCCGTGTCGGCCGCGGCGGCTTCCGAGGCGTCCTTGCGGGCCAGGTAGAACAGGCGGCCCAGGAAGTCCTGGCGCCAGGCCTCGCGGGCCTCCAGGGCGGCCTGGTCGAGCTGCAGGGCCTCGATCTCGGCGGCCAGGTCCAGGCCCTTGGCGGCGTGGACGCGTTCGGCGGAATCGAGGCGGTCGTGCAGCACGGCCAGTTCGTTGGCCAGGACCATGATCATCGACATGGCCTGGTCGAGGCCCGGGGCCTCGTAGAACTGAGGGCGCTTGCCCTTGGCGTCGCGGATGACGTGCGGGCGCTCGGCCTGCGGAGCGTGGGCGTTCATCGTGTTGTTTCCTTGAACTGTGCTCAGGCCTTGCGGGCGATCAGGACTTCCCAGCCGCCGCCGGGGGCGTATTCGCCGGCGGCGAACTCACGGTCGGAGACCGCCGCGCTGGCGTCCTCGCTGTAGCCGGCGGCCTGCTGGGCCACGAACTCCATGATCGCCATCGGGGCGGTGTCGAACTTGACGCTTTCGGGCGGGAAGCCGGCGGCCTTGGCCAGGGCGACCTGGTCGGTCTCGCGCATGGCGCCCCAGAAGGGCTCGTTATTGTACCAGGTCTCGTTGTCGAGGATGAACTGGGTGAACGGGTCCATGTTGTCGAACGGCGGAAGGTCCGCGTGGATCATGTAGCCGCCGGGCGCCAGCAGGCGGTGGCACTCGTTGAAGATGCGCGGCATGGCCTTGCCGGACGTCTCGTGCAGCAGGATGTGGCTGACGATGAGGTCGAAGGAGCCGTCCTCGAAGCGGGTCTCCTCGGCGTTCATCTGGGCGAAGTTGACTTCCAGGCCCAGGCCCGCGGCGCGGGCGTGGGCGTAGCGCACCTGCGGGGCGGCGACGTCGACGCCCCAGACTTCGGCGTCAGGGAACAATTCCTTGTAGGGCAGGGTCGAGTGGCCGACCGTGCAGCCCAGATCCAGGATCCGCTTGGGCTTGAAGCCGTCCAGGCGACGGTTGACGTAGTTACAGACCGAGCGGCCCATGTCGTCGTTGAACGGGCCCATATAGCCCATGGCGTAGAGATAGACGCCGCGGTCGTAGAGGGCGCCGGTCGAGATGTCGTCCGGGGTCACCGCGCCGGCATAGCCGCCGGGCATGCAGTGGATGTCGATCGAGGTGACGTAGCGCGGGGTCTCGAACGCCTCGGGCAGGTCGAGCTTGCCCTTGGCCGACGCCGACAGGCCGCGGGCCTTCTCGATCAGGTCGGGCAGTTCGCGGTCGATCGTGACGTTGGTCGATTCCCAGAGCAGTTCCTGGGCGATGCGGTTGGCCGCCGCGTAATGCTGGAAGTAGAGGTCCTTGACCATGGCCGAGCGGATGTCGCGGCGGTCGGCGGGGGCGCGGCCATGCTCGCGCTCGAAGGCCTTGGCGGCGCGGACGCCGAACACGGGACCCAGGCCCGGCAGCAGACCCTGCTGGATGAACTGCTTGAAGCTCTTGGTGAATTCCTGGCGCGACGCTTCGTCGTGGGTCGGCTTGGGCAGGATCGGGTGGTCGATCTGCTGGAAGGTGTTGAGCATCTCGGCGGACATGGCGGCCTCCAAACAGCCGGCCCGGAAGGGCGGCGCGAACTGACGCTAATCTGAAGGGGACCGATCAGTCAAAATATTGCGTTCAACGGATGCTCCGCTAGGCGGTCAGCACGCGGGGGAGGCAGGCGGGGAGCGTTCGGAGGCGCCCGGAAAATCCCTCTCTCTGAGAGAGAGGGAGGGGCCCGCCGCCGGAGGCGGGGGGAGGGTGAGAGGTTTCACCTTTGGCAGGAAAGGCCTGATCCCCTCGTCGGGGGCCGCGACGCAAAAGTCTTCGTCAGCCGGTGGAGCCAGACGGCGCTTAGTTCGGAGAGTTTGTTACCTCTCACCCTCCCACCGCTGCGCGGCGGGCCCCTCCCTCTCTCAAAGAGAGAGGGATCATTCTCAGACCTCCACCGCCCCCGCATCATAGGCGAAGAGCCCCAGGGTCTCTTCGTTCTTGATCTCGGTCATGCCGTAGAGGTGGGCTTCGTCGCCTTCCAGGCGGTCGGCGTTGAGGTTCGACTCGACCTGGATGAAGCCGCAGCGCTCCTTGCGGGCGGCCTCGTAGCGAGCCAGGGCCTCGGGGACGTCGGACGCGGCCTCGAAGGCGCGGGCCAGGACGAGGGCGTCCTCGATGGCGGCGGCGGCGCCTTGGCCCAGGAACGGGGTCATGGCGTGGGCGGCGTCGCCCAGCAGGGCCACGCGGCCGCCGCGCACCCAGGTCTTGAGCGGTTGGCGGGCGAAGACGGCCCACTTGTAGAGGGCGGCCGGATCGATGGTGTCGAGCAGGGCCTGGACGTCGCCGCTCCAGCCCTCGAAGGTCTTGCGCAGGTCGGCCAGGTCGGCGCGGATCGTCCAGCCTTCCTCGGCCCAGCCTTCCTGGCGGGCGAAGAACACCAGATTCAGCAGGGTCGAGTTGCGCAGCGGATAGCGCACGGCCATGCGGCCCGGGCCGATGTGGATGCCGGGGAAGTGCGCCAGGTCCTCCAGCAGCGGACCCTCGACCGGCACGATGGCGCGCCAGACGACGTGGCCGGTGAAGTGCGGCTCGCCGGGATCGAAGCCCTTGCGGACGCCCGACTTCACGCCGTCGGCGCCGATGACGGCGTCGCCCTTGATTTCAGTCCCGTCGGCCAGGACGGCGATCGCACCGTCGGCGGTCGGCTCGGCCGAGACGCAAGGGCTGGACAGGCGCACCGTGGCGCGGCCGGTGGCCTCCAGGGCCTCGACCAGGATGGCGTGCAGGTCGGCGCGGTGGATGTAGACGTAGGGCGCGCCGTAGAGGTCGCGCACCTTCTGGCCGCGCTCGAAGGCGACCAGGTCGCGGCCGTCGGCCCAGTGCTGCACCCGCTGGCGCTGGGGCTCGACCCCGGCGACGGTAATCGCTTCGGCCAGGCCCAGGTGGTGGTAGACCCGCATGGCGTTGGGCGCGAGCGTGACGCCGGCGCCGATCTCGCCCAGGGCCGGGGCCTGTTCCAGCACCTCGACGGTGTGGCCGGCGCGGGCCAGGGCGATGGCCGCGGTCAGGCCGCCGATGCCGGCGCCGGCGACGATCAGGTGCTGGGGACGCATGGGTAGTCTCCGAACTTAAGCGTAGGTCGCCGCGTCGGCCAGCAGGGCGTCCAGCCCGGCGACCGCGTTGAGGCGAGGAAGGTCGAGAATGTCGAGGCCGTCGGTCGTGCCTTCGGACCGCAGCTTGGCGAGCCATTCGGGCGCGTAACGGGCCAGGCCGTGCAGCAGCAGCATCGGGTGCAGGGCGATGGCGAAGCCAAGCTCCTGAAGCTCCGCGCCCGTGCGCACGGCGGTGATCCCGCCCTCGACGAGGTTGTGGACCAGGGGCGCGCGAGCGGCGAAGCGCTCGGCCACGGCCTTGGTCTCTTCAAGGGTGCGGGGCCCCTCGACGAAGACGATGTCGGCGCCGGCCTCCAGATAGGCCTCGGCGCGATCCATGGCGGCTTGCGGGCCTTCGACGCCCAGGGCGTCGGTGCGGGCCACCACCAGGGTTTCCGAACGGGCGTCGAGCGCGGCGCGGACCTTGCCGACCATCTCGGGCAGCGGGATCACGCCCTTGCCGCGCATATGGCCGCAGCGCTTGGGGAAGGTCTGGTCTTCGAGCTGCACGGCGGCGGCGCCGGCGCGTTCGAGCACCTTGACCGTCCGCTGGGTGTTCAAGGCGTTGCCGAAGCCCGTGTCGATGTCGACGATCAGCGGGATCTCGACGCGGTCGGCGATGGCCCGCACCGCGTCGGCCAGCTCGCCGACGCCGACCAGGCCGACGTCGGGACGGCCCAGCCGGGCCAGCGACAGCGCCGCCCCCGACAGGAAGGCCGCCTCGAAGCCGGCCTGCTCGACCAGCAGGGCCGAGAAGCCGTCATAGCAGCCCGGCGCGGCCAGCAGCCGGCGGCGGCCGTCGGGGCCGGCCGCCAGCCGCTCGCGCAGGCGCTGGGCCGAGCTGGTCACTGGCCAGCCTTGTTGGGGGAAGCGCCCGTCGGGATGTGGCTCTCGTGGTTGGCCAGATACCAGTCGGCGATCTCCTCGCGGGTGGCGAACCACACGCCCGGCAGGCTCTTGGCGTGCTGGATGAACTCGCGCAGGGCGCGGATCCGATAGGCCCGGCCCGAGACGTGCGGGTGCAGACCAACGTTCATCAGCCGGCCCGAGGTGGCGCCTTCCTTGTAGAGGACGTTCAGTTCCTCGATCAGCACGTCGCGGTATTCGTCGGTGGTGTGGCCGCGGCGGGTGAGCAGGGTGAAGTCGTTGATCTCGTTGGAATAGGGCGTCGAGACGATCGGGCCGTTGGGCGTGCGCAGGAGGTAGGGCTGATCGTCGTTGAGCAGGTCGCAATAGAAGGTGCAGCCGTGCTCGGCCAGGATGTCGGCGGTCTGCAGCGTGCCGCGCAGGGACGAGGACAGCCAGCCCTTGGCCCGCTTGCCGACGAAGCGCTCGTACTGCTCCAGCGAACGCAGGACGATGTCGCGCTCCTTGGCCGGGTCATGGGCGAAGTCGGTCAGCAGTTCGCCCTGTTCCCAGTTGTGGGCCAGAAGCTCCCAGCCGCGCTCCAGGCAGGCGTCGGTCATGGCCTTGCGGCGCTCGAAGGTCACCGCGTTGGTGGTGCAGCTGGCCTTGATGCCCATCTCGTCGAAGAGGTCGAACAGTCGCCAGATGCCCACCCGCTGGCCGTATTCGCGCCAGGTGTAGTTGGGGAAGTCGGGCGTATCGCCGGCCAGCACGTCGGGCAGGATCGGCGGCCCGCCGGCGTAGTACTTCTCCTTGGTCGGCTTGGTGAGGTCCCAGGTCTCCAGGTTGAAGGTCAGGACCAGGGCCACGCGCGCGCCGTTCGGCCAGGTCAGCGGCTTGCGGTGCGGAAGCGGAACGTAATCGTATTCCATACTGATGCCCTTTGATCCTTAGTGCTCGAGCAGGAGCGAGCCGAAGCCGTCGATCTTGTCGGTAATTCCCATGCTCCGAAGAGCATGCCAGTAAGTGGCGGTGTTGATGGCCACGACCGGCTTTTCCAGCCAGAACTCGGCGATGCCGGCGACCTTGGCGAAGGCCAGGTTGGTGCCGCACTGGACGACGGCGTCTGCGCCTTCGGAGACCTCGATGGCCGCGCGCTTCAGCGTCTGCGGGCTCTCGTGGGCGATCAGCATCGGGGAGGGCGATTTCAGGCCCTTCACCTGGGTGACTTCGTAGCCCAGGTCCTCGAAGAACTTGCGCACCTGGTTGTCGCCGACCGGCATGTAGGGGGTGATGACCCCGATCTTCTTGATGCCGCCATAGGCCTTCAGCGCCGCGTCGACGGCGGTGGAGCCCATCACGACCGGGACGCCCTTGGTGCGCTCCAGCATGCGCTGGGTCAGGCGCTCGGCGCCGTCGGCGCCGTCCCAGAAGGTCTCGGCCGACATGCCCATGACCACGCAGGCCGGGTCCATGCTCATGGCGACGTCGACGCTGTCCATCGTCGCGTCGCGGATGTTCTGCAGCATCACCATGAACGACTCGTCGTCGGTGACCTTGGTGTCCGGAATGGCGATCCGCTGGAAGTGGTTGGTGACGCCGCGCGGGCGCATGTCGTCGTATTCGGGCTGGACGCTCGTGTTGGTCGACGGCGCGATCACCGCATACTTCAGGCGGTGTCCCAATGAATCCGGCATGACGCTTCCCTCGACGTTTCGATGGCCGAGGAATGGCAAAGCCGGATCGTCCGCGCCGCAGCCCAGCGGCCGATATCCGCCCGGCGGATAGGAAAAAGCGCCGGGGAAGCGGGATGGGCGGGCGTCGCTAGGGTCGTCGTTGAACCACAACGGAAATTCTCCCCGGGGGACGAGACCATGGCCGCTTTTATCATCGCGACGACCGTCATCACCGACGCGCCCCGCTTCGGGGAATATGTGAAGGCCATCGCCGGCCTCGCCGAGCGCTTCGGTGGCGAGACCTATGTGCGGGGGCCGGTCACCGAGGTCCTGGAGGGCGAGGTGCCCGAGGGCGAGCGCGTGATCGTCACCCGCTATCCCGACGCCGCGGCCGCCAAGGCCTACCTGCATTCGCCGGAATACCAGGCCGCCAAGGTTCTGCGCCAGGGCGCGGGAACCGTCGTGGTCCGCATGATCGTCGTCGACTGAGATTGACGCGTGTGACGGGGCGCGTGGGGAAGCCGCGCCCGCACCCGCCGACCAAAAACTAGCGAGGTTCCGTGGAACGATTCCAAGTCGTCGTAGCGGGCGCCGGGCCCGTGGGCTCGGTGGCCGCCTATCGGCTGGCGCAGCTCGGCGTCGATGTGTTGCTGCTGGAGAGCGCGCCGCGCTGTCCCGAGGACCTTCGGGCCTCGACCATGCATCCGCCGACGCTCGACATGATGAAGGCGCTGGGCGTGCTGGAGGACCTGGAGGCCCAGGGTCTGCGCGCGCCGGTCTATCACTATCGCAACCGCACGACGGGCGAGGTGCTGGCCTTCGACATGGGCGAGCTGTCCGACATCAGCGAGCATCCCTACCGGCTGCAATGCGAGCAGTTCAAGCTGGCGCGTCTGCTGACCGAGAAGCTGGCCGGCCACCCCAACGGGCAGGTGCGGTTCTCGCACCGCCTGGCCCACTTCACCCAGGACGACCAGGGCGTCACCGTCTCGATCGAGGCGCCGTTCGGCATCGAGCAGGTGCGCTGCGACTATCTGATCGGCGCCGACGGGGCCAATTCGATCGTCCGCAAGTGGCTGGACATCGAGTTCGAGGGCTTCACCTATCCGGAGAAGTTCCTGACCCTGTCGACCGACTGGCCGCTGGAGGACCATTTCAACGGGCTGGCCCACGTCAACTACGTGGCCGATCCCAAGGAATGGTGCGTGCTGCTGCGGGTGCCGTCGCTGTGGCGGATCCTGGTGCCGGCCAATGGCGACGAGAGCGACGAAAGCCTGCTGTCGGACGCCAAGAAGGCCGAGGTGCTGGGCGGGCTGATCGGCGACGGCGAAACCGTGCAGACCGTGCACCGCACGCTCTACAAGGTGCACCAGCGGGTGGCCAAGACCTACCATGTGGGCCGGGTGCTGCTGGCCGGCGACGCCGCCCACCTCAACAATCCGCTGGGCGGGTTCGGCATGAACTCGGGCATCCACGACGTCTGGAGCCTGACCGAGAAGCTGGTCGCCATCCTTCAGGACAAGGCCGATCCGGAGAAGCTGCTGCCGCTCTACGACCGCCAGCGGCGGGCGGTGATGCACAAGTTCATCCAGACCCAGACCATCGCCAACAAGGCGGCGATGGAGGCCGGCACCGCCGAGGCCTATGCCGAGCGCGAGGCCAAGATGCGCCAGATCCTGGCCGACCCGGACCAGCGCCGCGAGTACCTGCTGCTGCAGTCGATGTACAAGAGCCTTGAGCTCGAAGCGGCCACGGCCTGAGGAGCTTGCAGCGATGATCCAGTTCCACACCGTCAACACGGCCAACGGCCAGAAGGCGCGGATCGTGCTGGAGGAGACGGGGCTGGCCTATGCGGCCACCCCGGTCGACCTGATGGCCGGCGAGCACAAGCAGGCCGCCTACAAGGCGCTGAGCCCGTTCGGCAAGGCGCCGGCGATCGTCGATCCCGACGGGCCGGACGGCGCGCTGATCGTGGTGTCGGAGACCCTCGCGATCGCCTGGTACCTGGCGGAAAAGGCCGGCGGCGCGCTGCTGCCCAAGGGACCGGCCGAACAGGCCGAGTTCCTGATGTGGGCCTCGGCGGTGTCGTCGTCGGTGGCCGGCGCCTTCACCAACCAGTTCGTGGCGACCTTCCTGGCGCCCGAGAAGACGCCGTGGCTGATCGAGCGCTCGATCGCCGACTGCCACGAGCAGCTGGCGGCGTTCGACGCGCGTCTTTCGACCCGCGACTACATGCTGGGCGGGCGGTTCACGATCCTCGACGCGCTGTTCTTCCCGGTGGTCGCCAATTCGGCCAAGCGGCTGGAGGGCGGGTTGGAGCCTTATCCGAACCTGGCCCGCTACGAGGCCTTCGTCGGCGCGCGCGCCGGCGTACAGCGGGGCATGGCTTACGGCTGAACGGAAAGCAGCCGGGGGCGAGCTGTCCCCGGCTGCAACCTCCGCGCCGTTTTCGACCGCAAAGCCTTGTGAGAGTGTGGCCCGCACGGTTAACGCGCAACGAGGCCGCATGGAGCGCAACTGGATCAAGGGGCGGGTGTTCGTGGTCGACGACGACCCGGTGCTGCTCGCCTTCCTCGAAGGGGCGCTGGCCAAGTCCGGCTATCTCGTCCAGGCGTTCGAAACCGCCCGCAGCGCTCTGCACGCAGCGGCCATGGACAAGCCCGCGATCTGGCTGATCGACATCCGCATGCCCGACGTCGACGGCACCGAACTGCTGAAGATGCTGCGCGCCGACGAGACGCACCGTGAGACGCCGGTGGTCATGCTCACCGGCGACGGTCGCCTCGACCGTATCGCCGCCGCCATGGGCGCGGGCGCGACCACCTACCTGCTCAAGCCGTTCTCGCCGCAGCAGGTGGTGGAGAAGGTCTATGCGGTGCTGAATTTGCGGTAGGGGGCTTATCCCAACACCTCTCCCATGGGGAGAGGGAGGGGCCCGCGCGAAGCGTGGGAGGGTGAGGGGGTACGACGTGAGCCGTCCGTCCCTCGCCTTCGCGGCAGATGTTTGTTTCGCTTGATCGTGGATTTATCGGTGAGGGTATAACCCCTCACCCTCCCAGGCTATCGCCTGGGCCCCTCCCTCTCCCTATGGGAGAGGTGGATTTCTGACCTCACCACGCCACCTCGGCCCCCGCCAGATCCAGGAACTTGCCCGTATCCTCCAGGCTAAGCCCGGCGATCACCTTCTGCTGGCCGGCGACGCTTTCCTCGACGGAGTAGGGGGCGTCGGGGCCGCCGAGGGCGGTGCGGGTCCAGCCGGGGGCCATGGCGATGACAGTGACGCCGTCGCCCTTCAGCTCCACGGCCAGGCCCTTGGCCAGCATGTTCAGCGCCGCCTTGGACGAGCGATAGGCGTGCGAGCCGCCGTAGACGTTGGTTCCGATCGAGGCCAGGCCGCTGGACATCATGACGATGGTCTTGGTCTCGCCGGCCTTGAGGTTGTCGATCAGGGCGGCGGTGATGCGGAACGGTGAGACGACGTTGGTGGCCAGGATGTCGGCCCAGATGTCGTAGTCCATGCCGGACAGGGTCTGGTGGGCCATGCCGTCGGGCAGGGGGATGGGGCCGTAGGTGCCGGCGTTGTTGATCAGCACGTCGATGGCCACGCCTTTCAGGCGCTCGGCCACGGCGGCGACGGACGCGGCGTCGTTCACCGACAGGGCCTCGATGCGGACCTTGCCTGGATGGGCGGCGGCGATGGCTTGCAGCTCGGCGGCCGCGGCCGGATCGCGGCAGGTGGCGATGACGTCAGCGCCGGCGGCGGCGTATTGGCGGACGTGTTCCAGGCCGATGCCGCGATTGGCGCCGGTGATCAGGACCGTGGTCATGGCGTGCTCTCTTGTTCGTTGCTGCGCCGACTTGAACCGGTCGGAAAGGCGAGGGCGAGGCGGCGGCGATCTTCGCCGCTGTGCGGATAACGGCCTCGGGCGAGGGGAGCCGGCGAGGGCCGGGCGCTAGGACCGAGGCTCGAAGATTCCCGCTGGAGCCGCCCTTGACGCTCATCCGCAAAGCCTATGCCGATACGCCCGCCGGCCAGGTGCACCTGCGCCGGGTGGACGGGCCTGGCGATCCGATCGTGCTTCTGCACCGCACCCCGGTCAGCTCGGCCTGTTTCGACGGCGTGCTGGCCCGCCTGGCCGGCCGCCGCGCGGCCATCGCGCTGGACACGCCCGGCTTTGGCCAGTCGTTCAAGCCCGAGGGCCTGCCCTCGACGGTGGAGTACGGCGCCTGGCTGCTGGCGGCCCTGGACGCCCTGGGCGTCGAGCGTTTCCACCTGGCCGGCCACCATACCGGCACCCACATCGGCGCCGAGATCGCCGTGGCCGCGCCCGACCGCGTGCGCTCGCTGCTGCTGAACGGCGTGCTGTTCGCTACCGCCGAGGAGCGCGAGATGTTCCGCGCCCAGGTCGGCCAGGCCGCGCCGATCGACGCGCACGGCGCCTATCTGATCCAGTCCTGGGGAACGATGAAGGGGTTGCTGCCCCGCTTCGACGCCCAGTTGGTGCAGACCGAGTTTCTGGGCGCGATCGGCGCGCCGGACGGCCGCAACCAGGCCTTCGGGGCGATCTTCGACCAGGACTTCGCCAGCGTCTTCGAGGGCGTGACCTGCCCGGTGACCGTACTGCAGGCGGCGGACGACCCGCTGGCCGGCTTCGTCGGCCGCATCCGCAAGGCCCGCCCGGGCGTGGTGGTCACCACCCAGGGCAAGACCGGCGTCGCCGCGCCCGAGCTGGAACCCGAGATCTTCGCCGAGACCCTGCTGGCCTTCGCGGCCGGCGTCGAAACCACGCCTCCGAACACCCCCCTTCAGTGGACCCCGCCCATGACCAATCGCCGTTTTTCCCTCGTCCGCGCCGGCCAGGGCTTCGAACTGGCCGATAGCATCGTGCCGGTCCCGACGCCGGGTGCGGGCGAGGTGCTGGTGCGGGTGCGCGCCGTGGCCCTGAACCGCCGTGACGTGATGATCCGCCAGGGCTGGTATCCGGTAGGAGAGGCCGACGGGTTCACCCCGCTGTCGGACGCCGCCGGCGAGATCGTCGCCGTGGGTGAAGGCGTCGAGGGCCTGGCCGTGGGCGACCGCGTCGCCTCGACCTTCTTCCAGAACTGGGCGGGCGGGCGCATCACCTTCCCGGCGGTGATCTCGTCGCTGGGCGCGGGCGGTCCGGGCGTGCTGGCCGAGCACGTGGTGCTGTCGGCCGGCGGCGTCGTGAAGCTGCCCGACAGCCTCGACTTCGTGCAGGGCGCGACCCTGACCTGCTCTGGCGTCACCGCATGGTCGTCGCTGGTCACGCACGGCGGCCTTCAGGCCGGCGATTGGGTGGTGACCCTGGGCACCGGCGGCGTCTCGCTGTGGGGCCTGCAGATCGCCAAGGCCTTCGGGGCCAAGGTGGCCGTGGTCGGCGGCGACGACGCCAAGCTGGCCCGCGCGGCGCAGCTGGGCGCCGACCTGACCGTCAACTATCGCACCACGCCCGACTGGGAGGTCCCGGTGAAGGAGGCCTCGTTCGGCGGCGTGCAGCACGCCCTGGAACTGGGCGGCGCCGGCACCCTGGCCAAGTCGCGAGGCGCGCTCGGCGTCGGCGGCCACGTGGCCGTCATCGGCGCCCTGGACGGCTTTGGCGGGACGCTGGACGCCTCGGCCATGGTCATGGCCGCCCAGCGCGCCACGGCGATCTCGGTCGGCTCGCGCGCCGATCACCAGGCGCTGTCGGATTTCGTGACGGCCAAGGGCATCGTCCCGCAGGTCGACAGCGTCTTCGCCCTCGACGCCATCGAAGGCGCCTACGCCCGCGCCGACAAGGGCGCGTTCGGCAAGGTGGTGGTGACGCTGTAGCGTTGTTGGACCCCTCTCTCTAAGAGAGAGGGAGGGGCCCATGGCGAAGCCATGGGAGGGTGAGAGGTTACACCCTCACAGAACAAGGCGCGGTCGTTCGGCCGCGCCTTTCTTGTTTTTCAGTTGTTTGATGGCCGCGTTGCTGTCGTCGGAACGGTGAAAGATCCACGCGGCCGACGGCGTACCCTCTCACCCTCCCACCGCTTGCGCGGCGGGCCCCTCCCTCTCTCCATGAGAGAGGGTTTGGAGTCAGGCTTCCACCACCTCGACCAGCGCCCCGCCCGGCGCGCGCAGCACGCCGGCGCGCTTGCCGCCGTAGACGGCGCCGTCGCGGACCGTGGGGGCGACGATCCAGTCGCCCTGGACGCTGTCGAAGTCCGGGTGCTTGAGCGTGCCGATCGCGATGCCCGGCGGCAGGGCGCCGGCGTGGCCGGGGCGGACCGTGGCCTCGGCCGGGTACTGGTCGAACTCCAGGAAGACGTCCTTCTGATAGGTCGCCGTCGCCAGGGCGTGGCGGCTGTCCTTGGGGAGCTCGAAGGCGTCGTTGATCATGTTGTAGACGATGGTCATCGGCGCGCCGACGTCCAGGCCCAGGGTCTGGGCGAACCAGCGGCCGCTGGCGTCCATGTCGTCGCTGGCCAGCACCAGGATGAACAGCTTGTCGATCAGGCTGCCGGGATGGGGCAGGCCGTTACCGGGCGAGACGATCTCGGTGAGGTAGACGATCTCGCCGTCCGGACCTTTCACCTGCATCGGATGGATGGTGGGCAGGCCGTCGATGCGCTTGGGCGGGCCGATGATCTCGAAAGGCGCGTCCTGCATGCGGGCGTTCACGGCCATGACGTCCTGGCAGCAGATCTCGATCGCCGCCCAGCCGTAGGTTCGCAAGGGGCGGTACTCCGGGACCGGGTCTCCCTCGACGAAACGCAGGAAGACGTCTGCGCCGCTGGCCGGTTGCAGCACGGCGTAGGGCCGGCCGGCGCTGGCGGGCGCGCCCCAGCTGGCGGCGAGGTCGGCGGGGACCTCGCCTTGCTCAACCACCGTGTAGTCCAGCCATTGGGCGTAGCGCTGCGCGGTCGCGGCGGCGTTCGGCGTCACCAGGGTGGCGGCCCTAAGAAGGTTCATCGGTCAGATCCTGAAAAAGCTAGTCGCGCAGCTCGACGGCCACGTCTTCCGAAGCGACGTCGCCGGTGGCGACGGCGGCTTCCGCCTCCTGCTGGACGATGCGCAGCACGCGGGCGAGGTACTCCTGCAGCCACAGGCCGCGCTCGGCGGCGGCTTCGGCCGAGGGCTCGAAGGCCTCGATCTGCGCACGGTCGAGGCCGCCTTGGGCTTCGAGCACGCGCTCCAGCGTGTCGAGCCTGGCGCGGGTGACGGCCAGTTCCTGGACCACGGCCATGGTCACGGCCAGCACGCGCTCGACCTCGGGATTGGCGAAGAAATAGGGGCGCTTGCCGGCGGGCTTGGCGCCGGCGTCGGCCAGGGCGTCGGCGATGCTCATTGAGTTTTCCGCGCTCCGATCACGCGCCACGCGGCCTTGCGGCCGTAGTCTTCGCTGTCGTCGTCGGCGGCGTCGGGGAAGACCTCGCGGTCGACCACGGCGGTGACGCCGTCATGGATCAGGTCTTCGGCCTTGAAGCCGGCCTCGACCATGCGGGCGTCCAGGTCGATCTCGTGCAGCGTGCTCCAGAAGGGCTCGTTGTTGTAGAAGGCGTCCCAGTCGCGCATGGCCTGCTCGAACAGCGGCATGGTCGGCGCGTACTGCGGCTGCTCGACGTGCAGCACCACGCCGCCCGGGGCCAGCACGCGGCGGCTCTCGGCGAAGATGGCCTTCATCGAGGTCAGCGACAGTTCGTGCAGGAACATGGTGGTCTGCACCCAGTCGAAGCTGCCGGTCTCGAAGCGCGACAGGTCGGCGCCGTCGGCCTGGACGAAGCGGATGTTGGTCACGCCCAGCGAGGCGGCGCGGGCGGCGGCGTAGCGCAGCATCGGCCCGCCGACGTCGATGGCGACGACTTCCGCGTCCGGGAAGGCCTGGGCGATCGGCAGGACGCTGTGGCCGACGGTGGCGCCGATGTCGAGGATGCGCTTGGGCTTGAAGTCCGGCAGCCGGCGCTTGACCCACCGCACCACGGCGTGGCCGCCGCCGTCGGAGAAGCGGCCGAGCAAACCGCCCGTGGTGGCGAAGCCGCCGTGGTCGTAGTTGGCGCCGCCCGAGACGTCGCCCTCGAAGCGCTCGACGTGATAGCTGCCGGGCATGCAGTGGTGGTCCACCGCCGAGACGTAGCGCGGGATCGGCAGGGTCGGGTCGAGCTCCAGCTGGCCCGAGGCGGCGTTGAGGGCGGCGGCCTTGGCGGCCAGCTCCTCGGCCTGGCGCAGGGTGGTCCAGCGGCCGGCCTGCTGGCGTTGCTCCATGGTCAGGCGGCGCAGGGCCGACCAGGTCTGGAAGGCGGGATCCTTCAGCAGCGCCTTGCGGACCTCGTGGCGATCGTCGGGGGCGCGGCCGTGGGTCTTTTGGAAGGCCGGCTCGACGCGGGTCTCCCAGGCCTGCTTCACGCCGGGGATGAGGCGGGTCGACAGGTGGCGGTTGAGCTGGGCCAGGACGTTCAGCCGCTCGATCTCGTCGTGCGACATCTCGGGAAACACCCCGTGGCGGCCGACCTTGCGATAGTCGGGCGGGCCGTCATAGGCCTGGATCGGCCCCTCGTTGACGCGACCGGTCATGGCGCACTCCTACTGTAGGCGGAAGAGCTTGCGCCGCTCCGGCCGGGTCGGGGCGGACGACGGCGGGAAAATCCGCCTGTCAGGCGCCGGGAACGGCGACCCGCTCACCGGCGGCGGCCTCGACGCGGGCCTCCTCGACCTCATGGGCGGCGGCGAAGCGGTAGCGGCCCAGCGGCAGCAGGACGAGGCCGCCCAGCACCAGCAGCACGGTCGCCACGACCAGCGACAGCTGGTAGCCGCCGCTGCGGTCGAAGTCGGCCCCGAAGGCCACCGGCCCCAGGCCCGAGCCCGCCGCATAGGCGCAGTAGAGGCAGCCGTAGAGCGTCGAATAGGACCGGGCTCCGAAATAGCGGGCGATCAGGAAGGCCAGCAGGTCGAACTCCATGCCCGCCGCGACCCCGACCAGGGCGATGGCGACCAGGGCGCCGGTGAAGCCGGGGTCCTGGCCGTGCAGGATCAGGCAGCCCAGGGCCGGCAGGCACAGCAAAACGAGCGCCACGGCCGGGGCCCAGAAGCGATCGACCAGCCAGCCGCCGGCCACGCGCCCGGCGATCACCGACAGGCCGACCACGGGCGCCAGGCTGACGATCTCGGCTTTGCTGAAGCCCTTCAGCTTCAGCATGTTCTCGAGATTGGGCAGCGGGCCGGCGATGGCGAAGGAGAACAGCAGGAAGCCGCCGGCGATCAGCCAAAACTTCGCATCGCGCAGGGCCTCGGGAAGGGTCAGGCCCGGCAGGGGCGCGGTCTCGGTGTGGACGCGGCCGACGCCGGGATCCTTGAAGGCCAGCAGAGCCACCGGCAGGGCGACGACCAGGGGCAGGGCGCCGGTGACGAGGTAGGCCGCGCGCCAGCCGTGGGCCTCGATCATCCACATCAGGAACGGCTTGATCAGAAAGCCGAAGACGCCGGTGCCCATCAGGGCGATCCCCAGCGCCAGGCCCTTGTTGGCCTCGAAGCCGTTGTTGATCGCCCGGGTCCAGGTGGTGGGCAAGGTGCCCGCGCCGACCGCGCCCATCAGCGCCCAGTTCAGGTAGAACAGCGGCAGGGCGCCGTTGGTCAGCGAAAAGGCCATGAAGGCGAAGGCGAACAGCACCAGCGAGGCGATCGCCACCGGTCGCACGCCGATCCTGTCGCCCAGCCAGCCGATGATCGGCCCGACGATCATCACGGCCACGGTGGCGACCGGCAGGCCCAGCATGATCGAGGCGAAGCTCCAGCCGAATTCCTTGGCCAGCTGCGGGGCCAGCATGCCGATGCTGTAGAAGGGCAGGGGCGAAAGACCCAGGCCGACGCCCAGCACGACGCTGAGCAGCAGCGGCCAGCCCCTCCGGAACTCGCCTTGCTGGAATTCGCCAGCCTGGTTTTCGGATAGTTTCGCCATCGCCGTTTGCCCCGCCGCGATCAGATCGGTAGGCGAGGCAGCCTGGGGCGCTGGAAGTCGCCCGCAACAGGAATATCCGGAGCAGTCGCCTTGCGATCAGACGTCAGGCCCGGCGCCGCCCTTTCGGGGGTCAAGGTGCTCGATCTTTCCCGCGTGCTGGCCGGTCCTTGGGCGACCCAGGCCCTGGCCGACATGGGCGCCGAGGTCGTGAAGGTCGAGCGGCCGGGCGTCGGTGACGACACCCGGGCCTGGGGGCCTCCGTTCTTCGAGACGGTGGACGGAGGCAGGGGCGACGCGGCCTATTTCACCTGCGCCAACCGCAACAAGCGCTCGGTGACCATCGACATGGCCGACCCGCGCGGCGCCGACCTGATCCGCCAGATGGCGGCCGAGGCCGACGTGGTGGTCGAGAACTTCAAGGTCGGGGGTCTGGCCAAGTACGGCCTCGACTACGAGAGCCTAGCGAAGATCAATCCGCGTCTCGTCTACTGCTCGATCACGGGGTTTGGCCAGACCGGCCCCTACGCGGCGCGGGCCGGCTACGACTACATGATCCAGGGCATGGGCGGGTTGATGTCGATCACCGGCCAGCCGGACGGGGAGGCGGGCGCTGAGCCGATGAAGGTGGGGGTGGCGGTCGTCGACCTGTTCACCGGCCTCTATGCCGCCAACGCCATCCTCTGCGGCCTGCTGCATGCGCGGGCGACGGGGGAGGGCCAGCACATGGACATCGCCCTGTTCGACGTGCAGGCCGCCGTCCTGGCCAACCAGGCCAGCAACTATTTCGCCACCGGCCAGGCGCCGGGACGCCTGGGCAACGCCCATCCGAATCTGGCGCCCTACCAGGTGTTCGCCACGGCCGACGGGGCGATGGTGCTGGCGGTGGGTAACGACGGCCAGTTCCGGGCCTTCGCCAAGGCTGCCGGTGCGCCGGAGCTTGGCGAGGATCCGCGCTTTGCGACCAACGCCCAGCGGGTGGCGGCGCGGGCGCAGCTGGCCCAGGCCATGGCCCCGATCCTGGCCGGCCGCGAGACCAAGGCCTGGATCGCCCTGCTGGAGGCGGCCGGCGTGCCGTGCGGGCCGATCAACAGCATCGACCAGGTGTTCGAAGAGCCGCAGGCGGTGCATCGCGGTCTGGTCGTCGAGCAGACGCGGGACGACCTCGCCGTCCCGATCCGCACCGTGGCCTCGCCGATCCGGGCGTCGAGGACGCCTGTCGTGGTCGAGCGTCCGCCGCCCAGCCTCGGGGCGGATACGGCGGCGGTGCTCAAGGGGCTGGGCAAGAGCCAGGCCGAGATCGCCGAGTTGGCGGCAGCGGGAGTGATCTAACGCCTGTCGCTATCTACTGAGCCGACCTCAGATCCGATTTTCCCCGCGAAGGCGGGGATCCAAGCGGGTTTTCGGGATGAGGCGCTGCCGTGGAGCGCCCGCTGACTCGGCTTGGATCCCCGCCTTCGCGGGGAAAATCGGTAAAAAATAGCGGGGGTGATGGAGACCTCTACCGCGCCGCTCGCGCCACGCCTTCGGGCATGGCCCCGGCGAAGTCGATGACGCACATGGCGCCGTACGAGCGGTGGCCGCCGCAGGCGACGCCGGCGCTGCTGTAGCCGGTCGACAGGATGTTGCGGCGGTGGCCGCGGCCGGGCACGCGGCTGTCGACGATCAGCTGGCGGACCACGTCGCGCGGATCCTCGTAGCCGTAGGAGATGTTCTCGGCCGACATGCCGGCATAGACGCCGTACTTGCGCAGTCGCTGGCCCAGGCTGCCGCTCGCGCCGTGGCCGACGTCGCCGCGCGAGCCTTGGACGCGGGCGTGATCGCGGGCCGCGTCGTCGATGCGCCCGTCCGAGGTGAGCGGCGGCAGGGGGCGCTGGCGCTGCAGCTCGGCGACGGCCTCGTCCAACGCCTGAGGATCCTCGCGATAGAGGCCCTGGTCGCGGCTCAGTTCGCGGGCGTAGGCCTGGGGGTTGGTCCGCACATAGTTGATCTCGTCGAGCACCGCCTGCTCATGGGTCTGGGCGGCGGCCGTCTGGGGCAAGGCAAGCAGCAGCAAGCCGGCGAGCGCCAGCACTGGGCGACGGTAAGAACGCATGGGTACCTACAAGATCGGAAAGCCCCTCGGTCTGTGCCTTAGCACGCTTCTTCGGATTCGCACGGCGCCGCCGAACGTCGCGGGCGTAGGGATATCCGCGAGGCGATAAATTCGGCGACGAGCCGCCCCGGCGCCCGGCGAGGCGGCATCAAGGCGGCACGACAACCGCCGGATTCCACGATGCTTCTCGCCCTGCTGACGCTGCTGCACGTGCTGGTCTTCGTCTACTGGCTGGGCGGGGACCTGGGGGCCTTCTACATCTCGCGCTACCTGACCGACCCGGCGCGGACGGTGAAGGAGCGGGGCCTTGCCCTGCGCGTGCTCAACGATATCGACATGGCGCCGCGCACCTGCCTGATCCTGGCCCTGCCGACGGGCCTGACCCTGGCCACGGTCAAGGGCTGGTGGGACGTCTCGCCGGTGGCCGTGGCGGCGGTCTGGGCGCTGTGCCTGTTCTGGCTGATCATGGCCTGGAGCATCCACATCCACCACAGCCCGCCCAAGGCCGGGATCCGCCGCATCGACATCGCCATCCGCTGGGCCGTGCTGGCGGGCCTGGGCGGCTACGCGCTCGCCAGCCTGGCGGGCCTCGTAGCCGCGCCGTTGTTCATCGCCCTGAAGATGCTGATCCTGGCGATCGCCATCTCCTGCGGCCTGCTGATCCGCCGCCAGCTGGCGCCGCTGGGCGCGCCGGTGACCACCATGCTGACCACCGGCCCGACGCCGGAAAGCGACGCGGCGATCAGCGCCGTGCTGGAGGCCACGCGTCCCGTGGTGCTGACCCTCTGGGTCCTGCTGATCGGGGCCGCGTTCCTCGGCCTCTTCACCCCTACCTGACGGAGCTCGCCATGACCCTGCGTTTCGAACCGACCATGGTGGCCGAGGACAAGACCGCCCGGCAGCTATACGAGGCGGTGAAGGCCAATCCGGCCCGCGCCCGCTTCGGCTTCGGGTCCAAGGCGGCGGTGGTCAATATCGACTTCCAGCAGGCCTATACCCGGCCCGACCTGTTCCCCAAGAGCGCCTACGTCACCGATCCCGACCAGATCGCCCATGTGAACCGCCTGTCGGCCCTGGCCCGCGCGCGCGGCATGCCGGTGATCTGGACGCGGGTGATGTACAAGCCCGACGGCGGCGACGCCGGCGTCTGGGGCACGCGCACCGACACGCCCGACAGCCTGCAGAACATCAAGCAGGACAGCGAACGCCACGCCTTCGACCCGCGCGTCGAGATCGATGCGGCCGTGGACCTCGTCTACGACAAGCGCATGCCCAGCGCTTTCTTCGAGAGCCCGTTGCAGAGCTATCTGGTCTGGCACAAGATCGACACCGTGATCCTGACCGGCGGCTCGACCAGCGGCTGCGTGCGGGCCAGCGCGGTGGAGAGCCTGTCGCGCGGCTACCGCACCATCGTTCCCGAGCAGTGCGTGGCCGACAAGCACGAGAGCTACCACTTCGCCAACCTGACGGATCTTCAGCTGAAGTACGCGGACGTGGTCGACGTGGAGGAGGCGGCGGCCTGGCTGAAGGGTTGAGGCGTGTTTGGCGGCGTGTTCCCGATAGTCGCCGCCACTCCCTCTCTGGACGCGCCGAAAGCGGGCGTCAGGTCGCGGCGAATTTCATCTCACGCCATCGACCAGGCGTTACGCCTTCCCAGTCCCGGAATGCGCGATAGAACGAGCCGGTGTCCTGGTAGCCCAGCAGATAGGCGATCTCTTCGATCCCCGCGCCCGGATCATCCAGCAATTGACGGCTGAGCTCCTGACGCGCTTCCGACAGCAATTGCCGGAAGGTCGTGCCTTCTTCCGTCACCCGTCGCTGAAGCGTCCGCTCGCTGACGCCCAGTTCATGGGCGATGTCCGAGATTTCGGGGCGACCCGAAGCCATACGGCGCTTGATCACCACCTTGATCTGCTCGCCCATCGCGCTGCCGGATTCGAGTTCGCCGAGGGCGGCGGCCAGCGCCGGGGTCAGGATTTCCAGCATCTCGGGATTGTGGCCCGGGAAGGGTAGGTCAAGGTCGGCTGCGTCGATGACCAGCGCGTCCTTTTCCGCGCCGTAGCGGATCGGGCAGCCGAAATAGCTTTCCCAAGCGTCGTGCCGCACCGACGGCCTGGCGAACTCGACGCGCCTGGGAACGATCCGCCGTCCGCTCGCCCTGCGCCCCAGCTCCAGCAGGGCGGTGAAGGCCAGGTCGACGAAGATGGGCGGCGCGGGGCCGTTGGCGAACAGCCACTCATTGGTGATGACGCACTCGCCGTCGGCCTCGACGAGACTGAGTTTCTCGGGCGTGCAAAGCCGTTTGAAGCGTGCGACCCGACGAAGCCCGTCGCGATAGTCGCGCGCATAGAAGGCGGCCAGCATCGACGGCGGATAGACGCCGGTCTCGGTGGCTTCCACCAGTCGGATGCCCAGATCCGGCAGATGGCTCAACGAGGCGATCGCCGTCCACAAGGCGAAGAACTGCTCGGTGGATATGAAGGCGTCGGCGTTGATATGGAGCGTCGCCGGAAGACGGGCCTGGCGCAGGACCGCCGCCGGAGCCAGGCCGACGGCCTCGATCGCGCGCCAGAAGGCCGTCGGCAATCGACACCGGTCAACCTGCGCCTGGCTGGTGGTCATATCGGTTCCCTAGCTCATCTGGCTCATGATGATGCGGTCGAAGACCCGATCGCCCAGCCAGCGGCGCAGGGCGATCATAGGCTTGGCGTATTTCCCCACGACATAGCGCGTCTTCGGATCACGCGCCTTCAGCGCGCTGGACACAACGGCCGCGACCCTGGTCGCCGGCGTGCCGCGCCCCTGGCCGTAGGCTCCGCGCGTCGACCTGACCACAGCCTCGGTCATCGGCGCGTAGGCGCCGCCGCCGGAGCGGTTCTGGATACCTTCGGCGACGACGTCGCCGAAGCCGGTCTCGATCAGGCCGGGCTCGATGATGACGACGTCTATGCCGAACGGGTCCAGTTCGAGACGCAGGCAATCCGACCAGCCTTCGAGCGCATGCTTGGTGGCGTGGTACCAGGCGCCGAGCGGCGTATAGATCTTGCCGCCCATCGAGCTGATGTTGACGATCTTGCCCTCGCGGCGTTTGCGCATCTCGGGCAGCACCAGTTGCGTCAGGCGCGCGACGCCGAACAGATTGACCTCGAACTGATAGCGGGCTTCATCCAGCGAGATGTCCTCGACGGCGCCGTAGAGCCCGAAGCCAGCGTTGTTGACCAGAACATCGACTCCGCCGACCTCCACATTGATCCTGCGCACGGTCTCGACGATGTCGGCTTCCTTGGAGATGTCCATCGCCATGGCCTTGGCGCCGAGACCCACGAGATCGGCCATCCGATCGACGGTCCTGGCGGCGACATAGACCTGATAGCCGTCCTTGATCAGCCGCTTGGCGATCTCCTTACCCATGCCCGAAGATGCGCCCGTGACCAGCGCGACCCTTTTTCGGCGTTCCAACATCATCGACCCTTCCTGACTGTCGAAGGGAAGCTAGGCGCGATGGTCCGCCACGGCATTGGCAAGAGGCGCCAGATCGATCGCGGAACGCGCCATTGTCCTGGCCGTCCGAGCTTCAGCCCACCGCCGCCACCGCCGCCCGCCCGGCCTCGACGCCGGTGAGCCAGGCCCCGTGGGCCGTCGAGAACGCGTCGGGCGAGCAGGCCTCTCCGGCGAAGAACAGCCGGCCATCGACCGGCGTCGCCAGGCGGGCGCGGCCGCCGGCGCGGCCGGGCAGGGCGTGGGAGTAGGAACCGCCGGCGAACGGGTCGGCGGCCCAGGCGGTTTCCGCCAGCACATGGACGCGCGAGCGCAGGCCCGAGCCGTAGAGGCCGACCAGTTCGTCGATCGCGAAGTTGGCCGCCGCGCCGCGGCCTTGCCCCTCCAGCGACCGGGCGTGGGCGCCGCCGAGGAACACCTCGATCACCGGCCGGTGGAGGGGGAGCAGGTGATAGGCGCCCGTCGCCGTCCTGCGAGGATCGCCGAACAGCTGGCTTTCGGGCGCGAAGGCTTCCGGCTCATCGACCTGGAGGAAGACCTTGTCGGCCAGGCCCAGTGGCAGGCCGGCGGTTGCGTCCAGCTTATCCGGCAGTTCGGGGACAAAGCGCAGGGCCCCCGAGCTCAGGATCGCGGTGGGGACGCAGATGATCGCCGCCCGCGCCGAGATCGCGCCCTGCGGCGTTTCCAGCACCAGGCGCGGGCCGTCGTGGCGGATGGTGGTCACCGGCGTGGAGAGACGCGTCGGCAGGGCGGGCGCCAGGCGGGCGAGGCCCGCGCCGTAGCCTTCGGCCACGCGCCAGTCGACCTCGCTGTCGTCATAGGCGGCGTAGTCGTGCAGCGAGACCTGGTCGAACTCGGCGCCGTTGTAGAAGGCGCTGAAGGCGTTCAACAGCGGGTTCCAGGGATCGCCGGGGAGCATCAGCTGCGACGCGGGACGGTCGGGGCCGCCATCCTCGGCCGCCGCCGCCAGCCGCTCGTCCAGGGCCTGGAAGGCCGCGCCGAACGCGGCGCGCTCCTCGCGATCGAAGGCGGGGTTGTCGGCGATACTGGCCCAGGGCGGCGGGGTGCGGTCGATGGTCAGGCCCAGGGCCTCGAACCGGGCGACCAGCGGGTTGCGGTCGGCCGAGTGCAGCCATTCGCAGCCCAGGTCCAGCGGCCCGACGGGCGAGGGGATCGTCCAGCCGCGTCCGCCCAGACGGTCGCGGGCTTCCAGCAGCAGGCCCGAGCGGCCGCTGGCGGCGACTTCCCCGGCGGCGGCCAGGCCCGCCGCGCCGGCGCCTACGATCGCGATGTCGACGTCTGTCATGCGATCTCAATAGCAGGGCGGGGCGGTGGTTCCGCCAGACGGCGGGCAAAAGAAAAGGCCGCCAGCGGGGGGAGCTGGCGGCCCTCAGTATGGGATTCCGGGGAGGAAATCCGAAGCTTAGTCGACGACCTGGTAGCGGCCCGAGGCGTCGGGGCAGACGCGGACGAAGCGCTTCTGGGTGCGGCCGTCGGGCAGGTAGATCGGGCTTTCGGCCAGGGTGCAGCCGTTGGCGTCGGCGCGGCCTTCGGTCACCCGGTAGGAGCGCTCGGACTCGTAGGTGTAGCCGCCGCGACGGTCGTACTGGGCGTCGTCATAGCCGCCGGCGTTGCGGTCGTAGTCGTCGTAGCGGTCGTTGTAGGCGCGGGGCGGTGGGGGAGGCGGCGGCGGGGTCGCGCCGGGGGCGCAGGCGGCCGAGCTCTTGCCGATGTTGCCGCCGACGACCGCGCCGAGCAGGCCGCCCAGCACCGCGCCTTCGGTCTTGGCGCCGCGGGCCGCGACGCTGCTGCCGATGGCCGCGCCGATGCCAGCGCCGGCCAGGCCGCCGCCGGTGGCGCGGTTGGTCGTGCTGCGACGGCAGGGGTCGTAGTAGTAGCCGTTGCGGTCATAGGCGCCGCCCTGGCCGCCCTGATAACCGCCCTGGTCGTAGCCGTAGGCCTGGGCCGAGGCGATCGTCGGGGCCGCGGCGCCGACGAGGGCCGCGCCGGCGACGATGGCGCTGATGGCGGTCCGGATCATCATCGAAAAACTCTCCCTGAAGGCGGGCGTGACGATCGGGGGATCGTCCGTTGCTCGCACCATGCCAAGCCGTAGCTGAACGGTCGTTGACCGGGCCGTTCATCTTCGTTCACGCACGCGGCCCCCGAATGAGGTATGGACGCGTTCGAACTGGCTTCTTCGGCGTCGAACTTGGCGCGGAAGAGGCGGAAATTAGGCCATGCCCATGGCTTGGCTTGAACGGATCGGAGCCCGGCGGGGTTCCTTAAGGCGACTTTTGACAATGCGAGAACTGACTATCGACGCCGTCGGCGGCCAGGGCGACGGCGTGGCGGCCGGCCCGGCCTTCGTGCCGCTGACCCTGCCGGGCGAGAAGATCACCGCCCGCATGGAAGGCGCGCGCGGCGAGCTCGTCGACATCCTGGAGGCCAGCCCCGAGCGGGTCGCGCCGCCGTGCAGGCACTTCGGCCACTGCGGCGGCTGCGCGCTGCAGCACTGGGACATCGCGCCCTATCTCGACTGGAAGCGCGAGCAGGTGCGGTTCGAGCTGAAGCGCGAGCGGATCGAGACCGAGATCCTGCCGACCATCGCCTCGCCGCCGGCCTCGCGCCGCCGGGTGGCGCTGCACGCGCGCGGCGGCAAGGGCGGGGTGCGCCTGGGCTTCAAGGAGCGCCGCTCCTGGAACCTGGTGAAGATCGAGGAATGCCCGGTCACCCATCCTAAGATCGTCGCGGCCCTGCCGGGTTTGGCGCGCCTGGCCCAGCCGTTCCTCGAGCACCCGAAGTCGGCCCCGACCCTGCACGTCACCCTGACCGGCACGGGCCTGGACATCGACGTCACCGGCGTGGAGCGCAAGAGCGGCGGGCTGTCGGCCGACGCCCGCGTGCAGGCGGCGATGGTGGCCGGCGAGTTCGACTTCGCCCGCGTCACCCTGGCCGGCGAGACGCTGTACATGGCCCGCCAGCCGCTGGTGAAGCTGGGGCCCGCCATCGTGCCGCTGCCGGCCGGCTCGTTCCTGCAGGCCGTGCCCGCCGCCGAGAAGGCCATGGCCGATTTCGCCCTGGCGCACGTGGCCGGCGCGGCCAAGATCGCCGACCTGTTCTGCGGCGTTGGCACCTTCACCTTCCGCATGGCCGAGATCGGTTCGGTCTACGCCGCCGACTCCGCCGAGCCGGCGATCGCGGCCCTGAAGTCGGCCGTCGGATCGGCGCCGGGCCTCAAGGCCATCATCGCCGAGGCGCGGGATCTCACCCGCCGGCCGATGCTGTCGACCGAGCTCGACAAGATGGACGCCGTGGTCTTCGACCCGCCGCGCGCCGGCGCGCTGGAGCAGGTGCACGAGATCGCCAAGTCCAAGGTCTCGCGGGTGGTGGGGGTTTCCTGCAATCCGGCGACCTTCGCCCGTGACGCCGGCGTGCTGATCGACGCCGGTTTCAAGCTGGAGAAGGTGCTGCCGGTGGACCAGTTCCTCTGGTCGCCGCATATTGAGCTGGTCGGCGTCTTCTCGCGATGAGGCGGCATGGTCCAGGACGAACGAAGAGGCGAGGGCGGGCGTAGGGCTTTTACGCTCGACGCCGCCGCCCAGCGCGGCAAGGCGGCGGCCAAGGCCGCCTGGTGGACCGCCGCCGGCGGGCTGGCCAAGTTCATGACCCGGCCGGCCGAGGGCAAGGCCGCGCCGCGCCTGGCGTCGGAGTCCCCGCCGTTGTCGCGGGCGCGCCTGCGCCGCGCCTATTTCGCCGCCTTCGAGAAGGACGCCGCCGACGTCGCCGCAGGCCTCTATCCGCCGATGGAAGACGCGCCCGCCGATCCGGCTGGTTCGATCCTCAAGGCCTGGGACTTCCTGGCCGACGCCCGCGAGGTCGACCAGCGCCGCCGGCGCGGGGACGGCGTCGAGGTGCGCGACGATCCGAAAAGCCAGGGCTATCCGGCCTATTACCGGCAGAACTTCCACTATCAGTCGGGCGGCTGGTTCACCGCCGAGAGCGCCCGTCGCTACGACGCCCAGGTCGAGGCGCTGTTCTCCGGCGCGGCCGGGGCGATGCGCCGTCGGGCCTTGTCGCTGCTGGCCCGGCATTGGCGGGGACGCGACCAGCGGGCGCTCAGCGCCGTCGACGTCGCCTGCGGTTCGGGCGCCTTCCTGCGGGACCTGGCGCAGGCCTTCCCGCGCGCGGCCCTGGCGGGCGTGGACCTGTCGCCGGCCTATCTGACCGAAGCCCGCACCCGGTCGGGCCGGGGCATGGTGCAGGCCAACGCCGAGCATCTTCCTTTCGCCGATTGCAGCCTGGACGCGGCGACCTGCGTCTATCTGTTCCACGAACTGCCGCCGCGCGTGCGCCCCATCGTGGCGGCCGAGATCGCCCGGGTGCTGAAGCCCGGCGGCGTGCTGGCCTTCGCCGACTCCGTCCAGCCGTCCGACGAGCCGCAGCTGGCGCGGATGCTCGAGGTCTTCCCGGCCTATTTCCACGAGCCGTTCTACGGCAGCTACGCGCAGGAGGACCTGGAGGCGCTGTTCGGCGCGGCCGGGCTGCGGGTGATCGGGCGCGACAAGGCGTTTTTGACCAAGGCGTTGCTGCTGGAGAAATGATCCTTCTCCCCTTGTGGGAGAAGGTGTCGGCGACAGCCGACGGATGAGGGGTCTCTCAGAACTTGGACGCTACGCCCGGCAGTTCCGCTTTCGCGGCTGATCGGGCCATCGACCCCTCACCCGACCCGCTTCGCGGGCCACCCTCTCCCGCAAGGGGAGAGGGCTATTGGTTGGTGCTCACCACCGCGAACCCGGCCCCCTGCGGGTCGGTCGCCATGTAGATCCAGCTGCCGCCGGGCACTTGGTGGACGTCCATCATGGTCGTGGCGCCGGCGGCCAGGGCGCGGTCGCGGGCGGCGCAGGCGCTGTCGACCTGGGCGTAGTAGTTCCAGAACGACGCCGGCATGTCGGCGGTCCTGGTCATCATGCCGCCCACGTCCTGGCCGCCCGCCTCGTAGGCGAAGAGCTGGTAGGTTCCGATCGGGTCCATGTCGATGGCCTGGGTCTTCACCCAGCCGAACAGGCCCGAATAGAAGGCGAAAGCGCCTTCCAGGTCGCCGGCCATCAGTTCGCGCCAGCCGAAGGTTCCCGGCGCCCATTCGGGCGGCTGCGGCGGGACCTCGTCCTGCGGGAACGGCTTGAACAGCGTGAAGACCGCCCCGTACGGATCGGCGACGACCGAGAAACGGCCGACCGTGGGGATGTCGCCGGCGGGGATGAACACCGAACCGCCGGCCGCGACGACCTTCTCCACATAGGCGTCGACGTCGTCGACGAAGATGTAGCCGATCCAGCCGGGGCGGGAGCCTTCCGGACAGCCGCCCTCGGGCGTGAACACCCCGCCGACCCCGGCGTCGCCGACATTGAGGATGGTGTAGGGCGTGGGGCCGGGCAGGCCGGAGTCGGTCGGCGTCCAGCCCACGACCTCGGCGTAGAACTTGGCCGCCGCCTCGACGTCGGTGGTCATCAGTTCGTACCAGCCGAACTTTCCGCTCGTATCCGACATGCTCGTTCTCCCTTTTTATGACGCCCCGGCTCGGGCGGTTCTTGGCCAGGACGAACGGCGGGCGTTCGCACCGACAGGTGGCTGGGTGATTTCCTAGTCCGGCATGGTCTCGAAGGCCGCCAGGCCTGGCGGCAGCACCACCCAGGCCGGCTTGTCGCGCAGGAAGAGGGCCATGGTCGGCGCGAACTGCGCCGCGTCGTCCAGCGAGCCGGCATAGATCGTGTGGCTGGCGTCGACCCCGACCTCGCCGCCGAACACCAGGCCGCCGCAGGCCGGGCAGGCGTTGCGCAGGGCCGTGCCGCCCCGGAAGGCCGGCGAGCGGACCTTCAGCGTCTCTCCGGTGATCGTCACCGCCGAGGCCGCAAAGCCCATGAACGGCACGAAGCCGGAGCCGGAAGCCTTGCGGCAGTCGGCGCAGCAGCAATAGCCCTGATAGGTCGGTTCGCCCGCAGCGCTCCAGCGCACGGCGCCGCACAGGCACCCTCCGGCGTAACGGTGTTCTGTCGTCATGGGCGGCATTGGCGGACCTTCCTGTGACAGACGCAAGCGTGCTTCTACTTCACCGGTCGTCATCCCGGCCGGAGCGCGTAGCGCGCAGAGCCGGGACCCAGGCGACTGGGCGCGGCGTTCAGGTCGGGCGCCTTGGGGCGGCCAGCGCAATACGGCGGCCCCTGGGTCCCGGCTCTCCGCTTCGCTTCGGCCGGGATGACGGGCCTGGGGGGGAGGGAGCGACTAGAACAAACTCAACTGATCCCCCGCCTTGGGCGGGACGCGGAACTGAGTGACGTCGAGGCGGGGCAGGGGCTTGTCGAGTTCGAAGCGCTTCAGGGCGGCGTGGAAGCGCTGGTTCAGCACCTCGGCGATCGGGCCTTCGCCGGTCATGCGCTTGCCGAACTCGCTGTCATAGGCCGCCCCGCCGCGCATCTGGCGCACCAGCGACATCACCCGCTTGGCGCGGTCGGGATGGTCGGAGGCCAGCCACTGCTCGAAGAGGCCATGGATCTCCATCGGCAGGCGGATGGCGACGTATCCCGCAGCCACCGCGCCGGCTTCCTTGGCCCGCTCCAGCACCGCCTCCATCTCGTGGTCGTTCAGCGACGGGATGGCCGGGGCGAACATGACGATGGTCGGCACGCCGGCTTCGGACAGCTGGCGCACGGCGTCGAGGCGGCGTTCGGGCGTGGCGGCGCGCGGCTCCATGCTGCGGGCCAGGCGTCGGTCGAGCGTAGTGATCGACACGGCGGCGCGGGCCAGGCCCGCCTTGCCCATCTCGCCCAGAATGTCGAGGTCGCGGGTGATCAGGGCCGACTTGGTGATGATCGAGAACGGGTGGCGATAGCGGCTCAGGGTCTCCAGCACGCCCCGGGTGACGCGAAGCCCGCGCTCCTGCGGCTGGTACGGGTCGGTGTCGCCGCCAATATGCACCGAGCCGACCTTGTAGGTCGGCTTCGAAAGCTCGCGGTCGAGCAGCTTGCCGGCTTCGGGCTTGAAGAACAGCTTGCTCTCGAAGTCGAGGCCGGGGGAGAGGCCGAGATAGGCGTGGGCGGGCCGGGCGTAGCAGTAGATGCAGCCGTGCTCGCAGCCGCGATAGGGGTTGATCGAGCGGTCGAAGCCGACGTCGGGGCTCTTGTTGCGAGCGATGACGGTCTTGGACTTCATGGCCAGCACGCTGGTGGTCAGCGGCCGGGCGGCGTTGTCGTCCTCCGTCCAGCCGTCTTCGAAGGGCTCGGAGGTGCGGCTCTCGTAGCGGCCGGTCTCGTTGCTGCGCGCACCGCGACCGCGCAGGGCGGCGGTCCCGGTCTTGTAGGCGGTGTCGGTGAAGGAGCGGCGCGACAGCATGAGGCGAACCTTACGTGCACCTTGAGAACATAACAAGAACGATGCTTGACGCGATGTAGCGCGAGGCCGCAAAGGCGGATGCATGATCTCAGTGATCCTCCCCGCCGTCGCGCCCGGCCCAGCCTCCGTGCACGCGCTCGCCCAGCTTCTGGCCCAGCTGGTGCCGGCGGCCGTCGACGGCCTGGTCAAGGAGGTGGTGATCGCCGGGCCGGCCGAGCCTGGCTTGGATGCGCTGATCGAGGACAGCGGCGCGCGGTTCGTGGCGGCGTCGGGCGACCGGGGCGCGCTGCTGGCGGCGGGAGCGGCTGTGACGCGGGGCGACTGGATCCTGGCGCTGGATCCGGCGCGGGGCCTGCCGGAGGCCTGGCGCGGACCGGTCGAGGCGCATCTGGCCGGCGGGGCGGGGGCGGCGGCCCTGCTGGTTCCGGCGGGCGGGCTGCTGGCGCGGCTGACGGCGGCGCCGATCGGGGTGCTGGCGCGGCGGCTGGACTATGCGGCGGGGCCGGGGTTCGTGGGCGCGGCGCCGGAGAAGGCGTTGGCGGGACGGCTGAAGGCGCGGCGGTTGAAGGTCTAGCGCTAGCCCCTTCCGGCCCTCCGGGCCACCTCCCCCAGAGGGGGAGGATTTGCGGGCGCGTTGCTCTTCGAGATGCTCCCCTTTTGGGGGAGCTGTCGGCGAAGCCGACTGAGGGGGTCTTACGGGATTGAAGTGACCCGCCGCCCCGCGTTATCGAAGACCCATGTCGCTCGCCCACGCCTCCGCCGCCGCATCCGTGAAGGGCGTCGGCTGGCTGCGGCGCAGGATCCGGTCGAGCGAGCTGTGGCTGATCGCCGTGGCCACCCTGATCGGGGTGGCGGCCGGGACCTTCGCGGTCGTGCAGGCCCAGGTGGCGCACGGCCTGCAGATGCTGCTGTTCCAGATCGACATCAACGAGCGGCTCAGCGCCCAGACCCATGTCGCGCCCTGGCGGCTGCTGGCCATTCCGATCGGCGGCCTGCTGCTGGGCGCGGCCGGCTGGGCCTGGGCCAAGTACCGGCCGCGTCCGGCTGTCGACCCGGTGGAGGCCAACGCCCTGCACGGCGGGCGGCTGTCGATGAAGGACAGCGCCTTCATCTGCGGCCAGACCATGCTGTCGAACGGGGTCGGGGCCTCGGTGGGGTTGGAGGCGGCCTATGCCCAGGCCGGCGCGGCGGCGGCCTCGTTCGCCGGCCAGCGGCTGAACCTGCGCCGGGCCGACATGCGCACGCTCGTGGGCGCCGGGGCCGGCGCGGCGATCGCCGCCGCGTTCGGGGCGCCGCTGACCGGGGCCTTCTACGCCTTCGAGATCGTCATCGGGGCCTATACCGTCGCCAACCTGGCCCCCGTGGCCGCCGCGGCCCTGGCCGCCGTGCTGGTGGCCGGCAAGATGGGCGCGATCCCCTATCTGCTGAAGACCGACACCCAGGCCGTGCAGTCGTGGACCGACTACGGCCTCTACGCCCTGCTGGGCCTGATCAGCGCGGTGCTGGGCATCGCCCTGATGCGGCTGGTGGCCAACGCCGAGCGGCTGGTGACGCGCTCGCCGATCCCGCGCTGGCTCCGACCGGCGATCGGCGGGGTCGGGCTGGCCGCGCTGGCCCTGGTCACGCCGCAGACCCTGTCGGCGGGCCACGGGGCGCTGCACCTGAACCTGATGACCGAACTGCCGCTGAAGATGCTGGTGCTGCTGCTGGCGATGAAGGCGCTGGCCTCGGTGATCTCGCTGAGCTTCGGGTTTCGGGGCGGCCTCTTCTTCGCCTCGCTGTTCCTGGGGGCGCTGATCGGCCAGGTGTTCTCGGCGCTGTCGCTGCTGATCCCCTGGGCGCCGAGCCTGGATCCGACCGTCGCGGCCCTGGTCGGTATGGCGGCGCTGGGCGTGGCCGTGGTCGGCGGGCCCTTCACCATGTCGTTCCTGGTGCTGGAGGCGACCGGCGACTTCACCGTGGCCGCCGCGGCCCTGGTGGCCTCGATGATCGCCAGCGCCATGGTGCGCGAGACCTTCGGCTATTCGTTCTCGACCTGGCGGCTGCACCTGCGCGGCGAGACCATCCGCAGCGCCCACGACGTCTCGTGGATGCGGCCGCTGAGCGCCGGGCGGATGATGCGCAAGGACGTCCAGACCGTGCCGGCCTCGACCACCCTGGCCGAGTTCCGCCGCCGTTTTCCGCTGGGCTCGACCAAGCGGGTGATCATGGTCGACGAGACCGGGCTCTATGCCGGGGTGATCCCGACCGCCAAGGCCTATGTCGACGGTGGCGACGGCGAGAAGCCCGTGGCCAGCCTGGCGATCAACGCCGACACGGCGCTGAAGCCCGACCAGACCATCAAGGACGTCATGCGCGCCTTCGACCACGGCGAGACCGACGAACTGGCGGTGATCGACGACAAGAAGAACGTGCTGGGCGTGCTGTCGGAGGCCTATGCGACGCGGCGCTACGCCGAGGAGCTGGAGAAGGCGCGGCGGGAGCTGACGGGCGAGGCGGGGTGACGAGCGTCCCTCTCCCCTTGCGGGAGAGGGTGGCCTCGCGGAGCGAGGTCGGGTGAGGGGTTTCTCAGAAGCTTGCGGAGAGGTCTTTCGACCCCTCATCCGTCGGCTTCGCCGACACCTTCTCCCGCAAGGGGAGAAGGAAACAGATTACATATCCAGCCGGAAGTCGATCACCCGCTGACCGCTGGCCACGGCGTCCAGCGTCTTGGTCTCCGCGCCAAGCAGGCGGCGGTAGGTCCAGTACGAGGCCATGACCTTCTCGACGTAGTTGCGGGTCTCCTGGGCCGGCAGGCTTTCGATCAGCAGCAGGCTGTCGCAGTCCTGGCCCAGCTGCTGCTGCACCTTCAGCAGGGTGCCCGGACCGCCGTTGTAGGCGGCGACGGCGCGCAGGATGTCGGGGCTCTGCAGGCCGCGGTCCATCAGCCAGGTGAAGTAGTCCTGGCCGACCCGCAGATTGAAGGCCGGGTCGAACAGCGGGGTGTTGTCGGCCAGCAGCTTGTCGTCGCCCGCGGCGCGGGCGGCGGCGACGGGCATCAGCTGCATCAGGCCCACGGCCCCGGCGCCGGAGACGGCCATCGGGTCGAAGCGGCTTTCCTGGCGCACCAGGGCGTAGACCAGGGCCTTGCTGATCGTGAAACCGCCCTTGGGGGCCAGCTCGGGCAGGGGATAGTCCTCGCCGCCGATCTTCTTGACCGGACGGCCGGCGTTGAACGGCGCGCGGGCGTTGAGGGCGAGCGTCAGGGCGCTCCAGTCGGCGCGGGCCTTGTCGTCGGTCGCCAGCGACAGGCCGGCCCGCAGCTCGGCGCCGGCCTCGGTCCAGCGGCCCAGCTGGGCCAGCGAGGCGGCGCGGCGGGCGCGCTGGTCTGAGGACAGCAGCTTGCCCAGCGAAGCCGGGTCGGGGCCGTTGTAGGAGACGCGGGTGATCAGGGCGGCGATCGGGTCGTCCGGATCGTTGGCCACGGCCACGCCGGCCATGGACAGCTGGCGGGCGGCGATCATGCCGTAGAAGGTCTGCGGCGCCTGGGCGGCCTGGTTCAGCAGGTCGCGGACGGCGGTCCTGTCGCCGGCCATGCTGGCCGACCGCGCGGCCCAGAAGGCGCCGGCGGCGCGCAGCCAGTCGTCCTGGCCCTCGTCGTGGGCCACCTGCTCGAAATAGCCGCGCGCTTCGGCGTAGGATTCCAGGCGGAAGGCGGCGAGGCCGGCGATCCAGCGCTCGTTGGCCAGCTTGGCCAGCTTCAGGGCGGCCTTCACGTCGCCGGAATAGTAGGCCTCGCGGGCGGCGCGGCCCTTGTCGGCCGGACCGGCGCTGCGCACGCCCTGGGCCACTTCGACGAACAGTTCGGGAGCCTTGGGCTCGGGCGAGCGGGCGGGCTTGCGCTTGAGGGCCAGGGCGTAGACGCGATCGGCGCCGGCCTCGTCGCCATAGAGCTTCAGCCAGCCGGTCAGGTCGTCATAGCTGGCCGTATAGGCCGTCGGGTGCATCAGCCGGGTCAGCGACAGCTTGCCGATCAGGCTGCGGTCGCGGGTGTTGGCGAAGGCGGCTTCGGCGGCGTCGAAATCACCGCGGTCGGCCGCCGTGAAGGCGGCCTGGTAGAAGCGCTGGTCGCTGTCGGACAGAGGTTCGAGCCCCGCAGCCCGCACCGCGGGCGCGGCGAGGTTCAGGCAGAGCGCGAGGGCCGAGACAACGGCCAGAGGGCGAGCGAAAAGCTGCAAATCGTATCCGCGCAAGGCCTTTGCAAAGGCGGCGCGCGTCCCCGTTCCGACTGGTCAGCGGCTTGTTTAATGGGGCCTTTCCGGCCGATCAAGTCTTTCGGCCAGCATCAAGAGGTCCTGCCAGGCCTTCTTCTTGGCCGCCGGCTGGCGCAGCAGGAAGGCCGGATGCAAGCTGGGCAAGGCCGGAACCTCGATCGAACCGTCCTCGGAACGCCACTCGAACCAGCGGCCGCGAAGCGACAAAATGCCTTCCTCACGGCGCAACATGCTCTTTGCGGAGGCGCCGCCGACCATCAGGATCAACTTGGGTTTGACCAGGGCGATCGTTCGCTCGACGAACGGGGCGCAGACGGCCTGCTCCTGGGGCGTGGGCGTGCGGTTGCCCGGCGGGCGCCAGAAGACGGTGTTGGTGATGAAGGCGCGGTCCTGCAGACCGGCGGCCTTGAGCATGCGGTCGAGCAACTGGCCGGCCCGGCCGACGAAGGGCTGGCCGCGGGCGTCTTCCTCGGCGCCGGGGCCTTCGCCGATCACCATGACCGGGGCGTCGCCGGGGCCGCGCGAGAACACCGCCTGCTTGGCGCCCTGGGTCTTCAGCGGGCAGCCGTCGAAGGCGGCGATGGCGGCGGCCAGGCTTTCGAGGTCGTTGCAGGCGGCGGCGAGCGCCTTGGCCTCCGCAGCGGCCGCGCCGATGTCGACGCCGCCGAACGCGCCGGGACGGGGAGGGGGCGCGGCGACGACCACGGGCTGGGGCTGGCTGCGGGCCCGCAGCAGGGCCGCGCCCTCGGCCAGGCGGTCGATCGGCTCGTCGGCGTAGCAGGCCTCGACACCCGCATCGGCCCAGAAGGCCAGCAGGCTTTCGACGGCGCGCGGATCGACGGCGAGGCTCATGACGTTTTCTCTAGCGAGTATAATGAGCTGCGTCACCGATATGTCCGCGCTGCGGTGCAACAAAAACTATCCGGTTTTCCTTGACCGCCGTGGCGTCACGTTCGGATAAAGTCCGACTCAAACAGGAAGAAGGCAGGCTCCACTCAAGAGCCTGGGGCGGGAGAAGCCATGAGCGAAGTCCTCGAACGCGAGTCGATGGAATACGACGTCGTCATCGTCGGGGGCGGCCCGGCGGGCCTGGCGTCTGCCATCCGTCTCAAGCAACTGGCCGAGAAGGCCGGAACCGAAATCAGCGTGGCCCTGGTCGAAAAGGGCTCGGAGGTCGGCGCCCACATCCTGTCGGGCGCGGTCATCGATCCCAAGGCGCTGAACGAACTGATCCCCGACTGGAAGGAAAAGGGCGCGCCGCTCGAGACCCCGGTCACCAAGGACAAGTTCCTGCTGCTCGGTCCTCAGGGCGAGCTCGGCCTGCCGATGTTCGCCATGCCGCCGTTCATGCACAACCACGGCTGCTACATCGCCTCGCTGGGCAACGTCACCCGCTGGCTGGCCGCCCAGGCCGAAGAGCTGGGCGTCGAGATCTATCCGGGCTTCGCCGCCTCGGACACGGTCTGGCGCGAGGACGGCTCGCTGAAGGGCGTGGTCGTCGGCGTGGTTGGCGTCGCCAAGGACGGCCACGAGAAGCCGGACTACCAGCCGGGCATGGAACTGCACGGCAAGTACGTGTTCATCGCCGAGGGCGTGCGCGGCTCGCTGGCCAAGCTGCTGATCGCCAAGTTCGAGCTGGACGCCGGCAAGTCGCCGCAGAAGTACGGCATCGGCATCAAGGAGCTGTGGCAGATCCCGGCCGACAAGCACCAGCCGGGCCTGGCCCAGCACACCACCGGCTGGCCGCTGGACAACCAGACGGGCGGCGGCAGCTTCATGTACCACTTCGGGGACAACTACGTGTCCATCGGCTACGTGGTGCACCTGAACTACAAGAACCCCTGGCTGTCGCCGTTCGACGAGTTCCAGCGCTTCAAGCAGCACCCTTCGGTGCGACCCTACCTGGAAGGCGGCAAGCGCATCGCCTACGGCGCGCGGGCCATCACCGAGGGCGGCTACCAGTCGATCCCGAAGCTGTCGTTCCCGGGCGGCGTGCTGATCGGCTGCTCGGCCGGCTTCGTGAACGTGCCGCGCATCAAGGGCAGCCACAACGCCATGAAGACCGGCATGCTGGCCGCCGAGGAGGCGTTCAAGGCCATCGCCGCCGGCCGCGAGGGCGACGCCCTGGTCGAGTACGAAGCCGCCTTCGAGAAGTCTTGGGTGGCCAAGGAACTGAAGGTCGTCCGCAACGCCAAGCCGCTGCTGGGCAAGCTGGGCACGGCCCTGGGCGGGGCGGCCGGCATGTTCGACATGTGGTGCGCGCACCTGCTGGGCGGGTTCTCGTTCTTCGGCACGCTGAAGCACGAGAAGACCGACGCGGCCTCGACGGGCCTGGCCAAGGACTACAAGCCGATCGTCTATCCCAAGCCGGACGGCGTGATCAGCTTCGACAAGCTGTCGAGCGTCTTCCTGTCGGCCACCAACCACGAGGAAGACCAGCCGGCGCACCTGAAGCTGAAGGACCCGTCGATCCCGATCGACGTCAACCTGCCCAAGTACGGCGAACCGGCGCGTCTCTACTGCCCGGCCGGCGTCTACGAGGTGCTGTACGACGAGCAGGGCGCCAATCCGAAGTTCCAGATCAACGCCCAGAACTGCGTCCACTGCAAAACCTGCGACATCAAGGACCCGTCGCAGAACATCGTCTGGACGACGCCCGAAGGCGGCGGCGGTCCGAACTATCCGAATATGTAGGGCTCTTTGCCTCTCCCCTTGCGGGAGAGGGTGGCCTCCCGGAGGGAGGTCGGGTGAGGGGTCTCTCAGACATAGAACGCCGCGACAGCCGATCAGCCGTCGCGGCGTTTTTCGTTCGTGCGACCCCTCATCCGTCGTCCCGCGGACGACACCTTCTCCCGCAAGGGGAGAAGGATGCTTGAACGAGGCCCTGAAACCGAACAGGGTGGCCGGATGATGCGTTTCCGAGTCCTCCTGTCCCTGGCCTCCACCGCCGTCCTGGCCGCCTGCGCCACGTCGGGGCCGCCTTTGCGCGGCGAGCAGAGCGGGTGGAACAACACGCCCTGGGACGGGCGTTCGGCCTACGGCCAGTTCCTGGCCGGCCAGGCGGCGATGGAGGACGGGCGCAGCGAGGAAGCCGCCGCCTATTTCCAGGCCGCCCGCAACCTGGGCGAGGACCCGGGCCTGATCGCCGAGCGGGCCTTCACCGCTTCGCTGCTGGCCGGCGAGGTGTCGCGCGCCGCCGAACTGGCGCCGGTCGCGCCGGGCGGGACCGAGGGCGTGCGTCGCCTGGGCGTGCTGACCCAGGCCGTCGACCTGCTGTCGCGCGGCAAGGGCAAGGATGCTCAAACCTTGCTGGCCGATCCGACCCTGGGCTTCCCGCATCGTCCGGTCGTCACCCTGCTGACCCCGTGGGCCGCCGCCGCGGCCGGCGACGCCGCCAAGGCCCAGACCCTGCCCGAGCTGCGCAACGACCGCCTGGTGCAGTATTTCGGCCGCCTGGGCCACGCCGAGATCCTGGAGCGGGCCGGCAAGACCGCCGAGGCCGAAGCCGACTACAAGGCGCTGATGGAGGTTCCGGCCGTGCGGCCGATGTTCGCCATCGACTACGGCGCGTTCCTGGAGCGCCGCAAGCGCCGCGACGAGGCCGTGGCCCTCTACGACTCCATCCTGGCCGACGCCCCGACCGACTCGGCGCTGCTGGAGGCGCGCGCCCGCGCCGCCGCGAAGAAGGCCGCCCCGCCATTGAACACGGTCCGCCAGGGTGCGGCCAACAGCCTGGTCGCCTGCGCGGCGGTGTTCAGCAACGAGCGCCAGAGCCAGTTCGCCCTGGCCTATCTGCGCCTGGCCCTGCACCTGGATCCCAAGCGCGAGGACGCGCTGCTGATGGTCGGCGACCTGCTCGACCAGGGCGGCGATCCCGAGGCGGCTCGCGCCGCCTATGCCCGCGTTCCGGCCACTTCGTCGCGCTATCCCGCGGCCCAGGGCAAGATCGCCTGGACGCTGCAGAACGCCGGCGACAAGGCCAAGGCCCTGACCATCGCCGAGGCCGCCGCCAAGTCGCCCAACGCCGGCCGCAGCGCCCAGCTGGTCTATGCCGACCTGCTGCGGGCCAACGACCGCTGGGCCGACGCCGTGGCGGTGATCGATCCGCTGGTGGCCGCCGAGAAGGACAAGCCCGACTGGCGGCTGCTCTACATGCGCGGCGTGTCGCTGGAACGAGCCGGCCGCTGGCCCGACGCCGAGCGCGACCTGCAGCAGGCACTCAGCCTCAATCCCGACGAGCCCGAACTGCTGAACTATCTCGGCTACTCGTGGATCGATCGCAACGAGCACCTGGCCGAAGCCCTGACGATGGTGCAGAGGGCCGTGAAGGCCAACCCGCAGTCGGGCGCCATGCTCGACTCCCTGGGCTGGGCCTATCACCGCCTGGGCGACGACAAGGCCGCCGTCGAGATGCTGGAACAGGCCATCGAGTTCGAGCCCGGCGATCCGGACATCAACGACCACCTGGGCGACGTCTACTGGCGTCTGGGCCGCAAGACCGAGGCCCAGTTCCAGTGGCGGCGCGTGCTGAGCCTGGAGCCGACGCCCGAGCAGAAGGCCGCCGCCGAGGCCAAGCTGAAGGACGGGCTGGGGTCGAAGGGCCCCGCCAAGGCCCCGGCCGTGGCCAACGGCGCCGACACGCTTTAGGTCTACGGGCCACAAGCCCAGTTCTCGGATACCTCGATGCGCCGTTCCGCCTTCGCCCCGGCCAAGGTCAACCTGTTCCTGCACGTCGGCGGGCCCGACGCGGAGAACTATCACCCGCTGTCGAGCCTGATGGTGTTCGCCGACGTCGGCGACACGGTGTCGATCCAGCCGGCCGATGCGCCCAGCTTCGAGGCGACCGGCCGGTTCGGCGGCGAGATCCCGGTCGACGGCGGCAATCTGGTGGTCCGCGCCGCGCGGGCTTTGCACGAGGCCGTCGGCGGACCGGCCCCACCGGTGCGGCTGATCCTCGACAAGGCCCTGCCGATCGCCGCCGGCCTTGGCGGCGGCTCCAGCGACGCTGGCGCGGCCCTGCGGCTGCTGCGCGAGGCCCTGGGGCTGTCGCTGTCGGACGCCGAACTGGAAGCCGTGGCCGGCTCGCTGGGCGCGGACGGGGTTCCGTGCCTGTGGGCCGCGCCGGTGATGGCGCAGGGCAGGGGAGAGCGGCTGTCGCCAGCCCCCGGGCTGCCCGAACTGCACGCCGTGCTGGTCAATCCGCTGGTTCCGTCGCCGACCGGCGCTGTCTATCGCGCCTATGACGCCGCCGTGGATCCGCGCGGGGCGGCTCCGCCGCCGACGCCCGACGCCTTCGAGAGCGCCGAGGAGGTCTGCGCCTGGCTCGCGGCCCTGACCCGCAACGACCTGCAGGCCCCGGCCGTGGCCCTGGAGCCGCGCATCGGCGAGGTGCTGGAGCTGCTGGCCGACGAGCCCGAGGCGCTGCTGGCGCGGATGTCGGGCTCCGGCGCGACTTGCTTTGCTCTGTGCGCCAGCGACATCGAGGCCGAGGGCCTGGCCGAGCGCATCGAGGCGATGCGGCCTG
The DNA here is from genome assembly GCF_058807655.1 of Caulobacter sp. GW821-FHT12A07. NCBI lineage: Bacteria > Pseudomonadati > Pseudomonadota > Alphaproteobacteria > Caulobacterales > Caulobacteraceae > Caulobacter > Caulobacter sp. GW821-FHT12A07. The sequence goes on from NZ_JBXAQX010000003.1 coordinate 586,866, forward strand.
ACTGGTGGGTGAAGCGGTGCCGCCTGGGCGGGCCGTTCTAGGCTCTCTTGGGCGTCATCCCGGGCGGAGGCGCGTCGCGCCACAGACCCGGGACCCAGGGGCCGCCGCAGTGCGATTACAGCCGCTTGGGCGGCAGCTTCCGTAGCCGCACCCAATCCCCTGGGTCCCGGCTCTACGCTGCGCTTCGGCCGGGATGACGATGTTTTTGCGCTGAAGGTGTTTGCCGCAATCCTCGCGCTGGCGGGGAGGGCGCCGTTCCGCCTAGTGTCCCTGGCCTTTGTGTTTAGGGAGTCCAGCATGGACCGCCGCCTGTTCCTCGCCGCCGCAGCGGCCGCCGCCGCCTCTTCGGCGCACGCCCAGGAAGCCGCCCCCGCGCCCCAGCCGGCCGCTCCGCCGCCACCCGCGCCCAAGCCGCCCACGCGGGTGGCCGTCGAGACGCCGCTGGGCCGCATCGTCATCGAGCTGGCCACCAAGGAAGCGCCGATCACCACGGCCAACTTCCTGCGTTATGTGGATCAGAAGCGCTATGACGGGGCGACCTTCTTCCGGGCCTCGCGAGCGCCGGGCGCGCCGGAGTACGGCCTGATCCAGGGCGGGGTGCAGGGCGATCCCAAACGGGTGCTGCCGCCGATCGCCCACGAGCCGACCACCAAGACCGGCCTCAAGCACGTGGACGGCGTGGTCTCGATCGCCCGCAACGCGCCCGGAACGGCGACCTCGGACTTCTTCATCCTGATCGGCGACGCCCCGGGCCTGGACGCCAATCCGGCCGCCTCGGGCGACAACCAGGGCTTCGCCGCCTTCGGCAAGGTGGTCGAGGGGATGGACGTCGTGAAGAAGATCCTGGCCCTGCCGACGCCGGGCAAGGCGATCAATCCGGTGATGACCGGCCAGATCATCGACCCGCCGCTGAAGATCATCTCGGCGCGGCGCGTTCCGTAGGGGGCGACACCGAGCCAGCAAAGAAAAAGGGCGCGGAGGCCGAAGCTTCCGCGCCCTTCTTTTTTGGACCGCTTACCAGCGGAGCCCGAAGGCTCAGCTGTGGTAGGCGCGTTCCCCGTGTTCGGAGATGTCCAGACCTTCTTCTTCCGCGTCCGGCGAGGCGCGCAGGCCGATCACCAGCTTGATGACCAGGAAGACGATGATCGAGGCGACGGCCGACCAGACGATCGTGACGCCGACGCCCTTCAGCTGGGCGATGACCTGGGTGACCAGGTCGTAGGCGGCGGTGTCGCAGGTCGAGATGTCGCCGTCCTTGGCGCACGAGGTGTAGTCGACGACGCCGGCGCCGCCCCAGGCGGGGTTGACCACCAGGCCGGTGCCGATGGCGCCGACGATGCCGCCGATGCCGTGGATGCCGAAGGCGTCCAGGCTGTCGTCGTACTTCAGGGCGTTCTTAACGGCCGAGCAGAAGATGATGCAGATCGGCGAGACGACCAGGCCCAGGATCAGGGCGCCCATCGGACCGGCGAAGCCGGCGGCCGGGGTGACGGCGACGAGACCGGCGACCACGCCCGAGGCCAGGCCCAGGGCCGACGGCTTCTTGCGGGTGATCCACTCGACGATGATCCAGGACAGACCGGCCGCGGCGGTGGCCACGAAGGTGTTGACCATGGCCAGCGAGGCGTAGGCGTTCGACTCGAGGTTCGAACCGGCGTTGAAGCCGAACCAGCCCACCCACAGCAGGCCAGCGCCCACCAGGGTCAGGGTCAGCGAGTGCGGGGGCATCGGTTCCTTGCCGAAGCCTTGGCGCTTGCCGAGGATGATGGCGCCGACCAGGGCGGCGATACCGGCGTTGATGTGGACCACGGTGCCGCCGGCGAAGTCGAGGGCGCCGAAGCTCCAGATCAGGCCGGCCTTGACGGGCGCGGTCGGGTTCAGGGCGATCGCGTCCGGACCCGGCCACCACCAGACCATGTGGGCCATCGGGTAGTACGAGAGCAGCGGCCACAGCACGGCGAAGGCCACGATGGCGGCGAACTTCATGCGCTCGACCAGCGAGCCGACCACCAGGGCCGCGGTGATGGCGGCGAAGGTCGACTGGAAGGCGATGAAGGTCAGTTCCGGGATCACGACGCCGGTCGAGAAGGTGGCGACCACGCTGGATGGCGTGACGTCCTTCAGGAACAGACGGCCCAGACCGCCGACGAAGGTGTCCCAGTGTCCGCCGTCGGTGAAGGCGAAGCTGTAGCCCCACAGGAACCAGGCGACGAAGCCGATCAGGGCCACGGTCGAGACCTGCATCATGACCGACAGCATGTTCTTGGAGCGGACCAGGCCGCCGTAGAACAGGGCCAGGCCCGGCAGGATCATCAGCAGCACCAGCAGCGCCGAGGTCAGCATCCAGGCGTTGTCGCCCTTGTCCTGCTTGTCGACGATGGTGGGAGCGGCGGCTTCGGCGGGCGAAGCGGTCAAGGCCGCCGCGGCCACGGGCAAGATCGGCGACGGCAAGATCTTCGTCCTCAATGTCGAAGAAGCCG
>NZ_JBXAQX010000004.1:0-469829 GCF_058807655.1 Caulobacter sp. GW821-FHT12A07
ACGCCACGGTGAAAGCCGTCAACGCCAAGGCCGGCGATCCCGTCGCCGCCGACCAGGTGCTGGTGGAGTTCGGATGAACCTCCACGACCTCTCCATCCCCGGCCCGCGGACAAAGGCGGCCATCGCCCTGGCCGAGCGCCGCCGCCGCGCCCAGACGAGCCTTCGCAAGGGAGTTCCGATGCCTTCGATACCCCATGGCGGCGTCCACACCGCCGTCGCTCAACCCGCCCCGCGCTTCACCGTGCGCGCCTCGGAGATCCCGATCGGCGTCGTCGCCGAGCAGTTGGGCCTGACCCTGCGGGCCATCCGCCACTACGAGGAGATGGGCCTGATCGCCTGCGGCCGCGGGCCGAAGAACGTCCGCACCCTGGGCCAGGCGGCGCGCGTCCGGCTGGCCGCCATCGCCGACCTCAAGGCCCTGGGCCTGCCGATCTCGGAGATCGCCGAACTGCTGGGCGAGGACGGGGCGTGCCCGGACAGGCTGAAGGCGCGGCTGCGGGCGCAGCTGGAGGCGCTGGACGCGCGCCGGACGGCGATCGCGGGGTATTTGTCGGGGCTGTGAGATCGGGAAACCTCCCCCCGTGGGGGAGGCGGCCGAAGGCCGGTGGGGGGACGTTTTCAACCGCCGCCGAACTGGCCGATCAATCAGCCACTCCCCCCTCCGTCGGCTTCGCCGACACCTCCCCCACAGGGGGAGGTTCCTTCAAGTTGGGCTTCGCCTCTAGCCCCGCACCAGTTCCCGCATGGCCTTGTCCAGCCCGTCGATGGTCAGCGGGAACATGCGCTCGTTCATCAGCTGCTTCATGACGCCGATCGACTGGGTGTAGTCCCAGTGGCGCTCGGGGGTAGGATTGAGCCAGATGCAGCTCTGGTAGATGTCGGTGACCCGGCTCATCCAGATGGCGCCGGGCTCCTCGTTCCAGTGCTCGACGCTGCCGCCCGGGTAGGTGATCTCGTAGGGGCTCATGGTGGCGTCGCCGACGAAGATCACCTTGTAGTCGGCCGGGAACTTGTGGAGCACCTCCCAGGTCGGGACCTTCTCGGTGTGCCGGCGCTTGTTGTCCTTCCACACGCCCTCGTAGAGGCAGTTGTGGAAGTAGTAGAACTCCAGGTTCTTGAACTCGGTCTTGGCGGCGGAAAACAGCTCCTCGCAGAGCTTGATGTGGCCGTCCATCGAGCCGCCGATGTCGAAGAAGATCAGCACCTTGATGGCGTTGCGGCGCTCGGGGCGCAGCTGGATGTCGAGATAGCCCTTCTCGGCCGTGCCGCGGATGGTGCCGGGCAGGTCCAGCTCCTCGGCCGCGCCCGTGCGGGCGAACTTGCGCAGACGGCGCAGCGCCACCTTGATGTTGCGGGTGCCCAGTTCGACGCTGTCGTCGAGGTTCTTGTACTCGCGCTTGTCCCAGACCTTCACGGCCCGGCCGTGACGGCCCTTGTCCTGGCCGATGCGCACGCCTTCGGGATTGTAGCCATTGTTGCCGAAGGGACTGGTGCCGCCCGAGCCGATCCACTTGTTGCCGCCCTGATGGCGTTCCTTCTGCTCGGCCAGGCGCTCGCGCAGGGTTTCCATCAGCTTCTCGAAGCCGCCCAGGGCCTCGATCTGGGCCTTCTCCTCGTCGGTGAGGAACTTCTCGGTCAGGGCCTTCAGCCACTCCTCCGGAATGTCGGCCGTGATCCCCTCGCCCACCGTCTCCAGCCCCTTGAAGACGTGGCCGAACACGCGGTCGAACTTGTCGAGGTTCTTCTCGTCCTTCACCAGGCTGGCGCGCGACAGGTAGTAGAAGTCGTCGATCGAGCGGTCGATGACGCCCTTGTCGAGGGCCTCCATCAGCAGGAGGTATTCGCGCAAGCTGACCGGCACCTTGGCCTGGCGCAGCTCGGAGAAGAAGCGAAGGAACATCGGCCGGGTCTCGGGGAGTCTCTGGGGAGGTCTCGAACGTCTGTTTGGCAGAATGAAGCCTCGAGGCGTTCGGCGCAACGGCGACCTCCGGGGACCGAAGTTATCCACTCTTTCCTTGAGCCGGCCGCCGGCCGGGCGTAACTGGCGCCCGTGTCCGATCTCGCCTCAGATCCGCGCCCGGCGCCCTCCCTCGAAACCGAAGCGCCCGATCCATCCCCCTGGACCACCCGGCTCGTATCCCTGGCCGTCGCCAGCGCGCTGCTGATGGAGTTCATCGACTCCACGGCGCTGTCGACCGCCCTGCCGCGCCTGGCCCAGGCCTTCTCGGCCGATCCTATCCACCTGAAGCTGGCGCTGACCTCCTACATTCTCGCCCTGGCGGTGTTCACCCCGGCCAGCGGCTGGGCGGCCCAGCGCTATGGGGCGCGGCGGGTGTTCCTGCTGGCCATGCTGGTGTTCCTGGGCGGCTCGGCCCTGTGCGGCCTGTCGCAGAGCCTGGCCCAGCTGGTCGGCGCGCGGGTGATCCAGGGCATAGGCGGGGCGATGATGACGCCGGTGGCGCGGCTGATCGTCGTCAGCTCCACGCCCAAGGACAAGCTGATCAGCGCCATGGGCTGGTTCACCATGCCGGCCATGATCGGGCCGCTGATCGGACCGCCGATCGCCGGCTTCGTGCTGTCGATCGCCGACTGGCCGTGGATCTTCTACCTGAACCTGCCGATCGGTCTGGTCGGGGCGATCGCCGTCCGCCGCTTCGTGCCCAAGGGCGCGCCCGACCGCGAGGCCGGCCGCTTCGACACCCCCGGCTTCATCATGAGCGCCATCGCGCTGTCGGGCCTGATCGGCCTGGCCGAGACCGCCGGCCTGCCGCTGCTGCCCCCGCCGTTGCAACTGGCCCTGCTGGTCGTGTCGCTGGGCGCGGGCTGGCTCTATCTGCGGCGCTGCAAGGTGGTGAGCCGCCCGATCCTGGACCTGACCCTGCTGCGTTTCCCGACCTACCGGGCCAGCCTGCTGGGCGGCGCCTTCGTGCGGCTGGGCATCGGGGCCAGCCCGTTCCTGATGCCGCTGCTCTTGCAGGTCGCCCTGGGCTGGAGCCCGCTGAAGGCCAGCGCCGTGACCATCGCCACCGGGGCCGGCGTGCTGGTGGCCCGGCCGTTCGCCAGCGCCCTGCTCAAGCGCTACGGCTTCCGCTCGGCCCTGGCGGTGTTCGTCGTCGCCACGGCGATCATGACGGCCGTCCCGGGCCTCTTCACCGCCTCGACGCCGATGTGGCTGATGATCGGCCTGCTGCTGGTGGGCGGCTTCGCGCGGTCCAGCCAGTTCATCGCCGCCAACACCATCGCCTATGCCGACGTGCCCCAGCCGCGCGTGGCGGCGGCCTCGACCCTGGCGGCGGTCAGCCAGCAGGTCGGCCTGGCCCTGGGCGTCAGCTTCGGTGGTTTGATGCTGCACCTGACCCGCGACGTCGGCGCCGGCGGCCTGACGCCCGCCAGCTTCACCCTGCCGTTCGCGGCGATCGGGCTGGTGACCCTGCTGGCCCTGCCGGTCTATCTGCGGCTGGACAAGGACGCGGGCGCGAGCCTGAGCGGGCGGTAGAGAACCTCCCCCCGTGGGGGAGGCGGCCGAAGGCCGGTGGGGGGCCGTTTTCAGCCGCCGAAAAGGTGGTCTATCTGGCGATCACTCCCCCCACCGATCGCTTCGCGATCACCTCCCCCACAGGGGTAGGTTCCTTCAGGATCAGGGACGCGCCGCCGAAATCCGCGCGCGGGCGATCTCGTCGGCGACGAGGTTGGCGGGGCGGCCCTCGGCCTTGGACTGGTCGAGCACCTCGGCCAAGGTCAGGGCCAGGCGGTCGAGCTTGGTCGCCACCCAGGCCGGGTCGAAGGCGCCGCCGGCTTCCAGGGCGCGGATCTCGGCGGCGACGTTGATGATGCCGCCGCCGTTGATGACGTAGTCCGGGGCGTAGAGGATGCCGCGGTCGAACACGGTCTGGCCGATCAGGGCGTCGGCCAGCTGGTTGTTGGCGCCGCCGGCGATGACCTTGACCTTCAGGCGCGGCAGGGTCGTCGCCGAGATGGCGCCGCCCAGCGCGCACGGCGCGAACACGTCGGCCTCGACGTCGAAGATGGCGTCGGTCGAGACGATCTGCGCGCCCGTCTTGGCCGCCACCTCATTGAGGGCGACCTGGTTGACGTCGGCAATGATCAGTTGCGCGCCGGCGGCGTGCAGCTTCTCGGCCAGGTAGGCGCCGACATGGCCGACGCCCTGGATGGCCACCTTCACGCCCTTGAGGTCGCGGCCCAGGGCGCGCTCGACGCACAGGCGCACGCCGCGAAACACGCCCTCGGCGGTGACCGGCGAGGGATCGCCCGAGGCGGCCGCGTGGCCTTCCAGGCCGGCGACGTAGCGGGTGGTCTTGCGGGTGTTTTCCAGGTCGGCCGGCGAGACGCCGACGTCCTCGGCCGTCCAGTAGCTGCCGCCCAGGCTGTCGACCGCGCGGCCGAAGGCCTCGAACAGTTCAGGCGTCTTCTGGCTGCGGCTGTCGCCGATGATCACGGCCTTGCCGCCGCCGAAGTCGAGGTCGGCCATGGCGTTCTTGTAGGACATGCCGCGCGACAGGCGCAGGGCGTCGGTCAGGGCCGCTTCGCTGCTGGCGTAGTCCCACATGCGGCAGCCGCCGGCGGCGGGGCCGCGCGCGGTCGAGTGGACGGCGATGATCGACTTGAGGCCCGTCTTCTCGTCGTAGAACGAATGGACGCCTTCGTGTCCCTCGAAATCGGGGAGATCGAACAAGGTCATGCCGTGCCTCAGCCTGAAAACAGTGCGCCGGGATGTACGCCCCAACGACCGTCGCCGCAAGGATCACTTCATCGGCCTTTTGTCACATAGGCCGATGATCGTTCTTTTCGCACTGCAATACGCCGGACGTTCAACTAGCGTCCGGCCGGAACACCCTGAACTTTGACGATATTCGGCGCGGTCGGCGCGCCCGGGATCGGCGGCGCGCCCGACGGCAGGTCGGCCTGCGGGTCCTTGAGGAACGCCGCCGCGTCGCGCCAGACGACTTCCGCCTGCTTGTCGACCAGAAGAAGATGGTAGCCGTTGGCGTAGAACGCCGAACGATCGTCAGGCTTCAGCCGGCGGGCGGCCTGCTGCGTAGGCTCGTCGGGGATGATCTCGTCGTGCTCGCCGTAGAAGTAGGCGACCGGGACCTTCACCTTGCCCAGCGACGCCCAGGCCCGCTCCATCAACCCGACCAGGCCGTAGAGGGTGTCGGACCGCGCGCCCCAGATCATCAGCGGGTCGCGGCCCATGCGGCGCAGCTCGTCGATATTGTCGGTGGGCTGGACCTTGGAGACCAGCCATTCGGGCGGCTTGACCACCCAGCTGCGGGCGGTGTGGGCGGTGATCCACAGGCTGGTCTTGTAGGGCAGAGGCTGGTTCGACCAGCCCCAGACGGCGGGAGCGAACAGCAGGAGCGAGTCCGCCGCCGGCGGGTTGTCGGTCGCCATGGCGGCGATGGCCAGGCCCCCTCCCATGCTGACCCCGGCCAGCGAGACCTTGGCCTCGGGATGGGCCTCGCGCACCAAGGCGACCAGGGTGCGGACGTCCTCGATCATCAGATCGCTCGAGGCCCAGACGCCCCGGGCGGGCGAGCGGCCAAAACCGCGCAGGTCCAGCGCGTAGGTGGCGATCCCCTGCTGGGCCCACCACGGCGCGGCCAGGTGATAGGCGTTGGAATAGTCGTTCATGCCGTGCAGGCCGACAACCACATGGGTCGGCGCGCCGCCCTCAGGCAGCCAGCGCTTGATGCCCAGCTTGGCGCCGTCGAAGCTGACCAGCCAGTCGTCTTCCAGGCGGGCGCCGCGCAGGCCCAGCGGGGCGAGGTCCGGGCGCTGGGTGATGGGGGCGCAGGCGGCGGCGAGGCCGGCGGCCCCGACGGTGAGGAGGAGGCTCCGGCGGTTCATGGGGCCAACATGCCCGCGACACGGCGGCGAAGATAGGGCGTCACCTCGTCCTCGAACCAGGGATTGCGCTTGAGCCAGGCGGTGTTGCGCCACGACGGGTGCGGCAGGGGCAGAACGCCGTACCCGACGTATTCGCTCCAGGCGGCGACCGTCTCGGTCATGGTCGGCTTCATGGCGTCGCCCAGCGCCCAGGCCTGGGCGTAGCCGCCGACCAGCAGGGTCAGCTCGACCTTGGGCAGCAGGGCCAGCAGGTCCTTGCGCCACAGCTCGGCGCAACGCGGCGGCGGCGGATAGTCTCCGCCCTTGGGATTGGTGCCGGGAAAGCAGAAGGCCATGGCCGCGACGCCGATCTCGGGCCGGCCGTAGAAGGCGCCACGGTCGATCCCCATCCAGTCGCGCAGGCGGTTTCCGGACGGATCGTTGAACGGCAGGCCGGTCTCGTGCACCAGCCGCCCCGGCGCCTGGCCGCAGATCAGCAGGCGCGTCCCCTCGCCCACCCGCACCACCGGCCGGGGTTCGGGCAGGTCGCCGACGCAGGCCCGGCAGGCGCGGATCTCGGAAAGCAGGGCGTCGAGCGACATGGTCCCGCAGTTAGGCGGCCGCCGGTCCCGCGCCAAGGGCGTGCGGCCTTACGACCTGGCCACCGGAAAGTGGAAAGGCACAGCGATGAGCTTGCCGGGCGCGTCGAGAGCAAGGGCTGTATCGAGCCGCAAGACGAGTGCGAGCGGACCAGAGGCCGGGTTGTTGCTCGCGTCGCAGGTGACCTCGAAAGCCTCCTGGGCCGTCGCCCCGAACAGCGAGCCATGCTCCCAGAGCTGGGTCAGAAAATTCGTCGCCTGGGCCTTAGCCTCGACCATCATCGCGTCCGACAGCGGCTGGGTCGCCGTCCAGGCCAGCATGAGCTTGAAGTTGGCCTCGATCACCCGCAGCAGGCGCAGGCGATCCTGCGGGCCGGCCGCCAAAGAGAGCGCCTCCTCGTCGGTGAGGAGGTCGGGTGGCGACGGGTTGGTCATGACGGCTGGCTCTCCCCGCGCTTGCCGCTCAATCTCCGCTGGCAAGCGCGGCTTGGCAAGCGGTCAGGCCGCGGTCGGGGCCGCGAACATGGCCAGCAGGCCCTCTTCCCTGGCGATCAGCTCGGCGAACGACGGCCGGGCCAGGATCGCGTCGGTATAGGCCTTGGTGCGCGGCCAGCGCGACAGGTCCAGCCCCAGGTGGCGCAGGTTGGCGAAGGGGCTGGCAACGGCGATGTCGGCCAGGGTCAGGCGATCCTCCAGCAGGAAGCCGCCGACGTCGGGCACGATGGTCTCCAGATAGTCGAGCACCGGCGGCAGCTCTTCGGCCTGCGCCTTGGCGGCGATCGCCTCGTCGCCAAGCTTGCGCATGAAGCGCGGAGCGACGATGCGGTTGAAGAAGATCTTGCCGCCGGCCGCCACCAGGATGGTGTCGGCGTACTCCTCGAACCACACCGCCCGGGCGCGAGCGCGCGGCTCGGCCGGGATCAGGTTGGGCTCCGGATGCAGGGCTTCGAGATAGGTGATGATCGCCGTGGAGTCCGAGATGCGGAAGTCGCCGTCCTGGAAGGCCGGGATCTTCCGGAACGGGCTGCACTCGGCGAAGTCGGGATCGAGGGTCCCGGGCGGCGACACCCGGTTCTCGAGCACGAGACCCTTCTCGGCCCCGAAGGCCAGGGTCTTGCGCACATAGGGGGAAAGCGACGAACCGAAGACGATCATGACGAACCTCCCGATGTATTTGAGAGGCTCATAGGTTCATCGATCCAGTTGCATTTCAAGACCCACTCGCCGACGTCGTCGGGGCGGGTCCTGAAGCAGCTCAGGCCTCGGCGTCGTCGGCCCCGTCGTCGGCCACATCGGGGAAGCTGGTCGGATCGCCTTCCAGCGGCAGGCGCAGGCGATAGACGCCCCGGAACTTCTCGGGATTGACCGGCTTGTTGTGGCGCAGGATGACGATCTTGCCTTCCTTGGCCAGTTCGACGGCGTCGGTGCGGACGTGGCCGAGCAGCCGCTGCCAGCGCTCGGGCTGAATGGCCTTGGCCACCGACATCGGGTCGATGGACTTGCCGGCCGGCAGATCAGCCAGTTGCGAAAGGATGGTGTCTTGGATCGGGGTGGTCATTTGCTCGGCTCTAGCACCGACCAGTTTCCGTGGCGATAAAGGAAAACGCTCGTCGAGAAGACCTCGGGCTCGCCCTGATTGGCCTTCACGAACTTCACGAAGCGCGAAAGCCGCGCCGGATCGGCGGTGTCGGCGATCAGAAGGACGTTGCGCTGCAGGAAGACGACGGCGGCCTCGTCCTTGATCTGGATGCCCTGCGCGGCCCAGCGTTCGGGCATCGACACCAGGTTCAGCGCCAGGCTGGCGCCGTCGGTGACGAACCAGACGCCGGGCTCCATCGACTCGACCTCCAGGGGCCCGATCTTCTCGCCGGTGTTCTTGCGCGCGGCGGCCCAGGCGTCGGCGGTCTCGATCCTGGCCTTGGTCAGATCGTCCTTGGTGGCCAGACGGAAGCTCTCGCTCTCGTCGACAGCCACGACCTCGATGAAGTCGCCGACCAGCGGCCTGTAGACCAGTTCGGCGCCCGGCATCGCCTGGAGGTATTCGACGGGCCGGATCAGCACGACCAGCTTGTCGCGTTCCAGCGCGGCCTTCTCGCCGCTCGAGGCCATGACCCGCGCCAGCTGCCCGATGATCGTGTCCAGATCCCCGGGCGCATTGCGATAGCGGCCGTAGGCGTTGTCGAGGAACAGCGACATGCCGTCGTCGTCCTTGACGGCCTTGGCCTGGCGGATCTTCAGACTGTCCTCGCCGACCAGCTCGATGCGAAGCGTGGGATCGACCTTGAGCAGCGCCGCCCGCACCTCCAGCTGGAACTCCGACATCGGCATGATCATCGGCGCGTCCTGCGCGCACGCCGAAGTCGCCAGGATCATCGCCGCCAGACCGGCCGCGATCGCTCCACCCCACATTGCCACCCCTCTCGCTGAAGGCGAAGACCCTGCCCTAGTTCGCGTGATGCGGCCAGACGCCGACTTGCTTCGGCGTCCGCCGGGGTCTTAGCTGAACAGCAAAACAACGAGAAAGTACGGGAGCGCAGGGCATGGACGGCGGCAACGAGATCGTCAGCGGGCCGATGCTGGTCGAGGACGGCGAGTGGGCGGGCTGGCGCACCTGGACGGGCCAGGACCCCTTCGAGGACACGGCCGGGCCGTTCTATTTCCGCGAGGAGGACGGCAAGGTGCGCTGCGCGTTCCGGGCCGAGCCACGCCACATGAACGGCGGCGGCTTCATGCACGGCGGCTGCATGCTGACCTTCGCCGACTTCTCGCTGTTCGCCATCGCCTGGCGCGAGCTGGACAACGCCAAGGCCGTGACCGTGTCGCTGAACGGCGACTTCGTCGGCCCGGCCAAGCCAGGCGACCTGATCGAAGCGACCGGCGAGGTGATCCGCGCCGGCGGCTCGATGATCTTCGTGCGCGGCCTGCTCAGCACCGGCGGCCAGCCGATGTTGAGCTTCTCAGGCGTGATCAAGAAGATCTGGACGATGGGCGGCGCCTAGCCGCCCGTCGAGCCCGCGCCCTCGGCCAGACGCTTGGCCTGGGCGACCCAGGCGTCGCGCTCGGCGCGGCCCTTGAGGCTGAGCAGCTTGTCGAAGCTTTCCAGCTCGTCGGCGCTCCAGTCGGCGATCTGACGGAAGCGGGTGACGCCCAGCTCGGCCAGCGAGGCGGCCAGCTTGGGGCCGATGCCGACCAGCAGGGTCAGGTCGTCGGCGACGTCCTTGGCGGAGGCCACGACCTTGGAGGCGACGTCGTTGGCGGGCGCGACGACCTCTTCGACGACCGTCTCGACCGGCTCGGCGATCGCCTCGACCACAGGTTCGGGCGCCGTTTCGACCACGGCCTCGACCACCTCGACCGAGGCTTCGGCGAGCGCGGCGGGGACCTCGGCGGCGGTCTCGACGATTTCGGCCGTGGCGGCGGCGACCGTCTCGACGATCGGCTCGACCTCGGCGACGGCGGCCTCGACCACTTCGGCGGGCGTGGCGATCAGGGCCGGGGCCGGCTCGTCGAGCACGCCGCGCGACACCGGTTCGGGCGCCAGGGCGATCAGGGCCTCGATATTGACGGCTTCACGCCATCGGTTGGACCACCACCACCAGGCGGCGCCGGCGACGGCCGCGCCGCCGAACACAGCCCACAGGGGCGATGCGGCCCCGATGAGGAGGTTCGGCGCCGACGGTGTTTCGGGACTCTCGGAAGACAGGGGCAGGAAGGACGAGGAAGCCATGGCCGTTCACTCCGTCGATCGCGATTGTGCGGCGCAGCATAACACAGAACGCCGGTTCGCAAGCGCAAAAATGCTGACCTTAAGTAACCTTCAGAACAAAGCCGAACAGGCCAGGCCCGCCAGCGTCATCACCCCCACCAGGGCTAGGATCGGCAGCCGCAGGGCGAAGGTCAGGCCGCAGGCGAGGACGGTCAGGCCCAGCGCGACGGGATCGAGGCTGAAGAGGTCGGGCAGCGTGGTGCGGAACGGCCCCCAGGCGGCCTCGTTCCCGCTGCGAAACAGCAAGTGAACGGCGAACCACAGCGCCAGGCTGGCGATCACCCCGACCACCGCCGCCCCCACCCACGACAGGGCCGCCGCGGCGCGAGCGTGGGCGCGCAGGCGCTCGACGAAGGGTCCGCCGGCGAAGATCCACAGGAACGACGGGGCGAAGGTCGCCCAGGCCGCCATCAGCCCGCCGGCGATCGCGGCCGGCCAGGCCAGGGCCGGATCGGCGTCGCGCCAGGCGGCCACGAAGCCGACGAAGACGAAGGTCAGCACCAGCGGTCCCGGCGTGGTTTCGGCCAGACCCAGGCCGTCGAGCATCTGGTTGGGCGTCAGCCAGTTCAGTTCGCCCGCCACCTGGCCGACATAGGCCAGGGCCGCATAGGCCCCGCCGAAACTGACCACCGCCAGGCCGCTGAACACCGCCCCGATCTGGGCCAGGGCGGAGCGCGGAGCCAGGGCGAAGGCCAGGGCCACCGGCGCCAGCCAGACGGCGAGGCAGATCAGGGCCGCCCTCCCCGCGCCCTTCAGCGGCGCATGCTCCGCCGAGGCGTCGAAAGCGGCGTCGCGCGCGCCGAAGAACCAGCCCGCCAGACCGGCGACGAGAATGACCAGCGGGAACGGCGCGATGGTGAAGCTCAGCGCCAGGAAGGCCAGGACGGCGGCGATCTTGCCCGCCCGCCCCCGCGCCGCCCGGCCGGCCATCCGGATCAGGGCCTGCAGCACCAGGGCGACCACCGCCGCCTTCAGTCCCAGCAGGGCCGGCGCGGCCCAAGTCGCCTGGCCATGGACGACATAGAGCGCCGACAGCGCCAGCATCGCCGCCAGACCCGGCAGCACGAACAGCAGCCCCGCCGCCAGGCCGCCGCGCACGCCGTGCAGCCGCCAGCCCAGCCAGGTCGCCAGTTGCTGGGCCTCGGGCCCCGGCAGCAGCATGCAGAAACTCAAGGCATGGGCGAAGCGGTCCTCGTCGACCCAGCCGCGCTTCTCGACCACCTCGCGGTGCAGCAGGGCGATCTGCCCGGCCGGCCCGCCAAAGCCCAGGCAGCCGACCTTCAGCCAGACGGCGCAGGCCTGACGGAGGCTGGGGGCCTGGCTCACGCGGTCAGGCGCGCCAGACGCGGGCGGCCGCGCCCGCATCGCCCAGGCGCTGCGCCAGGAAGGTCGTGATCTCGCGGACCTGCGGCTCGATCGCCGCCGGGGCGTCGACCAACACCATGGCGCTGCCGTTCATCTTCATCGGGTCTCTCAGAGGCCGCAGGCGGAGCTCGGCGACTAGCGCGTCGTCCGTGACGTTTTCTAGCGCGCGGATGAAGGCGTCGAAGGTCTCCAGGTCCTTCAGCGGGGTCCAGATCGCCAGCACGGCGGCCGGATCGACCTTGCGCACCGCCCGCACCGTGGCCACGCACTGGGCATAGTCGTCGGGCCGCTCGAACGGCGGGTCGATCAGCACGAAGGTCCGCCCGCCCCGCCCGGCCCGGGCCTCGGCGGTGGCGTAGCCGTCGGCCTGCAGGGCCTGGGCGAAGGCGTAGGGGCCCAGCACCTTGCGCAACTGGTCGAAGTCGTCGTCGCGCAGTTCGCAGGCGGCGTAGCGGTCGCCCCGGCGCAGGGCGCGGGCGATCAGCAGCGGCGAGCCGGGATAGAGCGGCGCCTCGGCGTCGCCGACGTTCAGCTCCTCGACCGCCTTAAGCAGCGGCGCGAACGGCGCGGGGGCGTCGCCCTCGGCCAGCAGGCGGCCGATGCCGGCGGCGGCTTCCTTGGACTTCTGGGCCATGTCGCCGCGCAGGTCATAGGCCCCGGCGCCGGCGTGGGTGTCGATCACCGCCAGCGGCGACTCGTCGGCGGTCAGGCCCGCGAGCAGGGCCAGCAGGATCGCGTGCTTCTGCAGGTCGGCGAAATTGCCGGCGTGGAAGGCGTGGCGGTAGTTCATCGAAGCTCCCCGGAACGGACGAACCGTCTACCACGTTGGCCGGGATTGGGTTGGGAGCGAACGCATGACCCGGCATTTTTCCGTCTTCGGCGCGCGGTGAGCGCCATGGCCCGCGACACCAGCGAGACGCCCGCCGCCGAAAAGACCCTGCTGGCCTATGTCAACGACCAGGAGCAGGGCCTGACCCGCCTGGGCGAGCCCGGCCGGTTCTCCTACGCCGACGCAGACGGCCGGACGGTGAAGGACGAGGCGACGCTGGAGCGCATCCGCGCCCTGGTCATCCCGCCGGCCTGGACCAGCGTGTGGATCTGTCCCGACCCCAACGGCCACATCCAGGCGGTCGGCCGCGACCAGAAGGGGCGCAAGCAGTATCGCTATCACCCCGACTGGCGGGCCGACCGCGACGCCCGCAAGTACGAGCGCATGGCCGCCTTCGGCCGCGCCCTGCCCCGCCTGCGAAAGCGGGTCGACGCCGACCTCGCCCGCCGCGGCCTGCCGCGCGAGAAGGTGCTGGCCGCCGTCGTGCGCCTCTTGGAACTGACCCTGATCCGGGTCGGCAACGACGAGTACGCCAAGACCAACAAGAGCTTTGGCCTCACCACCATGCAGAAGCGCCACCTGAAGCTGGCCGGCGGCGGGGCGGTGTTCGAGTTCAAGGGCAAGAGCGGCAAGGTGCACCACACGGGTTTCCGCGACCGGCGCCTCGCCCGCATCGTCGCCGCCTGCCAGGAACTGCGCGGCCAGCGCCTGTTCCAGTATCTCGACGAGGATGGCCAGCGCCGCTCGATCGAGAGCCACGACGTCAACGACTACATCCGCGCCGTGGCCGGCGAGGACTTCTCGGCCAAGGACTTCCGCACCTGGTACGGCTCGCTGGCGGCGCTGGAGGCGCTGAGCCTGCAACCGGAGCCGGCGACGAAGACCGAGGCGAAGAAGGCGCTGAACCTCTGCATCAAGGCGGTGGCCGGCCTGCTGGGCAACACCCCGGCCGTCTGCCGGGCGGCCTATATCCACCCCCGCGTGCTGGAGGCCTTCGAGACCAGCGCCCTGCCGAAACGGCGGGCGAGTTCGGCGCGGGCGCGGGAGCTGGCGTTGCTGAGGCTGGTGGCCTGAATCTCCTTCTCCCCTTGCGGGAGAAGGTGGCGGCGAAGCCGTCGGATGAGGGGTCTCTCAGATGGGAGACGCTCCGCCCGGCCTGACCGCTGCACGCGGTGTTGAGGTCTGAGAGACCCCTCACCCGATCTCGCTCCGCGAGGCCACCCTCTCCCGCAAGGGGAGAGGGATCACGCTACCGATGCGCCGCCAGCGCCTTCTCCAACTCCCGGACCATGATCGTCTTCAGATCCTCCGGCGAGACGATCTCGACCGCGTCGCCCCAGGTGAAGAGGTGCCAGGCCAGTTCCAGCATGCCGCTGGCCCGGAAGCGCACGGTCACAGCGCCGTCCTCGCCCTGCTCCACCACCTGGTTGGAGTGGAAGCGCCAGCGCAGGGCGTCTTCCGCCCGTTCAGGGCTGATGCGCAGGACCACGTCCTCGATGTCGCCGTGATAGATGCCGAAGCTCTCGTCGGCGAAGGCCTGCAGCGAGAAGTCGGCCGGCGGCGAGGCCGGCTTGTCCAGCGCCTGGACGTCGCTCATCCGGTCGAGGCGGAAGGTGCGCGGCCGGGGGCTGCTTCCCTCCAGCGAGACCAGATAGTTGCTGCGGCCAAACAGGATGCCCAGCGGCGTCACCGTGCGGGTGCGCCCCGGCTGACTGCCGCCGTCATAGCGGAACGACAGGGCCGTCAGCCCCTTCACCGCCGAGCGGATCTGCGCCAGCACGTTCTGGTCCTCGTGCGGACGCGGGCCGGCGTGGACGGCGATGGTCTCGGCCTGGACCAGGGCCTCGACGTCGGGCGCCACGCGCCGGCGGGCCGAGCCCTTCAGCGCCGACAACAGCTTGCCCTCCAGGGCGTACAGCGCCGCGGCCCGGCCATGGGCGCCGGCCGTCTGGTTGGAGTCCGCCGCCGTGCGCAGGGCCGCCAGTTCCTCGGCGGTCGGGGTCTGGAACAGGCTGTCCAGGCCCGAGGGGATGCGGAAGCGGCGGGTCGGCGGGTCCTCGATCGACTCCATCTGCGGGAAGGCCGCCCAGACCGCGTCGCGCATGCGTTCGGCCGTACGCCGCCCCACCTCCATGGCCTGGGCCATCTCGTCGAGCGTCAACCCTTCGGAGGAACTGGCCAGCCGGCGGGCCAGGTCGAGCAGCTTCGTCGCCTTCTCATGTCTCATCCCGGTTCATTACGACCGTTTTTGACGCAACGCACGTGGAAAAGGAGTCATCGCAATTCGTTCGGAGAAACCGACATGAGCCGCCTCGCCTGCCAGCCCTGGCACGTTCGCCCGGTCAGCGCCGCGATGATCTCGGCCGTGCTGGCCTTCGCCGACATCCACCGCGACATGGGCGCGGGCCGCACCCTGATGCGGCTGAGCCCCGAGCGCGCGGCCAAGGCCGACGTCATCCTGCTGCTGGGCGCCGACGCCGAGCGGGCCACGGACCTGGGCCTGGTGTGGAACGACCGCGAGGACCAGCTGATGCGGGTGGTCGACGACGCGGCCCTGCGCGAGACGAGGCTGGCGGCCTGGGAAGAGGCCTTCGACCTGTTCGAGGCCGAAGAGCCGGCGCTTGAACCGGCCCGCCTCTGCGCGTGACTCTAGCGCCGGCCGCAAACGCCAAGAGAGCTTGAATCTTCGCGCGCGAGAGCCCGGCCCGACACTTGGGCTTCGCGCCCTTCGCCAAGTCTCCAGAGTCCAGTCGCGGGTCGCCAAGAGTCTCCAGGACTCAGGCCTAGAGGACTGGCGATTCAGTCGCGCGGCTGCGTCAATCTAAGTTAACGGAAGCTTACAATGAACGCGCCGGTAACCGCGACATTTTCACTCAATGATAACGAGATTACGAAATATTGCAGGAGGGCAAAACGCCCTCCGGGGTCAAAATGACGCCGGACACCTCAAGAAGGAGTCTTCGTTATGGCGCTGAACAGCGTGAACACGAACTCGGGCGCGATGATCGCCCTGCAAAATCTGAACTCGACCAACAGCGACCTTCAGATCACTCAACAGCGCATCAACACCGGCAAGAAGATCGGTAGCGCCAAGGACAACGGCGCCATCTGGGCGACCGCCAAGAACCAGTCGGCCACCGCCTCGTCGATCAACGCCGTGAAGGACTCGCTGCAACGCGGCCAGTCCACCATCGACGTCGCCCTGGCCGCCGGCGACACCGTCACCGACCTCCTGGGCAAGATGAAGGAAAAGGCCCTGGCCGCTTCCGACACCTCGCTGAACACCGCTTCGTTCAACGCCCTGAAGTCGGACTTCAACTCGCTGCGCGACCAGATCACCAAGGCCGTCAGCAACGCCAAGTTCAACGGCGCCAGCATCATCGACGGCAAGACCGCCAAGCTGACCTATCTGGCCAACTCGGACGGTTCGGGCATCACGGTGAACTCCAAGACCCTGTCGCTGGCCGGCATCGGCCTCAGCGCCGGTACGTCGTTCACCGACGCGGCCGCGGCCAAGACGATGATCTCGACCATCGACACCGCCCTGCAGACGGCCACCAACAAGCTGGCCTCGCTGGGCACCAGCTCGACGGGCCTCGACACCCACCTGACCTTCGTCGGCAAGCTGCAAGACAGCCTCGACGCCGGCGTGGGCAACCTGGTCGACGCCGACCTGGCCAAGGAAAGCGCCAAGCTCCAAGCTCTGCAGACCAAGCAGCAGTTGGGCATCCAGGCGCTCTCTATCGCCAACCAGTCGTCGAGCTCGATCCTGAGCCTGTTCCGCTAAGCGGAACCGACGACCGCGACTACGAGGGGCGGGCCGAAAGGTCCGCCCCTTTTTCGTGGGCGCTCAGCGCGCCGGCGCCGGCTCCAGCGCCTTGCCCATGCGGGCCAGCGGCACGTCGTAGCCCTTGGAGGTCGGGGCCGTGAACGGCTCGATCAGCGTATAGCCGCAGGCCTCGTACAGCGGCACGCCGCCCATGGTCGCGGCCATCTCGGCGCGGGAGAAGCCCTCGCCCGCCGCCGCCCGCTCGCAGGCCGCCAGGATCATCCGGCCGACGCCTTTCCGGGTGTGGTCGGGGTGGGTGTACATGGCCCGCACCCGCGCCGCGTCGCGCGCCGGGTCCAGCATGGCCGCGTCGCGCCCGGCCGAATGGTCGCCGCCGAACAGGGTGGCCCGCCGGCTCCAGCCGCCGCAACCGGCGATCGCCTCCCCGTCCTGGACGACGAAATAGGTGCCGTCGGCGATCAGCTGGCTGTCCAGCCCCATCACCTCGAACGACGCGGCCACGCCCTCGGGCGGCAGGAACGGCGTCAGCAGCTCGGCGATCGCCGCGTTCATCAGCACGGTCAGGGCGGGGATGTCCTCGGGCGTGGCGAGGCGAAGCGTCAGGCTGGTCATGTCGTCCGACATAAACGCCCCTCCCCCGCGGCGCGACGGCAGGCTCGAAAACTTTTTTCCGAAAAAGTTCATGACAACGTTGTCACGACGTCAGGAAGCGGCTATAGAGGTCTCAGCCCTTCTGGGCGTTTCCTCCCAATGACTTGGCCGCCTTCTTCTCCTGGAGGGCGGCTTTTCTTTTGGGCGAAGGCCCTCAGGGCACGCCGAGCAGCGGCTTCAGCGCCGCCACGGCGATCGGCACGGCCACCTTCTCGGCCACGCTCAAGGCCCACTTCCCCGCGCCCTTCAAAGCTTTCAGCGCGCCCTTCTCGTCGCCCTGCTGGGCCGCGGCCTGGGCGGTCGCCACCGCGCCGATCGCCACGTCCTCCTCCGCCGTCCCGGCCGCCTGGGCCTTCATTTCCGCGCGCAGCTTATTGAGATCCTGCGCCAGGGCCGCCAAGTCGAGACCCGCGCCCTGCTGGATATGGATGTCGCCGGTGGTCGCCCCCGCCCCCACCAGGACCGAGTTGTCGCCCGTCGAGTAGGTATGCTGCTGCCTCTGATCGACCATGACCGAAATCTCCCTGACCACCATCGACTGCGGCCGCCCGTCCCTCAGCATCTCGACCAGTCCCGCCCGGCCGCTGAGGCCCAGGATGCGGTTGGTGAAGGTGGTGAGGTCGGACAGGTCGCGTTTGATCTGCCGGGCCGCCTCGCCGGCGATCTCGCGCAGCGCCTCCAGGTCGGCCGGCCCCTTCACCGTGTCCAGGGTCTGCGACAGCCGCCAGAGCTCGTCGCGGATCATCATGACGATCCGGCTTTCACGGTCGTTGATCAGGTTGAACAGGCCGGCCCACTGGCCGCTGTCGCCCGGGCCGACCATGGCCTGCAATTCGTTTTCATAGACGTCCTTGAGCGTCCGCAGACGGCTGCAGATCTCCTCGGCGTCGCGATAGTGGCTGATTTCCAGGATCTGCTCGGCCCGGCGCTGGAAGTCGCGGATCTCGCCGGCCGACAGCGCGTCGTCGCCGACATATTTCACGTCGATCAGCAGGGCCAGGACGTCGCGATAGGCCTGATCGACGACATGGGCGACCTTGGTCAGGAAGGCCAGGATCCGGGCCGAGACCACGGGCGGCTGGTTCTGCACCGCCTCGAGGGCCACGCCTTCGAGATCATCGACAATCCCCGAAAGTCCGCCCATGCCCGTCTCCCGATCGCGGGCCACGAAACCACCGACGACGGGGCAAATCAATCCAGACTTGTCTTTCCGGAATTTACGCGGTCAGCAGGTGCCCGTCGTCCACCCGCACCGGCCACGGCGTCAGGCGCGCGCCGGCGCAGGGGCCGCCGAGGCAGGCGCCGTCCTCGACGGAGAACACCGCGCCGTGCCAGGAGCAGGCGATCATGCCGCCGTCAGGCGTGAGATACTGGTCCAGCGCCTGGGCCAGCGGCAGGCCGGCGTGCGGGCAGCGGTCGACATAGCCGAACGCCGCCTCGCCCCGCCGCACCACGAAACCATGGAAGCGGTTGGCCCCGATCTGCAGGACGTAATTGCGGGCCGCCCCGTCGGCGATCAGGTCGAGCGGGCCGAGATTGACCCCGGCCGGCGTCGACCAGACCCTTCCGACGGTTGCGACCTCTTCTGTCAAACCCGCTCGACCTGCTGCTCGATGGCGCCGAAGATGGTGTGCCCCTTGGCGTCCTTCATCTCGATGCGCACGGTGTCGTCGCCCAGCAGGAACGGCGTCTTGGCCGAGCCATGCAGGATGGTCTCGACGGTGCGCAGTTCGGCCAGGCAGGAGTAGCCGAGACCGCCCTCGGCGATCGGCTTGCCGGGCCCGCCGTCGGCGTCGCGATTGGAAACCGTGCCCGAGCCGACGATCGTGCCGGCGCTCAGGGCGCGGGTCTTGGCCGCGTGGGCCACCAGGGTTCCGAAGTCGAAGGTCATGTCGACGCCGGCGTCGGCCGTGCCGAAGTCCTTGCCGTTCAGCTCGATCAGCAGCGCGCCCGACAGCTTGCCGTCGCTCCAGCCCGGCAGGGCGTCGGGCGACACCGCCACCGGCGAGAAGGCGCTGGCGGGCTTGGACTGCACGAAGCCGAAGCCCTTGCCGAGCTCGGCCGGGATCAGGTTGCGCAAGCTGACGTCGTTGCACAGCATCACCAGGCGGATGGCCGCCAGGGCCTCCTCGCGACTGGCGCCCAGCGGCACGTCGCCGACGATCACGGCGATCTCGCCTTCCAGGTCGCAGCCCCAGGCCGCGTCGGCCAGCGGAATGGTGTCGCGGGGGGCCAGGAAGCCGTCCGACGCGCCCTGGTACATCAGGGGATCGGTCCAGAAGCTCTCGGGCATCTCGGCCCCACGGGCCTGGCGCACCAGTTGCACGTGATTGACGTAGGCGCTGCCGTCCAGCCACTGGAAGGCGCGCGGCAGGGGGCTGAGGGCGTCGTGTTCGTGGAAGCGATCCTTGGGCACGCCGCCGTGCTCCAGGCTCTCGGCCAGCCCGCGCAGCAGCGGCTCGCAGCGTTCCCAGTCGTCGAGCGCGGCCTGCAGCGTCGGCGCGATCGTCCCGGCGTCGGTGCACCAGGCGACATCGTTCGACACCACGACCAGCCGGCCGTCGCGGCCGCCCTTCAGAGACGCGAGCTTCATTCGGCGCTTCCTCTCATTGTTCTGGTTACGGCAGGCGGGCCTTGGGGAACCCGTCCCAGCACGCATCATAGTCGGCCTGAAGCGCGCGATGCTCCAGCGCGAACTTCGTCGGCGCGATCACCCAGCGGCTCTCGAACATGAAGGCCAGGGTGTTGTCGATCTTGTGCGGCCCCAGTTCGGCGTCGGTGGCCTTGCGATGGCTGGCCACGTCGGGGCCGTGATCGCTCATGCAGTTGTGCAAGCTCGCCCCGCCGGGGGCGAAACCGCCCTCCTTGGCGTCGTAGGCGCCGTGCACCAGGCCCATGAACTCGCTCATCACGTTGCGGTGGAACCAGGGCGGGCGGAAGGTGTGCTCGGCCACCATCCAGCGCGGCGGGAAGATCACGAAGTCGACATTGGCCGTCCCCGGCGTGTCGCTGGGCGAGGTCAGCACCGTGAAGATCGACGGGTCGGGGTGATCGTAGCTGACCGTGTTGATGGTGTTGAAGCGCGCCAGGTCATAGCGATAGGGGGCGAGGTTGCCGTGCCAGGCCACCACGTCCAGCGGGCTGTGATCCCACTCGGCGGCCCACAGCGCGCCCTGGAACTTCTGGATCACCTGGGTGGGCGCATCGACGTCCTCGAACGCGGCCACCGGGGTCTCGAAGTCGCGCGGATTGGCCAGGCCGTTGGAGCCGATCGGCCCCAGCTCCGGCAGGCGCAGGGCCGCGCCGAAGTTCTCGCAGACATAGCCGCGCGAGGGCCCGGAAAGCTCGACCCGGAAGCGCACGCCGCGCGGGATGACGGCGATCTGGCCTGGACCGGCCTTCAGGCGCCCCATCTCGGTGACCAGGGTCAGCACGCCCTGCTGCGGCACGATCAGCAGCTCGCCGTCGGCGTCGTAGAACACCCGGTCCTTCATCGAGACGTTGGCCAGGTAGAGGTGAACGCCCATGCCGGCCTGGGCCGCGACGTCGCCATTGCCGGCGAGGGTGACGAGGCCGTCGACGAAGTCGGTGGGCTCGGCGGGGATCTCGATCGGGTCCCAGCGCAGGCGGTTGGGCGTGACGGGCGCGTCGAAGGCGCTGGTCAGGCGCGGCTGGGCGTAGGGCTTGTAGGGTCCGTGCCCGGCGCTGGGCCGCAGGCGGTAGAGCCAGCTTCTGCGGTTCTCGTGCCGGGGCGCGGTGAAGGCCGTGCCGGAGAGCTGCTCGGCATAGAGGCCGAACGGAACATGCTGCGGCGAGTTCTGCCCCACTGGCAGGGCGCCGACCACGGCCTCGGTGGCGAAGTGGGCGCCGAAGCCGGTCTGGTAGCGGAGGTCCATGCGTTTTCCCGTGCCTTTGCCAGCACTTTTTGTCTCGTCATCCCGGACGCCTCGAAGAGGCTATCCGGGACCCAGGGGCGGTGCGCACGGCCCCTGGGTCCCGGCTCTACGCTACGCTTCGGCCGGGATGACGAAAGATATTTTTACGCGTCGACCGTGATCACGCCGCGACGGATCTGGTCGAGCTCGATGCTCTCGAACAGGGCCTGGAAGTTGCCGTTGCCGAAGCCCTCGTTGCCCTTGCGCTGGATGATCTCGAAGAAGATCGGGCCGAACAGGTTCTCGGTGAAGATCTGCAGCAGCAGGCCCTCGTCGCCGACGGCGCCGTCGATCAGGATGCGGTTCTTGCGCAGGCGCTCCAGGTCCTCGCCATGGCCGGGCACGCGCTTGTCGACCAGCTCATAATAGGTCTCGATGGTGTCCTGCAGCTTGACGCCCCGGGCGCGCAGCTTCTCGACCGTGCCGTAGATGTCGGCCGTGGTCAGGGCCAGATGCTGGATGCCCTCGCCGTTGTACTGGCGGATGAACTCCTCGATCTGGCTCTTGTCGTCCTGGCTCTCGTTAAGCGGGATGCGGATGGCCTTGTCGGGCGCGATCATCGCCTGGCTGAACAGGCCCGTGGCCTGACCCTTGATGTCGAAGTACTTCTGCTCCTCGAAGCCGAAGACCTGATTGTAGAAGGTCGACCAGGTGCGCATCTGGCCGCGCTTGACGTTGTGGGTCAGGTGGTCGAGCAGATCGAGGCCCACCGAATTGGCCGCTTCAGCCTCGGCCGCGCCGGGAACCGGGGTCCAGGCGTCATAGATCGAGCCCTCGCCTTCCACCAGATAGAGCAAGCTGCCGCCGATGCCTTCCAGCACCTTGGCGCCGTCGCCCAGCACCGAGCGGCTGGCGTCGGCGGCCTTGGCGCCGCGCGTCAGGGCGTCGGCGAAGGCCTGCTCTGCGTCATCGACGCGGAAGGCCATGCCGTTGGCCGACGGGCCGTGGGCCTGGCGGAAGTCGGCGACCTGGCCGGCGGCCTCCTCGTTGACCAGCAGGTTGATGCGGCCCTGCTTGTAGCGGGTCACGGCCTTGGTCGGATGGGTCGCGGCGGGCACGAAGCCCAGTTGCTCGATGATCGCCTTCATCGCCGCCGGATCAGGACTGGTGAATTCGACGAACTCGAAGCCATTGAGGCCGAGGGGGTTGTCGGTCGTGACGGGCATGCGGGCCTCCCTAAGGCTCGTGATGTTTCTTACGGGACCAGCGCGGCCGGCAGGCCGGCGATCAGGCGGTCGTTGTCGGCCGGCCGGCCGATGGTGATGCGCACCCAGCCGCCCTTGACGGGCGTCGGGCGGACGATGAGCCCTTCGTGCAACAAACGCATGGCGGTGGCTTCGGGGCCGGCCGGCGTGCGCAGGAAGACGAAATTGGCTTCCGAGCGGGTGTGTTCGACGCCCATCTCGTCCAGCGCCGCCTCGACACGAGCGCGCTCGGACAGGGTCAGGGCGACGGTCGAGGCCAGGTGCTCGTGGTCGTCCCAGGCGGCCAGGGCGGCGGCCTGGCTGACGGCGGTGACGTTGAACGGCGGGCGCAGGCGGTCGAGATAGGCGATCAGCTCTTCGCTGGACGCGACGCCATAGCCCACCCGCATGCCGGCCAGGCCATAGGCCTTGGAGAAGGTGCGCGCGGCGATCCACGGACCGCCCCAGGCCTCGAGCACGGCCAGCATGTCGTAGGCCTCGAAATATTCGCGATAGGCCTCGTCGACGAACACCAGGGTGGTCTTCGGCGTGGCGGCCAGCACCGTCTCGACGGCTTCCTTGGAGAGGGCGTTGCCGGTCGGGTTGTTGGGCGTGCAGAGGATCAGGAGCTTGGGCCCCTTGGCGGCCGCGGCGGCGACCGCCGGGACGTCGAGGTCGAAATTGGCCAGGCGCGGCACGTCGACGATCCTGGCCTCTGCGCAGCGGGCGAAGATGTCGTAGGCCGGGAAGGTCGGCGAGGAGAGCAGGATCTCATCGCCCGGCGCCAGCACGGCGCGGAACACGTAGTCGATCAGGGCCTCGGAGCCCGGCGACACCAGGATCCGGTTCGACGAGACGGAGAGGCGCTGGCCGATGGCTGCGCGCAGGGTCTCGCAATAGGGGTCGGGATAGATCTGCGGCTCGGCCACGGCGGCCATCACCGCGTCGGCGACCCTGGGGCTGGCGCCCAGCAGGTTCTCGTTGCTGGCCAGCTTGGCGAAGTCGGAGAGGCCGGTGCGCCGCCCGGCCTCGGCCAGGGTCATGCCGGCCTTGTAGGCGACGACGCCGTCGAGCGCGGCGCGCATGGGCGTCTGAGGCGCTTGGGGCTTGCGATCGAGAACCAGCATGACGGCCGCTCCGGGAGTCGGGGATACGGACGTCAGGATAGGTCAGGCACGGAGACGCGTTGTGGCGATTATGACCGGTGATATGGTCATATGGGTCACTTTATGACCTAAAAATCTCACTGCCCCCTCTCCCCTTGCGGGAGAGGGTGGCCCGCGAAGCGGGTCGGGTGAGGGGTCTCTCAAACCTCAAAGCTGCGAGCAGCGGTCAAGCCGGGTGGGGCGTCTCATGTTTGAGAGACCCCTCATCCGTCGGCCTTCGGCCGCCACCTTCTCCCGCAAGGGGAGAAGGATTCTCAGTCCAGATAGTCCAGCGGCAAGGCGGTGGAATCCTTGATCGTCTCCAGCACGAAGCTCGACTGGATGTCCTTGACCGCCGGCATCTTCAGCAGGCGCTTCATGGTGAACTCGGCATAGGCGTCTAGATTGGGAGCCACCACCCGCAGCAGGTAGTCGTAGCTGCCGGTCATGGCGTGGCAGCCCACCACCAGCGGCTCGCGCAGTATGGCCTCCTTGAAGGCCTCAGCGGCGGTCTCGTTGTGGCGGTCGACGGCGACCTCGACATAGGCCAGCAGGTCCAGCCTGGCCTTGCGGCGATCCAGCACCGCCACATAGCCGCTGATCAGGCCGGCGGCCTCCAACTGCTTGACCCGGCGCAGGCACGGACTGGGCGACAAGCCGACGCGCTCGGCCAGCTCGACGTTCGTGACCCCGCTGTCGCGCTGCAGGACGTCGAGGATCTTCTTGTCGGTGCGGGTGAGCTTCATCGTGACCGGATCAGGTGATTTGCCGGCAGTATATGACGCAACCCCCTCGTCCTGAAGGGGGAGCTGATCCGCCTTCGCTCCTCCCTCGCTTTAGCGGGGGAGGTGGCGCGCTGCGGATACGCAGCGTGACGGAGGGGGCGACGGCCGGCACTGAGCCCAGTCTCGCCCCCTCCACCGCTTCGCGGTCCCCCTCCCCCGCAAGCGGGGGAGGAGCAGACAGCAAAACGCCCGGGCCAGAGGACCCGGGCGCTTCGACTTACGCGGTACGCTTACTGTTACGCTTACTGGTACTAACTCGGTGTTCAGTTGGCCAGGCGGCGCAGGAACGACGGGATCTCCAGATCCTCGCCGTCGTCGGCCTGGGGCTCGATCGGCTGCAGTTGCGGGCGAACCGAGCTGGTCTGGCGCGCCTGGGGCTGCGGGGCCGGCTCGTAGCGTTGCTGGCGACCGCCGCCGAACAGGCTCATCCAGCCGCCGCTCTTCTGCTGACGGCGATCCTCGTAATGATCGCTGTACAGCGGCTCGTCATCGGCTTCGGCGACCATCGGGTCGACGATGCGGGTGACGCGCGGCGCGGGGGCCGGCTCATAGATCGGTTCCGGCTCGTAGGCGGCTTCCGGCTGGGCGTAGAGGTCGGCCTGGGCCTGGACCGGCTGCGGGGCCGGCTCGTAGGCGGGCTCCGGATAGGCCGAGGTCGGGCGCTCGATCGGACGGGCCTCGTAGCGCGAACCCGGGCGGATTTCCGGCTGGGCCGGAGCCTGGGCGACCGGCTGCGGGATCGGGGCGGGAGCCGGCTGCGGCGCGGGACGCGAGGTCTCGGCGAGCAGCGGCGGAGCCTGGACGTTGCGGGCGACGGGCTTGGGCTCGATCTGCTGGATCGAGGCGCCGTCCATGCCGGTGGCGACCACCGACACGCGGATCACGCCGTCCAGCGACGGATCGAAGGCCGCGCCGAAGATGATGTTGGCTTCCGCGTCGACCTGGTCCGAGATCGCGTTGGCGGCCTCGTCCACTTCGAGCAGGGTCATGTCCATGCCGCCGGTCACGTTGACCAGCACGGCCTTGGCGCCCTTCAGCGACACTTCGTCGAGCAGCGGGTTGGCGATGGCGTTCTGAGCGGCCATCAGGGCGCGGTCTTCGCCGGTGCCCTCGCCGGTGCCCATCATCGCCTTGCCCATCTCGGTCATGACCGTGCGGACGTCGGCGAAGTCGAGGTTGATCAGGCCCGGCAGGACCATCAGGTCGGTGATCGAGCGGACGCCCGAGTGCAGCACCTGGTCGGCCATGCCGAAGGCTTCGGCGAAGGTCGTGCGTTCGTTGGCGACGCGGAACAGGTTCTGGTTCGGAATGACGATCAGGGTGTCGACGTAGCGTTGCAGCTCCTGGATGCCGGCGTCGGCCAGGCGCATCCGGTGGCGGCCTTCGAAGTGGAAGGGCTTGGTCACCACGCCGACGGTCAGGATTCCGCGTTCGCGGGCGCACTTGGCGATGATCGGGGCCGCGCCGGTGCCGGTGCCGCCGCCCATGCCGGCGGTGATGAACACCATGTGAGCGCCTTCCAGGTGCTCGCCGATCTCGGGGAAGCTTTCCTCGGCGGCGCTCATGCCCACTTCGGGGTGCGCGCCGGCGCCCAGGCCCTGCGTGACCTGCACGCCGAGTTGGATGCGACGGTCGGTCTTGGCGAACTGGAGCTGCTGAGCGTCCGTGTTGGCGACGACGAACTCGACACCCTCGAGGCCCGCCTCGATCATGTTGTTTACGGCGTTGCCGCCCGCGCCGCCGACGCCGAAGACCACGATGCGCGGCTTCAGCTCAGTGGTGCGCGGCGCCGAAAGTGAAATAGCCATGGGGACCCTCGCGTCCTTACGCCGAATTCGTCAAATGAACCGACCGCAAGTCGGTAACGCCTCGACGATCGGGTTAACAGAACAACCACCATCGTTAACTGGCGGTTAAAGCCATAATCTGAGTCGGCTGCAGGTCGATCCCGCTTACAGGGAAAAAAGCGAGTTATCCAAAGGAATTGCTTGGAACTCCTTGGTTTCCAAGCTGGGCCGAAACCCCTGTGCGACGGAACGCCGCGAGCCGTTTTTTCCGGTCAAACCCGTTGGATTCGGGGGCGCGAAACTACACTGTTCGGCCTTTCAGGCACTTAGAAAGTTAAGCGACAGGGTTAATTCACCTGTCGGGTGATTTGGCTGGACGCCCTTCACCGGTAAAGCTCACGGGCAAGATCGGCGGGCAGGACGCGGCCGTAGCGCTCCACGGCCGCCTTCACGTCGGGACGGGCGAAGAGCGCCGCCCTCGCCTTCCGATATTCGACGTCGCGGCGACCATATACGGCCGTCGCCGGCCACAGGTTCGCGGCCGTGATCGCACCGCTTCTGGCCTCCGGATCGCGCAAGGTCGCTATCAACCGGGCAGCGACGTCGTCCTCCGGCGCGCCGCAGTCGAGGGCGACCGTCCAGACTTCGATGCCCGAGGGCGCGCCTGCTCCGTCGGCGCAGACGCGGTAGAGGGCTAGGTCGCTCAGGTTGGCGGGGTCCGTGTCGCCAATGGCCAGTTCCGCGTCCAACAGCCGGCGAACGTCGGCGGATCGATCCGCGCGCAACAGCGCCGGGACGAGCACCATCAAGGCCGTGCGACGATACGACCCCGCGCGTTCTTCACGCCAGTCGGCCGTCGCGGCGTCGTAGGCCGCGAGCGCGGCGTCGATCCGTCCCATCTCCACGAGATGGACCACTAGCCACTGCCGAGCGTACCAGCCATGGCCGTCATAGCGAAAAAGAGCCTCGCCCACCTCGGCCGTCTCCAACTCGACCTGGCGGCGGGCGATGGCCACGGCGTCCTCGTCGCGCCCAGCGTTCACCGCCCTCGCGAAGTGGTCGAACCAGTCAGCGTCCGCCGGCAACGGCGCCGGCCGCCGGTCGCGGAGCGCGATCGACAGCGCCTCGGGCGACTTCCATAGAGGTTCGTAACGCCGATCCATCTGGATAGATGGCAGCAAGGCCTGCGGATCGCCGCCGAAGGCCGCGCGCCCCTCCTCTACACGCCCGGCCGCGAAGAGCGTCAGGGCGTGCGTCGAAAGCAGCGGCCGCGCCATGCCCTTGGGCGCCAGCACCACCATGATCTGATCCAGTATTCGAGCGGCCACCGGCCCGCCGCCCGGAGCATCGGCGACCAAAATCCCGTATCGCCGTCCCAAGACGTAGAGCATGGCGTCACCGATCGCCGGCTCGGCCGCGACCAGTCGCCGCCCGTGCCGCTCAGCCAGTTCCAACTGCCCCGCCCGCGCCGCGCAGGCGCCGGCCGCGACGGCGACCCAGGCTTCGGTGTCGGTATCGGTGCGCGAGGCCAAGGCCTTGGCTCCGATCGCCTCGTAGCCGGTGCAATCGCCGCGCAGAGAGGCCCTGTAGAAGGCTTGAGCGGGGGTCTGCTCTGGCGCCTGCTCAGGTATCTGCGCCCATGCGCTCGTGGCCACGGCGCAGACCAGCGCAACCACCGCAAAAATCCGCATCGAACGCCCCCTAACCGAGGCGTCCGTTGTGGCAAGCGGCCGCGACCGGCGCAACCGGCGAGCGGCGTCGCGATGCGGGAAAAGCCTAGAGGTTGTCGCGCAGCCAGGCGGCGGCCTTGGCCACCGGCGAGGCGTTGGGGTCCATCGGGCGCTTGCGCACCTGGCCGCCGGTCAGGGCCTTGGGCGAGACCACCTCGCGCGGACCGAAAGCGGCGCGGTGCAGCACGCCGGCGGCGGCGCAGAAAGCCGGACCCGAGGCGGCGTCGGCCAGATGCGGCACCCGGCGCGGACGGCCCAGGCGGACCGGACGGTCGAACACCCGCACGGCCACTTCGCGCACGCCGGCCAGCTGGCTGGCGCCGCCGGTCAGGACGATGCCCGCGCCCGGTTCCACGGGCGCGCCCGAGGCCTTCAGGCGCTCGCGCAGCAGTTCCAGCGTCTCTTCGACGCGCGGCTGGATGATGCCCTTCAGCAGGCTCCGAGGAGCGATGACGGGGCCAGCGCCCGGATCGTCGCCGCGCGGCGGGGCCTCGATCATCTCGCGGTCCTCGTTGGCCGAGGCGATGGCGCTGCCGTGCAGGGTCTTGATGCGCTCGGCGCCGGCGACCGAGGTCTGCAGGCCGCGGGCGATGTCCTGCGTCACGTGCCCGCCGCCGACGGCCAGGCTGTCGACGTGGCACAGGGCGCCGTTGTTGAACACCGCCACCGAGGTCGAGCCGCCGCCCATGTCGATGCAGACGGCGCCCAGGTCCATCTCGTCCTCTTCCAGGGCCGCCAGGGCCGAGGCGAAGGGCGCGGCGACCACGCCTTCGAACGACAGGTGGGCCCGCTCGACGCAGTGGGCCAGGGTGTGGAAGATGTTCTCGTTGACCGAGACGACCAGCAGCTCCAGGCCCAGCGCGCGGCCGAACATGGCGCGCGGATCCCGGATGCCCTTCTGGCCGTCCACCGACCAGGCGATCGGCAGCAGGTGGATGGGCTTGCGGCCCGGCAGGCGAACCTGGGCCAGGGCCGAGGAAATGGCACGCGACAGATCACCGTCGGCGATCGGACGGGCGCCCAGCGAAACCTGGGTGTGGACGCGGTGGCTGGCCAGCTGGCCGCCGGCGGTGCAGACGCTGACGCCCTGGACGTTGACGCCGGCCACGGTCTCGGCGCGCTCCACGGCTTGCGCGATCGCCTGGGCGGCCTCGTCCAGATTGACGATCGCCCCGCCGCGCACGCCGCGCGACTGCACGTAGCCGACACCGGCGGTCGTCAGGGTGCGGTTGTCGCGATGAATGCCGTCGCCCTTCATGATGAAGCACGTGACCTTCGACGCGCCCAGGTCCACGGCCGCGACCGCGGGCTGACGCACGAGCGTCGCCTTCAGGCCGTCACGGGCCTGTCTCCGGTCCTCAAGTCGCGACATGGTCAGGGTCACCTCAGTCCATCACTTTTGTTCTTAAGCCCCGTTGGCCACCGGCTGCCCGGGCAGCACGGAGTCACGGGGCCGGATCGCCACCATCTCGGGATCGCGCAGGTCGATGCGCGCGAAGCCGAGATCGAGGATGCGTTGCCGCTGGTCCAGTTGATCCAATTGAATCAACGCGGATTCTTCGTCAATGGCCGGCAGCTGGATCAGGGATCCATCTTTCAGCCGCAGGTCCCAGCGGCGGTCGTCGACGCGCACCAGCGCTTCCAGACGATCGCGCAGGCGCGGCCGGGCGTTGACCGCCGGCAGGATGTTGCCCGCGGCCTGGTCGGCGCCCTGCCCCACCACCAGCGGCAGGTGCGGGAAGCGCGCGGCGTCGGCCTCGCGGATGATGCGGCCCTCGGCGTCGATCACCTTCAGGCGGCCCGAGTGCTGCCACACGGCCAGGGCCGGGCGCTCCTCGACGGCGATCATCACGGTGTCGGGCAGCAGGCGGACCACCTTGGCCGACTTCACCCAGCCCACGGCCTCGACGCGGGCCTTGAGATCGACGAGGTCCATGCCCAGCGTCGGCTGGTCTTGGTAGAGGCCGGTGGCCTTGAGAATGTCGGCCTGGGCGGTGGCCGAGGCGCCGGTGACGTGGACGGTCTTCAGCTT
Organism: Caulobacter sp. GW821-FHT12A07; assembly: GCF_058807655.1. Taxonomy (NCBI): domain Bacteria; kingdom Pseudomonadati; phylum Pseudomonadota; class Alphaproteobacteria; order Caulobacterales; family Caulobacteraceae; genus Caulobacter; species Caulobacter sp. GW821-FHT12A07. The sequence goes on from NZ_JBXAQX010000004.1 coordinate 29,446, forward strand.
GAAGCCGAGATTGGCGAACTCGCTGTCGACGCCGCCCACCATCGCCTCGCCCAGACGCTGGGCGCGGTGGCCGGTGGCCAGGGTGACGACAAGCGCCAGCGCAAGCGCGCCGCTGGCGACGCTCAGGGCCAGGCTCGGCGAGACGCCCACCCCGCCGCGCGCGGCGTGCAGCTTCCCCGCCGGCTGCTGTTGCTGAGCCGGGCGAGCCTTGTTCGGACTTGCGGGCGCTTCGGCCCGGGGGCGCGCTGGCTTGCGCGGTCCCCCCCGCACTGCCGCGGGCATAAGCGTCCTCCACCATCAGACACTAGAGAAAAAGGAACCCTTCGGCGCCGCGCCGGACCCGACCGTCGTTCGACGACGGGGGCAGGTTCGGACGAAGCGCCTATGGAGGCGTAGAAAGGCCCGAAGGTCGTTAATGTCGTCATAACGAAGGGGCCGCCGTATTACGGTCCGGCAACCAAGACGTGCGCCATTTCGGCACGGTCGTTAACCCTGCCGCGCCCTTGCGGCGCCAGGGTTTGCGGCGGTTTTTCCTTGCTCGGGCAAGGCCTGGCGCAAGCTATGCCGCGGCGCCGCAAATCTGTGGATGAGCACATAAAGTATGAACGGCCGCGCGCTTCGCGACCTTTTGACTCACCCGTCGGTCGCGGCGACGCGCCGCACGCGCGGGGAGTGTCTGGATATTGGGACCTCCTCACCCGTCATCGGCCGAAGCGCAGCGTAGAGCCGGGACCCAGGGGCCGCCGCACTGCGTCGGCGGCCCCTGGGTCCCGGGCGCTTGGTCGATCCTCCGAGCCCAGTCCCCTGGGTCCCGGATAGCCGCTGCGCGGCTTCCGGGATGACGGTGGAGGGTAGGTTGGAGAGGCTAGTGCCCCGCCGGAGCCGCCGGCGCAGCCGCGCTGAGCGCGCGGAAGTCGATGTCGCTGTCGGCCACCAGGTAGACGAAGCTCGTCCAGGCGGCGACGTTCTGGGCCAGCTGGATCGGGTCCACCTTGTCCAGGGTGTCGTCGGCGGTGTGGTGGTAGTCGAAGTAGCGGCTGGCGTCCTGGTTCAGGGCGATCACCGGCACGCCGGCGCCCTCGATGCCGCTGATGTCGGCCCCGCCGTGGGCGGCCGGTGCCCTGTCGAAATAGACCTTCAGCGGGCTCAGCACCTGGAAGGCCGCCTTCATGGCCGGGTGGCCCTCGGCGCCCTTGGGCAGTTGCAGGCTGTAGATGCGGTCGGCGCCGGTGTCGCTTTCGCCGGCCAGGACCAGCTTTTCGATATTGGCCTTGTTGGCGGCCAGGAAGGCCTCCGACGAGCCGCCGCTCTCCTCCGAGCCCCACATCACCACGCGGATGGTGCGCTTGGGATGCTTGGGCAGATCGCCGATCAGCTTGGCGGCGGCCGTGGTGATGGCGATGCCCGCCGCGTCGTCGAAGGCGCCGGTGCCGACGTCCCAGCTGTCGAGGTGGCCGCCGATGACGATCACCTCATCGGGCTTTTCCGAGCCCTTGATGTCGGCCGAGATGTTCCAGGCCACGTCGCCGGCGTCGAGGCTGGAGGCCAGCTTCAGCTTGATGCGCAGCGGGCCCTTCTTGGCCAGGCGCTCCAGCTGCTCGGCCTCGGGCACGCCCAGGGCGGCGGCCGGGATGGTGATCACGTCGGGGCCGTTGGTGGTGACGCCGGTGTGCGGCACGGTCGAGCTGGAGGTCGAGATCGAGCGGATCAGCAGGGCCACGGCCCCGCGCTTGGCGGCCTCGACCGGACCCGAGCGACGCGAGATTCCGGCGATCCCGTAGCCGGCGCCGTCCTGGGCGCGGACCATCGGTTGGGTGATGACGACGATCTTGCCCTTGATGGCGCTTTCCGGCGCGGCGATCATCTCGGCGTAGGTGGTGAACAGCGCCACCTCGGCCTCGACGCCCTCGGCGGGCGTCGGGATGGTGCGGCCCAGACCGACGATCGACAGCTTCAGCGGATAGGGCGCGACCAGCTCGGCGCTCTCCTCGCCGCGGGTCCAGGACGGCTTGGCGAAGGTGTCGACCTTGATGTTGGTGAAGCCGAGGGCCTTGAACTTGGCGACGCTCCAGTCCTTGGCGCGCTCCATGCCCGGCGAGCCGACGAGGCGCGGGCCGATGGTGGTGGTCAGGTCCTCGGTGATGTCCCAGGCCAGCCGGTCGGTCAGGGCCTTGTCGCGCAGCGCCTCGGCGGTCTTGACGTCTTGAGCGTGAGCGGCGCCCGCCAGCAGGGCGGAGGCGGCGACGGCGGTCAGCAGGCTGCGGAACATGAGCAGGATTCTCCCCTAAGGCGGGCTTTTCATAGCACTGCTCTTCGACCCGAGAACCCCGCCCCGCGCCCACTTTTGTCAGCAGCGTGCAGGAGGCGCGAAAATCGCCCTACCCAGGCCCCAAGTCAGATTCTGGGAGCCGCCCCGAACAGCTTGTCGGCGAAGAGGTCCAGCGCCTTCTGCGACAGGTCGGTGTTGTTGAGGATCACCACCGTGTCGCCGGTGTCGAGCCGGTGGCCCAGCACCGAGCGGAAGCCGGCCGTGCGTCCGGTCTCCCAGGCCGCCAGCTTCACCTGACCGTCGATGGTCAGGGTCCGCGTCCGGCCACCCAGGGTGTAGTCCTGCTCGGGCACGCGGATCGTGGTCAGGGCCTTGCGCGAGGCCTCGCTGAGGAACGGCGTGTCGAAGACCACGTGGGCGGCGACCAGCAGATCGTCGACCGTGCTGAAATAGCCGCCGCTGGCCGCCATCACCGACAGCCGCGGATTGGTCCGGGGGGCCAGCGGCGGGCCGGCGTAGTAGGAGCGCGCCACGCCGGGATCGGTATCGATCATGCCGGCCTGGGTGTGGCGCATCTTCAGCGGGTCGGTCGTCAGCTCCCGCACCACCGCCTGGAACGGCTTGCCGGTCGCCGCCTCGACGATGGCCGAGACGATGAACCAGTTGACCGGGTGGTAGTCGAACTTCGTCCCCGGCGGGAACAGCGGGTCGCCCTGGCCGAACAACTTCACGGCCTGCGCCGGCGTGACCTCGCGCTTGAGGATCTCGGGATCGGCCTTCAGCATGGTCATGAAGGTGTTGGGAATGCCGCTGGTGTTGGACAGCAGGTGGGCCAGGGTCACGGTCTTGCCGGTGTCGGGCCGCTGGTCGGGCAGCCAGGTCGCGATCGGGGCGTCGAGCGACAGCTTGCCCTGCTCGACCAGCCTCAGCACGGCGATGGTGGTCAGCCACTTCGAGATCGAGGCGACGCAATAGATGGTGTCGCGCGTGGCGGGCTTGTTCGCCTCGATGTCGGCCGAGCCGAAGGCGCGGACGTAGGACGGCTTGCCCTTGCGCCCGATCATCACCACGCCCTGAAACTTCTGCTCGGCGACGAAGGCGTCGACGATCGGGTTGGCAGGCCCGAGCTGAGCCGGCGACGCAAAAGAAAGGCCGGGAGCGGCGCACAGCGCCCCGGCGGCGGCGAACAGACCGCGACGATCGATCATGCAACTAACCCCACGAAATCGCCGCCCCCAGCGATGGCGCGACCCTGGCGCACGCCGCGGGCGAAGTCCCGTTAAGCTTTGGCAATGAGCGAACATTGGCATTCGACGAGAAGCGCTCTAGGTCTGGTCGGGACTTCAGGAGACCTCGATGCCCAAGCCGACGGCCGAGACGGCCGCCGCCGACATCCCCCTCGACGCCAAGCTGCGGCCGACCCAGGCCCGCGCGCAGGACACCTACGAGGTCGTCCTGGCCACGGCCGGCGAACTGCTGGTCGAGTCCGGCTTCGAGCAGCTGACCACCAACGCCATCTGCAAGCGCGCGGGCCTGACCCCGCCGGCGCTCTATCGCTACTTCCCCAACAAGTACGCGATCCTCAAGGAGCTGGGCGACCGGCTGATGCGCCTGCAGGACGAGGCGGTGTTCGAGTGGATGGCGGCCGGCGGCCTGGAGGGCGACACTCCGGCTGAGCGCGTGGGGAAAGTGGCCGACCTGCTGACCGGCGTCATCGACATGACCCGCGCCTTCCCCGGCGGGGCGGCCATCGGCCGGGCCCTGCGCGCGGTGCCGATGCTGCAGCAGCTCCGTTTTGCTTCACGCGACATGGTCGCCGGCCAGTTCGCCGAGGTTTTGGCCGCGCGCTTCCCCACCGTGCCGGCCGCCCGCATCGGGGTGGCCACCCGGATGATGGTCGAACTGACCTACGCCGCCACCGAGATGGCCGTCGAGGAGCCCGAGCAGGACGCCGGCGCCCTGTCGCAGGAGATCGGCCGGCTGTTCGACCGGTATTTCGAGACGTTCGATTTGGCGCTTTGACAATCTCCTCCCCCGCTTGCGGGGGAGGGGGACCGCGAAGCGGTGGAGGGGGCGAGACTGGGCTCAGCGCCGGCCGTCGCCCCCTCCGTCACGCTGCGTATCCGCAGCGCGCCACCTCCCCCGCTAAAGCGAGGGAGGAGTAGACTTGCAATAACGATAGTTTTTACTATCGTCAGTCCATCGCAGCGGGGGAACGCCGATGGAGGGCTGGAAGAACTGGTCGGGCAGCGTCACGGCGACGCCCAGCAGGATCGCCCGACCGAGGACGATCGAGGAGCTTTCCACCCTGGTGACCCAGGCCGGCAAGGTCCGCGTCACCGGGGCCGGCCACTCGTTCATGCCGCTGTGCCAGACCGACGACCTGCTGCTGAACCTGTCCGAGCTGGAAGGCGCGGTCGAGATCGCGCCTGATCGCAAGACCGTCTGGGCCCCGGCCGGCTGGAGCCTCAAGCGCCTGACCGCCGCCCTGTGGGCCGAGGGCCTGTCGCTGATCAATCAGGGCGACATCAATCCCCAATCCCTGGCCGGCGCCGTCTCGACCGGCACCCACGGCACGGGCGCGGCGCTGGGCAGCCTGGCCACCCAGGCCTGCGGCTTTCGCCTGCTGACCGCCGACGGCCGTCTCGTGGAATGCAGCCCCGACCTCGAGCCCGAGCTCTACCAGGCCCAGCGCCTGTCGCTGGGCCTGCTGGGCGTCGCCGTCGCCATCCGCATCAACGTCGTCCCGGCCTATCATCTTGAGGAGCGGATCAGCCGCCTGCCCCTGGCCGAAGTGATCGAGCGCTTCGACGAGCTGGTCGCCGCCACCCGGCACATGGAGTTCTGGGTCTTCCCCTACAGCGACCAGGTGATCTTCAAGACCCTGCACCCGGTACCGGCCGAGGCCGCCGACGAGAAGCCCGGCAAGGGCGGCGAAGGCGACGAGGCGATCTTCAAGGCCGTCTGCGACCTCTGCGCCGCCGCCCCGGCCCTGACTGGACCGATGCAGCGCCTGCTGATGAAGCTGGCCGGCGCGCCCAGCCGCCGCTCGGCCCCGGCCTATGAAATCTTCCCCTCCGAGCGGAACGTCCGCTTCGAGGAGATGGAATACGAGATGCCGCGCGAGACCGGCCTGCCGACCCTGAAGGCGGCGATCGCCCATATCCGCAAGCGCCGCCTGCCGATCACCTTCCCGTTCGAGTTCCGCCTCGTGGCCGGCGACGATATCTGGCTGAGCCCCTTCAACATCGGCCCCGGCGCCTCGATCTCGTTCCACCAGTACGCCAGGATGGACTGGAAGCCGGCCTTCGCCGAGGTCGAGCCGGTGCTGGCCAGCGGCGGCGGCCGGCCGCACTGGGCCAAGCGCCACAGCTTGACCCCCGCCGACGTCCACCGGCTCTATCCCCGCGCGGCCGACTTCCTGCGCGTGCGCCAGGCCTGGGACCCGACCGCCAAGTTCGCCAACGCCCACATGACCCAGCTGTTCGGTATTTAAGGGACCATCGATGACGGATATCGCCCTGCACGCCGATCTGGTCGGCCAACAAGGCTCGCGCGAGCAGCTGAACACGCCTGTCCTGGTGCTCGACCGCGCCGCGCTCACGGCCAACATCGCGACCATGGCCGCCTTCGCCGCGAGCAAGGACCTGAAACTTCGCCCGCACGCCAAGACCCACAAGAGCGCCGACATCGCCCGGCTCCAGATCGAGGCCGGGGCCGTGGGCCTGTGCTGCGCCAAGATCGGCGAGGCCGAAGCCCTGGCGGCGCAGGGTGTGACCGAAGGCCTGCTGATCACCTCGCCCGTCGTCTCGGCGCCGGCCATCGCCCGCCTGGCGGCCCTCAACCTTGCGACCACCGGCCTCAAGGTCGTCGCCGACCATCCCGACAACGTCGCCGCCCTGGGCGCGGCGGCCGCCGCGGCCGGCAAGTCGCTGGAGGTGGTCATCGACCTCGACCCGGGCATCCACCGCACGGGCGTCGCCTCCCCCGAAGCCGCCGTGGCGCTGTTCGAGGCCATCCAGGCGCAGCCCGCCCTCACCTACGCCGGCCTGCAGTGCTATTGCGGCGTCCAGCAGCACATCGAGGCCTTCGACCTGCGCAAGGCGGCCCTGGAGGATCGCGGGGCCTATATCCGCGAGGTCATCGCCGCCCTGACCGCCGCCGGCGGCGCGCCGCCGATCGTCAGCGGCTCGGGCACCGGCTCGCACCGCATCGACGCCGAGCTTTCGATCTTCACCGAGCTGCAGGTCGGCTCCTACGTCTTCATGGACGACCAGTACCTGGCCTGCGACCTGGCGGGCGAAGGCGCGGAAGCCAGCCCCTACCAGCGCTCGCTGGTCATCGACGCCCGGGTGGTCAGCGCCAACAGCCCGGGCATGGTCACGGTCGACGCCGGCTTCAAGTCGATGTCCACCGACGCCGATCCGCCCCAGGTCGTGGCCGGCGCGCCGGAAGGCTCGCGCTACTTCTTCATGGGCGACGAGCACGGGGCCCTCGTGCCGATGTCGGGCTCGCCCCCGCCGCTGGGCGCGCGGGTCACCCTGGCCGTGCCGCACTGCGACCCGACCGTGAACCTCTACGACGCCTATCACGTGGTCGAGGGCGGAACGCTGGTGGCGATCTGGCCGGTCACGGCGCGCGGGCGCTCGCGCTGACCCGCGAGCGAGGCTAAGCTCCGGCGACGCCGGAGGTTGAGCCCATGTACGACGCCCCGATCCTCGATCGCCAGGAGCAGACCGCCGTCGCCGAGTTCGAGGCCGGCCCGCTGCGCTACCGGGCCGAGGTCCGGGTCACCCCGGCGGGCATCCTGGCCGTCGGGGCGCTGCTGACCGGCATGCTGCTGTCGTCGGCGGCGATCGTCTGGGCGGCCAAACGTCACCTTTCGCGGCGCTAGCGCCGACATAGGCGAACGCCGCGATCGATCCATGGTGGAGTTTGCAGGACCGGTGTAGGCAGGCGTGCATGTGCCACTTCATCACCCTGGTCGCACCCACCGACGACGTCGCCGCCTTGCAGGCGGTCATGAAACGGCATGGCCGCGGGGCCGCGCCGGTCGACAACGCGTCCATCCGCAAGGTGCTGGGCGACGACGACCGCCAGTTCCTGACGACGCGCAGCCACTGTGATTGCGGAACCGTCCTGGCCTCCGGTCCGGACGATCCCGACGCGGCCGAAGAGGGCTTCGCCAAGGAAGCCGAGCGCCTGAAGCGCAAGGGCTGGTCGGCCGCGAAGATCGCGCGGGCCATGGAGGGCCGGCGCAAGGCCGAAGCCCGGCCGGACGATCGCGCCCCCGACAGCATCGACCTCTGGGCGGCCGTGCTGCGCGACCTGGGCGAGGAACTGAAGCTTCCCCATGCCGGGCTGGTGGTCAGGCTCTATTCGGGCTCGATCGAGGCCGAAACCTTCGACGCCCGGCGCCGCGAGGCGTCGGCGGGCGCGCCCCTGAACGAGACCCTGGCGTCCATGCGGCAGGACGAGGTGACCGTCTTCCGGCTGAAGTGAACCTCCGCCCGCCTTCGACGCGAACCTTTGTCCAGAAAAACCCCTTTGGCCTGCGGCGCGTTGAAGACTATCCATGGCGTCCGTTCTGGATCGTCCGCCGCATGACCACCGCCGCCCTCTCGACCGCCGCCAAGAAGCCCCGCCGCAACCGGCGTCGGCCTTCCGCGCGCTGGACGCGGGCGGGCCTCTTGGTATTCGCCGTCGGGGTCAGCGTCGCCGTGATCGGCCAGACGACGTATCGGATGATCGACGCCCGCAACGCCACCAAGGCCGCGACCGCCGCGCCGCTGGCCATGGACAATCCGCGCTTCACCGGCGCCATGCGCGACGGCCGCGCCTTCCTGATCACCGCCCGCCGCGCCGAGCGCGACGCGGTCGATCCCAACAAGGTCAAGCTGGTCGATCCGACCCTGGTGCGCGGCTACGGCCAGCCCGACGCCACCCGGGTGACCTCGAAGGACGGCGTCTACCAGGAAGCCCAGAACCTGCTGGTGCTGACCAAGGACGTGAAGATCGACAACGGCCAGGGCTACCAGTTCGCCTCGCAGGAGGCCCGTATCGACACCAAGACCGGCGAGGCCGTGGGCGGCGCGCCGATCGCCGGGGCCGGGCCGCAGGGCAATGTCCGCGCCGACAGCTACAGCGTCAGCGACAAGGGCGACCGCGTGGTCTTCAAGGGTCGCGTCCGCACCCGCGTCCAGACCCAGTAGGCTCCGCACGTCATGACCGGCCTCGGACTCCTGGACCGCGCCCGCGCGACCCGCATCTGCTTCCTCTACATCGCCCAGCCGCACCAAGTCTGGCACAGCCTGTCGACCGCCGTGGCCCTGGCGCGCGGCTGGCCGCAGATCCAGGTCGAGATCGCCGCGACTTCGGCCGGCCACCTCGACTACATACAGGGCATGCTCGACGGGCTGGGCGGCGCGCCGGTCACCCTGCGCCTGCTGCCGCCGGCCTGGCTGCGCAGGCTGTCGAAGAACGCGCCGCCGCCCAAGGCCCTGATGCTGGCCCTGAACGCCGCGCGCCTGTCCAGCTACGACGCCGTGGTCACGCCCGAGCGCACCACGGCCATGCTGCGCAAGCTGGGCGTGCGGCGCACGGCGCTCGTCTACACCCAGCACGGCGCCGGCGATCGCGGCGGGCCGTTCGAGCCGCGCCTGCGGGCCTTCGACCTGGTCATGGCCGCCGGCCCCAAGCAGCGCGACCGGATGGTCGACGAGGGGTGGGTGCGCCCCGAAGCCTGCGCCATGGTCGGCTATCCGAAGTTCGACCTCGTGGACGCCCTGCCGCCCAGCGCCGTCCCGGCTTTCGAAAAGCCGCTGCCGACCGTGGTCTACAACCCGCACTTCCACGAGACCCTGGGCTCGTGGCCGGCCTTCGGCCTGTCGATCCTGGAGCAGTTCGCCGCCGACGAGCGGTTCAACCTGATCTTCGCGCCCCACGTCCGCCTGTTCGAGACCGCCTCGGAGGCCGACCACCGCGCCGTCGCCCGCTTCACAGGGCATCCGCGCATCCACATCGACCTCGGCGGCCCGGCGGCCTTCGACATGACCTACACGCGCTCGGCCGATCTCTATCTCGGCGACGCCTCCAGCCAGGTCTACGAGTTCCTGCGCACGCCCAAGCCGTGCCTGTTCCTCAACCCCGCCCACGCCGACTGGAAGGGCGATGAGAGCTTCCATCACTGGCGCTACGGCCCCGTGCTGGAGACCGCCGACAGTATCTGCGACGCGACCGCCGCCGCCTTCGCCGGCCATGGCGGCTATCTGGACGCCCAGACGACCGGCGTCGCCGAGACCTTCGACCTGACCGACGAGGCCTCGTCGCTGCGCGCCGCCCGCGCCATCGTCGACCGTCTGGCCGCTCTCGACCGATGAGCCCGCAAAAGGCCAATCCCCTGGCCCGCGTGCTGGCCAACGCCGGCGCCCTGCTCGGCGGCCGGGGGGTCAACGCCGTGGTCGGCCTGGCCTACATGGCGCTGGCCGGACGGAGCCTGGGCCTGGCCCTGTTCGGCGCCCTGACCCTGATCAACGCCTTCGCCCAGACCCTGGGCGACATGGCCAAGTTCCAGTCCTGGCAGACCGTCGTGCAGTATGGCGCGAAACCCCTGCTCGACGGCGACAAGACCACCTTCCAGCAGGTGCTGCGGTTCGCCCTGGTGCTCGACCTCGTCGGCGCGCTTGTCGGCGTCACCCTGGGAGTCGGCGGCGCCCTGCTGTTCAGCCGCTGGCTGGGCTGGTCGCAGGACCTGGCTCCGGCGGCGGCGCTCTATTGCCTGTCGATCGCCGCCATGACCTCGGCGACAGCGGTGGGCCTGCTGCGCCTGTTCGACCGCTTCAAGGTGCTGGCCGGCGAGCAGGCGATCTCCTCGACCGTGCGCCTGATCGGCTGCGCGATCGCCGCCGCCCTGCATGCGCCCGTCGAGGGTTTCCTGCTGGCCTGGGCGGCGGGCACGGTCGCCTCCTTCACCTACGTCGCCGCCGTCGCGGTGTGGAGCCTGCACGGGCGCGGCCTGCTGCAGGGCTTCTCGCTCCGGGGACCGCTCGGCGAAGGCCTGCCGGGCGTCTGGCGCTTCGCCTGGGCGACCAATTTCAGCAGCACCATCGACGTCGGCTTCACCCACGTCCTGACCCTGGCGGTCGGCGCCCTGGTCGGACCCGGTCCGGCGGCGCTGTGGCGCGTGGGCCGGCAGGTGGCCGACGGCATGGCCAAGCCCGCCCGCCTGATGCTGCCGGCCCTGCATCCCGAGTTCGCCAAGCTGCGCGCGCAAAAGAACGACGCGGCCATGCTGCGCCTGGCCCGCCAGATCGGCCTGATCGGCGGCGGGGTGGCCGGCCTGCTGCTGCTGGTCTGCCTGGTCGCCGGCCAGTGGCTGCTGACCATCGTCATGGGCGCGGAGTTCGCCCCCGCCGCCGGCATCATGACCTGGCAGGTGGCCGCCGCCGCCATCGGCGTCATGGCCCTGCCGATCGAGCCGATGCTGGTGTCGATGCGCGCGGCCGGCGCGGCCCTGCGCGTGCGGATCGTCGTCAGCGTCGCCTACCTCCTGGCGCTCGCCCCGCTGCTGAAGACCTTCGGCCTGACGGGGGCCGGCGCGGCCCTGGTCCTGGCCATGGCCGGCATGGCGCTGGGCATGTTCATCACCCTCAGATCGAAGCTCCGACAGGAAGCCGCCGCCGAGCGCGAGGCCGAAATCCTCGCCGCGAGCGCCCCCGCGCGCGAACAGGCTTGCGTGGAACCCCGGAACGAGCGCAAAGGCGATCCGCAATGACTACGCCCACCGCTTCCGGCCGGACCGTTCGGTTCGCCGACTTTCCGACCCTGACCGCCGCCCTGGATTTCGCCGCGACCGGCGAGACCGGGATCAACCTGCATTCGCTGCGTGGCGAACTGGTCGAGGCCCTGTCCTACGCCCGCCTGCGCGAGCAATCCCTCGAGCTCGCCCGCCGCCTGTTGGCGCTTGGGGCCAAGGTCGGCGACAGCGTGGCCCTGATCGCCGAGACCGACGGCGACTTCGTGCGCGCCTTCTTCGCCTGCCAGTACGCCGGCCTGGTGCCAGCGCCCCTGCCTCTGCCCGCGCCGCTGGGCGGCCGCGAGGCCTATATCGAGCAGATCGCCCGCATGTGCGCTTCGGCCCATGCTAAGATCCTGATCGGCCCGGCCGGCATGGCCGAGTGGCTGAAGGACATCGGCGCGGCCGGCGATCTGGCCTTTTCCGGTTCGCTGGCTCAGTTGCCGGAAGACGCCAGCGCGGCCCTGCCCGACATCACGCCCGAGCATCCGTGCTACCTGCAGTTCTCGTCGGGCAGCACCCGCTTCCCGACCGGCGTGCTGGTGACGCACAAGGCCCTGATGGCCAACGCCGTGGCCATCACCCGCGACGGCCTGCAGGTGAAGCCGGAAGACCGCGCCGTCTCGTGGCTGCCGCTCTATCACGACATGGGCCTGATCGGCTTCCTGCTCAGCCCGCTCACCAGCCAGATGAGCGTCGACCTCTTGCCCACCGGCGCCTTCGTGCGCCGGCCGCTGCTGTGGCTCGACCTGATCAGCCGCAACGGCGGCACCATCGCCTACAGCCCGACCTTCGGCTACGAGCTCTGCGCCCGTCGCGCCGAGGCCGCCTCGATCGAGCACCTGAACCTGTCGCGCTGGCGCAGCGCGGGCCTGGGCGGCGACATGATCCGCACGGCCCCGGTCGAGGCCTTCGCCGAGCGCTTCGCGTCCGTCGGCTTCTCCGAGAAAGCCTATGTCGCCAGCTACGGCATGGCCGAGGCCACCCTGGCGCTTTCCATGGCTCCGCTGGGCCAGGGCCTGAAGCTCGAGATCCTCGACATCGAACGGCTGGAGCGCGACGACCTGGCCGTGACCGTCGGAAGCGACGCCCCGCGCGCCCGCGCCTTCGCCCGCTGCGGCCCGGCCCTGCCCGACCACGAGCTGGAAGTGCGCGACGCCGACGGCGCGGTGCTGGCCGAGCGCCAGGTGGGCCGCATCTTTGCGCGCGGCCCCAGCCTGATGGGCGGCTATTTCGAGCAGCCGGAAGAGACCGCCCGCGTGCTGGCGCCCGACGGCTGGCTCGACACCGGCGACATCGGCTTCCTGGTCGAGGGCGAGATCGTCATCACCGGCCGCGCCAAGGACCTGATCATCCTCAACGGCCGCAACATCTGGCCGCAGGACCTGGAGTGGACCGCCGAGCGCGAGATCCCCGGCCTGCGCAGCGGCGACGTGGCCGCCTTCTCCGTCCCCGGCGACGCCGAGGAGGAAGAGATCGTCACCATCCTGGTCCAGGCCCGCGGCGGCGACGCCGAGACCCGCGCGGCCCTGGTCGAGAACGTGGCCGGGGTGCTGCGCGCCCGCCACGGCGTCGAGACCCAGGTCAAGCTGGTCGGCGCCCACGCCCTGCCCCAGACCTCGTCGGGCAAGCTCAGCCGCTCCAAGGCCAAGGCCGCCTACCTGGCCGGCGCCTACGAGCGCGCCTGAGGTGGCCAAGGCCGGAAATCGCGTCGTCGCCGTCACCGGCGCGACCGGCTTTCTCGGCCAGCACCTGATCCGGGCCCTTGCCGAGCGAGGCTACGTCCCGCGCATCCTGTCGCGCCGCGACCCGGTCTCGCCGTTCTGGCGCGGGATCGAGCCGCAGGTGGTGCTGGGCGACCTCGGCGGTACCGAAGCCCTGAAGCGCCTCTGCGACGGCGCCGGCGCGGTGATCCACGCCGCGGGCCTGATCAAGGCCGCCTCTCGCGCAGGGTTCGACAAGGTCAATGTGGCCGGCGCGGTCGCGGTGGCCGAGGCGGCCCGTGACGCCGGCGCCCGACTGGTGCTGATCTCCAGCCTCGCCGCCCGCGAGCCGCAACTCTCCGACTACGCCGCCAGCAAGCGGGCCGGCGAAGAGGCGGTTCTGAGCGCCCTGCCCTGCGCCCTGATCGTCCGGCCGCCGGCCATCTACGGCCCCGGCGACCGCGAGACCCTGGGCCTGTTCGCCGCCGCGGGGAAAAGCCGCCTGCTGCCGGTGCTGTCGCCCGCCTCGCGCGTGGCCATGATCCACGTGCACGACGCCGCGACCCAGATCCTCGACCTGCTGGAAGGCGATCGCACGGGCCTGGCCTCGATCTGCGACGACCGTCCCGACGGCTATGGCTGGAGCGAGATCATGGCCGCCGCCGCGACCGCCGTCGGCGCGCCCCGCCCGCATCTCTTCCGCATCCCCGACGCGGTCATTCACGCCGCCGGAGCGGTCGCCGATGTGGCGAGCCAGTTCTCAAAGCAACCCACGGTGTTCGGTTCTGGCAAGGCGCGCGAACTGTCGCACCTCGATTGGGCCTTTTTGACCGATCCGTCCCTTGCGCCCTCGTCGAGTCGACACGATGTTGCCGCCGGCTTCGGCGATACGGTGACCTGGTATCGCCTTCACGGCTGGTTGCCGAAAAAATACAGCGACTAGTTCAATTGTGGCAGATATCTGACATGGACGCTGTTACGGTACGGTGACAGTGCTTGTGTCGGGGGCGACTGGCGTTTGGCATGGATACAGTGACGGATCTTAGTTTGCGTGAGATCGGCCTGGCCGCGAGCAAGGTGCTCGGCCGGACCGTCGAGGTGACCCACGACACCCATATCGGCCGCGACCTCGCCGTGGATTCGCTGGCCCTGATGAATATCGTGATGGAGCTAGAAGACACCTTCGACATCTCCATCCCCCTCGATCGCCTCGCCTCGGTGGAGACCACCGGCGACCTCTCCAAACTGATCAACGATCTCCGAACCAAGGCTTGACCGATGGGTCTGTTCGACAAGCATCTGGCCTATCGCGACGCGTACAAGGCCATCCAGCAGGCGGGCGCCGACCCGTTCACCGTCCGCTTCGACGCCGTGGTCTCGCCCACTGAAGGCGTGGTCGACGGTCGTCCCACGATCCTGCTGGGCACCAACAACTATCTGGGCCTGACCTTCGACGAGAAGGCGATCGCCGCCTCGGTAAAGGCGGTGCAGGAACGCGGCACCGGCACCACCGGTTCCCGCATCGCCAACGGCAGCTTCGAGGCCCACGTGGCCCTGGAGACAGCGCTGGCCAAGTTCTACGGCCGCAAACACGCCATGGTGTTCACCACCGGCTACCAGGCCAATCTCGGCGTGCTGTCCACGCTCGTGGGCCGTGGCGACCACCTGATCCTCGACGCCGACAGCCACGCCTCGATCTATGACGGCTCGCGCCTGGGCCACGCCGAGGTCATCCGCTTCCGCCACAACGATCCGGAAGACCTGGCCAAGCGCCTGCGTCGCCTGAAGGACGTGCCCGGCGAGCGCCTGATCGTCGTCGAAGGCATCTATTCGATGATCGGCGACACCGCGCCGCTCAAGGAAATCGCCGCAATCAAGCGCGAGATGGGCGGCTACCTGCTGGTGGACGAAGCCCACTCGATGGGCGTGCTCGGCGCCACCGGCCGGGGCCTGGCCGAGGCCGCGGGCGTGGAAGACGACGTCGACTTCATCGTCGGCACCTTCTCCAAGAGCCTGGGCGCCATCGGCGGCTTCTGCGTCTCCAGCCTCGACGACTTCGAGGTCATGCGGGTGATCTGCCGCCCGTACATGTTCACCGCCTCGCTGCCCCCGGCCGTGGTCGCCTCGACCCTGGTGGCCCTGGAGCAGATGATCGCCAAGCCGCAGCTGCGCGAACAGCTCAACAGCAACGCCTGCCGCCTCTATGACGGCCTCAACGCCCTGGGCTTCGTCACCGGCCCGGCCGCCAGCCCGATCGTCGCGGCCACCATGCCCGACGTCGAGCGCGCCATCGCCATGTGGAACGGCCTGCTGCAATCGGGCGTCTATCTGAACCTCGCCCTGCCGCCGGCCACGCCCGACAGCCGCCCGCTGCTGCGCGCCAGCATCAGCGCCGCCCACACCCACGAGCAGATCGACCAGGTCCTCAAGGTGTTCGCCGAAGTCGGCGCGGCGCTGGGCGTCATCGACGGCCAGAAGCGCGCTACGGCCTGAGGCTCGGCGACAAGCTGAAAAGACGAAAGCCCCGGTCGCAAGGCCGGGGCTTTTTCTTTGCTCAGATGCTCCCCCTTTGGGGGAGCTGTCGCGGAGCGACTGAGGGGGTCTTCACCGCCGGCGCCGCCCCCTCCGGCCCTCTGGGCCACCTCCCCCAGAGGGGGAGGATCTGAACCCGCAACCCGCGTCAGGTCCGCTGGGGCGCCAAGTCCCCTTCGGCCTCTGAGCTCGCCCGCCCCATCCGCTCGGCCGCCAGCAGCGCCGCCAGCATGGCCACAGCCAGCACGGCGACGCAGACGCCCAGGCCCTGCCAGCCCCAGCGGCCGACGACCAGGCCGCCCAGCGGCGGGCCGATCAGGGCCCCGCCGGCCCCGAACTGGGTCAGCAGGCCGTTGGCGGAGGCGATCCTCGGATCGTCCGGAGCGTCGGCGCCGGCCAGGCTGGGCAGGCGGGCGAACACCATCGGCGAGGCGACCCCGCCGAGCAGCAAAGCCAGGCCCGCGACGACCGACACGGCGACCGCTCCGCGACCGACCACCGCCGGGTGGAAGACGAACACCGCCACGGCCGCCGCCGCCAGCAGCGCCGGAATCACGGTGGCCGTCACCGCCCGGCGCGGATCCACGCCCGCCGCGTGCAGGATGCGCATGGCGATGGCCGAGGCCGGCAGGGCGGTCAGCGAGACCAGAGCCGTGGCCAGGCTGGCGCCCGACAGGCTCGCGCCGACCCGCTCGGTCAGGAAGCTGGGCAGCAGCATGGTCAGGGCGCAGACGAAGACGGTGAAGAGGCCGAAACCGAAGGTCAGCATCACGGCGGCCGGGGCCGGCCAGGTCATGCGCGCCTCGCTGCGCCCGCCCCGCGCCTGGCGAGCGGCGGCCACCAGGCCCAGGCCGCACAGCACCGCCCACAGCAGCAGCGCGCCCTTCGGACTGGTCGCGGCGACAGCCAGGCCCGTGACGCCGCTGCCGGCGGCGACGCCGACCGGCACGAAGGTGCTCCACAGCACCAGCGCCGGGCCGCGAATGCGCTCGGGCGCGATGGCGACGATCATGGTCGGAGCGGCGATCACCACCAGCACATAACCGACGCCCTCGACCGCCCGGGCCGAAAACAGCACGCCGGCGTTCGGCGCGAAAGCCTCGACGATGCTGCAGACCAGCAGGATGGCCAAGCCGCTGACCAGGAACCGCCGTCCGCCGAACCGGCCCAGCGCCAGGCCCGCGGCGATGCCGAACACCGCCCCGCCGATCTCCAGCAGCGACACCAGCAGGCCCGCCTGAGCCAGCGACAGGTGGAAGGTCTCGCGCAGCACCGGCGCCAGCACGGCGATCTTGGGCAGTTGCGCGGCGGCCAGCACTCCGATGAGCCAGAGCGCGATGATGTTCAGCCATGTACGGATCATGGCCGCCCCTCTAGGGCGCCCCGTCGCGCGAGGACACGTAAAACTTATGCGCGGGACGGATGGCCGCAAACTAATTCCCTCTCTCTTAGAGAGAGGGAGGGGCCCGCCGCCGAAGGCGGTGGGAGGGTGAGTGGTTACGGCCTGGCCGATCGGAGCGCGGCCAGGATATCCTCGGCGGTCCCGCCGGGATCGGTCAGCACCTGCTCGCTGCGAAACCTCAGGACGACGTACCCAAGCTGCTCCAACGTGGTGGTGCGATACTCGTCGTAGTCTTCGCGGCCCTCATGAGCGGCGCCGTCGAGCTCCACGATCAGCTTGCCCGCCTCGCAGACGAAGTCCGCGAAATAGCGGTCGATCGCAATCTGCCGCATGAATTTGAAGCCTGAGAGGCGGCGGTTACGGACGAGCGCCCAGAGCGTCTTTTCCGCCAGGGTCTGTCGCTGGCGAAGGCGGCGAGCGTAGGCGGTCCGGTCCATAACCGAGCCTGGGCATGCCCCCTACAGCACTAGCAATCATAGGAATTGAGATTTTTCTGCTGGCGGCGAAACCACTCACCCTCCCACCGCTTCGCGGCGGGCCCCTCCCTCTCTCTAAGAGAGAGGGATCATCGGGCGGATCACGCCTTCCTTCCCGGCTTCGGGGCGACAATGACGACAATTGGAGGAGCTTGCGCCTTCCCCTACCCGACCGTCGTCGCCAGCCGGCCGGTGCGGCCGTCAGACAGCGGCACGGTCTCCCACTGCAGCAGGCCCGGCCGGATCGGGATGTCGTCGTGGCCGTTCGACCCCGTCTCGAACCGCAGCTGCTGATAAGGCCGCTCGAACCAGCCGCCGTCGGCCAGGCCGCCCTGGGCCGCGACGACGCCAGGGCTGGCGAAGCGCCACAGCGAGGTTCCCAGCATCTCGGACGCGTCCACCGCCCAGGTCGCCGCCCGGGGCCGCGAGACCGCCAGCAACTGGTGGGTGGCGTCGCAGACCAGGTGCACCGGCAGGGTCGAGGTCTCGACCAGCCGCTTGAGCGCCGCGTCGCCGCGATGGTCGGCCTGGGCGGCGATCAGGGCGACGATGCGCTCGCGATGGGCCTCGTCCGGTTCCTGCGCCCCGCTCTCCCAGCGCGATACGGTCGCCTGCGACACCGCCAGCAGCTCGGCCAGATGGCCCTGCTTGACGGCGTTGAGGCGCCGGAACCTGCGCAGGGCCCGGCCGACGGGAAGGTCGTGCAGCATGGCGCCAAGGTAACGCCGCGTCCGCGCGGAGGCTAGCCGCCCCGCGACCGCCGCCACTTCCACAGGCGCAGCAGCACGCCCGGCGCGGCCAGCACCGGATGACGCTCGCGCCAAGGGGTCAGCTCGACCTTGAAGCCGGTGTGGCGCTCGATCTTCCAGGCGGCGTAGCGGGCCGCGCCCTGGAAGGTGAAGGCCGCCTTGACCAGGCGGGCAACGTTCAGCGGCTTGCCGAGGCCCCGCCGCAGCCGCCAGGCGCTCTTCAGCCGCTTGCGCTCGATGGCCGACATCTCCGGGACCGGCAGCCCCTCGCCGTCCAAGCGGCCGTCGTCGGCCCAGCAGGCCGGCAGCAGGCGCTGGTAGTGGCCGGGGTCGAAGGCCAGGATCGAGGCTTCGCGGCCGGACTTCTCGACCCGGAACTCGGCGGCGTAGGTCTCCTGGAACAGCGCCGTCCAATAGGCTTCCGGCGCGCCCTCCTCGGGGCCCAGGGCCGTGGCGAAGCGGGCGGCGGTGCGGGCGGCGCGGCGCACGGCCTCGATCACGGTCTCGCGGGCGGCGGCGTCCACCGCCCAGACCAGGCCCGAGGGCTGCACGAAGCGGGTCCACAGGGTGGTGTCGATCCCCCGGCCCTTCACGGCCTGGGCGAAGCGCGACAGGGTCATGGAGGCGACCTTGGCCCGCAGGATGACGCCCCCATGGCCTAGATCGTGCTCGAGCTCGTGATAGCTGACGTCGGGCCAGAGGATGCGGGTGGCGAGGCCCCGCAGGCCGCGCGGCGGCCGCTGCGTCAGGACATAGAAGTCCAGCACGCCCGACAGGTCGCCGGTGCGCAGGATCGAGCCGTAGAACAGCACCGCCTGGGCGCTGGGGAACACCGTCGTCAGATGCTCGGCGAAGGCGCGGATCGGCGCGGGGATCGGCTGGTCCAACTCGGCCTCGACCAGCGGCCGGACGGCGCTCATCCGACCACGAACCGCAGCGGCGCGCCCAGGGCCACGGCGATCTTGCCGCCCTCGAACACCTCGCCGTCGAGCACGAAGTCGAACTGCCCCGAAGCGTACAGCGCCGCCGGGTCGCGGCGGCGATAACCGCGCGCCTCAAGGGTCGGCTTGGGCTTGCCCGACAGCACGGTCGGCAGCATGCGCAGCAGGCGCCTGGGGGGCGCATCGACGTCCAGCACCTTCAGCCCCTCGCGCGGCGGGCCGAAGGGCTTGAGGCCGAACGGAAGGCGCTTCAGCGCCGTGGCCAGCAGCACGAAGCGCTCTCCGGCCGGCTGGGCCTCGCCATCAATGGCCACCTTGACCGCCACGCCCTGACGCCACTGGTCGCGCGCCCCGCCGAACAGGGCGCCGATCGCGGCCCCCGCCAGGGTCACCGCCACCGACAGGCTCTGGAACACGCCCATGCGGTTGACGCGCTTGGACAGGGCCGTGGCCCGCACCAGGGCGCCCAGGCCGAAGAAGAAGCCCCGCAGCGGCGGACGGCCGTCGGCGAAGCGCACCTCCAGCGGGGCGCGGATCTTGACCCGTGGTTCGGGCTGGGCGGCGGCCGCCAGGGCCTCTTCCAGCCGCCAGTCGCGCGGCGCGCCCAGGTCGATGGCCAGCACGTTGGTCTTGCCCGAGGGCACCACCGCCAGCATCGGCATGTCGTCGCCGAAGGTCGCCGGCGTCAGGCCCAGCACGTCGCGCACGGTGCCGTCGCCGCCGTCGATGACCAGCAGGTCGATCTTCTCGTCGGCGAAGCGGGCCAGTTCCTCGGACAGCGCCTCGCGCGTCGCCGGCTCGACCACGCGCACGCCCTCGGGCGTCGGCGCATGCACCCGCCCCTGGTTGGCGTGGCTGCGCGGGTTGCGGACGACGCCGACGCGCATCACCGCGACAGCCAGCTCTGGATCGAGCCCTTCGGGGCGGCGAAGCCCTGCAGGATCTGGACGGCGTGGACGACGAAGCAGATTGCCGTCCAGGCGGCCACCAGCACGAAACCGATGTCAGGACGGCCGACCAGGGCGGTGGCGGTCAGCAGGATCAGGTTGGGATTGCGACGGGCGGTGATCAGCCGGAAGAAGCTGTCGAACGGCCGCCAGGCGTGCATCTCCAGCTTGAAGAGGGACAGGAAGATCCCCTCCTCCACCCGCTGGGCCACGTAGCCGCCGACGACGATGGCCAGCAGCCAAGGCGCGTACGGCATCGACAGACCGACGGCGAACACCCCGACATACCAGGCCCACCACCAGAACGGCGGGTGCACCAGGTCGATGCCGTGGTCGAAGACGTTGCCCCACTTGGACGAGGTCAGGGTCACCCGCGCCAGCTTGCCGTCGACCGTGTCGAGGAAGGTCATGATCCAGGCGCAGACCAGGCCCCAGCCGAACTGGCCGCGCCAGAACAGCACGAAGGCGGCGATGGTCAGCAGGAAGCCGATGAAGGTCACCTGGTTGGGCGTCATCTTCGCCAGGGCGCACCAGCGGGTGACGATCCGCGCCGGGGTCGGCCAGACGTACTTGGTGACCAGGTCGGTGACGCCCTTGTACGAGCCCTGGAACAGGCGCTTCTCGACCGCGCGGACGGTGTCCTTGTCCAGGCGCTCCAGCACCGGCGGCTCGCGCTTGCGCAGGGCGCTGTTGTAGGCCGAGCCCACTTCCAGCGCGGTCAGGCGCACGAAGCGCGGATCGACGCTCGCGGGATCACCGCCGGCCGCCAGGGCCGCGACGGCGGCTTCCGCCACCTCGGCCGGGGCGTTGATCGCCACAGCCGCGCCGGCCTCGTCGACCAGCACCGCCCAGGGCCGTCCGGCCAGGGCCTTGATCAGCGACTCGTCGAACACCCAGCCGGCGTGGACGGCGACCGTGTCACCTTCTCCAGCGCCCTCGGAAAGGCCGATCCGTCGATAGATGCGCGACAGCCGCTCGCCCGAGGTCATGCCCCAGATGCGTCCCTGGCTCTCGCCCACCGTCACGGCGCGCGAACCTGCCGGATTGATTTCACCCGTCACCGGAACTTAAACCCCTTGAAAGCCGAGGCGATTGATAAGCAGCTTCGTCGCAATCCGCCACAATCGCACCGGCCGCTCTTGTCGATATTCCGCCTCGCCCATCTTTCCGACCCTCACCTGCCGCCGCCGCCGGGCGCCTTTCGGCTGCGCGACCTCGCCTCCAAGCGCCTGCTGAGCCGGATCGCCTGGCGCCGCAAGCGCAAGGTCCACCGCCCCGAGGTGCTGGCCGCCCTGGTCGCCGACCTGCAGGCCCACGCCCCCGACCATGTGGCGATCACCGGCGATTTGACCAACTTCGCCTCACAAGCCGAGGTCGACGCCGCGACGCGCTGGCTGCGAACCCTGGGCCCGGCCGAGACCGTCACCGTCAGCCCCGGCAACCACGACGCCCTGGTCGGCGAGCGCGCGCAAGGCCGCTTCGCCCCCTGGACCGCCTGGCTGGGCGACGACGAGGAGCCCGCCTTCCCGCAGGTGCGGCTGCGCGGACCCTTGGCCCTGTTCAACCTGTGCTCGGCCGTGCCGACCGCCCCGCACCTGGCCACCGGCCGCCTGGGCGCTCAGCAGCTGGAAAAGCTCGACGCCCTGCTGGCCGACCCGGCCTATGGCGACCGCTTCAAGGTGGTGCTGCTGCACCATCCGCCCAACGCCGGGGCGGTGTCGTCGCGCAAGGCGCTGGAGGATCAGGCCGACCTGCGCGCCGTGCTAGCCCGCCGCGGCGCCGACCTCGTCCTGCACGGCCACGCCCACGAGTCGCTGACCGCGACCGTGCCCGGTCCGGGCGGCAAGGCGATCCCGGTGCTGGGCGTGCCGTCGGCCTCGGCCTGGAGCGGCGGCCACTCGCCGGCCCGCTGGCACGCGCTGGAGATCGAGGAGCGCGACGGCGGGTTTTCGCTGCGGGTCGTGGCGCGCGGGCTCGATCCGGAGACCGGCGGGATTCGGGAGCTGGGGCGGTATTCGGTGGCCTGAGCGAAAAGACCCTCCCCCTGAAGGGGGAGGATCTGAACCCCTACTTCCCGTAGCGCATCCGCACCCGGATCGTGTTGTCGCCCGACTTCACGTTGATCCGCGCCGAATCGAACGACGGCACGCCGAAGCGCGACGGGGCGTCGTTGGAGAAGCCGTAGCCCTCGGTCGGCACGCCCACGGCGTTGCGGTCGAAGTCCTTGTTGCCGTTGCTGTCGTGATAGACCGCCACCGCATAGATGTCGGCCTTGGGCAGATTGAAACAGGCCTCGGTGGTCGGCGCGCTGGCCGGCACCCGCAGGCGCAGCAGCTTGCCGCGCGGGGCCAGGAACCGGCTGGGATCGGACGGATAGATCGTCACCGTCACCAGCCCCGAGTCGGACTTCAGCTTTCCGACCTCGACCGTCAGCCGAACGCCCGTGTCGCGTCCGACGCAGTCCTGCTTCGCCGTCGCCGGCGCCGCCATTCCCAGCACGCCCAGCAGCGTCCCTAGCGCCGCCAAGCCTGGAAGAACGGTTCGTGCTTCCATGTAAAACGTCGTGTCCCTATTGTCGCCGCGTCGCGATCCGCGTCCGGACTCGCCCGCAGTATCGGTTGCCGTATGCCCAATCCCACAGCCCTCGCGTTCGGCTATCCCCGCTCGAAAGTCGCGGAGACCGATCGCTGGCTGGTCTTGGTCCGTCCCAAGCAGCCGACTTTCGGGTCTCTCGTCCTCGTATGCAAGGAACCCGCTCACGCCTTTTCGGAGTTGAGCCCCGAAGCCTTCGCCGACATGCAGACGGCGATCGCCGGGATCGAACGCGTTTTGAAGGCCAAGGTTGCGTACGAGAAGATCAACTACCTGATGCTGATGATGGTCGACCGCGACGTCCATTTCCACGTGCTTCCCCGCTACGAGGGCGCGCGCGAACACGAGGGGCTAAGCTTCCCCGACGCCGGCTGGCCGGCCGCTCCGGCCCTGGGAACGGCCGTCGCGCTGGACGACGACGCCGTCGTTCGCCTGGCCCGGGACTTCGCCGAGGCGTGGGTCGCCGCGTGAGCCGCAAGAGGAAGAAACCCGATCCGCGACGGTTGACGGTCCTTGGCCTGATCGACCGCTATCTGCTGCGCCTGCTGTTCTGGCCGCTGGTCGGGTGCCTGGGCCTGACCGTCGTCGCCCTGCTGCTGGAGCGCGTGCTGCGCCTGCTCGACCTCTTGTCGCAGAGCAGCGCCCGCTTCGACTACGTCACCCAGCTGGCCCTCAACCTGGTGCCGCACTATCTGGGCCTGGCCCTGCCGGTGGCCTTCTTCGTGGCGCTGTTCATCGTCATCAGCAAGCTGTCGGACGGCTCGGAGATCGACGCCCTGCTGGCCGGTGGACAATCCCTCGAACGTGTCGCCGCGCCCTTCGTCTGCATCGGCCTGGCGCTCAGCGTCTTCAGCATCGCCGTGTTCGGCTACGTCCAGCCCTACAGCCGCTACGCCTATCGCGCCGTCATGCACGCGGCCGTCAACGCCGGCTGGAACGGCCGCCTCTCCGGCGGGGCCTTCATCGACGACGACGGCTCGCTGATGACGGCCGACAGCGCCGATCTGGCCGGCCAGACCCTGACCCGCGTCTTCATCCGCCGCCCCGACGCGGCCGGCCACGAAGAGCTGATCACCGCCGCCAGCGCCACCCTGCAGGTCGCCGCCGACGGCAAGACCGTGACCATGCGCCTGAGGTCGGGTCGCCGCATCGGCAGCGACGCGCGCGGCAACTACCGCAGCCTGGCCTTCGACGACCTGACCACCCAGGCCCCGCTGAAGGCCGCCGCCGGCCTGCTGCGCGCCAGAGGCGGCGACGAACGCGAGCTGACCCTGATCGAACTGACCCGCCAGGCCAATTCGCCCAACCCGGTCGTGCCCAAGGCCACCCTGTGGGCCGAGTTCTACGGCCGCCTGGCCCGCGCGGCCTTCCTGCCGTTCCTGCCGCTGCTGGCCTTCCCGCTGGGCCTGGCCGCCAAGCGCGGCAACCGCGCCCCAGGCCTGCTGCTGGCCGGGGTGCTGTTGCTGGCCTTCCAGCACAGCCTGCTGCTGGGCCAGAGCCTGGCCGAGTCCGGCCGCCTCGCCCCCATTCCCGCCGTCGGCGCGCCGTTCCTGGTGTTCACCGGCCTGGCCGTCTGGCTGTTCGTCGGCAGCCGCACGCGGCCCGGCGACACGCCGATCTCGCGCCTCGTCCTGGCCATGAGCGCCTGGTTCCGCCGCGTGCTGAGAGCCTTCCAGCGCAAGGAGCGCGCCGCATGAAGCTGCCGCTCTACGTCCTGCGCACCGTGGCCACCCGGGTGCTCGGCGCCATCCTGATCCTGATGGCCATCCTGCAGATCCTCGACCTGCTGGAGGTCACCACCGACATCCTCGATCGCGGCCTGGGCGTGGCCGGGGTGTTCTACTACGCCGCCCTGCGCGCCCCGCGCCTGTTCGAGCAGGTCGCGCCCCTGGGCGTGCTGGCCGGCGGCCTGTTCGCCTTCTCGCAGCTGGCCCGCGAGAACGCCGTCGTCGCCATGCGCGCCAGCGGCATCTCGGGCTATCGCATCGTGCTGATGGCCGTGCCGGTGGCGATCGCCGTCCTGTCGCTCGACGCCCTGTGCGCCCAGGTGATCTCGCCGCGCACCGACCCGACGCTCAGCGCCTGGTGGGCCGCCACCACCCCGGTCGCCGAGCGCAAGCCCCCCACCGCCCGCACCTTCCGCGCCGGCGAGGACCTGGTCACCGCCAAGGAAGCCCTGGCCGACGGCGCGGAGCTGCGCGACCTGACCATCTATCGCCGCGACAAGTCCGGCGCCCTGACCGAGCGGGTCGTGGCCCCCGTCGCCAGCTTCCAGAAGGGCGCCTGGCGGCTGGAAAAGCCCGTCACCACCCGCTTCATCGGCGATCGCGTGGAACCCATGGTCGCCGCCTCGGCCACCTGGCCCACCGCCCTGCGCCCCGCCGACGTCCAGGCCCTGTTCGCCGACGCCCCCGCCCCGTCGGCCGCCTCGGCCCGCCGGGCGCTGGAGAACGGCGGCTCTGACCGACCGCAGAGCTTCTACGCCACCCGCCTGCAGACGGCCTTCTCCGGACCGCTGGCGGCCCTGGTCATGCTGCTGCTCAGCGCCCCTGTCGCCTGGGCCAATTTCCGCAGCGGCCAGGGCGCGATCCTGCTGACCTCGGGCCTGGCCGCCGGCCTCGTCTACCTCGTAGCCGACGGCTTGCTGTCGGCGCTTGGCGAGTCCGGCTCGCTGTCGCCGATCCTGGCCGCCTGGGCCGCCCCCGCCGTCTTCGCCGCCCTCGCGGTGCGCGCCTTCGTATCCCTGGAGGGATGATGCCTTTCGATTCCGCGGCCGAGGCGATCTCGGTCCTGCCCGTGCGCACGCCCGAGGAGCTGAAGCGCTTCATCGCCCTGCCCGCGCGCCTCAACGCCAAGGATCCCAACTGGATCGCGCCGCTGTTCCTGGAGCGGACCGAGGCCCTGTCGCCCAAGACCAACCCGTTCTTCGCCCACGCCCAGGTGCAGCTGTTCCTGGCCGTGCGCGGCGGGCGCGACGTCGGCCGGATCAGCGCCCAGATCGACGAACTGACGCCGCAGAAGATCCCCGGCCGCCTCGACGGCCACTTCGGCCTGATCGCCGCCGAGGACGACGCCGACGTCTTCGCCGCCCTGTTCGCGGCCGCCGAGTCCTGGCTGCGCGAGCGCGGCCGCACCCACGTGCTGGGTCCGTTCAACCTGTCGATCAACGAGGAGGTCGGCCTGCTGGTCGACGGCTTCGACACCCCGCCTATGGTGATGATGGGCCATGATCCGGCCTATGCCGGCCGCCGCGTCGAGCAGCAGGGCTACGCCAAGGCCAAGGACGTCTACGCCTATTACGCCCCGATGCACGTCGACCTGCCGCCGGCCGTACGCCGCCGCGCCGAGCGCCCGCCGGCCGACGGCGTCGTGCTGCGCCAGCTGGACATGAGCCGCTACGACGAGGAGGTCGCCACCCTGACCGACATCCTCAACGACGCCTGGAAGGACAACTGGGGCTTCACTCCCACCACCGAGGCCGAGACCGCCCAGCTGGCCAAGGCCCTCAAGGCCGTGATCGACAAGCGCCTGACCTGGTTCGCCGAGATCGACGGCGAGGCCGCCGGGTTCCTGGTGTTCCTGCCCAACGTCAACGAGGCCATCCGCGACCTGGGCGGCAAGCTGCTGCCGTTCGGCTGGGCCAAGCTGCTGTGGCGGCTGAAGGTCAAGCGCGTGAAGTCTGCCCGCATCCCGCTGATGGGCGTGAAGCGCAAGTTCGCCGAGGGCATCCGCGGCCGCATGCTGCCGTTCCAGATGATGCACGCCGGCCGCACCTCGGCGCTGGCGCTGGGCTACGAGCGCTTCGAGATCTCGTGGGTGCTGGAAGAGAACATGCCCATGCGCCGTATCGCCGAGGCCATCAGCTCGGAGATCTACAAGACCTATCGCGTCTACGAGAAGGCGCTGTGATCCAGGGGTTCAAGGCGCTCGTCCTGGCCGGCTCGCGGCCGGGCGAGATCGACAGCGCCGCGGCCTATGCCGGCGTCTCGCACAAGGGCCTGATCACGCTGGAGGGGCGCACCCTGCTC
Source organism: Caulobacter sp. GW821-FHT12A07 (assembly GCF_058807655.1). Lineage (NCBI taxonomy): Bacteria > Pseudomonadati > Pseudomonadota > Alphaproteobacteria > Caulobacterales > Caulobacteraceae > Caulobacter > Caulobacter sp. GW821-FHT12A07. The sequence continues at coordinate 55,879 of NZ_JBXAQX010000004.1, forward strand.
GACCGGGTCCTGGGCGCGGTGCAGGCGGCGGGCGCGCAGGCGGTCGGCGTCTCGACCTCCGACGCGGCCATCGTCTCGGCCCTGCCGGCCGGCGTCACCGCCATCGCCGCCTCGACCGAAGGTCCCAGCCAGAGCGTGCGCGAGGGCGCGGAGACCCTGGGCTTCCCGCTGCTGATCACCACGGTCGACCACGCGCTGCTCAAGCCCGAGTGGATCACCCAGTTCCTGGCCGACGCCCCGGAAGGCGCCGACGTCGCCCTGATGCTGGCCCCGGAAGAGCGCGTCCGCGCCGCCGCGCCGGACACTCAGCGCACCTATCTGAAGTTCCGCGACGGCCGGTTCTCGGGCTGCAACCTGTTCCTGTTCCGCAGCGAGGCCGCCCTGCCCGCCATCGCCCTGTGGCGCCGCGTCGAGCAGAACCGCAAGCAGCCCTGGAAGATCGCCGCCATGCTCGGTCCCGGCCTGCTGGTCCGCTACCTGCTGGGCCTGCTGACCCTCGACGAAGCCATAGCCCGCCTCGGCGCCCTGGCCGGCGTCAAGGCCGCCGCCGTCCGCGCCCAGGACGGCCTGGCCGCCGTGGACGTCGACAAGCCGACGGACCTCGACTTGGTGCGTAGGATCGTCGGCGAGACGGCCTAGCGCCACTCGCAGCGGCCAGGCTTTCGCACCCGTAAACCAACGTCTGTGGCTTGGACGTCACCTCTCGGAGAAACGCGGCCGACGGCCTTTGCAAGCCACCGCCACGCCCCCTATCTGCCGGTCGAACGCCGCCGTCGCCCACCCGACGGCGGCGGCCTGTTTTCCGATTTCAAAGTCCTGCCCGTGTTCCGATCCGTTCTCCGCGCCGCCGCTATCGGCGGTCTTCTGCTGCTGTCCGCCTGCGCCAGCGTCCATATCCCCGCCACGCCGCAGACGGCCTTCGGCCGCAGCGAGACCAGCACCCTCTCCGAAGGCGTCACCTACTGGAGCGAGACGCGCGAGAATCCGCTGCGGCAGGTGTTCCACGTCGTGCGGCTGGACCTGGCCAATCCGAAGGTGCAGCTGTTCGTCTCGCCGCCCAATGACGGGGCCGGCCAGTACCACGCCCGCACCACGTCCGACTTCGTGACCGCCTCGGGCGCCCTACTGGCCATCAACGCCAGCTATTTCACGCCCTTCAAGCCCGGCGCGCGCGGCGGCGACGACTTCGCGCCCCACGCCGGTGAACACGTCGATCCGGTCGGCAAGGTGATCGTCGCCGGCGCCGTCGTCGCCCCGCCCGAAGTCCCCGAGCTCGATCCGCGCGTCAACGCCATCCTCTGCATCCACCCGTCGTTCGTCGAGATCCGCTCGGGTCACACCTGCCGCTGGGACGTGATCGACGCGGTCGCCGCCGGGCCAGTGCTGCTGGTCGACGGGGCCGAGCAGTCGTTCAAGCACGCCGGGCCGAAATACGCCGCCGACCGCCATCCGCGCACCGCCCTGGGTGTCGCGGCCGACGGCCGCACCGGCTGGCTGGTGGTGGTCGACGGCCGCCAGACCGTGATCAGCGAGGGCGCGACCCTGGCCGAACTGACCGCCTTCTTCCGCGACCTCGGCGCGGCCGACGCCATCAACCTGGACGGCGGCGGCTCGACCACCCTGGCCGTGGACGACGGCTTTGGCCGTCCGCGCGTGCTGAACTCGCCGATCCACACCGGCGTGCCCGGCCGCGAACGACCGGTGGCCAACCAGCTGGGCGTGCGGGTGCTGGACGCCCGCTAGGGCCTTGGCGCTTTACGCCCGCGGCGACAGGAAGCTGGCCGCCACGTTGCTGAGCGGCCCCGGCCAGTCGCCGAACACGATCGAGCCCGAGAGCGGGTCGGTAGACACCGACGGGAAACACAGGTTCAGCCTGAACTGCAGCAGCTCGTCGCTGGTGCTCTGGGCCATGATCGACAGCGGAAAGCCGATGGCCGGAGCGTTATCGTAGATGAACAGCAGCCCGGTGAACGGCGAGATCACCGGCGCGGCCGGATTGGGGAACGACAGCGTCCCCGTCACCGGGAGCACCTCGCACCGCGCGGTGGATGCGGCCTCCAGCGAGGCGCAGCCGGCCGTCAGCAGGTCGGCCTTCTCGTCGGCGACGACCAGGGCCAGTTCATAGTCGAAGCCCACCTGGCCGTCGGCCAGGATGTCGGGCTTGTAGACCGTCAGCTTGAAGGTGGTGGCGTCGGACATGGCGCTTCCTCGATCCATGGTCGCGCGATGATTTCGCGCAACCTATGATCGCATTGACGCATGACACATTCTTTGGAGGAACGACTAACGCCGCCCCTGGGGAGCTGATCGCGCGCCTGCCGAAAGAGCAGGCGCCGCCTCGTCGTTTCAGGCTGGCGTCGCCTCGGCCGCGGCCCAGGCTTCCGCCAACTCGCGGTTCTTCGGCAGGTCCTCGGGAAAGTCCATCTCGGCCCAGTCCAGGCCCTCGATCGAGCGCACGGCCACGGCGTCGTGGGCGCGGGCGATCTGGTCGATGGCCGACAGGTACCAGCGGCGCAGGCCCTCGGGCGTGCGCAGGGCGCGCTCGACGATGTCGGTGAACAGCGCCGCGCCCTCGGGCTCGAAGCGCAGGAAGCCGATCGACTCGGCGTCGTAGGTGGTGATGGTCTTGCCGATCTCGCGCAGGGCCTCGCCGTCGGTTCGCACCTTCATGTCGTCGGCGTCGTAGCCGCCGGCCTTGCGGTCGATGGTGACGGTGATCGGCGCCGACGGGGCCGACAGCAGGCGCTCGGCGATGGCCGGCTCGAACAGGGTGTCGCCATTCAGCAGCAGGAACGAGCCCTGCATCTCGGCGCGCGCCATCCACACCGAGGCCAGGTTGTCGCTGACGCTGTAGAACGGATTGAACAGGGTGCGCACGGTCAGGCCCGGCAGGCGCAGCTTGGCCAGCTCGGCCTCGACCAGGTCGGCGGCGAAGCCGGTGACCACCACCACCTCGGCGACGCCGGCGCGGTGCAGGTGGCGGATCTGCCATTCCAGGACCGAGCGGCCCGACAGCTCGACCAGGCACTTGGGCCGGGTGTCGGTCAGCGGCGACAGGCGCTTGCCCTGCCCGGCGCTGAGGATGATGGCTTTGACCGGCGACTGCATGCGGGAAACTCGAACGCGCCGCGCGAGGCGGCGAAGGCGGAACGAAAAGGGCGAGGAAGCGACTCGAAGCGAGCCTTATCAGCGCAAATTGGGCGCGACCATAGCCGCGGCAAGGCCCGACGTCCCGCAAAAGGCCGATTTGCGACAATGTGCGCCTGTGGGCGCGGCGCAGGTTCGGTGACCGAGACCGAGCGGACAGTTTGAAATCCGTACATCCCCGCGCAGGCGGGGACCCAAGCTGACGTCCAGGATGCGGCGCGGCCGTGGTCTCCCCGCCACCTCGGCTTGGATCCCCGCCTGCGCGGGGATGCTCGGAGGAGGTTAAGCCTCAGGCTCTGTTACGCCTCGACCGTCGCCCCGACCTTCGCCGCCGCCGTCGGATGCAGCCGCTTTTCGATGGCCGCGTCGATGCTGGCGCGGAAATCCGTCATGCCGGCGTTGACCGGCTCGTAGACGGCGTAGTCGACCGAGCACGGATCGCCCCCCGGGAACGGCGGATCGGGATGGTACTGGATCGACAGCTGAACCTTCTGGGTGGCCAGGGCGGCCTTGTCGGCCGCGTCCGGCCCGCCGGCCAGGTCGGTCACGATCGTCTGGACCATGAACAGCGACTCATCGACCGTCGACGAGATGCCCCCGCCAGTGACGCGGTTGCGGTCCTTCACCCAGCGCGGGCAGCCGTTGACCACCGTCACGTCGGGGAACAGCTTCAGGCAGTCGATGAAGGCCCAGTGGGTGGTCGCCCGATAGCCGTCCAGCAGCCCCGCCGAGGCCAGGATCAGCCCGCCGGTGCAGACCGAAACGACATAGGTCGCCGTCTTGGCCCGCTCGACCAGGAAGGCCAGCAGGTCCTTGTCGCCGATCGTCTCCTGCAGGCCGTTGCCGCCGCCCGGCACGAACAGCATGTCGAGATGGGGGCATGAGCAGAAGTCGTATTCCGCCACCACCTTCAGCGGACCCGAGGTCTGGATCGGCTGGGTGGTGGCGGCCACCACCGCCACCTGGCTGGTCCGGCCGATCACCGAGGCGTCGAAGAAGGCGAACACCTCGTGCGGACCCGAGACGTCAAGGATGTCGACGCCCGGATAGAGCACGATGCCCACCGTGAACGGCGGCAGGTCGGGCTGCGGCGGGGCCGCCAGTCGCGCATCGCTCACTGGAACACCGCGATGAACGAGGCCACCACCCCGGCCGGCTCGCCGTTGTGCGGCTTGGCGCGCACCACCGTGCCCACCAGCGACGGAACCTGATCCACGCCGTCGGGCCAGGTGTAGCCCGGCCAGCAGTGATAGTCGTACTCCCAGCCGGCGGTCGGCGTGCCGTCACGGCCGTAGCCGTTGATGACCAGGGTCTCCGGCCCCGTCCCCTCGCGCAGGATGTGGCCCTTGAGGTCCAGCACGTAGCCGCCGCCCATGTCGAGCGTGCCGACGATCGAGCACCATTCCGGGCTCTCGAACGTGAACACGCCCTCGCCCCAGATCAGGCTGAGCGCGGTCTGGGCGTTGCCGTCCACCAGCTCGGGATTGTTCAGGTAGCTGCGATAGGTCCACTTGCCGTCGAACGTCATCGGGATCCTCCCTTGCTGAAGCGCTTCATCACTGGGCGTGCGCTCACTGTGCGTGGACCACGATGTCCAGCACCTGCGGCGTGGCCGTGGTCGCGCCGCCGTCGGCGTGATGGGCGTGCGGCCCGGCGGCCGACAGCATCGGCTTGCCGGCCAGACGCACCAGGCGAATGCTCAGCCCCGTCGGCGCGGCGGCGGCCACGCCCGGTCCCTTGGCCTTGGCCAGGTTGGCCAGCGGCTGCGACAGCGGCACCGTGAAGCTGACCGGCCGCGTCACCAGGTGACGGCCGAACATCGACAGGGTGGTGACGAAGCCCGGCGAGTCGACGCCCACCGCCTGGCCCTCGGGCGTGTTGATCACCACCGCCAGGTCGTTGGCGTGCTCGAACGGCGGCAGGTCCACGGTGATCGTGGCCAGCAGGTGCGTCCCACCCGGCTTGGCCGCGTCGGCCAGCAGCGCGGCCGGCAGGGTCACGTCGCCCGCCGCCAGGCTGCTCGGACCGGGGGCCTTCAGCTTGGCGGCGTACTTGGTCGCCGGCGCCGGCTTGCCGGCCTTCAGTTTGGTGGTTCCCGCCGGCGGCACGACGTTCTCGCCCGAGCCGGGCTGGTAGTCGTAGTCGAAGGAACCGATGGTCTCGTAGGCCGCGGCCGTGGCCTTGACCCCGGTCACCGGATTGCCGTCGGCGTCGTGGAAGAACAGGAAGGGCTCGGCCCGCCACTTGGCCAGATCGCCCTTGCCGTTGATGTAGCTGGGATTGTCGTCCGGCAGGGTCGGATAGCCGTAGCCCTGCTGCTTGCGCGTCCAGACGTCCCAGATGCGGTCGATGTTGGCGTGGTGCAGGAAGAACAGCGGGTCCACCGGCGACAGGTTCGACTGCATGAAGCCGTCGCCATAGGTCGTGTTGCCGTCCTTGTCGGTCCAGATGCCGCCGACGCAGTTGTGCACCTTGTTGTGCGGCTGGCCCTCCATCACCCCGAAGCCGGTGATGCTGCTGTGGAATTGCGACTTGGGGCTGGCGAAGCCGATGAAGTCGCGTGGCGACAGGGCGTTGTCGAGCATCCAGGGCGAGACCGCCCGGTTGGTGACGCCGTCGAAGCCCGGGTTCTGCGGGGTGGAGCCGCGCGCATTGGGCGGCGCGAAGAACATCGGCCCGCCCTTGGGCCCGATGTCGAACAGCAGGTCGGCCGGGAAGCGCAGGCCACGGATCAGCAGCTGCCCGTTCTGCGCCGGGGTCAGGTTGTTCCAGAACGTCTCCAGCACCGGCCCATAGGCCTTGTTGAAGGCGTCCAGGCTCTGGATGTAGGCGGCGTCGTTGGGATTGAGCACGCCCTCGAACATCTGCGCCGGCACCTTGGGGTCGGCGGTCCAGTCCCAGTAGGGGAAGGCGAAGTCGGGATCGCCGCTGATCTTGCGCACGGCCTGCTCGAACAGGCCGACATAGCCGCGGTGCCAGACCACGAACCACCAGTTGCCGTGCGGGCAGTCGACCGTGTGGGTCAGGGCGTGGTTGTACCAGTTGTTGGGATCGTCCGGCGGCAGGGCCAGCATGATCTTGATGGCCTTGGCGTAGCTGGCCAGGGCCTTCTGGCCCTGCGGGCTGCTGACGTTCCAGCGGCGCCAGCGGGCCTTGGTCGGGGCGGCCGGCTGGGCCTGGCCCTGCCCCGCCGCCAGCAAACCGAACGCGGCCGCCGCGCCGCTCGCCATCAGGGCGCGGCGCGAGGGCAGCAGGGACGAATACGGACCGGCCGCGGGATCGTGGGTCATGGAAGGGCTCTCGGATTTTGATGACGAACGACGGCCTCCGGCGCGCTCATCGCGCCGGAGGCCGGAAGGCTCGAAACTCAGTGGTGGCCGTGCGAGACGCCGCCGGCGCCGTCGGGCAGCACGATCTGGACGTTCTGCATCATGCCCTGGTCCTCGTGGTCGAGGATGTGGCAGTGCAGGACGTACTCGCCGATGTAGCGCTGGTAGCGGGTGCGCACGATCAGGGTGTAGGGCAGATAGGGTCCGTTCTCGACCTTCTGGGCGCTCTTGACCCACAGGGTGTCCTTCCAGACGCCCTTCAGGCCAGGATACTGCGGATCCACGCCGTCGAGGCCGAAGTCGTCGACCGCCCCGGGCTCGCTGACGTCCTTGCCGGTCGGATCCAGGATCTTGACGATCTGGAACGGGTTCACGTGGATGTGGAACGGGTGGCTGACGAATTCCGAGCGCAACTCCCACTCCTGGGCCGTGCCCAGCACCAGGGTGCGGTCGATGCGGTCGGGCGCGTAGGGCCGCGGCGCGTAGTCTTGCGAGCCGACCTCGAACTGCACCGGCATGTTGGTGTTCTGGCCGGGAATGGCGATGTTGAAGAGCACCTTCTCGGTCTTGGAGCCCTTGATCTCGGCGTCGGTGATCGTCGGGTGCGGCACGAAGCGGGTCAGCTTCAGCCCGTCCTTGAGGTCGGCCACGACGCTGGCGCGCACGTCGGTCGGCATCTGGGTGCTTGCCGCAGCGACCAGCTCGGCGGTGACGAAGGCCGGGATGTCCTTGACCTCCTTGCCCGGCGCGACGGCGACCTTGCCCAGCAGGCGGGTGCCGACAGCCTCGCCATTGACCGTGCCGGCGGTCGAGGTCTGCGCGTCGAGCATGCAGTAGTTCCCCGCCTTGGGGAAAACCACCAGCAGGTCGTTGCGGTAGCCCGGCTGCAGGGTGACGACCGTGGTCTTGCGGGCCTGGGCGTCGGTCAGGCCGTCGTCGGCGACGATGTAGACCGGAACCGGCTCGCCGATGCAGTAGGTCTTCTGGAACTTGGGACCGTCGGCGGCGGCCAGGCGGTCCAGGGCCGCGGCGCCGCCGTCGGCCATCTTCACGAACTGCAGCGAGATAGTGTCGCGCACCCCGGCGTGGATCATCCGCCAGCGGGCCAGTTCGCCCTGCTTGGCCGGCAGGGTGGCCAGCACCTGGCCGTTGATGCTGGTGTAGCGGCCCGACTGCCCCCAGCTGCCCGGCCCGAAGCCGTTGCCGTTGGCGTCGCTGTAGAACTCGATGACGCCGGTGTCGCCCGGGTCGCAGACCCACTCGATCACATTGCCCTGGGCGTCGGTCTTGACCTTGATGTTGCCGCTGGCGTCGAGGCAGGCGTACTGGATCTGCTGGAACACCAGCAGCTTCTCGGGGATCGGCGCCGAGCCCTTGTAGAGCAGGGTGTCGAGGTCGCCGTTGGTCTTTGGGGTCGGCTTGCGGTCGCCCTTGATGACCAGGGCCCCGGCCATGCCGCTGGAGACCTGCAGCGCCGTCGAGCCATGGCGGTGGGTGTGGTACCAGAAGGTGCCGGCCGGATGGTCGCGCGGGATGTTGTATTCGTACTCGAACTGCACCCCGGGATTGATCGACAGCAGCACGTTGTCGCTGTTGCCGGTCGGGCTGACCCACAGGCCATGGCTGTGCAGGTTGGTGCCGTTGTAGCAGTGCGGCACGTTGATCAGCCAGTTGGGATCGGTGCAGCTGGGATCGGCCGGCAGCTTGTTGTCCAGCGCCACCCGCACCGTGTCGCCGGGCCGCACCTGGATGGTCGGCGCCACATAGGGCGTGGTCGCCGAGACGTCGGTGCCGTTGTAGCTGCGCAGGTGGACCTTGTCGTTGCGCCCGTTGGCCGGATTGTAGAGCTGGCCGTCGGTGTAGACGACGTTGAGGTTCAGCCGCCGGTCGCCGGTCTCGGCCGTGCTGGCCGGGGCGATGACATAGCTCTTGTCCTTCGAGGCGGTGCCGGTCAGGGCCAGCGGCTCGGGCGGCTTGGCCGCGCCCAGTTCCTTCGAGGGAAGCGGCGCGCCCAGCACCCGCGGATCATCGACGACCCGGTCCTGCGCCGCCGCGCTCGCGGCCTGCAACGCCATGACGGCTAACGCCGCCCCCGTCGCCAGCGCCAGACGCCGTCCACGTACAGTCCATCGCCCGTGAGCATAGCCCATCGCAGCCTCCCCGATCCTTCAACCCCTAGGAGAACTGTACTCTTGCGCCGATAAACTTGAAGTCACAATTTTTGTGCGCTTTCGCACAGGTTTAGAAGCCTAGCGCCAGGCGTAGTTGAAGCTGATGCTGATCCTCTGTTCCTCGGCCTGGTTGGGCGTCACCTCGTGCCGCAGCCAGCTTTCCCACATCAGGATCGTGCCGGGCTCGGGCTGCACATAGACGAAGGGCTGCAAGGTCTCTGGCGCGTCGTCCTGGCGAGTCGGCGCGGCCATCATCATCGGCAGGCGCGGGTCCTCGAACTTCAGCGCCGAGGCGCCGGCCGGAATGGTCACGTAGACCGTGCCGGAGATCACGCTGTGGGGATGGATATGGCCGGTGTGCTGGCCGCCCGGATCGAGGATGTTGATCCAGAAGCTGTCCATCACCAGCTTGCCGCCGGCCAGGTCGAAGCGCAGCGCCTTGGCGAAGGCGGCGGCGTGCTTGTCGAGCTTCTTCTTGAGGTCGGCGAACAGGCTGTCGCGCTGCGGCAGGTCGTCGAGCGAGGCGTAGGAGGTGTAGCCCAGATAGCCCTTGCGCTCGGCCCAGGCCTGGCCGGCCTCGTCGTCCTCGGCCACGGCGATGCAGGCGTCGTGCAGCTCGTCGATGAAGGTCTCGAAGTCCTTCTCGCCGGCGAGGCTGGCTTCATAGAGCGGGGTGACGAAGAGAGAGCGGGTGGTCATGGGGCGGGTCATAGCGCCCCTCGTGATTGACGACAAACCACGAATGGAACATCATGAGAACATGACAGACGGCGCATTCATCCTGAAGATCGACGCGGCGCGCGCCGGGCGCCTTCGGGTCCTCGCCGAGGCGGCCGGTCAGAGCGTCGAAGAATATGCGCTCGATGTTCTGTGGCGCGCTGTCGAACGGCCTGGCGTCGAAGAGGCCGAAGCCCCGTGGACCGGGGCGCCGGCTCGCATCACTCAAGACAACGGCTTTGGCGAGGACGCTGAGGCCTATGCCGACGAACTGGATCGCATCGCCGAGGAAGCGCTTAGAACCGGCGGCGTTCCCTGGGAGCAGGTGCAGGCGCGTCTGCGGAACTTCGGCCAACCCCGCTGACTCGTGCGCCGGATCGTATTCACCGAGCCTGCCAATATCGACGTCAACAGGCTTGAAGCTTGGCTCATCGAGCGTGGCTTACCCTACGCGCGCGGCCTTGGTTTGGAATTGGAAGCCGCAATCAGCGGACTGATCGACTTTCCAGAGCGCGGCTCCGCCAGTCGTACGGGCCGCTATCGCGAGCACTACGTGACCTTCCATTCGAACCAGTACGTTGTCCAATATCAGGTCCACGGCGACGCGGTCGTGATCCTGCGCATCCGACACAGCCTCGAACGTCGCTGAACCCACCGGACTCGCCTATATCTGCCTCGTGACCGACACCACCACCGACACCGACGCCTCCCCTCGCCTCGCCGGCGCCGCCCTGATCAAGGACGAGGTGACGCGCCTGCCCGATGCGCCGGGCGTCTATCGCATGATCGGCGACGGCGGCGAGGTGCTGTACGTCGGCAAGGCCAAGAGCCTTAAGAAGCGCGTGGTGCAGTACGCGCAAGGCCGCTTCCACACCAACCGCATCGCCCACATGGTCGACGCCACGCGGGCCATGGAGTTCGTCACCACCCGGACCGAAGCCGACGCCCTGCTGCTCGAGATCAACCTGATCAAGCAGCTGAAGCCGCGCTTCAACGTGCTGCTGCGCGACGACAAGAGCTTCCCAGAGATCCTCATCCGCCGCGACCACGACGCCGCCCAGCTTCGCAAGCACCGCGGCGCCCACACGATCAAGGGCGACTATTTCGGCCCCTTCGCCAGCGCCTGGGCGGTGAACCGCACGCTCAACACCCTGCAGAAGGCGTTCCTGCTGCGCTCGTGCAGCGACAGCGTCTACGAGACGCGCGACCGGCCCTGCATGCTGCACCAGATCAAGCGCTGCGCCGCCCCCTGCACGGGCCTGGTCAGCCTGGAGGACTACGGCGCCCTGGTCGACCAGGCCGAGGCTTTCCTGAGAGGGAAGTCCCGCGCGGTCATGGCGACCATGGCCAAGGAGATGGAGGCCGCCGCCGAGGACCTGGAGTTCGAGCGCGCCGCCCGCCTGCGCGACCGCATCCGCGCCCTGGCCGCCGTCGCCCAGGAGAGCCAGATCAATCCCGAGACCGTCGACGAGGCCGACGTCGTCGCCCTGCATGTCGAGGGCGGCCAGGCCTGCGTGCAGGTGTTCTTCTTCCGGGCCGGTCAGAACTGGGGCAACCACGCCTACTTCCCGCGGATCACCGGCGCTGCGGAAGACGAGGAGGAAGGCGCCACCGAGGAGCAGCGGATCATCACCGCCTTCCTGGGCCAGTTCTACGACGACAAGCCGATCCCGCGCCTGATCCTGGCCAACGTCCAGCCGGCCGAGGTCGAGCTGCTGAGCGAGGCCTTCGCCCTGAAGAGCGGCCGCAAGGTCGAGATCGCCGTGCCCAAGCGCGGCGAGAAGGCCGACCTGGTCGGCCACGCCCTGACCAACGCCAAGGAGGCCCTGGGCCGCCGGATGGCCGAGGGCAGCGCCCAGACCAAGCTGCTGGCCGGCGTGGCCGAGGCCTTCAAGCTGGACGCCCCGCCCGAGCGGATCGAGGTCTACGACAACAGCCACATCCAGGGCACCAACGCCGTGGGCGGCATGATCGTGGCCGGGCCGGAAGGCTTCATGAAGGGCCAGTACCGCAAGTTCAACATCAAGAGCACCGAGCTCACGCCCGGCGACGACTACGGCATGATGAAGGAGGTGCTGAAGCGCCGCTTCGCCCGCCTGGTCAAGGAAGAGGAAGAAGGCGACGACGCCAACCGTCCCGACCTGGTGCTGGTCGACGGCGGCCAGGGCCAGCTCGACGCGGCGCTGGAGATCATGGCCGACCTGGGCGTCGACGACATCCCGGTGGTCGGCGTCGCCAAGGGGCCGGACCGCGACGCGGGGCTGGAGCGCTTCTTCATCCCCGGCCAGACGCCGTTCATGCTCGAGCCCAAGTCGCCGGTTCTGTACTACCTCCAGCGCCTGCGCGACGAGGCCCACCGCTTCGCCATCGGGGCCCACCGCACCCGCCGCAGCATGGACCTGAAGAAGAACCCGCTCGACGAGATCGAGGGCGTCGGTCCCGGCCGCAAGAAGGCCCTGCTGCACGCCTTCGGTTCGGCCAAGGGCGTCGGCCGGGCCAGCGTCGAGGACCTCGTGAAGGTCGACGGCGTCAGCCAGGCCCTGGCCGAACGCATCCACGCCTTCTTCCGCAAGAGCTGACCACCTCTCCCCCCAAATCGGCGCCCAAAACGACCCGGGGCGGCGATTGACAACGCCGTTAGGTGAACGCAACCTCCGGCCGCTCTGGACATGTCTGCAACCTGACATGCGGCGCGCGCCGGGCGCGCCGCCCGGAGACGCCTGGGGAAAACATCGCCATGACCATTCTGCCGTTCCTGCGGGGCCGAGGCCTCGCGCGCCCGCTCGCCGACGCCTGCGCCGACACCGCCGCGCCGGCGCCGGTCCCGCGCTCGAAGTCGGTGATCCACCTGCCCGCCGACCACTACCTGCACCGCGACGCGCCGACCGAGTGGTGGTGGCACATCGGCACGCTTAAGGCCGGCGACCGGGTGTTCGGCTTCGAGATCAACGCCGCCTCGTTCCCGGGCCGCGCGCCGGCGTTCGGCTTCTCGCAGATCATGCTGACCGACGTGCAGAACCAGAAGCACTACCAGGCCACCACGGTCTACAACACGCCCGCCGGCTACGACCCGGCGACCTGGGCCGAGCACGACGTCGCCCGTGACTGGCACGTGGGCCTGGGCAAGGCCGGCAGCCTGTTCACCGCCGTTAAGGTGACCAATCCCGGCTCCGGCTACGATCCGGCCCACACGGTGGTGACGGTGTCGGGCGGCGGCGGCTCGCAGGCCGTGGCCTATCCGGTGATCGTGGGCGGCATGATCGCCTCGATCCAGGTCGCCAACCTCGGCCGCGGCTACACCTCGCTTCCCGACATCACCATCAGCGACCCCAGCGGCGCCGGCTCGGGCGCCACGGCCAAGGCCCTGCACACCTTCATCACCATGGACGCGGCCTGGGGCGATCCGACCCAGAACATGGCCGTGGTCACCAAGCTGACCGACGACGCCACGGGCACTGAAGTGGTGTTCGACCTGACCATGTCGCAGAAAGGCGATCCCTTCCTGGTCTGGGGCACGGGCGTCAGCCAGGTCCTGCCGCCGGCCTGGGGCTCGCACCTGCAGACGGGCAACTACTACTACTCGCTGACCAACGTCGCCGCCGCCGGCACGATCACCATCGACGGCGAGGTCTTCGAAGTCACGGGCAAGACCTGGATGGACCACGAGTACGGCTTCTTCGGCTCGGCGGCCAATCCGGTGAAGTGGCTGCTGCAGAACGCCCAGCTCGACAACGGCTGGACCCTGTCGAACCACTACGTGCTGTACGGCCCCAACAAGAAGCCCAACCCGGGCGAGCCCGTGCCCTGCGAAGTCACCCTGCAGGACCCGGACGGCCAGATGTACCTGGTGTCGGGCGTCATGATCGCCGACCGCCCCTGGATCAGCCCGCACTCGAAGACCCAGTACTATCTCGACTACCAGCTCGACATCGCCGGCTTCGACGCGGTGCTGAACTTCAAGGCCCTGGTTCCCGACCAGGAGTTCCCGCTCCTGCCCGCCGGCTCGATCTACGAAGGCATCGCCTCCGCCGAAGGGACCTTCCAGGGCAAGCCGACCTCCGGGACGGGCTGGATCGAACAGGCGCTCTGAACCTTCACCAGGGATGACGAACCCATGGCTGCAAGCTTAGCTTGCAGCCATGTCCCTGGCCGAATCCACCGCTGCCCCGCCACACCGCTCCTGCTGGACGCACCAGGGCAATCACGACTGGACCGGCACGGGTCCGAGCGGCGAGACCCTGGGCTTTTGCGGCTCGCGCTCGGGCCTGTTCGACGGCCAGCGCAACAGCATGCGGCTTTCCAACACCCTGTCGGCCTATCGCCGGGGCCTGCGCCACAGCAGGCTGTTCGCCGAGACCGGTTACGACCGCCTGGCCAAGCGCATCGGCTACGCCGCCGAACACCAGACCGGCGACCCCGACTTCGACGGCCGCGTCTATCTGGGAACCGACGACCCAGGCCTGGCCGACATCCTCCGCGCCCAACCCGCCTTGCGCGCCGCCGTCATCGCCCTGCTCGACGCCGGGGCCAAGACCATCGCCATCGACAAGACCGGCGTCCAGGCGACCATGACCGGCGGCCTGCGCCCGGACGATCCCGAGGGCGAGCACGACCTGGTCGCCGCCGGCGACGCGATCAGCGCCGTCGCCTCGCTGTGGCCCGAACGTCCCGCCCCAGGACCGACCGCGGGCGCGGTCTTCCAGTCCATCGGCCTGGGCTGGGCCGCCCTGGTGCTGGCGGCCGTTCCGATCGCCGCCTGGAAGAGCGAGACCGTCACCGCCCGCCAGATCGAGACCTACGCCCAGATCGACTGGCTGGGCCTTGGCGTATGGCTGGGGGTCGCGTTCGTCCCCTTCCTGCTGGCGGGCCTGCGCCGACCGGCCGCCCATCGCACGCTGCTGACCCTCGGGCTGGTCGCCCTGGTGCTGACCCCGTTCAGCACGGATCTGCTGCAGCTACGCGCCAACCGGTGGCTGACGCGGTCGGAAGCGGACGTCCCCGCCGCCCTGACCGAGCTGCGCTACGATCACGACGACCCCAACCCCACGGACTACGAGGCGACTGTCACCGTCGCCGATCGTCCGTCCGACTGGGTCCTGACCAAGCAGGAAGGCGACCTGGCCCGCCAGGGCAGCCTGTGCGTCGCCGGCGTCGTCGCCACCGGCTTGCGCGACCTACGCTACGTCAAGCGCGTGCGCACCTGGGAATGCCCCGGCCAGGGGCCGCTGGAGGAGCCGTACGTTCCCGAGCCTTAAAGCGGTCAGCACCCAGGAACGCGCTGATTTTCACCGAGCATCCCCGCGAAGGCGGGGATCCAAGCCGAGTTCGGGGATGATCCACGGCCTCATCTCGTCCTGAAAGTCAGCTTGGATCCCCGCCTTCGCGGGGAACGTCGGATCTAGGATGCGGCAATCGGACGACGGGCGCCCCGAGCCCTAAAAATCGTTCTTCCAGCGCTGCATCGCAGCCAGCGGCAGCCAGGCCTCGAACGCCAGGCCCTCGGGGCGGAAGTCGAAGCGCGAGCGCCCCTTCAGTTCGCGCTGGGTCAGGTTTTCGATCAGCCGCGCGCCGAAACCGAAGGTCGCCGGCTCGCTGACCATCGGCCCGCCGGTCTCGGTCCAGGTCAGGCGCAGCTGCCGCGCCGCCTCGTCCAGGCTCCAGCGCAGGGCCACGCGGCCCTCGGGCGCCGACAGGCCACCGTACTTGGCGCTGTTGGTGGCCAGTTCGTGCAGCACCATAGACAGCGACACGGCCACGTGCGGGCTCAGCGTCACGCTCGGCCCCTCGGCGTCGATGCGGTCGCCATGGGCCCGCACGCAGATCGCCACCACGTCGGTCAGGTCGGCCTCGGTCCAGCCGGTGCGGGTGAGCAAGTCGTGGGCGGCCGAGAACGCCACCAGGCGCTCGGTGAAGATCCGCACCTGCTCGGCGTCGAGCTTGGCGAAGGTCTGGCGGGCCAGCGACTGCACCGTGGCCAGGTTGTTCTTCACCCGGTGGTTCAGCTCGTTGATCATCACCGCCTGACGGGCCTCGCGCGCCTCCAGTTCATGGGAAGCCGCGACCAGGGCCTCGCGCACGGCGGCGATCTCGGCCAGGCCGTCGCCCCGTCCGGGACCCAGCGGCCGCCCCTCCCCGATCGTCGCGGCGTCCTCGACCAGGTCGGCGACCTCGCGATTGATGCGGTTGGCGAAGAACAGCGCCAGGCCGATGCCCAGCAGCAGCAGCAGCGGGAACACCGCCGCAGTCCCCAGCGCCACCGAGACGCCGCTGCGGGACATCTCGTCGCGCGGAATGGCCACCACCAGGGTCCAGCCCGTCCGCGGCGAGCGGGTGTAGGCCACGTGGGTCTTCACCTTCTCCAGCGAGACGCTCTTGCTGATGCCCTCGCTGGCCCGGGCCAGGTTGCGGGCCATGTCGGGAGAGGCCGTCGCCCCCATCCAGCGCTCGTTGCGCACCGAGCGGGCGATCACCTTGCGTTGGTTGTCGAGGATCGTCGCCACCCAACGGTCGGGCGCGCGCTGCTGGCGGAACACCGAGGTGAAGCTGGAGGCCTCGACCACATAGGCCACGACGAAGGGCTCGCCCTTGATGTCCACCGGCGCGCCCACCGTCACCACGTAGCGCTTGGCCAGCGCCCCCATGCGCAGGTCCGAGACGACGGTGCGGCCCTCGTCGCGGGCGCGGACCATGTAGTCGGGCGGCGGGGTCCTGGGCAGGGACGCGCCCCATGGAACCAGCGTGTTGACCATCTGCTGGCCGTCGGGCCGCGTGACCACGATCCAGCCGGGCCGGTTGGCGGTCGTGCGCTTGGCGCGGGCGTGAAAGCTCTTCCAGTCGGCGTTCAGCAGGGCCTGGTCGGTGGCCAGGGTCTCGGCGACGGCGACGCCCTCGGCCACCTGGCGGTCGACCGCCCCCGACAGCGCCCGGGCCGTCGCCATCAACTGCTCGTCGAGCTGGTCGCGGCTCTGGCTGTTGGCGCGCTCCAGCAGCAGGGCGGTGGCGACCAGGGCCGGCGCCAGCAGGCTGACGGTCAGCAGCACCAGCAGCCCGCGGACCGAGCCGCGCAGCCCGCGCCGCCGGGACGCGGGCGTATCGGAGGAAGCTGGGGCCATGGGAGGGTTTACGCGACGACTGACCGAAGGTTGCCGGGCGCCTTGTGGATCAACCCGCCCGTCACCGCCATGATCGTCTCCCGCCCAGTCCCGGATGACGCGACCTTACGCGATGCGTCAGCCCTGTCATCCGGTAAGCGATCGGCGTTATTCGGCGCGGCGCGGCTTCAGCAGGACGAGGGCGACGAAGCTGATCCCGGCGGCGACCGCCAGATAGATCCCTACCGGAACCAGGCCACCCTTCGCGGCCAGGGCCGTGGCGGCCATCGGCGTCAGGCCGCCGCCGATGATGCCGCCGACGTTGAAGGCCATCGAGGCGCCGGTGTAGCGCACCCGGGCCGGGAACAGCTCGGGCAGCCACGAGCCCAGCGGGCCGTAGACGAAGCCCATGGCGAACAGGGCCAGCGACAGGAAGGCGCAGATCAGGGCCAGCGAGCCGGCCCCCATCATCACCGGCAGCAGCGCCCCGGCGGCCACGGTCATGGCGCAGCCGGCCATCAGCACCCGGCGCGACGACGAGGCGTCCGACCAGTAGCCCGAGACGACGATGCCGCCGGCCATGAACAGGATGGCGAACAGCTGCACGCCCAGGAACAGCTGGCGGTCGTAGCCCAGGGTCTTGGCCCCGTAACCGAGCGCGAAGGCGGTGCTCAGGTAGAACAGGGCGAAGCAGCAGACCACGGCGAAGGTGCCGCCCAGGGTCTCTTTCCAGTGGCGCTTCAGCAGCTCGGCCAGCGGCACGGCCGGCGGCGGCTCGTGGGCCAGGGCGGCGGCGAAGGCCGGGGTCTCGGTCAGCTTCAGACGCACCCACAGGCCCAGGCCCACCAGCACGGCGCTGGCCAGGAACGGCAGGCGCCAGCCCCAGGCCTCGAACTGTTCGGGGCTCAGCAGCAGGCCCAGGATCAGGAAGAGGCCGTTGGCGGCGATGAAGCCGACCGGCGCGCCCAGCTGCGGGAACATGCCGAAGCGGGCCTTCCAGCCGGGAGGCGCGTTCTCGACGGCGAGAAGCGCCGCCCCGCCCCACTCGCCGCCCAGGCCGAAGCCCTGGCCGAAGCGCAGCAGGCACAGCAGGGCCGGCGCCAGCCAGCCGGCCATCTGGTAGGTCGGCAGGAAGGCGATCAGCAGGGTCGAGCCGCCCATCAGCATCAGCGACGCCACCAGGGTCGACTTGCGGCCGATGCGGTCGCCGAAGTGTCCGAAGGCGATCGCCCCGACCGGCCGGGCGAAGAACGCCACCGCCAGGCTGGCGTAGGAGGCCAGCAGCTGCATCGACGGCGAGTGCGACGGGAAGAACAGCGGCCCGAACACCAGCGAGGCGGCCGTGGCGTAGATGTAGAAGTCGTAGAACTCCACCGCCGTGCCCACCAGGCTGGCCAGCAGCACGCGGCGGGAGGAATTGGCGGTCGGGTCGGCGCTGGCGGTCATGGCGTCCTCGGGAACTTGACCACGGCTTGGCTTCCGCAGACCGCCACGTCAACCACGCAGCGGATAAAAATCACCCGACGCTCTGGAGAATTACCCCGATATCGATGCGTTTTCTTCGCGCGATCGCCCGTTCAGGAAGAGACTTGCCCCGCCGCGCGAACGGCGGGGCCGATCCCGTCAGCGGGCCGAGAAGCCGCCGTCCACCAGATGGTAGCTGCCGGTGATGAACGAGGCGCGGTCCGACAGCAGGAAGCAGGTCAGGGCCGAAACCTCCTCCGAGCGGCCAAGGCGGCCGATCGGGTGCAGGGCCACCAGGCCGGCCATGGCCGCATCGTCCATCGAGGCGCGCACGGCCGGGGTGTCGATGAAGCCCGGGCCGACGGCGTTGATGCGCACGCCCTGGCCGGAATATTCGATGGCGGTCGTCTTGGTCATGCCGACCAGGGCGTGCTTGGCGGCGACATAGGGACCCGAACCGGCCCAGCCGTGGCTGCCGAGGATCGAGGCCATGTTGACGATCGAGCCGCCGCCCGAGGCGAGCATCGCCGGGATCTGGTACTTCATCGAATAGAGGACGCTGTGCAGGTCGACGTCGATCACCCGCTTCCAGGCGTCGATCGGATAATCGGCCGTGGGCGCGCTGGGGCCGCCGATGCCGGCGTTGTTCACCGCCAGGTGCAGGCCGCCATAGGTGTCGACCGCGAACCTGACCATGGCCTCGACCTGCGCCGGATCGCCGACATCGACCTTGAAGGCGGTCGCCGAACCGACCTGCGCCGCCAGGGCCTCCGCGCCTTCGAGATTGAAGTCGGCGATCACCACCTTGGCGCCGCCGGCCGCCAGTTCGCGCACCACCGCCTCGCCGATGCCCGAGGCGCCGCCGGTGACGATGGCCACCTTGTTCGCGAATTCCGTGCTCATCAGGGACTACTCCACTTACTGTTACACTGTACGCCCCCGACCTCCTATCTGGGGACGGCCTCCCGCGAGCGCCACCATGTCATGCATGCGCCATAGCCCTCCGCCGCGCTCATGCGTTAGAACGGCGCCATGAAAGCCCTGCCCAACATCCTGACCTCCGCTCGCCTGGTCATCGCGCTGTTCATGTTCGTCGCCCTGGCGGCCGCCGCGGGCGGCGTGCCGTGGCTGAGCGAGCAGCTGACCGCCGACCAGCAGTTCTCGCTGCAGCGCTGGGCGTTCTGGGCGTTCGTGGTGGCGGCGGTGACCGACTTCTTCGACGGCTGGCTGGCCCGCAAGCTCGACGCCGTCACCATCTGGGGCGCGATCCTCGACCCGATCGGCGACAAGATCCTGGTGTGCGGCGCCCTGCTGGGCCTGATGGCGCCGGGTCCCAATCCGCTGGTCATCCTGCCGGCCGGCCTGATCCTGTTCCGCGAATTCGCCGTCAGCGCCCTGCGCGAGGTCGGCGCCGGCAAGGGGATCAAGCTGCCCGTCACCCTGCTGGCCAAGTGGAAGACCACCCTGCAGCTGGTGGCCATCGGCGCCGAGATGATCATCGTCTCGTGGGGCGCGTTCAACCTGCCGCAGGACCCGGCGATCTTCGAGCCGGTCTCGTGGGCCGCCCACGGCCTGCTGTGGCTGGCCGCCGTGGTCACCCTGATCACCGGCGCCCAGTACTGGGAAGCCGCCCGCAAGGCCCTGACCTGACCCCTAGCCCTGCCGTAAATTCGACACACGCATAGGACGAGCTTTCGCCTTCGACGTTCGATGGCGGGGGCTTGGCTATGCTCGGCTTGCTGTGGCGTGCGGTGTGTGTCGCGTTCCTGCTCGCCGCGCCCATAGCCGCGCGGGCGGAGAGCCGGCTGGTCGACTTCGAGGTCGCCTCGAAACGCTTCGACGGCAATCGGGTCGACGTCTCCCCGACCCGCAAGGCCGTGGCCTATCTTCCCGACGGCTATCAGACCGGAAGCCGGCGCTATCCGGTCGTCTACTTCCTGCCCAACCTGTTCGACGACCACCGCGCGATCTTCGACCGCGACGGCGCCAGGGCCGTGCTCGATCGCGCCGTCGCGCAGGGCAAGGTCCCGCCGCTGATCCTGGTGTCGGCCGACTTCTCCACCCCGACCGGCAGCTCGTTCTACGCGACCTCGCCGGTGACCGGCGACTGGACGGGGTTCCTGGCCAGGGACCTGGTCGCCGCCGTCGACGGGCGCTTTCGCACTCTGCCCCGCCCGGAAGCGCGCGGGTTGCTGGGCGACCGCATGGGCGGCTATGGCGCGATCCGCACGGCCATGCTGGCGCCCGGCGTGTTCGGCGCGGTCTACGCCCTGCACCCGGTCGGCACGGGCGTCGGCCTCCAGACGATGAACTCACGCCCGAACTTCGAGCGCCTTGGGTCCGCCAAGTCCCTGGACGACCTGGGCGACGACGGCTTCTCGCGGGTGTTCCTGGGCATGTACCAAGCCTTCTTGCCCAATCCGGACAGGCCGCCGTTCTATGCGGACTTCCCCGCCAGCGGTCGCGGCGCGAGCCTGGCGACCGATCCCGTCCTGACCGCGAAGCTTCAGAACGCCTTCCTGCTGGACCGTCTTCTGCCCGCCCATGCGGCCAAACTTAAGGCCCTGCGTGGACTGATGTTCGACTGGGGCCGCTTCGACGGCAACGCCGACCACGTGGTCGCCAACCGCGCCTTCGCGGGCCTGCTGGAAGAGCTCGGCGTCGCCAACGAGGCCGAGGAATATCGCGGCTGGTGGGGCGAGCGGCACTGGTCGCGCGGCGGCCGCGTCGAGGACAGGGCCCTGCCCTTCTTCGCCAGAACGCTCGCCTTCGATCCCTCTCCCGCAAGGCCCACAAGCCCCGCAAGGAAAGAAGGGTGAGGGGTCACTCCCCCGCCAGGATCTCTTCTTCGTCGTCTTCTTCAGAGGGGCCGTGCAGCAGCCATTCGCTGTCTGGGCGCTCGTCGCCGCCGGCGCGTTCGGCCATCATCATCAGGGCCAGCCAGCGGGTTCCCGTCATCCGCAACACCATGATCGCCTCCAGGACTCAAGGTCGCTATTGAGAGTGACTCTCAATAGCGACCTGATCAAGGCGATTTCGACGCTTAAGGTTCGCTACCTAGCAACACACGGTCGCCGCCACTTCCCTCTAGAAGCGCGCGGTCGCCGCTTTCCTCTTAGAAGCGCGCCGTAGCCGCGCGACGCGACATCAGCACCTTCTCGCGACGGCGCGAGGCCTCGCGCTCCAGATGGGGCGCAACCTCGGCCGCCTGGCGGCGTTCGTCTGGCGTGCCGCTGACGTCCAGTCGGCGCACATTGCTGAGCAGTTGCGCCAGTTCAGAGTCCTTCAAGGTGGGAATGCGGTCGATCAACGTCATGGTCACGCTCCACTCAAATTCAGCGGTGTTGATAACCACAACGCGCAAAGAGCTTCGAAGGTGACGCTTGCAGGCGAAAAAATAAAATCCCCATATTTCGCTTGCCATCCCCGGCCGCGCATTTTACAGATCACCCATCGAATTCGCTGCCGCTCGATCTGCTACTCCATGCTTCCTTCCAAGGAGCGCCGAGCCAGCCCTCCGACCCTCAACGAAATTGATCGTCGCCGGCACGCGCCTCGCGACGCCCTGAACTATGAACTAAAGGACTACCCAAATGGCTATCGGCACCGTGAAATGGTTCAACGGCACCAAGGGCTTCGGCTTCATCCAGCCGGACGACGGCGGCAACGACGTGTTCGTGCACATCTCGGCCGTTGAGCGCGCCGGTCTGGGCTCGCTGAACGAAGGTCAAAAGGTCAGCTACGAGCTGGAACAAGACCGTCGCAGCGGCAAGATGTCGGCCGGTCAACTGCAGTCGGCGTAAGCCGCTCTGACCTGACGAACTGAGACGGGCCGGCGCAAGCCGGCCCGTTTTGCGTTTACGGCTCCCGTCTTGCACGCCGGCGCCATCCGGTGGACGCAAGCGCCCTCCCCGCCTAGGTTCGCGCGGTGTCTCCAAACCAGTCCGCCCACCCAGTCGCCATGCGTCCGATCCGCCTCCTCGCCGCCGCCCTCGCCCTGCTGGCCCTGACCGCCTGCGGCTCGATCTCGCGCGACGCCTACAAGGCCAGCGACATGGTCGGCCCGCCGCCCACGGGCCTGTCGGACATCCGCTTCAACGCCAGCGACAGCGCCGCCGGCATCCGCTTCGCCGAAGCCGCCCGCAACCGCGCCAAGGGCCAGAAGACCTTCGACGTCCTGGCCCTGTCGGGCGGCGGCTCGAACGGCGCCTACGGGGCCGGCGTGGTCGCCGGCTGGACCAAGACCGGCGAGCGGCCCGAGTTCGACATCGTCACCGGCGTCTCCACCGGCGCCCTCACCGCCCCCTTCGCCTTCCTCGGCCCCACCTGGGACGAGCGGCTGACCGAGGTCTATACCGGCCCGGCCGCCGACCGCATCCTGCAGCCGCGCGGCCTGGGCGTGCTGTTCCACCCCAGCTTCTACGACAGCGGCGCCCTGCGCGGCCTGGTCGAGAAGTACGCCGACGCCAACATGATGCAGGCCGTCGCCGCCGAGCACCGCCGCGGCCGCCGCCTGCTCATCGCCACCACCAATCTCGACACCGAGGAGACGGTGATCTGGGACATGGGCGCCATCGCCTCCAAGGGCGACGAGGCCTCGCGCAAGCTGTTCCAGGACGTGCTGGTCGCCTCGGCCAGCATTCCCGGCGTCTTCCCGCCCGCCCTGATCCAGGTCGAGGGCCAGGGCCGGAGGCTCTCGGAGATGCACGTCGACGGCGGCGTCTCGATCCCGTTCTTCGTCGCGCCCGAGTCCCTGCTGCTGTGGACCGTCGACAAGGGCGAGGCCCGCCCGGGCCGGATCTTCGTCGTGGTCAACGGCCAGGTCGGGGGCGTCTTCGGCTTCACCAAGGGCAGCGCGGCCTCGATCGTCGGCCGTTCATGGCAGACCATGAGCAAGGCCCTGATCCGCACCCACCTGGCCGCCAGCGCCGGCTTCGCCCAGCGCAACGGCGGCCAGCTGTTCTACAGCGCCATTCCGGACGCCGCCGAGGCCGACACCTCGGGCCTCGACTTCGCCGCCGACAACCGCAAGGCCCTGTTCCACATGGGCTACGACCGCGCCGTCGCCGGCTGGGCCTGGAGCCTGGCGGCCCCGCCCGCAGAGGTTCCGGTGGTGAAGGCCCCGGCGGCCAAGCGTTAGACCCAGCCCGCCGCGCGCACCGTCGGCGCATGTCGCCGGCTGACCGGCGCGTTCACGCCGCCCGCCAATAGCAGCTCGCCCGCCCCGCGCCGCCAGCGCACGCCCTCGATCGCCTCGGCCGCCACCCACCAGGACCGGTGCACCTGCAGGCCGTGAACGCCGGCGAGATCCTTCAGGGCGTCGGAAAAGCGCAGGGTCAGCAGTTCCTCGCCCGCATCGGTGTGGACCTTCAGGTAGTGGTCGTGAGCCTCCACCGCGATCAGCCGCGCGCTCCGACGCCGGGCCGACAGGCGGCGACGGAAGGCGGCCTCGGCCTGCGGCAACGGCGGCTCTACCACCACCCGGGTCTCGACCACCCTGCGCGGCGCCCGCCAGACCAGGGCCCGCATGGCCATGACCAGCGCGCTGATCACCCAGACCCGCCACCAGAGCTCGAGCGGCATGTGGACGTCGTCGGCGCCATAGAAGACCTCGATCGACGACACCCAGGCCGTGACCAGCGGCGTCATCAGCAGCGTCACGACGACCAGCCGCTTCCAGAAGCCGCCAAGCCGCCGGCCCAGAGCCTCGTCCACCGCCACGCCGATGACGCCGCCGCCGACGATGCAGGCCAGCCAGTAGGTGATCTTGCCGACCGGGCCGAGGTCGGCCGTGCCCCACGGGGCCAGCACGCCCATGAACAGGCCCAGAGCCGTCAGCAGCGCCAGGTCCGCCGCCAGCCGCCGCCCGATGGGCCAACCGTCGATGGGCGTCATCCTTGCTCCCCGACCTCCCGCGGCGCCGCTCGCGCAGAATGGGCGCCGCTCGCGCAACCCCGGTAGCGCGCTCCGGCTCCCCTCGCAATCTCGGCGCGAACCCGACCGGAGACCATCCTTGCCCCGCGCTCTTTCCCGCACGCTCTGGACGCTTGGCGCCCTGCTCAGCGTCGCCGTCGCCTTCTACGCCTATCGCTACATGGCGCCGGCCGCGCCCGCGCCGCCGGGCGTCCGCGCCAACCCGTTCTTCTCGCCGTTCCTTTTGCTGCACGTGACCGGAGCGGGCGCCGCCCTGCTGGTGGGCCCCTTCCAGTTCCTGGCCGGCCTGCGCGCCCGCCGCCCCGCCCTGCACCGCGCGCTCGGTCGGCTCTATGTCGCCGGCTGCCTGGTGGGCGGGCTCGCGGGCCTCGTCCTGTCGCTCGGCTCGACCGCGGGCCCGATCGCCACTGCGGGCTTCGGCCTGCTCGCGCTCGCCTGGCTGTGGACCACCGTCCAGGCCGTGCGCCACGCGATCGCCCGCCGCATCCCTGAACACCGGGCCTGGATGATCCGCTCCTTCGCCCTGACCTTCGCGGCCGTCACCCTGCGGCTCTACCTGCCATTGGCGGCGATCTCGGGCCTGCCGATGCGCGAGGCCTACCTCGCGATCGCCTTCCTGTGCTGGGTTCCCAACCTGGCGATCGCCGAGCTCTGGCTGCGGCGCCCGTCCTGGGCGCCGGCCTCCACGATCGGGGCCTGACAACGCCCCGAAGCCTCCCGCGCCGGCCGCCTAAGCTTCACAGCTAACAGCGCTTTTCCAGACTCCCCGACTCTGGGGTTGCGCCCGCCTGACTCCCTCTCTAAAGGGGCGGCTTAACCTGCAAGATGGCCGGCAGCGGACGCGCGATGGTGCGCGCCCGTGTCTTCGCGCGAGATCACGATGACGCACCCTCTAGCCAGAATGAAGCGAGGCCTGATCGGCGCGCTGTTTCTGGCTATGAGCGCCTGCGGCCAGGCCTCGCACGCCCAGTCGTTCCAGCACTTCAGCGACGAACTGATCCTCTATCTCCGTGACGGCGAGACCGATCACGGATCGATCGTGGTCTTCGACACGGCCGCCAAGACCTCGTCCGACCAGACGATCGTCGCCCTGACGCTGGCCTTCGAGGGCAACGTCACGGACTGGGACTATCATACGGCCATCGATGATCGCTTCGGCGAGATCCTCAAGGACGCGCCGTCGCGGCTCGCCGCCACCCATACCGAGCCCGCCCAGGGCCGCCGCACCTACCTGCTGGTCACCGACGCGCCGGACCGCACGATCGCGGCCCTGAAGGCCATCGCGGCGCCCGCCGGCGTCGCGATCACCGCCGAGCGCCGTCCGGTCTCCGAACTCGCGACCTGGCGGCCCACGCGCCTGGAGGTCCAGGCTTCCGGCGACGACTCGGTGCGCAACTCGCTCGCCCAGCAGGGCGACGACGGGACCAGCGCCCGACCGGTCGACTTCTATTTCTACGAAGGCGACCAGCAAGGCCTGCGCAAGACCGCCAAGGCTTCTGGTTTCAAGACCCGCAAGACCGACGGCAAGCCGGAGGGCAGCATCCTGACCCTCCAGACCGCCGTCGACGCCAAAACGCTCAACTCCCTGAACAGCCGGTTTCTCGACTGGTCGGACCGCTTCCAAGCGGACTACGACGGTTGGGAAACAGTAGTCGTGAAGAAGTAGCCATGCCCAAACGTACCGACCTCTCCTCGATCCTGATCATCGGCGCCGGTCCGATCGTCATCGGTCAAGCCTGCGAGTTCGACTATTCGGGCGTCCAGGCGTGCAAGGCCCTGCGCGCCGAGGGCTACCGCATCATCCTGGTCAACTCGAACCCGGCCACGATCATGACCGATCCGGACGTGGCCGACGCGACCTACATCGAGCCGATCACCCCGGACATGGTCGCCAAGATCATCGAGAAGGAGCGCCCCGACGCCCTCCTCCCGACCATGGGCGGCCAGACGGCCCTCAACACCGCCCTCGCCCTCGAGGAAGCCGGCGTCCTGAAGAAGTTCGGCGTCGAGATGATCGGCGCCAAGGCCGAGGTCATCGACAAGGCCGAGGACCGCCAGAAGTTCCGCGACGCCATGGACAAGCTGGGCCTCGAAAGCCCCAAGTCCAAGGCCGCCCACAACATGGAAGAGGCCCGTGACGGCCTGGCCTTCGTCGGCCTGCCGGCGATCATCCGCCCGTCCTTCACCCTGGCCGGCACCGGCGGCGGCATCGCCTACAATCTCGAGGAATTCGAAGAGATCGTCGCCCGCGGCCTCGACCTGTCGCCGACCACCGAGGTGCTCATCGAAGAGAGCGTCCTGGGCTGGAAGGAATACGAGATGGAAGTGGTCCGCGACACGGCGGACAACTGCATCATCGTCTGCTCGATCGAGAACATCGACCCGATGGGCGTCCACACCGGCGACAGCATCACCGTCGCCCCGGCCCTGACCCTGACGGACAAGGAATACCAGTGGATGCGCGCGGCCTCGATCGCCGTGCTGCGCGAGATCGGCGTCGAGACCGGCGGCTCGAACGTCCAGTTCGCGCTGAACCCGGCCGACGGCCGCATGGTCGTCATCGAGATGAACCCGCGCGTGTCGCGCTCTTCGGCCCTGGCGTCGAAGGCCACCGGCTTCCCGATCGCCAAGGTCGCCGCCCGCCTGGCCGTCGGCTACACGCTCGACGAACTGAAGAACGACATCACCGGCGGCGCGACCCCGGCCTCGTTCGAACCGTCGATCGACTACGTCGTCACCAAGATCCCGCGCTTCGCCTTCGAGAAGTACCCGGGTTCGGAGCCGCTGCTGACCACCGCCATGAAGTCGGTCGGCGAAGTGATGGCCATCGGCCGCACCTTCAAGGAAAGCGTCCAGAAGGCCCTGCGCGGCCTGGAGACGGGCCTGAACGGCTTCGACGAGGTGGAAATCCACGGCGCCGAGGATCCGGACACCGGCAAGGCCGCGGTCATCCGCGCCCTGGGCGTGCCCACCCCCGACCGCCTGCGCGTCATCGCCCAGGCCTTCCGCCACGGCCTGACCGTGGAAGAGGTCAACGCAGCCTGTTCCTATGAACCCTGGTTCCTGCGCCAGATCGCCGAGATCGTCCGCCAGGAAGGCCTGGTCCGCGCCGGCGGCCTGCCCAAGGACGCCCAGGGCTTCCGCGCCCTCAAGGCCCAGGGCTTCTCCGACGCCCGCCTGGCCAAGCTGACCGCCTCGAACGAAAAGGCCGTCCGCGCCGCCCGCCAGGGCCTGAACGTCCGCCCGGTCTTCAAGCGCATCGACAGCTGCGCCGGTGAGTTCCTGGCCACCACGCCCTACATGTACTCGACCTACGAGTTCGGCGCCCTGGGCCAGGTTCCCGAGTGCGAGAGCGAGCCGTCGGGCGCCAAGAAGGCCGTCATCCTCGGCGGCGGCCCCAACCGCATCGGCCAGGGCATCGAGTTCGACTACTGCTGCTGCCACGCCGCCTTCGCGCTCGACCAGATCGGCGTGGAGTCGATCATGGTCAACTGCAACCCCGAGACCGTCTCGACCGACTACGACACCTCCGACCGCCTGTACTTCGAGCCGCTGACGGCCGAGGACGTGCTGGAACTGCTGCATGTCGAGATGAGCAAGGGCGAGCTGGCCGGCGTCATCGTCCAGTTCGGCGGCCAGACCCCGCTGAAGCTGGCCCACGCCCTGGAAGAGGCCGGCGTGCCGATCCTGGGCACCAGCCCCGACGCCATCGACCTGGCCGAGGACCGCGAGCGCTTCCAGCAACTGCTGAACGGCCTGAACATCGCCCAGCCGGAAAACGCCATCGCCCGCACTTGGGACGAGGCCCGCGCCGAAGGCGACAAGATCGGCTTCCCGTTCGTGATGCGTCCGTCCTACGTGCTGGGCGGCCGCGGCATGGAGATCATCCGCGACCACGAGCAACTCGAGCGCTACATCGCCAACACCGGCGAGATCTCGTTCGAGCACCCGATCCTGCTCGACCACTATCTGAGCCGCGCCACCGAGGTTGACGTCGACGCCCTGTGCGACGGCGAGAGCGTGTTCGTGGCCGGCGTGCTGGAGCACATCGAGGAAGCCGGCGTCCACTCGGGCGACTCGGCCTGCTCGATGCCCCCCTTCTCGCTGAAGGCCGAGACCGTCGAAGAACTGAAGCGCCAGACCGTGCAGATGGCCCTGGCCCTCAACGTGCGCGGCCTGATGAACGTGCAGTTCGCCATCGAGGAGCCGCACGGCGACAACCCGCGCATCTACGTGCTGGAAGTGAACCCGCGCGCCTCGCGCACCGTACCGTTCGTGGCCAAGACGATTGGGCAACCTGTCGCCGCCATCGCCGCCAAGCTGATGGCCGGCGCCAAGCTTGCCGAGTTCGGCCTGAAGGACGAGCCCTACGACCACATCGCGGTCAAGGAAGCGGTCTTCCCGTTCGCCCGCTTCGCCGGCGTCGACACTATCCTCGGCCCGGAAATGCGCTCGACCGGCGAGGTCATGGGCCTGGACTGGATCCGTGAAGGCGAAACGGGCCTGGGCCCCGCCTTCGCCCGCGCCTTCGCCAAGAGCCAGCTGGGCGGCGGCGTCACCCTGCCGACCTCGGGCACGGCGTTCGTGTCGGTCAAGGAAAGCGACCGCCCCTGGATCGTCGAGCCGGTGAAGCTGCTGCAGGCGGCCGGTTTCAAGGTCATCTCCACCGTCGGCACCCGCGGCTATCTCGCCGAGCAGGGCGTCGAGGTCGAGCTGGTCAAGAAGGTGCTGGAAGGCCGCCCGAACATCGTCGACGTGATGAAGAACGGCGGCGTGCAGCTGGTGTTCAACACCACCGAAGGCAAGCAGGCCCTGGAAGACAGCTTCGACATCCGCCGCACGGCCCTGATGATGAAGGTGCCCTACTACACCACCAGCGCCGGCGCCCTGGCCGCCGCCCAGGCCATCTCCTCGGCCCCGGCCAAGGCCCTGGAAGTGCGCCCGCTGCAAAGCTACGCGTCGTAAGACGCCCCGAGCTTTCGAGACAGGAAGGCCGCCCGGAGCGATCCGGGCGGCCTTTTTCGTTTGGTCTCCACGGGGGCGGCTTCAACATACGCGCCCCGCGAGAAACTTCACCGCGAACACACGCATCCCGCTTGCCTGCCTGGACACCGGTGTCTTAGCATCGAGGAACAACGGTCGCCGAACCATCACGATGGCGGCCGACAAGGGGGAAACGACCATGTTCTTCGCCTGGGGGCATCAGGGCCAACGACGCGTGTTCGCCAACGCCGGCGCATTCCAGTGCAGTCACTGCGAGAAGGAACAGCCCAGCACCGTCGTCCTGGACTATACGGTCCGGCACCTGTGGTTCCTGTTCCGCTGGACCACCGACAAGGTCTGGCGCAGCGTCTGCGAGACCTGCGGCAACATCCATCGCCTGCAAAACCCCAAGACCTTCGAGGCGGGACTCTCCAAGCCGCCGATCCCGTTCATCGATCGTCGCGGCTGGCTGGTGGGCCTGGGCGGCGCCGGCGCCCTGGTCGTGCTGCTCGGCGTCAACGCCGCGGTCGACGACAAGAACAACCTGACCTATCTGCACGCGCCCCACGTCGACGACGTCTATACGATGGATTTCGGGCGAGACAGCCGCAACACCGAGTGCCCCGACTGCCAGTACGGCGCGGCCGTGGTCAGCGCGGTCAACGCCGAGGGCGTCTACATCCATCCCAGCAAGAAGATCTACAACCGCTCGTCCGACGTCCCCTGGGGCGCCAGCCCCTCCGACTACGTCGCCGGCGAGACCTACTTCATCTCCAACGCCCAGCTGCTCGACATGCACCAGAAGGGCAAGCTGATGGACGTGCGGCGGTAAAGCCCGTCCCTCTCCCCTTGCGGGAGAGGGTGGCCTCCGAAGGAGGTCGGGTGAGGGGTCTCTCAGAAATCAAAGCTGAGTACAGCGGTCAGGCTGGGTGAGGCGTTCGACTTCTGAGAAACCCCTCATCCGTCGGCCTTCGGCCGCCACCTTCTCCCGCAAGGGGAGAAGGATCATGCCTAGCCTCGCTCGCCCGCCTCCCCTACAGACGGGTTCCACCCTGATCCGTCGCCATGACCGCCTACGCCACCGCCGAAATCGCCCGCCTGGCCGAGCGCCTGCTCGACCGCAGCCTGCCCAAGGAAGAGTGGACCCACGCGGCCCACCTGACCGCGACGCTGCGCCTCGTGCGCACCCGCGACGCGGGCCTTGAGCGTGACCTGCCGGGCATCATCCGCGCCTATAACGAAGCCGTCGGCGGGGTGAACGACGACACCAGCGGCTATCACGAGACCATCACCCAGGCCTATCTCGCCGCCATCCGCGCCTTCGCCGCCGCCCTGCCGGCCGATGCGGACGACGCCGAGGCCGCCGCCCGCCTGCTGGCCACGCCGCTGGGCGACAAGGCCTGGCCGCTGGGCTTCTGGTCGCGCGAGCGCCTGTTCAGCGTCGCCGCCCGCCGCGGCTGGGTCGAACCCGACCTCGCGCCCCTCGACCACGCCCCGCCGGAACAGGTGCGGTGACCTTCATCGTCGTCCTGGCCCTGCTGGCGGCCAACCTCTTCTGCTTCATGCTGTTCGCCCACGACAAGGCCGCCGCCGTCGAGGGCGACCGCCGCGTGCCCGAGCGGGTGCTGCTGCTGTCGGCCTGCCTGGGGGCTGCGCCCGGCGCGCTGCTGGCCCAGCGCTGGCTGCGCCACAAGACCCGCAAGCAGCCGTTCGGCGCCTGGCTGGCCCTGATCGTCTTCGCCCAGGCCTGCATCGTCGCCGGCCTGGTCGCCCTGGCCTTCCAGCGCGGCTGAGCCGCCGGCCAGCGATTTTCGGCGCCATCGTCGGCCCGCATCGCCTATCAAACCCTGATGACCGCGCTGACCACCGATCGCCTGCTGACCCTGCTTCGCGGCAAGACCCCGATCCGACCGGCCGACGCGCTGAAGGGCGGCGGCGGCGCCCTGCTGGGCCTGCTGTTCGCCGGAGTGCTGGGACGCTTCGCCGTCGGCGGCGGCGACTGGCTGCATCCGCTGCTGGTGGCGCCGATCGGGGCCTCGGCCGTGCTGGTCTTCGCCGTGCCCGCCAGCCCCCTGGCCCAGCCGCGCGGCGTGATCGGCGGCAATGTCGTCTCGGCGCTGATCGGCATCACCGTGGCCCTGCTGCTGCCGGCCCAGCCGCTGCTCGCCGCGCCCCTGGCCGTGGGTCTGGCCATCGCCGCCATGGTGCTGCTGGGCTGCCTGCACCCGCCCGGCGGCGCGGTGGCCCTGATCACCGTCATCGGCGGACCGGCCGTGACCAAGGCCGGCTATCTCTTCGCCCTCAATCCGGTGGCGGTGGACTCGATCCTGCTGGTCCTGGCCGGCATGGCCTACAACCGCGCGGTCGGCCGCTCCTATCCGCACAAGGCCCCGGCCCCGCCGGCCAGCCCGCACGGCACCGCCGATCCGGCCCCCGCCTCGCGCATCGGCTACAGCACCGGCGACCTCGACAAGGCCCTGGCCCGCTACGGCGAACTGCTCGACGTCAGCCGCGAAGACCTCGACGCCCTGTTCCGCGAGGTCGAGATCGAGGCCCACCAGCGCCTGCACTCGCAGATCCGCTGCGGCGACGTGATGTCCCGCGACGTCATCCGGCTCGACCGCGCCCAGTCGGCCGAAAGCGCCCTGGCCTTCCTGCAGAGCCACGACCTGCGCGTCGCCCCGGTCGTGGACGAGGAGGGCCGCGTCATCGGCATGGCCCGCCGCGCCGAACTCCAGGCCAACCGCCGCCGCACCGTCGAGGCCGCCCTCGACCCCTTCGTCCACCGCGTGCGCGAAGGCACCCCGATCGCCGCCCTGCTGCCGATCCTCTCCAGCGGCCAGACCCACGAGGCCATGGTCGTCGACCGCGACCGCAAGCTGGTGGGCGTGATCACCCAGACGGATTTGATCGCGGTGCTCTACCGCGCCCACATCGTCGAGAGCGTGATTTAGCCCGCTCCCCCCTATCCGCCCGTCATTCCCGCCCTTGTGGCGGGAAACCCTGGTTCCGCCCGCATGGAAAGCGCCAGCGGCGTGCACAGCACGCCGCCCCATCCGCCCTTGCGGCTGACAGAGGGGTTCCCGCCACAAGGGCGGGAATGACGGGAGTAAGGGAAAGGCGAAGGCTCGAAGCCTAAGCCGCCGCCCGACGCCGCCCCGCCGACCGTCCCAGCCGGAACCGCCCCACCAGGGCCTCCAGCCGCGCGCCCTGCCCCGCCAGCGCCTGGTCGGCGACGCGGGCCTGGTCGACCATGACCAGGTTCTCCTGGGTGAAGCGCTCCATCTCGGCGACCTCGGCGTTGACCGCCGACAGGCCCTGCGCCTGCTCGCGCACCGACGAGGCGATGCGGGTGGCGGCCGCGTCGATGCCGGCCATGCGTCCGGCCACGCCGTGCAGGGCCGAGCCGGTGCGCTCCACGAGGCCGACGCCCGCTTCGACCCGTACGGCCGAGGCGCCGATCAGGGTCTTGATCTCCTTGGCCGAGCCGGCCGAGCGCTGGGCCAGGGCCCGCACTTCCTGGGCCACGACGGCGAAGCCACGACCGGCGTCGCCGGCCCGGGCGGCTTCCACGCCCGCGTTCAGGGCCAGAAGGTTGGTCTGGAAGGCGATCTCGTCGATCAGGCCGACGATGTCGCCGATCTGGCGGGCGGAGGCGTCGATCTCGCCCATGGTGGCGGTGGCCTGGGTGACCACCGCGCCGCCCTGGTCGGCCTCGGCGCGGGCGGCGGCGACCAGGCGGCGGGTCTCGTCGGCCCCGCCGGCCGCCTCGCCCACGGCCTGGGTGATCTCGTTCAAGGAGCCCGCGGCCCGCTCGATGCCGGCGGCCTGGCGCTCGGTGCGGCCGGCCAGCTCGCCCGAGGCGCGGCTGAGCGCGGTCGTGGCCTCGCCGATGGCGGCGCTGGCCTCGGCGATCTCGCCGATCGCCTGCTCCAGGCTCTCGACGGCGGTGTTGAAGTCGCGGCGCAGCGGCTCGTAGACCTCGGCGAACGGACCGGGGATGCGACGGCCCAGATCGCCCTCGGCCACGGCGGCCAGGGCCTCGCCCACCTGGCGGACCACGTCGGTCTGCTCGTCGATCGACAGGGTCAGGGCCGCGGCCCGGTCGCGGTCGGCGTCGGCGGCGCGGCGCAGGCCTTCCTGCTCCTCGCGCATGGCCTGGGCGCGGGCCAGCTCCTGCCGCAGCGTGTCGAGCGCGCGGGCGATGGCCCCGATCTCGTCGGCGCGGGCGGCCTCGGCCACCGGCTGGTCGTAGCGGTGCTCGGCCAGCACGCCCACGGCGCCGCGCAGGGCCAGCAGCGGCTGGGCGATCAGCCGGCGCGAGGCCAGGGCCAGCACGCCCAAGGCGCAGAGCAGCAGCACCAGGCCGCCGATCGCCAGGCCCATGGCCAGCTTGCGGGCCGGCGCCAGCAGGGCGTCCTCGGTGACGTCCACCACCATGGCCCAGGTCGCGCCCGAGGCCAAGCGCACCGGCGCCACCAGCCGCTCGGCCCGCTGGCCCTTGATCTTCACGCCCTCGATCACCGTCGGACCGCCGCCCGCGATCACCGCCTTGATCGTATCGAGCCCGGGATCGGAATAGGCCTTCATCCGCAGGTCCGCCTCGGGGTGCGACACCCACAGGCCGCCCGGCGAGACCAGCATGGCCCGGCCGTCGTCGAACGGCTTCAGGGCGGTCAGGCGATTTGCGATATCGTCCAGGGCCAGGTCCGCGCCCATGACGCCCACGGTCTTGCCGTCGACGATCACCGGATAGGTGACCGAGGTCATCAGCAGCATCTTGGTCTCGCCGCCGTCGGTGATGTTGTCGCGATAGGGCTCCAGGATCGCCGGCCGGCCGCTGGCGGCGCTGGTCGTGTAGAAGTCCTCGCCGAACTCGGCGTCCTCGCCCTGCTCCAGGCTCAGGCTGTCGCCGTTCTTCACCCAGTAGCCGATGAACCGCCCCTGCGGGGTCGAGCCCAGGTCGGCGCGGCCGACGAAGGCGGCGTCGTCGCCCAGGGCGCCGGGGGCGAACATCAGCCAGGCGCCCAGTTCGGTGCGCGAGGCGCTGGCGATCGGCTTCAGCTGGGCCAGGTACACCGCGCGATCGCGCTGGCCGGCCTGGTAGCTGGCCGCGAACAGGCCCGCCGACGAGCGCACGACCGCGTCGGCGTCGTCGAGGTCGTTCTTGATCTCCTGGGCGGTCTGGGCGGTGACGCTGGCGGCGTAGCGCTGGGCCAGGCTTTTGACCGCCTTGCCGCTTTGCCACGAGATCAGCAGCGAGCCGGCGATCAGCAGCACGCCCAGGGCGGCGCCGCCTGCGGCCATCAGCTTGCCGGCCAGAGACAGCCGACCGAACGTCTTACGCATACTCATCAGGTCCCCCGACTCGACTTGAGGGCGAACAAGACGCGGTAAACCTTGCCGAACGCTGAATGGCCAGCCATCGTCCGGACCCTTAAGCAGAAGGCAGGGAAAGCCCGAATGGTCGTCGTCCACCACCTGAACAACTCGCGCAGCCAGCGCGTCCTCTGGCTGCTGGAGGAGCTGGGCGTCCCCTACGAGGTCAAGCGCTACGAGCGGAACCTGCAGACCATGCTGGCCCCGCCCGAGCTGCGGGCCATCCATCCACTGGGCAAGTCGCCGGTGATCACCGACGGCGACAAGACCATCGCCGAGACCGGCGCGATCATCGAATACATCCTCGACACCTACGGGAACGGCCGGCTGATCCCGGCGGCGGGAACCCCGGAACGCCTGCGCTATACCTACTGGCTGCACTATGCCGAGGGCTCGGCCATGACGCCGCTGCTGCTGAAGCTGGTGTTCAGCGCCCTGCCCGCCCGCTCGCCCGGCCTGCTCAAGCCCCTGGTCAAGGCCATCGCCGGCAAGGCCCAGTCCGGCTTCGTCGATCCGCAGCTGAAGGCCCATATCGACTACTGGGACGCCGAACTGGCCAAGTCCGAGTGGTTCGCCGGCTCGGACTTCACCGCCGCCGACGTGATGATGAGCTTCCCGCTGGAGGCCGCCGCCTCGCGCGCCGGTGCCAATTCGCGCCCCCGGGTGAAGGCCTTCCTCGAGCGCATCCACGCCCGCCCGGCCTATCGCACCGCCCTGGAACGCGGCGGCGAATACGCCTACGCCGATTGAGCGAGGGGAACGCAACTCACGGTCAAGCTCATCGCCTGCGACATGGCGACGCTCGACCGTGATCTTAAGACTTCGATCACCGTGATCGCGCAAAAGATCGCCCCCTGACGTGCGCGATCCAGGCGCGCCTTGCCCCGGAGATCGAGGTTGTCCCTGCAGCGTGTTCGAACCTGGCGTGATCTGCTTCACGCCCTGGGTCGAACACTGGCCGCAACCTGCGCGATTGTTCTGACGCTTCTGGCGGTGACGTTGTCCAGCGCCTCGCCGCGCGATCCGGGCCGCGTCGCCGCCGTCTTCCCGCCCTGGTGGTCGGCCGCCCACGCCGCCGGCGCGGCGACCACGGCCGGCGACATCGCCGGCGCGGGGTCCGTGCCCTTCATCCTGATCCTGCGCGGCGATCCCGCCACCCTGGGTCAGCGCCTGCGCGCCGCCGGCGCGATCGTCCTTCTCGATCCCGAGGCCGCCGGCGTCTGCGCCGCAAGGTCCGTTCTGGAGCCCCGCCCATGAGCTCGAAGACCTCGAACCTCGACGTCCAGCGCCGCCTCGGCGGCCGCCTGATCCTGACCCTGACGTCGGTGATGGCCCCGATCGTCATCGGCGCCCGCTTCCTGGTCGGCGAGCACGTGCTCGGCATCGCCATCGCGGCGGTGATGACCGCCGCCCTGGCGGCCGGCGCGGTCCTGCAACGCGGGGAAACCCAGACGGGCCGCATCCTGTCGGGCGTGGCGCTGATGGCCCAGGTCTCGCTGCTGGTCGCCGCCCTCGACGGCCACGCCTGGCAGATCGACATGCACATGGCCTATTTCGCGGCCCTGGCCCTGCTGGTCGTCTATTGCGACTGGACCGTCATCGCCGCCGCGGCCGCCACCGTCGCCGTGCACCACCTTTCTCTCAGCTACCTGCTGCCCGCCGCCGTCTTCCCGGGCTCGGCAAGCCTGGGCCGCGTGCTGGTCCACGCCGTCATCCTGGTCGTCGAGGCCGGGGCCCTGATCATGGCCACCCAGGGCCTGCACCGCGTCATCGGCCTGGCCGAGCGCGCCCGCGCCAAGGCCGAGGAGGCCATGCAGGAGGCCCGCGAGGCCGACGCCGCCGCCGACCACGCCCGCCGCTCGGAAGAGGAAGGCCGCGTCGCCCACGCCGCCGTCCAGGCCGCCGCCGAGCGCCAGCGCGCCGACATGGTCGACGCCCTCGCCCAGAGCCTGTCGCGCCTGGCCAAGGGCGACCTGTCGGTCCGCCTGATCGAGCAGTTCTCCGAGTCCTACGAGCAGCTGCGCGCCGACTTCAACCAGGCGGCCGTCAAGCTGGCCGACGCCCTGGCCGTCATCGACGAGCGCGCCGGCGGCGTGCGCCGCGGCTCCGACCAGATCGCCGACGCCGCCTCGAACCTGTCGCGCCGCACCGAGCAGCAGGCCGCCAACCTGGCCGAGACCGCCAGCGCCATGGACGAGATCACCGCCACCGTCGGGCAGACGGCCGACGGCGCCCGCAAGGCCGCCGCCGTCGTGGCCCGGGCCCGCGACGACGCCCGCCGCTCGGGCGAGGTGGTCGGCGAGGCCGTCGACGCCATGGGCGCGATCGAGACCTCGGCCACCCAGATCTCGCGGATCATCGGCGTCATCGACGAGATCGCCTTCCAGACCAACCTGCTGGCCCTGAACGCCGGCGTCGAAGCCGCCCGCGCGGGCGAGGCCGGCAAGGGCTTCGCCGTGGTCGCTTCCGAGGTGCGGGGCCTGGCCCAGCGCTCGGCCGAGGCCGCCAAGGAGATCAAGCAGCTGATCACCACCTCGACCCGTCAGGTCGGCGAAGGCGTCGAGCTGGTCGGCCGCACGGGCGAGGCCCTGGAGCGCATCGTTTCGCAGATCGCCGAGATCGACGGCCTGGTTTCCGAGATCGCCGCCAGCGCCCAACACCAGGCCCAGGGCCTGACCCAGGTCAACACCGCGGTGAACCAGATGGACCAGGTGCTGCAGCAGAACGCGGGCCTGGTGGAGGAGACCGCCGCGGCCACCCACGCCCTCAACGACGACGCCGGCGAGCTGGCCCGTCTGGTCGGCCAGTTCCAGCTGCCCGGCGACCGCCGCCTGGCCTCGCGGCCCGGCGCGCTGAAGCGGGCCTGACGGGAGTCTGCAGGGGAAGAAGGACCGCCAGCTTGGCCGCGCGCGTCGCCCGACGCGTGAGACTTGCTTATCCAGAATGCGGCGCCTATCCTCTCAGCCCCCGGTCGCGTGCGCCAGCGACTAGGAGTCTTCCTCCCCTTACGGCGAACCGAGCTAAAATCCGCAATGGAAAAAGTGCCGATGACCGTCTTGGGTTATCAAACCCTCGACGAAGAACTGAAGCGTTTGAAGACGATTGAACGGCCCGCCGTGATCGCCGCGATCGCCGAAGCGCGATCGCATGGCGACCTCTCGGAAAATGCCGAATACCACGCCGCCAAGGAACGCCAGGGCTGGATCGAGGGCCAGATCGCCGAGATCGAGGACAAGATCGCCCGCGCCCAGGTCATCGACGTCTCCAAGCTCTCCGGCGCTCAGGTGAAGTTCGGTGCCACGGTCAGCGTGGTCGACGAGGACACCGAAGAAGAAGCCCGCTACCAGATCGTGGGCGACCACGAAGCCGACGTGAAGTCGGGCCGCATCTCGCTGAGCTCGCCGCTGTCGCGCGCCATGATCGGCAAG
Source organism: Caulobacter sp. GW821-FHT12A07 (assembly GCF_058807655.1). Classification (NCBI taxonomy): domain Bacteria; kingdom Pseudomonadati; phylum Pseudomonadota; class Alphaproteobacteria; order Caulobacterales; family Caulobacteraceae; genus Caulobacter; species Caulobacter sp. GW821-FHT12A07. The sequence continues at coordinate 93,522 of NZ_JBXAQX010000004.1, forward strand.
GAAGTGGGCGAAGTCGTCGAGGTCAACACCCCCGGCGGCGTTAAGGCCTACGAGATCCTCAAGGTCGAGTGGGTCTAGGGCTTAGCCCTAACCCCGCCATGAAGTTCGGCCAATCGCCGTGGATCCGCCCTTTCGAAGGCGGGTCCGCGGCGTTCGCCGTTTGAGGGCTGGACTGATGAGCGCGAGCGAAAAGCCTCGTCCTGAACCGCTGACCATCTGGGCCGTCTCCGACGGTCGCGCCGGCATCGAGGCCCAGGCCGTGGGCCTGGCCGAGGCGATCGCGCGCCAGCGTCCTGCGAAGATCGTGGTCAAGCGCGTGTCCTGGAAGGGCCGCACCGGCCGCCTGCCCTGGTGGCTGGCCTGGCTGCCCAAGCGCTGGATCACCCCCGAAAGCGAGATCACCGCGCCCTGGCCCGACCTGTGGGTCGCCGCCGGTCGCGCGACCCTGCCCCTCTCGATCCGGTTGAAGAAATGGTCGGCCGGCAAGACCTATGTCGTGCAGATCCAGGACCCGCGCGTCCCGGCCCAGATGTTCGACCTGGTCATCCCGCCCAAGCACGACCGGCTGACCGGCGACAACGTGATCCCGATCACCGGCTCGCCGCACCGCGTCAGCCAGGCGCGCCTCGACGCCGAGTACGAGAAGTTCAAGGACGCCATCAAGGCCCTGCCCCGCCCGCGCGTCGCCGTGCTGCTGGGCGGCAAGTCCAAGGCCTTCGACCTGTCGGTCGAGCGCGCCGCCCAGATGGCCCACGAGATCCAGCTGCCGCTGGAGCAGGAAGGCGGCAGCCTGCTGCTGACCTTCTCGCGCCGCACGCCCGAGCCGGCCCGCGCCCTCCTGGCCGCCCGCCTGCGCGACCTTCCCGGCATCATCTGGGATGGGGACGGCCCCAATCCCTATTTCGCCTTCCTGGCGGCGGCCGACTACATCCTCGTCACCGAGGACTCGACCAACATGGCCACCGAGGCCGCCTCGACCGGCAAGCCGGTGTTCATCCTCAAGATGGAAGGCCACAGCCTGAAGTTCCGCCTCTTCCACGAGGAACTGGAACGCCAGGGCGCGGCCCGCCCCTATGGCGGCGCCTTCCACGGCTGGACCTACGACCCGGTCGACGAGACCGGCCGCGCGGCGACCGAGGTGCTGGCGCGGATGGACGCGGCGCGGGCGAAGGACTGAGAGCGATCCGCGTTCAGCGGCATGGCCCCTTTTATCCGAGCGTCCCCGCGAAGGCGGGGATCCAAGCGGACTTTCGGGACCCGGCTCGGCCGTCGATTATCCGCCAGCTCGGCTTGGGTCCCCGCCTTCACGGGGAAGACGGGTTCTGAGCGTATGAGGGCCTTCGTTGCCCGACGGCATTTGGCCCACTACCTTTTGCGCAAGGTGGAGGACTAGCGATGGACCCTCTCGTCTCGATGTCCCTGATGATGCTGCTGGGTGGCGCGCTGTCGTTCGGCGTCTATTGGGCCTTCCAGAAGTTCGACCGTCGCTGACCGCGATCAGCGGTCGTCCTGCACGAAGACGTAGCGGCCGAAGGCCTCGAGGATCGCCTCGGGATCGGCGTCCAGCCCGTCCAGCACGATCATCGGCTCGGCGATGAGCGTCGGCTGTCCCGTGGGCCGCAGCGAGATCCGCAGCCGAGTGTGATCCACATACCTGCCGCTATACGCCTCGAGCCGCGCGGCGGCGACGCGGCCCCACGGCAGGTATCCGCCTCGCGCCAGCCAAAGCCCCCGCCAGCGCACGCCGTCCTCGTACAGGGCCAGCGCGCCCTTTTTGTCCAGGGCCGCGCCGATCACATAGGCCCCCACGAAGACGCCGAACGCGGCGGCCAACGTATAGGCGGGCGCCGCCATGCGGGGATCGAACAGCCCGAAGACCGCCCCCAGGGTGGCGAAGGCCAGCGGCACAGTCCCGGTCTTCACGAGCAGACGACGCGGCGAGCGCCGGACGACGAGCGTGCTGGAAACCTTGTCGGTCATGCCTGGGCTGGCCTCAGCCCACCATGTCCCAGGCCAGCGGCTCGCCGCGGCTCAGCGCGCGGGCGGCGGGGCGGCCCAGCACCTTGTCGAGGTCGGCCGGCGGCAGGCCGATGCCCGGGCGCACCGAGCGGACGTTGTCGCGGCTCAGGATCGCGCCGGCCGGTACGTCGGCGGTGACGTAGAGCGAGCGGCGGTACTGCAGGTTGGCCTGCTCGGAGCCCAGCACGTCGTAGTGCGCGCGGCCCAGCGCGGCCCAAGCGTTCTTGGTGTCGTTCACGAGCGCCCGGAACTCGGCCGGCTCCAGGCTGAAGGCCGAGTCCGGCCCGCCGTCGGCGCGGGCCAGGGTGAAGTGCTTCTCGATGGCGGCCGCGCCCACCGACACCGCCGCCACCGAGGCGGCCGTGCCCGGCGTGTGGTCCGACAGGCCGATCGGACAGCCGAAGCGCGCGGCCATGTCGGCCACGGTCCGGACGTTGGCGTCGGCGAAGGTGGCGGGATAGCTCGACACGCAGTGCAGCAGCAGCACCCCCGCCGCCCCGGCTTCCAGGGCGGTGTTCCGGGCGGTCTCGATCTCGGCCAGGTTGGCCATGCCGGTCGAGATGATCAGCGGCTTGCCCTTGGCCGCCGCGTAGCGGATCAGCGGCAGGTCCACCGCCTCGAACGAGGCGATCTTGTAGGCGGGGGCGTCGAGCCCGGCCAGCAGGTCGACCGCCGTCTCGTCGAACGGGCTGGAGAAGATCGTCACGCCCCGCTTCCTGGCGCGCTCGAAGATCGCCGCGTGCCATTCGAAAGGCGTCTGGGCCTCCTGATAGAGCTCATAGAGGCTGCGGCCGTCCCACAGGCCGCCGTTGATCTTGAACTCGGGCCGGTCGACGTCGAGCGTGATGGTGTCGGCGGTGTAGGTCTGGATCTTGATCGCGTCGCAGCCGGTGTCGGCGGCCGCGTCGACCATCGAAAGGCAGCGGTCGAGGCTGCCGTTGTGGTTCCCCGACAGCTCGCAGATCACATAGGGCGGATGGTCGGCGCCGATCCTGCGGCCGGCGATCTCGATTTCGGGCGAAGCGGTCATGGGCGAACTCACGCGTGTCCCCGCCATATTAACCCTGAAATCGTGGACGAGGCGTCAATCCCCGCCACCGCCCCCGCCGTCACCACCGCCGCAGCTTCCCCCGTCCGACGAACCGCCATCGGATGAGGATCCGCAGTCCGACGCGTTCGACGAAGAGTCCGAGGTCGAGGAACCGCCATCGGAATACGTCGACGAGGACGCGTCGCCCCCGTCGCCGCCCTTGCCGGGCTTCGCCCCGGCCGGCTTGGCCGCCTCCAGCGCCGTGCCCAGGCCCGCCCCGATGGCGACGCCGATCGCGATGCCCATGGCGATGTTGTTAGTCGCCACGCCGAGCGCGACCCCGATCGCCGTCCCGGCCCCGATGCCGATCGTCAATCCGCCCTTCATGGCTCCCCCTTCAATTCTCAGCGACCAATCTCGATGACGGCCGCATCTCCCGCCAGAGCCTGCCGAAGCTCACTCAAGGCGCTTCCCATTCGCGCCAGAAGAACCTCGCGGCTCATATTTCCAAACCGAACCCACAGCACCCTGGCGCGCGGCGTCCTGTGCCGCGACCATTCGACGAAGTCGCGGTCCTTGGTGACGATGACGTAGCCCTTGCTCAAGGCGAGGTCCCAGATTTCGCCGTCGGACGCGGACAGCAGTCCAAGTTCCGCCAAGTGATCCGCCGACAAGCCTTGGTCGCGCAGCCACTCGGCCAAGGCCTGTGGAAGCTGGGCGTCGACCAGAAGCTTCAAGCGGCGACGACGGCGGTGTCGGCGACCGCGGCGGCGGCGTAGGCCAGCGCCGCACGGATGTCGTCCGGTTCCAGGTAAGGGTACTCTTGGAGCACCTCGGCGGAGGTCATGCCGGCCGCCAGCATCTCCAGAACATCCTGCACCCGCACACGCAGACCGCGGATGCAGGGACGGCCTCCGGCCTTGCCGGGTTCGATCGTGATGCGTTCCAGCAGCGGGTTCATGGCGTCAATGTAGCGCACGAGCGGAATCGCGCCTAGATATCCGCCATGTCCACCACCGCTCCTCGCCACACGCGCTGCCTGATCATCGGTTCGGGCCCCGCCGGCTACACCGCCGCCATCTACGCCGCCCGCGCGCTGCTCAAGCCCGTGCTCATCGCCGGCATCCAGCCGGGCGGCCAGCTGACCATCACGACCGACGTCGAGAACTATCCGGGCTTCGCCGACGTCATCCAGGGTCCCTGGCTGATGGACCAGATGCGCGCCCAGGCCGAGCACGTGGGCACCGAGCTGGTCAACGACATCGTGCTGTCGGTCGACCTTTCCAAGCGTCCGTTCACGGTGAAGACCGACAGCGGCCAGGACTGGATCGCCGAGACGATCATCATCGCCACCGGCGCCCAGGCCAAGTGGCTGGGCCTGGAGAGCGAAAGCAAGTTCCAGGGCTTCGGCGTGTCGGCCTGCGCCACCTGCGACGGCTTCTTCTATCGCAACAAGGAGGTCGTGGTGGTCGGCGGCGGCAATACGGCCGTCGAAGAGGCCCTGTTCCTCACCAGCTTCGCCAGCAAGGTCACCCTGGTGCACCGCAAGGACGAATTGCGCGCCGAGAAGATCCTGCAGGAGCGCCTGCTGGCCCACCCGAAGATCGAGGTGGTCTGGGACAGCGCCATCGACGAGGTCCTGGGCGACAGCGATCCGGCCGGCGTCACCGGCGTTCGCCTGAAGAACGTCAAGACCGGCGCGACCACCGAGCTGAAGACCGACGGCGTGTTCATCGCCATCGGCCACGCCCCGTCGTCGGAGCTGTTCAAGGGCCAGCTGGAAACCGGCCCGGGCGGCTATCTGAAGGTCAAGCCGGGCACGGCCTCGACCGCCATCGAAGGCGTCTACGCCGCCGGCGACGTCACCGACGACGTCTACCGCCAGGCCGTCACGGCCGCCGGCATGGGCTGCATGGCCGCCCTGGAAGCCGTCCGCTTCCTGGCCGAGGAAGACCACAAGAAGGCTCACCACCCGATCAGCCACAAAGAGGCCAACGAGATCGGGGCCTGGTGACGAAGAGCCGCTCCGAAAGGGGCGGCTTTTTCTTTGATCGGTCGGAGTGCGAGGACCTCGCTAAAGGAACCTCCCCCTCTGGGGGAGGCGATCGCGTAGCGATCGGTGGGGGGAGTGATTGCGAACCCCGCCAACGCCTCGAAAGCTGAAACCGTCCCCCCACCGGCCTTCGGCCGCCTCCCCCACGGGGGGAGGTTCCTCAATTATCCAGCGGGTTCAGCAGGTTCGGCGCTCTCGGCTTCGGCTTGGGCGGTGGGGGCGGAGGCGCGGCCACCACCGGCGGCGGCGCGGGTTTGGCCGCGGCTTGGGCCTGGACCTCGGGCATGGCCTCCAGGGCCTTGTTGATCCGGGCGATCTCCTCGGGCGTGGCGATGCGGCGGCCGGCCACCGTGCCCTCGACCTTCAGCCGCTCGCCGCCCGGCGCGGCGACGTCGGGGATGACGACGATGCGGGCGTCCTTCAGGGCGGCCGCCGGCGCGGGCCCGCCCAAGGTCTGCGATAGCGTCTGGGCCAGCACCTCGGGCGGCGCGGCCTCCAGGGTGCGGGGATCGGCGCCCATCAGGGTGTCGGCCGAGATCTTGGTCTCGCCGCCGGCGTAGCGCCCCTTGAACGCCGCCAGCGTCCCCGCCGGGCCGGTCCAGCGATAGAAGATGTGCGTGCCCACCTGGCGCAGCTTGACCAGGGTCGGCGCCCAGTACGGCGAGACGTAGTCGGCGTGGTAGTGGGTGGCCACGCCCACATCCTTCATCACGAAGCCCGACAGCGCCCGCCGCGCCACGGCCTCGGCCTGGTTCCACAGAGCGGGCGACACCGCCCGCTCCAGCGAGCCGTCGCAGGTGAAGCTGAACTGGCAGCCCGTGCTCCGCAGCGAGCCCTCGTAGATCACCCCGCAGATCGACTTGGGATAGCCGGGATGGCGCAGGCGGTTGAGCACGGTCTGGGCCACGGCCGCCTGGCCGTCCGCCGGCTCGAAGCCGGCCTCGAAATAGACCGCCTGCGAAAGGCAGTGCAGCGCTCTGGCCCGCTCCTCGCCCGAGGCCTTCAGCACGAAGGGCCGGGCCGCCTCGATCGGCAGGGGCGCGGGCAGGCGGTAGGCGTTGATGCGGCGGGCGTCCTCGAAGTCGGGAACCGTGTCGCCCAGGGTCGGGATGGTGGCGATCTCGATCACCTCCCAGCCCTTCACCCGTCCCCAATAGTCCTTGCGCGGCCTGGGATCATGCCGCCGGGCCAGGGCCAGCATGGCCGGATCCATGTCGGCGACGTAGCGGGCGAGCCCCGCGTCCGACAGCGTGCCGGCCTGGCTCGCCACGCCCGCGGCGCGGCCATGCTGGCGCGGCAGGTGATAGGCGGTGGCGCACGCAGAAAGGCCGCCGACGGCGATCAGCGCCGCGGCGGCCTTCAGGTCCCGTTGTCGTCGGATGGACGGCACGCGGGTGCGTTCGGACTACTTGCTCAGGGTCGAGCGCAGCATCCAGGCGTGCTTTTCGTGGGCCGCCAGGCGCTGGGTGTAGAGATCGGCGGTGGCTTCGTCGCCGGCCTCTTCAGCCGCCGGGAAGGCCGCGCGCAGGGTGGCGATGACCGTCTCGTTGTCGGCCAGGAGTTCCTTGATCATGGCCTCCCAGTCCTTCTCGCCGTCGCCGTCCTTGATGCTGGAGAGGTTGCCGAAGGCGCCGTAGCCCTGCGGGGCCAGTTCGCCCAGGGCGCGAATGCGCTCGGCGATCAGGTCCAGAGCGGCCCACTCTTCGTTGTATTGGCCTTCCAGCAGGATGTGCAGCGACTGGAAATAAGGACCGCGGACATTCCAGTGATAGCCGTGCGTCTTGAGGTAGAGCGCATAGCTGTCAGCCAGGACCTTGTTCAGTCCCTGCGCGATGTCCGCGCGTTGCTTGGCCGAAATGCCGATGTTCGGAGCGGTCGCCATTCATGATCTCCCGTGTTGCGTGTCCTAGGTAAGCGTGTCCATGCTCATGGCAAGCCCGCTTCTGAGCGCGAAGCAAGAATGAACAAAAACGATCCGCTCCCCCAGGCGTCGAAGCCTCGCCGTTCGACATCCGCCCTGCTAAGCGCCTGGCTCATACCCGAGGTTCCCCCGCCCTTCTGGCGCGCGGCGACGGCCGCCGTGGTGGCGACGCTGACGGCCCTGGGCATGCGCTTCGCCTTGCTGGGTCCCGACCAGGCGATCGGCGCCACCCAGGCCTTCTTCCCGGCCATGGTGCTGGTCACGCTGTACGCCGGCTGGCGCTGGGGCGTGGCGCCGCTGGTCTGCGGCGGGCTGCTGGGCTGGTGGCTGTGGGCCGGTCGCTACGGCGAGCCCCTGAGCGAGGCGGAATCGGCCTCGCTGGTCCTCTATCTGATCTCGGCCGCGGCCACGACGGCCGTGGCTCACGGCCTGCGCGAGGCCGTGGCGCACCTGGGCGAGGCCCGGCGACGGCAGGTGCAGGCCGAGGCCCGGCTCGACGTCACCCAGGCTGCCGCCGGGGTCGGTCCCTGGGAGTGGGACGTCGCCAGCGGCGCCCTGCATCTCTCCCCCGCCGCCCGCCGCAACCTGCGCCTGCCGCTGGACGGCCCGCTGAGCTTCGACGACGTCGCCGGCGCCGTGCATCCCGACGACCGCCCCAAGGTGCGCGAGCAGATCCGCCAGGCCATCAAGAGCGGGCCGATCTACGAGGTCGAGTACCGGCTGACCGACAGCCAGGAGGGCGAGCGCTGGATCCACGGCCGCGGCCAGATCGAGCGCGACTCCGCCGGCCGGGCCGTGCGGGTGCTGGGCGTCAATTTCGACGTCACCAAGCGCCGCCAGGCCGAGGAAGGCCTGCGCGAGAGCGAGGCCCGCTTCCGGGCGCTTGCCGACAGCGCCCCGGCCCTGATGTGGATCACCGGCCAGGGCGGGGCCCGCGACTTCGTCAACGCCGCTTACGTGGACTTCGCCGGCGCCGACTACCGCGCCGCCCTCACCCTCGACTGGCGCACCCGCATCCATCCCGAGGACCTGCCGTCCATCCTCAAGTCGCAACTCGCCGGCGAGACCTCGCGAAAGCCGTTCAGCCTGGAGGCCCGCTACCGGCGGCCCGACGGCGAGTGGCGCTGGCTCAAATCGTTCTCCCAGCCGCGCTACGGCCCCGGCGGCGCCTTCGCCGGCTTCATCGGCATCGCCTTCGACGTCAGCGAGGCCAAGGAGGCCGAGGCCCAGCTGACCGGCATGAACGAGCTGCTGGCCGACAAGGTCGACACCGCCCTGGCCGAGCGAGACCTGGCCCAGGCCGCCCTCAGCCAGTCGCAGAAGCTGGAGGCCATCGGCCAGCTGACCGGCGGGGTGGCACACGACTTCAACAACCTGCTGACCGTGGTGATCGGCGCCCTGGACGTGGTGCAGCGGCATCCGGACGACGCCCGCCGGCGCGACAAGATGGTCGACGCGGCCCTGTCGGCCGCCCGGCGCGGCGAGAAGCTGACCCAGCACCTGCTGGCCTTCGCCCGCCGCCAGCCGCTCAATCCGCAGGTCTGCCGCGTCGACCGGGTGATCGCCGAGAGCGAGGCCCTGCTGCGGCGGGCCGTCGGCGAGGTGCTGCCGCTGAAGCTCAGCCTCGGCTCGGGCACCCGCACCGCCCTGATCGACTCCGGCCAGTTCGAGGCCGCCCTGCTCAACCTCGTGGTCAACGCCCGCGACGCCAGCCCGCCCGGCGGGACCATCGTCGTGGAGTCCGGTCCCGAGACCCTGGCCAAGACCCGCGGCGAGCTGAAGCCGGGCGCCTATCTGCGCGTCTCGGTGTGCGACGAGGGCGCCGGCATGGACGCCGACACTATCGCCCGCGCCTTCGAGCCGTTCTTCACCACCAAGGCCTCGGGCAAGGGCACGGGCCTTGGCCTGTCGCAGGTCTACGGCTTCGTGCGCCAGAGCGGCGGCGAGGTCGAGATCGCCTCCAAGCCCGGCAAGGGCACGACGGTGTCGATGCTGCTGCCGGCCAGCCACGAGGGGGCGATCCTGCAGGACGCCCCGGTCGCCGCCCCCGCCCCGCGCCCCGGCGTCGAGGTGCTGCTGGCCGAGGACGATTCCGAGGTCGGCGACCTGGTCGAGGCCATGCTGACGGAGCTGGGCCACCACGTGCGCCGGGCCGGCGACGCCGACGAGGCCCTGAGCGTGGCCCGCGCCCACCCCGAGCTTGGCCTGCTGGTCACCGACGTGATGATGCCGGGCGACAAGAGCGGCGTGGACCTGGCGTCCATCCTCTCGGCCGAGCGTCCGGACCTGCCGATCCTGCTGAGTTCGGGCTACACCGGCCAGGAGCTGGCCCAGGCTCGCGCCACGCCCTGGCCCCTGCTGCGCAAGCCCTACGCCCTCGACGCCCTGATCCGGGCCATCGACCAGGCGTTCGAGGCCCGCCGCATGCACTGAGCCCCCGAGGGACTTTGGGGCCACCCGCGGCTTAATCGTACGGTCGCGTACGATTTTTCGTCCGCATGCTTTGCATCTTCGGAACGAGCGGCTATATGTGGATAGCCCCTTATGCTCAATTTCAGCATAAGTCGCGACGCCGGACGGATCCGCAACTCGGTCTCGGCGTTTTTTGAGGCCCAGGAAATGCTCACTTTGAGCATAAGAGAGGACGACATGGCCGACGGTTTCGCGCCCCTCGCCTTCACCGCCGACATCGAGGCGGAGACCGCCGCCGTCTGGGACAAGGTCAAGCACCATGTCACCCCGATGGAATGGCGCCTGCACGCGCCGCTGATCGTCGAGATCAACAGGCTGAAGCGCGAGAAGAACGCCGCCATCCTGGCCCACAACTACATGACGCCGGACATCTTCCACGGCGTGGGCGACTTCGTCGGCGACAGCCTGGCCCTGGCCAAGGAGGCCGCCAAGAGCGACGCCAAGATCATCGTCCAGGCCGGCGTGCACTTCATGGCCGAGACCAGCAAGGTCCTGAGCCCTGAGAAGAAGATCCTGATCCCCGACCTGCTGGCCGGCTGCAGCCTGGCCTCGTCGATCACGGGCGCCGACGTGCGGCTGATCAAGCAGCGCCATCCGGGCGTGCCGGTGGTCACCTACGTCAACACCACCGCCGACGTGAAGGCCGAGACCGACATCTGCTGCACCAGCGCCAACGCCGTTCAGGTGGTCGAGTGGGCCGCCAAGGAATGGGGGACCGACAAGGTCATCCTGATCCCTGACGAGTTCCTGGCCCGCAACGTCGCCCGCCAGACGGACGTCAAGATCATCGCCTGGGCCGGCCACTGCGAGGTGCACAAGCGCTTCACCGTGCAGGACATCGCCGACATGCGCGCGGCCTGGCCCGGCGCCGAGGTGCTGGCCCACCCCGAATGCCCGGCCGAGATCCTCGAGGCCTCGGACTTCGCCGGCTCGACCGCCGCGATGAACGACTACGTGGCGGCCCGCAAGCCCGCCCAGGTGGTGCTGATCACCGAGTGCTCGATGGCCAGCAACGTCCAGGCCGAAAGCCCCGGGACCCAGTTCATCGGCCCCTGCAACATGTGCCCGCACATGAAGCGGATCACCCTGCAGAACATCTACGACGCCCTGGTCCACGAGCAGTACGAGGTGACGGTGGACGCCGACATCCTCGACCGCGCCCGCCAGGCCGTGCAGCGGATGATCGACCTGCCCCCGCCCGCCGCCCCGGCCCGCTACGACCTCGTCAAGGCGCGCCACCACGTGGACGTGGAGCTGATCTAAAAGCCCCCTTCCCCCTTGATGGGGGAAGGGTTGGGGATGGGGGTGGCGCGGCCTGTCCGCTGCAACGCCCGTCCTTCGTCTTTCTCGGATGGCCGAACCGCCGTGTTCACCCCATCCCCGGCCCTTCCCCCATCAAGGGGGAAGGGAGTGGAGTATGAGATGGTCGACCGCATCGCCTTCGACGGCCCCGTCATCCTCGGGGCGGGCCTCGCCGGCCTCACCGCTGCGCTGGCCGCGAAGACGGCCCTGGTGCTGTCGCCGACGCCGCTGGCCACCGGCTGCTCCAGCGCCTGGGCGCAGGGGGGGCTGGCCGCCGCCCTGGCCGGCGACGACACGCCGTCGCTGCACGCCGCCGACACCATCGCCGCCGGCGCCGGCCTGTGCGACGGCGACGCCGTGGCGCTGCTGACCCGCGAAGGCCCCGCCGCCGTCCGCGCCCTGGCGGCGCTCGGCGCCCCCTTCGACCGCAAAGCCGACGGCGACTTCGTGCTAAGCCTGGAAGCCGCACACTCCAAGGCCCGCGTCGCCCGCGTCGGCGGCGACGGGGCCGGGGCCGCGATCATGGCCGCCGTCATCGCCACGGTGCGCGCCACGCCGACCATCGAGATCCGCGAGAACGCCCGTGCCCGCCGCCTCCTCCAGGACGCCGCCGGCCGCGTGGTCGGGGTGCTTGCCGAAATCGACGGCGCGCTCGTGGAAGTCCGCGCCAAGGCCGTGATCCTGGCCACCGGCGGCGTCGGCGGCCTCTACGCCGTCACCACCACGCCGACCCAGGTGCGCGGCGAGGGCCTGGGCCTGGCCGCCCTGGCCGGCGCCGAGATCGCCGACCCTGAGTTCGTGCAGTTCCACCCCACGGCCATCGACATCGGCCGCGATCCCGCGCCCCTGGCCACCGAGGCCCTGCGCGGCGAAGGCTCGATCCTGCGCAACACCGATGGCCGCGCCTTCATGGCCGACTATCACCCGGCCAAGGAGCTGGCGCCCCGCGACGTGGTGGCCCGCGCCATCCACGCCGAGCGCGCGGCCGGTCGCGGCGCCTTCCTCGACGCCACGACGGCGGTCGGCGCCCACTTCCCGCACGAGTTCCCGGCCGTGTTCGAGGCCTGCCAGAGCGCCGGCGTCGATCCTCGCCGCGAGATGATCCCGGTCACGCCGGCCGTGCACTACCACATGGGCGGGGTGGCCACCGATCTCGACGGCCGCGCCAGCCTGCCCGGCCTCTACGCCGCCGGCGAATGCGCCTCCACCGGCGTGCAGGGCGCCAACCGCCTGGCCTCCAACAGCCTGCTGGAAGCGGCCGTGTTCGGCGCCCGCGCCGGCCGCGCCGCGGCGGCCGAGGCCCCAAACGGGACTCAAGCCGGCGGCGAGCCGGTGTCGCTCGCGCCCCTGCCCGACCTGCCGGACGAGGCCTTCCAGACCCTGCGCCGCGCCATGAGCCGCGACGCCGGCGTCATCCGCGACGCCGAGGGCCTGGCCCGCCTGCAAGCCGAGGTCGCCGCCCTGGAGGCCGCTCACGGCCCCTGCCCGCCCCTGGTCGCCGTCCGCCTGATCGTCGACGCCGCCCTGGCCCGCCAGGAAAGCCGCGGCGGCCACTACCGTTCGGACTTCCCCGAAAAGGCCGATCCCGTCCGCACCTTCGTCACCCTCGACCCCATCCAGGCCGGTTTGCGCCACGCCGCGGAATAGTGGTACGTAAGGAGAACGGAGACGCGACCATGAGCACGCCGTTCGGTCCATCTGACAGCTCGTTCGACGGCGCTGCCGACGGCCTCGCCGAGCAGGGCGTGACCGAGTTCCTGCTGACCGTCGACGACCTGGAGACCATGGTCCGGGCCGGCGTCTTCGATCGCGACGATGCGACCCGCGTGGAACTCGAAGACGGAAGGCTGGTGCGGATGTCGCCGGAATCGATGCCTCACGCCCGAACCGCCGCTCGCTTGTCCCTTGCGCTCAATATGGCCCTCGCCCGGCTCGACCTGACCGACCGCTACGAAGTGCTCAACGGCGGTACCATCCGCGTTTCCAACCTCTCTGCCTTCACCCCAGACGGCGCGGTCATCGCCCGCAACGCCGAAGGTTTCTTCATGCGCTCCGATCAGGCCTTCCTGGTCATCGAAGCCTCGTTCTCGACCCTCAAGCGCGACCTAGGTCTAAAGAGCCGCGCCTACGCCGCCGCCGGGATCGCCGAGTACTGGGTGATCGACGTCAAGCAGGCCCAGCTTCACGTCTTCCGCCGCCCGTTCGAAGGCGACTGGACCGAGCGCCTGCTCCTGACCGCCGACGACAGCGTCTCGCCGCTGTTCGCCCCCGACGCCGACATTGCCCTGAAGAGCGTATTTTGACCGCCTTGCCCCGTATCGAGCCGCTGCCCGACCTTCTCGTCCGCCCCATCGTCGATCTGTCCCTGGCTGAGGATCTGGGCCGGGCCGGCGACATCACGGGCCTGGCCTGCATCGACGCCGACGCCCGGCTGTCGGTGGTCTTCGCCAGCCGCCAGGACGGCCGCGTCTCGGGTCTGGCCTGCGCCCGCCTGGCCCTCTTCGCCCTCGATCCGACCGCGACCTTCGAGGTCGTCACGCCCGACGGCGCCGACGCCGCGCCCGGCACGGTGCTGGCCCGCGCCGAGGGGAACGCCCGGGCCGTGCTGGCTGCCGAGCGTACAGGGCTGAACCTGCTGGGCCGTCTGTCGGGCATCGCCACCCTGACCCGGGCCTATGTGCGCCTCGTCGAGGGCACGGGGGCCACCATCGTCGACACCCGCAAGACCACGCCGGGCCTGCGCGCCCTGGAGAAGTACGCCGTGCGCTGCGGCGGCGGGGTCAACCACCGCTTCGGCCTCGACGACGCCATCCTGATCAAGGACAACCACGTCGCCGCCTGCGGCGGGGTCGGCGAAGCCGTCCGTCGCGCCCGCGCCTTCGCCGGTCACCTGGTGAAAGTGGAAGTCGAGGTCGATGGCCTCGACCAGCTGGAAGACGCCCTCAAGCATGGCCCCGACGTCGTCATGCTCGACAACTTCAGCCTCGACGACCTGAAGACCGCCGTCGCCCTGGCCAGGGGCCGCGCGGTGCTGGAGGCCTCGGGCGGCGTCAACCTGACCACCGTCCGCGCCATCGCCGAAACCGGCGTGGACGTCATCAGCGTCGGCGCCCTGACCCACTCCGCGCCAGTGCTGGATATCGGTCTGGACGCGGCTTAGCGTCCACAGCATGAGGTTGGCTTGGGGGAGCCCGGATGCAGATCACGTTCTTTGCTACCGATCTCGATCGCATACGTCTCGGACAATGGTTTATCGAAACGCCAGGCATTGTTTTGTTCGAAACCCACTCTCGACCTGACCTGCCAAATCGCTGGTTCAGGACAGCGGATGATCTGGCCCAGTTGACCACCGAACACGGCGTGAGTTTTTCGGCTTGGCTGGAGTTCACCGGTGCACCGCTTCACACTGAGCAGGTGGTCTTCAACGCCACTACTCAGAGAAAGCTCAGCGCGAAAGGGCGAACCGTTTTGTCCAGTCTCGCGACGATCCAGGTTCACCGCAACAACGATCAGAATGGATGTCTGGCCAGCTCCTCAATCAGTTGGTGGAGCGATAAAGGTGCTCGCCAACGCTCAATCAGTTCTCCTGAATCGCTCGATGAGACCGACTGGAAGGCGTTAGAGAGGTTGGGCGGTCGGCTTCGACGCCATCTGAACAAGACGGCTCCGGCGAAGCTGAGATCTTATCCCGTCTTGGGCGATGCATTCGACCGCTGGCGCAGCGGCCAGCAGGCGCTGTGGAATTGGGGTGACCCCTGCGCCTACCCTTCTGAAATCGTCACCATTCGATAGATACGCCGTCCGCCCCTTTTCCTGCCCGGCAGACGCGCTGGATATCGGGCCTGGACGAACCCCATTTCCTCCCGTCATTCCCGCCCTTGTGGCGGGAACCCCTGGTTCCGCTCGCAGGTAAATGCGCAAGCGGACTGCTCAGCAGTCCGCCTCACCCGTCCTTGCGGCTGACAGAGAGTTTCCCGCCACAAGGGCGGGAATGACGGGAAGTGGAGAGAGGTCTACCGCCCCCGCACCCACGGCATGATCCGGTCCTGCACCGGCTGGTCGATGAAGGTGTGGAACACCCAGGCAGCCCCGATGGCCAGCGGGAAGCCGGCGATCCACATCAGCCATTGCCAGCCGATGCCGATCGGCACGCTGTCGATCAGCTTGTGCACGGCGCTCCAGTAGATCACGCCGACCAGGATGTGGGTGATGAACAGGGCGAAGGAGAGCTTGGCGCCCTCCTCGATCCAGGCCTGGGGATGCTTCACCGGCAGACGGCCGGCGCCGAGGATGATGGCGGCCAGGCACACCAGGCTGGGCAGGTCGAAGCGGCCGATCAGTTGCAGGATCACCAGGCCCGCGCAGCCCAGGGTCAGCAGGATCTTGGCGGCCTTCTCCGTCGGCCAGTTCAGCTCGACCGCCCGCGCCAGGCAAAGGCCCAGCAGGAACAGCGGCAGGGCCCGCAGCACGCCGATGCGCAAGGGCAGATCCGACAGGCCGATCGACACTTCGGAGAAGCCGAAGCCGTTGGTCTGGCGCGAGGCCACGTCGAAGGCGACGACCACGGCGGCGGCCAGCACGATCGGCAGCCACGGCCGTCGGGTCAGGTTGGCGGCGCGCCAGAACCACGGGAACAGGGCGTAGCAGACGATCAGCGCCGACAGCGACCAGCTGGGCAGGTTCCAGCCGTCGCTGTTGAAGCCCCAGGCGTGCATCAGCATCGCCTGCAGCGGCAGCTGGTCCCAGGCGAAGCGCGAGGGCTTGTGGGCGTCGGTGCCGATGACGTTGAGGGCGAAGACCAGCCCCGCCATGGCCGCCAGCACCATCAGGTGCCCCGGCCAGACCCGCGCCGCGCGGCGCAGCCAGAACTGGAAATGGGTGATGCGGCCCGAGATCGCCGAGGGCCCGTAGGCGCGGCCCAGCACGTAGCCCGACAGCATCAGGAAGAAGTCCGTGGCCAGATAGCCGCGCGCGAACACCGGGTGGAAGCGCTCGATGCGCAGCGGGCTCTCGGCGCCGAAGTGGTAGACCACGATCAGCAGGGCGGCGACCAGGCGCAGAAGGTCCAGCGCGCCGCCGCGGGTGGCCGGACGGGGGGCGTGGACGACGGGTGACGCGACTGGTGGCGCCACGGGGGCGACTCTGGGGGCGGCGCCGGCCGGGGGGACCGACTCCGAGGATGACGACGGACTGCTCACGCCCGTGGCCTTAACAAAGCCGAGCCCCGGGGGGAAGCGGCGGAAGGTCGCGCTGGGCCATGCTTGACCACCGACGCGCGAGCCCCCATCTGTAACTGCATAAGTATCTAATTGGACTTCGCCGCCATGACCCGCATGCCCGCCCTCTTCATCGGCCACGGCTCACCGATGAACGCCATCGAGGACAACGCCTGGAGCCGCGCCTGGGCGCAGCTGGGCCGCGACCTCCCCCGCCCCAAGGCGGTGCTGATGGTCAGCGCCCACTGGGAGACCATGGGCGGCACGGCGCTGAGCGCTTCGGAGCGTCCGGAAACCATCCATGACTTCGGCGGCTTCCCCCAGGCGCTGTTCGACGTGCAGTACCGTGCGCCGGGCGATCCGGCCCTGGCCGCCCGCGCCGCCGAACTGCTGTCGCCCCAGCGCACCGTGCAGCACCCGACCCGCGGCCTCGACCACGGCGCCTGGAGCGTGCTGCGGCCGATGTATCCCGACGCCGACGTGCCGGTGGTGCAGGTCAGCCTGGATCGCGGCCAGAGCGCCGCCTGGCACTACGAAGCCGGCCGCCGCCTGGCCGCCCTACGCGACGAGGGCGTGCTGATCATCGGCAGCGGCGACATCGTCCACAATCTGCGGGCCGTGAACTTCCGCACCGGCGAGACGCCCGACTGGGCGCCGCGCTTCAACGAGACCGCCAAGGCCCTGATCGCCTCGGGCGACCACCAGCCGCTGATCGACTGGGAAGGCCTGGGCGAAGACGCTGCCCTGTCGATCAACAGCGCCGAGCACTACCTGCCCCTGCTCTACGTACTGGGCGCGCAGCAGAAGGACGAGCCGGTGTCGTTCTTCGCCGACGACGTCTTCGCGGCGATCTCGATGACGGGCGTGCAGGTGGGTTAGCGCCTCTCCACCCCTACTTTCTTCCAGTCATTCCCGCCCTTGTGGCGGGAACCTCTCTGTCAGCCGCAGGTGAGAGCGAGGCGGCGTGCTGAGCACGCCGCTTGCACCGCCCGTGCGGACGGAAGCAGGGTTTCCCGCCACAAGGGCGGGAATGACGGGAGTTCAGGGGACGGCTTGCTCAAGCCGGAACCATCTCCCCCTTCAGCTTCGCCGCCGCGGCCACGGCCGCCGCCACCCGCTCGTCCATGCCGTTGTCGTAGATGCGCCGCACCCGGGCCAGCACCTCCGGCGGGGCGAGTTCCGGCCGGCCCGATTGGAACGGCGGATCCGGCGCGTACTCCACCGCCAGCTGGATGGCCTGGGCCACGCCCGGGCCGGCGATCTCGGCGACCAGGGTCAGGGCGAAGTCGACGCCGGCCGTCACTCCGCCGCCAGTGACGAAGCGGCCGTCGCGGGCCACGCGGCTCTCGTCGGGGATCGCGCCGAACAGGGCCAGCTGGTCGCGCCAGGCCCAGTGGCAGGCCGCCCGCTTGCCCTCCAGCAGCCCCGCCGCCGCCAGCACCAGTGAGCCGGTGCAGACGCTGGTGACGTAGCGCGCGCTCCAGGCCAGCCGCTTGACCTGATCCAGGAACGCCGCGTCGCCCATCGCCTGGGTGACGCCGAAGCCGCCGGGAATGCAGAGGATGTCGCACGCCTCGATCTGGTCGAGCCGCGTCAGATGAGCGAAGATCAGGCCGTCGGCCTCGACCTCGCCGCCCTCCAGGCTGGCGACGGTGATCTTGGCGCCCGGCAGGCGCGCCAGGATCTGGTGCGGACCGGTGAAGTCGAGATGGGTCACGCCCGGAAACAGGGCGAAGACGATGCGGATCTGGTCGGTCATGGAGAGCCCTCCTCATTTGACGACCAAGGGTCTCCCAGGTAGCGTTCGGCGGAAATGACGGAGATCCCTCGATTTCCGCCATCATTCGGGGGAATACGATGCCTCGCGCCGTCGGCATGCTGGTCTATCCCGGCTTCCAGCTTCTGGACGCCGCCGGCCCGATCTCGGCCTTCGAGATCGCCGCCCGCTTCGACCCCGGCGCCTACGGCCTGTTCCTGGTCTCCCGCGACGGCGGCTGGACGGCCAGCAGTTCCGGCACGGCCTTCGACACCCTGCCCTTCGACAAGGCCCCGGCCTTCGACACCCTGCTGGTCTCCGGCGGCGACGGGGTGAAGGCCCCAGCGACCTGCGAGACCACCCTGGCCTATGTGCGGCAGACCGCCCGCACCGCCCGGCGCACGGCCAGCGTCTGTTCGGGAACCTACGTCCTGGCCGCCGCCGGCCTGCTGGAAGGCAAGCGCGCCACCACCCACTGGAGCCGCACCAAGGATTTCCAGCGCCGCTTTCCCGGCGTGCGGCTGGAGGCCGACCGCATCTGGGTGCAGGACGGCCCGATCTGGAGCTCGGCCGGCATCACCGCCGGCATCGACCTGGCCCTGGCCATGATCGGCGCGGATCTGGGCGAAGCGATCGCCAAGCGCACGGCCCAGCAGCTCGTCGTCTATCACCGCCGTCCGGGCGGCCAGTCGCAGTTCTCGGCCCTGCTGGAGATGAAGGGCGGCCGCTTCGATCCACTGCTGGCCTGGGCCCGCGAAAACCTCGCCCGCCCCCTCACCGTCGAGGAACTGGCCGAGCGCGCCGCCATGAGCCCGCGCAACTTCGCCCGCCTGTTCACCGCCGAGACCGGCGCCACGCCCGCCAAGGCCATCGAGCGCCTGCGCGTCGAGGCCGCCCGCGCCCTGCTCGACAGCGCGCCCCTGCAGGTCGAGGACATCGCGCTGGAATCCGGCTTCGGCGACTCCGAACGCATGCGCCGCGCCTTCATCCGCGTCTACGGCCAGCCGCCCCAGGCGCTGCGGCGCGCGGCGAAGGCGGGGTGATCTCCCCCGCTCCGCAAAATCCCCGCGAAAGCGGGGACCCAGGTGTTTTATCGTCGAGCACGGCGGGTTGCAGAAAAAGCCTGGGTCCCCGCTTTCGCGGGGATTTTACGGGAGAGGGTTAGCCCCGCAGCGCCCTGACCTCGGCCCGCAGCTCGTCCAGACACAGCGCATTGGCCCGCGCCATCTCCGACAGCTCGGCCACCCGCAGGGCGTCGAGCTTGTCGTGCAGGCGCATGATCTCCAGTTCGGCGCGCAGGTTGACGACATAGTCGTGCTCGGCGGCCTCGCGGTCCTTCGTGGCCTGGCGGTTCTGGCTCATCATGATGATCGGGGCCTGGATCGCCGCCAGGGTCGACAGCACCAGATTCAGGAAGATGAAGGGATAGGGATCGAAGGCCTTGTGGAACGGCATCAGGGCCAGGTTCAGGATCACCCAGGCCGCCAGGATCGCCGAGAAGCTGCCGATGAAGCCCCAGGAGCCGCCGATCGCCGCCACCTTGTCGGCCAGCCGCTCCCAATAGGTGCCCTCCTTCTCGCGCAGGCTCGGCGCGACGGCGGTCGGGGCCTCGGCGGCGATCAGGTCGATGACGCTGCGCTGGACTTCGGTGAGATCGCCATAGGACACGCCCAGCAGGGTGCGCGACAGGTGGTCCAGTTTTTCCGCGCTCATCGAGATCCCGTCCGCTTGATGCAAGCGGCATCATCCGGCGCCCCGAGCGTCACGGCAACGCGGTTGACACCAACGCATCCGGAGCGCGAGGCTCCCATCCGTCGGCTGGCCGACCAACGGCCCGCCATCATCGTGGGAGTTCCAGATGGCCCATAAGTTCGTGATCAAGAAGAACAAGGCCGGCGAGTTCGTCGCCTACTTCGTCTACAACAGCGAGAACATCTTCTGGACCGAGGGTTATTCCTCGAAGGCCGGCGCCAAGAACGCCATCGAGTCGATCAAGAAGAACGGTCCGCCGGCCGAGACCGACGACCAGAGCGACGACTGATCCCCCTAAAACTCCAAGTCATCTTGACCCCTCCCCGTCGGTCGCTGTCTGATCGGCGATAATCAACAACGACGGGGAGACGGCCATGGCGGCGCACAAGGCGATCTTCATCACCGGGGCGGCCAGCGGCATCGGCCTGGCCAGCGCCCGGCGCTTCGCCCGCGAAGGCTGGTTGGTCGGCCTGTCCGACATCGACGAGGCGGGCCTGACCCGCGCCCAGGCCGAGATCGGCGTCGACGACGCCTCGGTCCACCCACTCGACGTGCGCGACCGCGAGGCCTGGACCCCGGCGCTCCAGGCCTTCACTTCTCGCTCGGGCGGACGGCTGGACGTGCTGTTCAACAACGCCGGCGTCGCCCGCTTCGGGGCCTTCGCCGAGATCGATCCCGAAGGCGACGACCTGATGCTGGCGGTCAACATCCGCGGCGTGATCAACGGCGCGCGGGCCGGCCTGCCCTTCCTGAAGGCGACGCCTGGCGGCGGGCGGCTGCTCAACATGGCGTCGTGCGCGGGGATCTACGGCGCGCCGGGCCTGGCGGTCTATTCGGCCACCAAGTTCGCGGTGCGGGGCCTGTCGGAAGCGCTGGACGCCGAGTTCGCGCCCCATGGCGTGGGCGTGGCCTGCGTCATGCCCTGGTTCGTCGAGACGCCGATCCTGCACAACTCCCAGCCGGGCAAGAACATCGACATGGGCGAGGAGCTGCGCAAGAGCGGCATGCCCGTCTACGGCGTCGACGAGGCGGCGCAGACGGTGTGGCAGGCGGCCCACGGCCGCGAGCTCTATTATCTGGTGGGAAAGCGGGCCAGGCAGATGCGGTTCATGGCCCGCCTGGCCCCCGGGTTCCTCAGGAACCGGCTCCGGTCGCAACCGCAACCGGCCTGACGTCGGACTTGTCGGCGCCGGTCTTGGTCGGGTGCATGGCCGGGGCCGAGGCAGGCTCGGGTCCGACCTTCTCCGGACCGCCCATGCCGCCCTCGACCGTCTTGGCGACGGAGAGCGCGCTGGCGACGTAGATCACCGGCTTGCCGTCGGCCGTGGGGGCCTGGGGCAGAGAGGTCAGGACGGGCGCGTCGGGCAGGTCGTCCACCGTCGAGGGACGCGGCTGGCCGGTGAAGGCCCCCGGCGCGCCGGCGCGGCCGCCGAAACGATAGAACACGTGCATGCCGACCTGGGCGACGCGCATCAGGCGCGGACCCCAGTTGGGCGCGACGCCCGTGGTGTGGAAGTGGGTGGCCGAGCCGACCTCGGACATCACCGTGCCGGCCAGGGCGCGCGAGGCGACCTTCTTGGCCCGGTTCCAGGCGCCGCGCTCGTGCGGGCTGCGCATGGAGCCGTCGCAGGCGAAGCTGAACTGGCAGCCGGTGCGGGCGTAGGCGCCCTGGAACACGACGCCGCAGATCGACTTGGGGAACGAAGGGTGGCGTACGCGGTTTAAGACGACTTGAGCCACCGCGGCCTGGCCGCTGGGCGTCTCGCCCCGGGCTTCGTAATAGACCGCCTGGGCCAGGCACTCGAGTTCGCGCGAGCTTTCGAGGGCGCTGGTCAAGTGGAATGGTGCGGCGGCCGGGCTGAACGCGCCGCCGAGGCTGGCGCGCAGCAGAAGCGGTTGGTCGTCGGACTTTTCGCCGCCGCTCTGAAGGCGGGCGGCGAGCAGCGAAGCTTGGCGATCGCGCTGGGCGTCGCCGGCGACGGTGTAGGGGTCATGGCGGCGGGCGATGGCGAGCGCCCCGGCGTCCATGCGAGACGCGGCCTGATGCAGCGCCGCTTCGGAATAACTTCCGGCGGCGCCGTCGGCCAGGCGCGTAACGCGAGCGTGCTGAGAGGCGGTCTGGGCCATGCCCCCCGCCAGATAGACGCCGCCCAAGGCCAGACCCGTGACGGATCCAACCAAAACGGCGCCGATCAGCCCGCGCGCGTCAGCGCACGTCTGCGACTTGATAAACAAAACTTGCGTCCTGCGCGACGAGGGCGCTCCGGCCCCCCGACAAAAACACTTCCAAGACACCCGGAAAAAGCACTATCGGGCCGGTCTGGAAGCGAGGTTCGACCGTTCGCAATAAGGTCGAGATCCTGCTTATGCCTCGCCTTATGACCGAACTATGACCGAGTCGCAAGCGCATGCTGCACTGCGGCATTGATTTTGCCCGGCTTTTTGGCTTCGCGCGCTATTAACACTTTGATTCACAGGAAAAACCTCGACGCGCGAGAAAACGCCGCAGCAGCAGGATTTTCGACGCGTTCGTTCCGCTCTGTCGGAACCCCGACCAAGCCTCACCGTTAACCCGTGCGGTAAATTCGCCGTTCGGAAAGCCCCATGACCCGTCTCACGCCGCACGTCCCGCGCCTGGCCGCGATCCTCGCTCTGGCCGCCCTCGCCTCGGCCTGCGGCCACAACATGGAACAGCGCGCGGCCACCGGCGCCATCGCCGGCGCGGTCGTCGCCGGGCCCGTGGGCGCTGTCGTCGGGGCGGGCGCCGGCGCCGTGGTGGACGCGGCCTCGAAACCCGCGCCGAAGAAGCGGCGCTGACATCCTTCTCCCCTTGCGGGAGAAGGTGGCGGCCGAAGGCCGACGGATGAGGGGTCTCTCAAACACAAGACCCCTCGCCCAGCCTACCCGCGGTACGCGGCTTCGAGGTCTGAGAGACCCCTCACCCGACCTCCTTCGGAGGCCACCCTCTCCCGCAAGGGGAGAGGGATCAGGAGAGCGTCACGAACAGCTCGTTCTCGATGACCCACTGCCCGGCGATCTTGCGCCAGGTGGCCAGATACGTCCCGCTCTGGGTCGCGCCCTCGCCCTTCCAGGTTCCCACCCAGCGCCCACGCTCGGCCGCCCGCGCGCCGTCGGCGTCGAGCTCGATCAGCTCGCTGGTGCGCACATAGGAGACGAAGTCGCGGTCGGCGAACTGGCCGGCGAAGGCCTCGATGATCTGGTCCCGCCCCATCAGCAGCGAGCCGTCGCCGGCGATCAGCTTGGCGTCGGGCAGGAAGAACGGGACCAGCCGGCCCGCGTCCTTGCCCGCGATCAGGCGGTTGGTGAGCTTGCGGCGGGCGGCGACGGCGTCCTGCGGCGAGGTCATGAACTTGCGGGTCCCCTAGTGCTGCAGGGCGATATAGGCTGCGCCGTCGCTCCTCCGCAAACCCGGACCCCGATGCCGCCCCTCGACGATATCGCCCCCCGCGCCTCCGCCCCGCCCGTCCTGGTCACCGCGCGGCTGACCCTGAGCCCGCCGCAGCTGTCCGACTTCGACGACAGCGTCGCCATGTGGGCCGATCCGGAGGTCTATCGCTATGTCGGCGGCCGGGCCTCGACGCGCGAGGAAAGCTGGGCCCGCCTGCTGCGCGCCCGAGGCCTGTGGGCCCTGCTCGGCTACGGCTATTGGGCGGTGCGCGAGACCGCCACCGGCCGCTATGTCGGCGAGGTCGGCTTCGCCGACTTCCACCGCGACATCACCCCCGCCTTCGAAGGCGTGCCGGAGATGGGTTGGGTGCTGGCCAGCCGCATGCACGGCCAGGGCTTCGGAACCGAGGCCGTGAACGCCGGCCTCGCCTGGGGCGAAACCCGCTGGGGCGCGGGTCCCGTCGTCTGCATCATCCACCCCGACAACGCCGCCTCCCTGGCCCTGGCGGCCAAGACCGGCTTCATCGAGCAGACCCGCACCACTTACAAGGAAAGCCCGACGGTGCTGCTGCGGCGGGGGTGATCAGCCTTCGCGGTCTTCAAGCGTGTGGAAGATACGGAGCACGTATGACCCGCTCGGGTTCGACGCGATACTGGATCACGTAGCCATCCCGGCCGAAGTCCACGCTGAGTTCACGCAGCTCGTGGACGACCGGACGCCCTCGCGACGCAAAGGTCTCCAGAGATCGAATGGCCGCCTTGATCGCGGCCGCAGCCCGCTCGGCGACTTGAGGATTCTTGGCGGCCAGAAAATCGGCCAACCGTTCCAGGTCGCGTCGAACGGCAAGGGCCAGGACGACGCGGCGGCGGTTCAAGCGTTGCGCGCCCGCCGTTCGAGCACCAAGGCGTCAAGCTCCGCGAACGCCTCGTCGATCGTCATCGCCTCGCCGGTCCGATCGAAATCGTAGGCCCGCGCCCGCGCTATGACCCAGCCGGACCCGCCATGGCCCTCCTGCTCCAGGAGCGCCCGTACATAGGCCTCGCGCGATACGCCGGCGTCGGCCGCGGCGGCGGACAGTCGCTCAGCGAGATCGGCGTCGACATCGAAGGAAAAGCCATCGGCCATGGCTCACCCTACCTCAAGCCTGGGCCGTTGTCCTCACGCCGCCTGCAGCTGCTGCTTCACCCGCTCCGCCAGGGTCTTGATGTCGATCGGCTTGGGCAGGAAGGTCACGCCCGTCTCGCCTTCCAGCAGGTCGCTGAACTCGGCCTCGGCATAGCCGGAGATGAACATCACCGGCGCGTTGCCCAGATAGCCGCGGGCCTTCTTGAGCAAGGTGGGGCCGTCGATGCCGGGCATGATCACGTCGCTGATCAAGAGGTCGATCTTGCCGGCGTTCTCCTCGGCGATGACCAGGGCCTCCTCGCCGTCGCTGGCCTCCAGCACCTCGTAACCACGGGCGCGGAGCAGGCGGGCGGCGACGCCGCGCACGGCGTCCTCGTCCTCGACGAACAGGATGCGGCCCGCGCCCGACAGGTCGCGGGCGGCCCGCGGCTTGGGCGGCTCGGCGGCCACGACGGCGGCCGCGGCGGCCTGGGCCGGGGTCGGCTCGTGCACGGGCAGGAAGATGCGGAAGGCCGCGCCCTCGCCCGGACGGCTGTGGACGTGGATCCAGCCGTCGCTCTGCTTGACGATGCCGTAGACGGTGGCCAGGCCCAGGCCGGTGCCCTCGCCCACCGGCTTGGTGGTGAAGAACGGGTCGAAGATCTTGCCCATCACCTCGGGCGGGATGCCCGGACCATCGTCGCTGACCTCGATGAACGCCTGGTCACCCTCGGCGCCGGGGAAACCGAGGCTACGCGCCTCGTCCTCGTTGAGGCGCGCGGTGCGGATGCGCACGACGCCGCCGCCCTTGGCCGCCCGCACGGCGTCGCGGGCGTTGACGGCCAGGTTCATGACCGCCGTCTCGAGCTGGCTCTTGTCGGCCCGCACCTGCGGCAGGTCGCGGCCGTAGTCGGTGATCAGCTTGACGTCTTCGCGCAGCAGGCGGCGCAGCAGGACCTCGAACTCCGAGATCAGCTCGCCCAGCTCCAGCACCTCGCGCTGGACGGTCTGCTTGCGCGAGAAGGCCAGCAGCTTGCGCACCAGGTCGGCGGCGCGCACGCCGGTCTGGCGGATCTCGTTGAGGCCTTCGTAGGACGGGTCGCCCACAGGGTGGCGGTGCAGCAGCTCGTCCAAGCGCAGCTGGATGGCGGTCAGCAGGTTGTTGAAGTCGTGGGCGACGCCGCCGGCCAGCTGGCCGATGGCCTGCATCTTCTGGGCCTGGGCCAGCTGCAGCTCGATCTGCTTCTGCTCCGACACGTCGATCAGATAGGCCACCAGCCGCCCTTCGGCGCGGTAGAGATAGAGGTGGGCGATGCGCGAGGGATCGCGGGCCAGGCGCACCTCGAAGGGCCCAGCCTTGCCCTCGGCCAGGCGGGTTTCGGCCTCGGTGCGCGACGGCGGGTCGATCAGCTCGCCCAGGGTCATGCCCGCACGCACCGCGCCGGTCATGGCCGAGAGGGCCGGGTTGGCCTCCAGCACCTGAGAGTTGAACGGATCCAGCCCCTCCAGCAGGGCCGCGCCGAACGGCGAGGCGCCGGAGAAGGCGTCCAGGGCGCGCGGCGGCGGCGCGGCCTGAGGAATGGGAGCGGCGACGGGCGGCAGCGGGGCGGCGACAGGCTCGGCCGCGACGGGCAGGCGCACAAGCAGGCGGCCGCCGGCCACGCGGGCGGCGACGGCCGGGCGCTCCTGGCCGGCCAGCACCACCAGGGCCTCGGCGGTCTCGCCCTTTCGGGCCCGGGTCAGGGCCGAGAACAGGGCGGCGTCCTTGGGCAGGCGGCGGGCCTCGCCCATGGTGTCGCGCCAAGCCTGGTTGGCCACCAGGATGCGGCCGTCGGCGACGGTCAGGGCCGCCGGCTCGCCTAGCGCCTCGATGAAGCTGTCGGCCACGTCCAGGCCGTTGTCGTGCGCGGCCGAGGCGCGGATCGCCACCAGCCCCAGGATCGCCACGCCGGCGACGCCGGCCAGCAGCAGCAGGCCGGCCAGGGTGGCGGGTCCGGCGCTCAGGGCCGGGGCCGTGGCGAAGCCGGCGGCCAGGACGAAGAAGATCGCCGCGCCCCAGATCAGGGGGTCGGCGCGGCGGCGGGCCGCCGTCATGTCTTTCGCGGGCGTCTCGGCCATGCCGACCGAAATCCTTCTGCAACTTGGCGGGGACGAGGCCCCGACGATTCGTCCGGTAAGGATACTCCTTACGCGGCGCAAGAGCGCGTTCAGAAAGCAGGTCTCTGATTCTACGGCGGAAATGTGATGTCCCGATGATCCCGGACAAGCGCCCGGAGGGTCAGGCGGGCCGTCAGTCGGCCCAGGCGCGCCGCTTGGCCTTCTTGTTGCTCATCACGAAGCCGATGACCTTGGCGACGGCCTCGAAGTGCTCGGCCGGGATCTGCTGGTCGATCTCGACGGCGGCGTAGAGGGCGCGAGCCAGGGGCGGATCCTCCAGCACGTGCACGCCGGACTCCTCGGCCAGGGCGCGGATCTTCAGGGCCAGCTCGTCGACGCCCTTGGCCACGCAAATCGGGGCCGGGGTCTCGCCCTGCTCGTACTTCAGCGCCACGGCGTAGTGGGTCGGGTTCATGACGACGACGGTCGCCTTGGGCACGGCCTGCATCATCCGCTGCCGCGAGCGCTGCATCTGGATCTGCCGGCGCTTGGCCTTGATGTGCGGGTCGCCGTCCGACTGCTTGTGCTCTTCCTTCACCTCGTGAAGGGTCATGCGCATGCGCTTGTTGAAGCGCATGCGCTGCCAGAACCAGTCGAAGCCGGCGGTGACCAGCAGGAAGATCAGCACCGACCAGAACAGCTTCTTGCAGAGGTCGATGGCCAGCGGGAGCATGGCCGCCGGGTCCATGCCGACCAGGCCGATCACCTCCTTGGCGTCGGGCTTGAGCACGAACCAGGCGATGATGCCGGTGACGATGAACTTCACGGCCGACTTGGCGAACTGCATCAGGCCGTCCGGCCCGAAGATGCGGCCCAGGCCCTTCAGCGGGTTCAGCTTGGCGAAGTCCGGCTTCATCTTCTCAGCCGAGAACAGGAAGCCCGACTGGGCGATGTTGGCCGCGGCCCCCATGAAGCCCGAGACCAGCATCACCAGGATCAGCGGCGGCAGGGCCGCCATCACCACCTTCTTGGCGATCAGATTGGCCCCGCCCTCGACGTCCATCTGGCCGGCGTGGGCGATGAACGGCACCAGGGCCGAAACCAGGTCGCGCGCCAGCCAGCCGCCGGCGATGACCACGACGCCGAACGCGCCGGCCAGCGAGGCCAGCTGCGAGAAGTCGGGACTTTTGGGAACGTCGCCTTTCTTCCGGGCGTCCGAAAGTTTCTTCTGTGTTGGTTCTTCTGTCTTCGAGGCGTCGTCTGTGTCGTCGGCCACGGCGCCCTCCTAACTGAAGACGTTGAGCAGATCGCGGTAGCGATCGCTCCACACCATGGCGATGCCGCCCAACGAAAGGGCGAGCAACGAGAGACCCAGGATCACGCTGAGCGGCGAGGTGACGAAGAAGATCTGGAACTGCGGCATGACCCGCCCGACCAGGCCGGTCGCCAGGTTGAAGACGATCGAGAACACGATCACCGGGGCGGCCAGCTGCACGCCCAGGGTGAAGCTCTGGGCCACGGTGCGCACGGCCAGGGCGGCGGCGTCGTTGACCGGCACGCTCTTGGTGAACGGGAAGAGGTCGTAGGACCGCGCCATCGCGGCGATGAACAGGTGATGCAGGTCGGTGGCCATGATCAGGGTCAGGCTCAGCATCGACAGGAAGGTGGCCACGGCCGTGCTCGACTGCACGCCCATCGGGTTGGTGGTCTGGGCGAACGACAGCGTGGTCTGCATCGAGATGATCTCGCCCGCCGTGGTCATGGCGCTCATGAACATCTTCAGCACCGCGCCGATCATCAGGCCGATCAGGATCTCGTGGATCAGCTGGCCGGCGAGGCCGCCCACCGTGGTCGGCAGCGGGCCGACGCCCTTGGCGACCGTCGGGGTGATGACCAGGGCGATCAGAAGGGCCAGGGCCAGACGGATGCGCGGCGACACGGCCGTCTCGCCGATGCCCGGCATCAGCATGAGCATGGCCCCGATCCGGGCGAAGACCAGACCGGCGACATAGACCTGAGCGGTCGTCGCGAAGCTGTCCACGCCCCGCCCTTCCCTACATCGCCGCGATGCGGGCGGCGATCTGGCGCATGAAGCCCGACATCAGGGCTCCCATCAGCGGCAGGCACAGCAGCAGCGCGATGAAGATGGCGACGATCTTGGGCGCGTAGACCAGGGTCTGTTCCTGGATCTGGGTCAGGGCCTGGAAAAGACCGATGGCCACCCCGACCACCAGGCCGACGATCAGCACCGGCGCGCAAAGCTGCAAAGTCAGCCAGATCGCGTCGCGACCCACGTCGAGGACTTCGGCTCCGGTCATGAACGGGCTTTCTGCGGGCGCTCTGGACGGTTTTGGTACGGCCCGCACCATGGGGTCGACATGGTTAACAGGGAGTTAGGGACTGTTAACACGACGCCTCGTCCGATCGTAAGCCGGGCGCGGCGCATGGTCGCTGCGAGGTTGCCCCAGAGCGCGCCAGGGTTAGGCGTAGGCGGGTGATCCGCCCGGGCGCGCGCTCAAGTGCTGAAATCCAGGGCCTGCGACATCCCGCCACACGGGTTTACTTAACGGCGCCGCCCGATAGTTGCTGGCGAAACTATCCGATCGCGTACAGAATGCATCCATCAGTTGGGGAACTGTCATGCATTCTGAGATCAAGCTGCGCTGGTGGCAGCGCCACCCGTTCGTCGGCCTGGCCATAGGCTGGGCCATCATCGCCTTCATCGGCGCCGACGTGCTGGGCTTCGCCCTGCTTCGCTGAGGCTCTTGAAACGCCCTTCTCCCCTTGCGGGAGAAGGTGGCGGCCGAAGGCCGTCGGATGAGGGGTCTCTCAGACATGAGACGCCCCACCCGGCTTAGCCGCTGCACGCGGCTTCGATTTCTGAGAGACCCCTCACCCGACCTCCCTCCGGGAGGCCACCCTCTCCCGCAAAGGGAGAGGGCTCGGTTACTTAGCAATCGTGACCCGCGCCCAGCGGACGGCAGCGGCCGTCGATCGGGGTCGGAACCGGCACGCCGGTCACCGCCGCGATGGTCGGGGCGATGTCGACCGTCTCGATCGGCAGGATGCGTTCGCGAGCCTGCGCGCTCTTCCACCAGAACAGGATCGGCACGCGACGGTCATAGTCCCAGGGCGTGCCGTGGGTGGCGACATAGGTCGCCGCCGCCGTGGCCGGCACCAGGTTCGGCTTGAAGGCCACCAGGATGTCGCCCGAACGGCCCGGCCAGGCGCTGCGGCGCAGGCGCTCCTTGACGTTGATCGTGTCCGGCGGCGTGCCCTTGGCGACCGGCGGGGTGGTCAGCAGGTCGTTGATCTCATAGGCCTCGGCCACCTCGGGGCGGCCGCGCACCAGGGCCAGGGCCGCCGAGGCGACGCGAGCGCGTTCCGTGGCCGGCAGCACCTTCTTGTCGGCGCCGACGATCACCAGGGTGTCGATGCCGCCCGGCGCGATCACCGGGTCGTAGTCCAGCGCCAGATCGGTGCGCAGTTGGGCGTTCAGCCCCTTCAGCCAGGCCGAGGTGGCGATGCGGCTGACGTCGTAGCCCTCGTCGTGCAGGCGCTCGGGGAAGTCCGAACCGCCGTGGTCGGCGCTCAGCACCACCAGCACCTCGCCCTTGGCCTTCTCGATGCGCTTGAGGAAGGTGTCCAGGCGCGCGTCCAGGCGGCTGAGGTGATCGCACATCTCCGGACCGCGCGTGCCGTAGCGGTGGCCGATGAAGTCGGTGGCCGACAGGCTGACGGTCAGCACGTCGACCTGCGGGCCGTCGCCCAGGCCGAACTCGTCGCGCAGGGCGGCGGCGGCCTCCAGGGTCACGGCGTCGGTATAGGGGCTGGCGGCCAAGTCGCGCAGGGTCTCGGCCTCGTTGGTCGGCAGCGGCCGGGGCAGCTTGGCGTCCCAGGTGCGGTCGCCCGTGGTCCAGGTCTTTTCGAGCGCGGCGCAGGCCTTGTTCTCGTAGGTCCAGACGAAGGGCTTCTTCTTCTGCTCGGCGGCCAGGCGCGCGTTCAGCGCGGCAACGGGCGCAAGCTTGGTCGCCGCGTCCTCGCCGGGACGCACGAAGGTGTTGAAGCCGTAGCCGGCCTGGTACCAAAACGCGCCGTCGGCCTTGTGGCCGGCCATGGTGATCGCGCCGCGATCCTTGCCCGAGACGCCGTAGACGCGGCTCTTGGGCGACACGGCCTTCAGCCAGTCGCCATAGGTGCCGACCATCAGGTTCTTGTCGCTGACCGGATCCTGGTCGGACGGGGCGGCCAGGGTCACCGAGGTGTCGAGCAGGCAGTACGACTTCTTCCCGGTCTCGGGGTCGTACCAGTTGTTGCCGACGATGCCGGTGCGGTTGGGATAGGCGCCGGTGAGCAGGCTCGAGTGGCCCGGGCAGGTCTCGGTCATGCCGTGCGACTGGTAGCCGTTGGGATAGACCACGCCCTCGCGGCCCAGCTTGCCCAGCCCGCCCTTCCACTGGCCGCGCCACTGCTCGAACAGGTTGGCGCTGAACTGGTCGATGGAGATCACCACCACCAGCTTGGGATTGGGCTTCACCTGGTCCGCGGCCTGTGCCGGCTGGATGGCGAATAGGGCGACGCCGGCCAGCGCCGAAAGCGCCGCCGTGGAGGTAAGCTTGCTCATGGCGCGCAACCTGCCCCATTCACAAAAGCGTCGCAAACGAAGCTTGGGCGGACGACGTTCAGGGAATGTCGTCGCTCAATTCGCGCGCGACATCGGCCGGCGAGCGCTTGTCGCTGTCGCGATCGACGGCGTAGTTGGCCTGCCGCATGGCCTGCACCGACAGGCTGCCCGACAGCTGCGCCGCCAGCGCCTTCAGGCGCGGATCATCCGCCCGCTTCGGCGACACCAGCAGCACCGCGTCATAGGGCGGCAGCGCGCCCTTCGGGTCCTCCAGCACCACCAGGTCGTCGGCGGCGATGCGCCCGTCGCTGGAGAAGGCCGAGATCACGTCGGCCTCGCCCGAGCCCAGGGCGCGGTACATGAAGGTCGGCTGGAACTGCCGCCGGGCCTTGAAGCGCAGGCCATAGGCCGTCTCGACCGCCTTCCACTCCGGTCGCGAGAAGAACTCAAGGTCGCCGCCCATCACCAGGCCCGGCGCCTTGCCCGCAAGATCGGCCAGGCTCTTAACGCCCAGGGTCTCGGCCTGCTGGCGCTTCATGGCGAAGGCGTAGGCGTTCTCGAAGCCCAGGGGCGCGGCCAGCACCACGCCGTCGCGGCGCTTCAGCTCGGTCCGCAGGGCGTCCAGCACCGCCTGCCGGCCGGGATTGTCGGTGCGGTGCAGGACGTTGGCCCACAGGGTGCCGGTATAGTCGACATAGGCGTCGATCTCGCCGGCGGCCAGGGCGCGATAGGCCACGGCCGAGCCCAGGTTGATCCGCCGCTCGACCCGCGCGCCCTGCCCTTCCAGCCGGCTGGCGATCAGCTCGGCCAGCACATATTGCTCGGAGAAGTTCTTGGCCCCGACCACATAGGCCTGCGGGCGCGGCGTCAGGGCCGGCGCGGCGATCGGCGCCAGGGCCGCCAGCAGGCCAAGCCCAAGGGCCGCCAGCGCCCCGCCCCACAGCATGGGCCGGCGCTGCTCGATCCCGCGCCCGACCAGGCCCAGCAGCTGGTCGACGACCAGGGCCAGCGCCGCCGAGGCCGCGCAGCCGACCAGCACCATGTCCCAGGCCTCGGTCTGCAGCCCTGAGAAGATGTAGTCGCCCAGCGAGGTCTGGCCGACGGGCGTGGCCAGGGTCGCCCCGCCGATGGTCCACACCGCCGCCGTCCGCACGCCGGCCAGGATCACCGGCGCAGCCAGCGGCAGCTCGACCCGCAGCAGGCTCTGGCGCGGCGTCATGCCCACGCCCCTGGCAGCCTCGGTCACCGCCGGATCGACGCCCGACAACCCCGCCGCCGTGTTCCGCAGGATCGGCAGCATGGCGTAGAGCGCCAAAGCCAGCCACGCCGGCAGGAAGCCCAGGGCGGGGAACCCAAAGCCCAATGTGGCCTTGGTCAGGTTCGAAAGCAGAAGCAGCAGCGGATAGAACAGCGCCAGCAGGGCCAGGCTCGGCACGGTCTGCACCAGGCTCGCCGCGCCCAGCGTGATCCAGCGCAGCCCCGGCCGCTTGGCCGCGGCGAAGCCCAGCGGCAGGGCGACGGTGAGGCCCAGCAGCAGGGCGGCCGCCGACAGCGCCGCGTGCCAGGCCAGGCGTTGCGGCAGAAGCGCGAGCAGCTCAGCCATCCAGCAGCGCCCTCACCCGCTCGGCCTGGCGGCGCGGGGCGGCCATCAGGACCTCGACGCGCGGATCGGCGTGGCCGGCCATCAGGTCGCGCGGCGCGGCGTCGGCGATGATCCGCCCGTGCTCCAGCACCACCACCCGGTCGGCCAGCAGCAGGGCCTCGGCCACGTCGTGGGTAACCATCACCGTGGTCAGCCCCAGCGCCTCGTGCAGCCGCCGCACGTCGTCGCCCAGGGCGGTGCGGGTGATCGGATCCAGCGCCCCGAACGGCTCGTCCATCAGCAGGATCGAGGGCCGCCCGGCCAGCGCCCGGGCCACGCCCACCCGCTGCCTCTGCCCGCCCGACAGCGCCGACGGCCTGCGCCCGGCCACGGCGCGCGGCAGGTCCACCAGGTCGAGCAGCGCGTCCACCCGCGCGGCGATCTCGGCCTTCGGCCAGCCCAGCAGGTCAGGGACCACGCCGATGTTCTCGGCGACGCTCATGTGCGGAAAGAGCCCGATCTCCTGGAAGACGTAGCCGATCCGCCGCCGCAGGGCCGATCCGTCCAAGGCCCCGACCGCCTGGCCGTCCACCCGCACGACGCCCGTCGTCGGCGTCGCCAGGGCGTTGATGGTCTTGAGCAGGGTGGTCTTGCCCGCCCCCGATCCGCCGACCAGGGCCACGAACTGACCCCTGGCGATCGACAGGTCCACGGCCTCCAGCGCCACGGCGTCGCCGTGCGTCTTGCCGACTTTCTCGAGAACGATGGCGGGGCTCATGCCCCCTCACCTTCCGCGCTAGCGGCCGCTGCGACAAGCCGTCCCGCTTGCACCAAGCCAAATCAGACGCGTTAATACGGGTTAACGGGGGGCTGATCAGGAGCAGAACAATGGCCACGGCCCTATCCATGCCCGGTTTCAAGGCCCGCAAGCGCCGCAAGCTCGTCCAGCGCCGCCTGCGCGTCGCCGTCGCCCTGATGCTGCTGGCCAACCTCGCCGTCTGGGCCGGCGTCGTCGCCGCCCTGCGCGGCATCGACGTGGCGGGATTGCTGCCAGCGGTCCAATTCCCTCTCTCTTAGAGAGAGGGAGGGGCCCGCGCCGCAAGGCGTGGGAGGGTGAGAGGTTTCACCGCTCACCGGAAAATCTCAGATCCTGAAGACGACGGCGCTCGCCGCGCCGAAATTCGAAAGCCGTTCGGCCAAAGTCGCGCCAGATCGCGCGAGAAGCAGGCTCGGCCTGCGCCAGGCTTCCGCGCCCTGACGGCGCCTCATCCGGAAAGAGTGTAACCTCTCACCCTCCCACCGCTGCGCGGCGGGCCCCTCCCTCTCTCTCAGAGAGAGGGAAAAACGTCCCTAAATCGACATCCGCATGATCTCTTGATAGGCCGAGATCACTTGGTCGCGGATCGAGATCACGGTCTCCAGGCTGGCTTCGGCCGACGAGATGGCGGTGACGACGTCGATCATCTCGGCCTTGCCGGCGGCCTGCTGGGCGATCTTGTGCTCGGCCTGGCGCGACGACTGCACCGTGTCGGTCATGGCCGACTTCAGCATGTCGCCGAAGTCCATCTTCTTGGGTTCGCTGGAGCTCTTGCCCAGCGACAGCGGCGTCGAGCCGGTGGCGGCGTAGGCCTTGGAAGCGGCGAGCGCGGTGATCATCCCCTAGCTCCCTACTTCTTCAGGATGTCGAGCGTGCGCGACTGCATGCTGCGCGCGGTCTCGATCACGTTGAGATTGGCCTCGTAGGCGCGCTGCGCCTCCTTCATGTCCAGCGCCTCGACCAGGGTGTCGACGTTGGGCAGCTTGACGTAGCCCTTGGCGTCGGCGGCCGGGTTGCCGGGATCGTACTCGGTCTTGAAGGCGCTCTCGTCGCCGTCGACGCGGATCATGTTGACGCCTTCGGCGCCCTCGACCTTGGTCGGGCGGAACACCGGCACCTGGCGGCGGTAGGGGTCGCCGCCGGCCGTGCGGGCCGTCGAATTGGCGTTGGCGATGTTCTCGGCGATGATGCGCATGCGGCCCTGCTGGGCCTTCAGTGCGCTGGCCGCCACGGCCATCGCCGCCGTCGACTGGGATCGAATTTCAGCCATCTAGCGCGTCCTCAACCGTTGGGCTTGCGCGAGGCGGTGCGGAGCATCGCCAGCGAGCGCTGATAGAAGGAAACCGCAGCGTCATAGTTCATGCGCGCATCGGTCATCTTGAGCATCTGGTCCTCGAGGCTCACTGAATTGCCGTCGAGGGTGGTCTCGCTGTCGGCGCCCGTCGGCGAGCGCCAGGCGCTGGCCGTCGTGGCCGGCGCCATGTGGCCGCTGCTGGTCGCCAGCATCTTCACCGGGCCGACCGGCGCCGCGCCGCCGCCGCGATAGGACGAGCCTGTCGCCTGGGCGTCGAGCGAGGCCTGGAAGGTGTAGGCCTTCAGGTCCCGCGGCTGGTAGCCGGGGGTGTCGGCGTTGGCCACGTTCTGGGCGACGACCTTCTGCCGCTCGTTCAGATAGCCGAGCCGGCTCTTGAGCATCGCGAAGAGGGGAATGTCGTCGGGACCCATGCGGATCATGGTGAAGAAACAGGGTTAATTCGGCATTAATACCCGTAGGGCACACCAGGGATGCGGCGCCTCGCCGCGCCCTTTCTCTTCTTGGAATCCTGTCCGCGCGCCATGGACGTCTTTCTGCTCATCCGCGCCGTCGCCGCGCTGGCCGTCACGCTGGGCCTCATCGGCCTGGCCGCCGTGGCCCTGCGCCGATTCGGCCCCGACACCCTGAACCGCCTGGTTTCCAAGCGCCGCGAGCGCCGCCTGCAGGTGGTCGAGACCCTGGTGCTCGATCCCGCCCGGCGCCTCGTGCTGTGCCGCATGGACGGCGAGGAGCGCCTGGTGCTGCTGGGCGACGGCCGCCTGCTGGACTGGACGCCCGCCGGCGCCCCCGCGCCCTCTCCCGCCCTTTCTTCTACGCCTTCCGCCGAGACCCCCGCCCAGCCGGAGCCCGTGGCCTGATGAGCCTGCTCAAGTCCCTCACCGGCGCCCACCCGCAGGACCTGCGCCGCGCCGCGGCCATCGCCGTGCTGGCCGCCTTCGCCACCACGCTGGGCCCGTCCTTCGCCATGGCCCAGTCGGCGGTCAACGTGAACCTGGGCACGGGCGCTGGCCTCACCGAGCGCGTCGTCCAGCTGGTCGGCCTGCTGACCGTGCTGTCGCTGGCCCCGTCGATCGTCATCATGACGACCTCGTTCGTCCGCATCGTCGTGGTGCTGGGCCTGCTGCGCACGGCGATCGGCGTGCAGCAGAGCCCGCCCAACCCGGTGATCATCAGCCTGGCCTTGTTCCTCACCGCCATCGTCATGGGCCCGACCTTCGAGCAGTCCTACGACGCCGGCGTCAAACCCCTGCTCGACAAGCAGATGGAGCTGCCGCAGGCCTTCGAGGCCGCCGGCGGGCCGGTGAAGACCTTCATGCTGCGCCAGGTCGACGAGGACGATCTGGCCCTGTTCATCCGGCTCTCCAAGATCGAGAAGCCCAAGGTCGCCCAGGACACCCCGCTGAAGGTGGTCACCCCGGCCTTCATGATCTCGGAACTGAAGCGCGCCTTCGAGATCGGCTTCCTGCTGTTCATCCCGTTCCTGGTCATCGACCTGGTGGTCGCCAGCGTGCTGATGAGCATGGGCATGATGATGCTGCCGCCCGCCACGGTCAGCCTGCCGTTCAAGCTGATCTTCTTCGTGCTAGTGGATGGCTGGCGACTCGTCTGCGGCAGCCTGGTGGAAAGCTTCCAGCGCGGCGCCGGCGGCGGCTGACGCGCGATATTCTTTGACGACAAGAACAGAAGACCAAGACCGATGGGCGTTTTCGTACTGGGCTCGATCAATCTGGACGCCGTGGCGCGGGTCGACGACCTGCCGCGGCCGGGCGAGACGGTGGCCGGCCTGTCGCTGGAGCTGTTCCTCGGCGGCAAGGGCGCCAACCAGGCCGTCGCCGCCGCTCGCATGGGCGCCCCCACCCGCCTGATGGGCGCGGTCGGCAAGGACGACAGCGGCTCCAGCCTGAAGGCCAAGCTCGCCGGCTACGGCGTGCAGGTGGCCGACGTCGTCGAGCTGTCGGGCGCCCCCACCGGCCAGGCCCACGTCTGGGTGTCCAACAGCGGCGAGAACATGATCGTCGTCACCGGCGGCGCCAACATGATGATCACGCCCCAGCAGGTGGCCGCCACCCCGCTGGAGGGCCAGCGCGTGCTCCTGGCCCAGCTGGAGACCCCGGCCGCCGCCATCGAGGCCCTGTTCAAGGCCGGCGCGGCCAAGGGCGGCCTGCGGGTGCTGAACGCCGCCCCCGCCCTGCCCCAGGGCGCGGCCCTGTTCCCGCTGACCGACATTCTCATCCTGAACCAGACCGAGCTGGCCACCTACGCCCGCCTCGACCATGAACCGGCCAAGCTGGAAGAGGTCTCCAAGGCCGCCCGCAAGCTGATGAGCCGCCCGGACCAGACGATCATCGTCACCCTGGGCTCGGCCGGCGTCGCCGCCGTGCGTCGCGACGAGGCCTTCCTGGTCGAGGGCCGCAAGGTCAAGGCGGTCGACACCGTCGGGGCCGGCGACTGCTTCTGCGGCGCCCTGGCCGCGGGCCTGTCGGCCAATCTCGACCTGCGCGAGGCCGTCGAACAGGCCAACGCCGCCGCCGCCCTCTCGGTGCAGAAGCCGGGCGCCGCCCCGTCCATGCCGGGCAAGCGCGAAGTCGAGCAGTTCCTGGAGGGCTGAGGCCCTTCGGGCTGGAAGGAACCGGGCCGATGGAGGATCTGACGCCGAAAATAGGCTTCTGGATCGGGAGCATATTCTTCGGCACGGGCCTTGGCATGCTGATCTTCGCCGCCGGCGATCGGGGTCAGACGTCGGAGCAGTGGGCGATGGAGGCCGGCGTCGATCTTGGCGTTTGGCTGACCCTGGGAGGGATTTTCCTCATCGGCGGCATGGTCCTGATCGCCATTTGCCGCTGGCCAGAGCGAAAATAGCGCGCCCCCCTACACCCTCACTCCGCGAAGAACTCCACGATCGCCCGGGCGAAGGCCGGGTTGGCCACCGCCGTGCGGTGATCGCCGCCGACCAGCAGCGACCGCGCGCCGGGGATGGCCGCCGCCAGCCGTTCGGGACGCACCGCCAGCGGATCGTCGTCGCCGGCGATCACCAAGGTCGGGGCCGTGATCGCGTCCAGCGCGATCGGCTTGGCATGGACGACACTGGCCTGGGCCGCCAAGGCCTTCCGATCAGCCCCGATGGCGTCGGCGAACAGGCGGAAGGGCACGGCGGCCGGATGGCGGATGGTCGAGGGATCCTCGGTCAGCAGCGCCTCGACGATGGCGTCGCTGGGCACGTGGCGGGTGTCGACCCCGCCGGTGGCGACCACGCCCTCGCCCACCCCGCCGGTCACCAGCCGGCGCACGCGTGGCTCCTGGCTGGCGCAGATCAGGGACACGATCGCCCCCATCGAATAGCCGGCCAGGTCGATGGCCGCCGCGCCCAGGTGGTCGATCAGCTCGGAGACGTCGCGGGCCATCCGCGCCTCGCCGTAGAAGACGGGGTCATGCGGCTTGTCCGACGCGCCATGGCCGCGCGCGTCGATCGCCACCACCTTGCGCCCCGCCGCGACCAGGGCGTCGACGACGCCCGGCCCCTTCCAGTTGATCAGGCCGCTGGCCGAGAAGCCGTGGTGCAGCACCACCGGCGGCCGCGCCCCGCCCTCGTTCTCGTCCTCGCCCCAGACCTGATAGGCGATCGACAGGCCGTCCGAGGTCTTGAAGCTGGGCATGTGATCCACCGCAATTCAAACAATCGTTTCGATTGCTAGCGCGACAGAGCGGCGGGCGCAACTTGAGGTCAAGCTTGCCAAGCTCGTCCGCGAACCTTCAGATGCGCCGAGCCCTGAGCTGGAGCCGATCGTGGACGAAGAAGCCGCCAACGAAGCCGCGACCGCGAAGATGAAGAGCCACAGCCTGGCGCCGGTCATGTGCTACTGGGGCGAACCGCCGCTGTCGGCCTACATCGCGCCCGCGCTGATCCTGGGCCTGATGCTGTCGATGATCTGGGTGGTGTTCAACGAGCGCCACAAGCGCCGCGCCGGGAAACGCTTCTAGGCCGCGCGGATGCCGCTGAACGAGCCTTCGGCCTGGGCGCCGACAATGGCGTCGTAGCCCAGGATCATGTCGACGTCCTTGCCGTTGCTGGCCAGCGGCAGGCGCAGCCACAGGATCGAGACGTGCGGCGCGCCGCGCCAGGCCAGGCTGTGCACGCCCACGCCAGGACGACGCTCGTCGACCACCTTGTCCAGTTCCTTGCGCCAGTAGTCGGCGGCGGCGGTGTTGTAGACCTCGTCCAGCTTGCGGCCGGTGATCTCGCGGCCATAGACGCCGTAGAGGCCGGTGCCGGCCAGGCGCAGGCGATAGTCGCGCGGCTCACGCACCACGTCGGTCAGGCTGACGGTCGGAAGCAGGCGCTTGATGCCGGAAGGTTGAAGATCGACACGCGCAGGCAGGTTCGCCCCACGGCGCAGGGACGCCCAGTATGCGAACATTTCCTGATGAGCGCGCGCCGCCGTGGCGGATGCGCTCAATTGCGCGGACATCTTCAGAGTCCTTAACAAGTCTTTGGAATCACGGTGATTCACCGCGCATTCACTATGTCTTAAGCACCGAATCGGCGGAAGCGAAAAATCGCGTTCGCCAACAAAGATTCTGCTGGCGAGTCAATCTGCAAGCACAACGCCCCGGCCGCTGGGGCAGCGACCGGGCGTCGGATTTTTCGCGTAGCTTAACCACAACCAATTGATTGATTTAGGGTAAATGAACGCTCAGACTCACCCCTTGCGGGCGCCGCGGGTCCCCCGCCCGGTCTGACCCAGGCCCATCTGCCGGGCCAGCTCCGAACGCGCCTTGGCGTAGTTGGGCGCAACCATCGGATAGTCCGACGGCAGGCCCCACTTCTCACGGTAGTCCTCGGGGCTCAGATCGTACTGCGTGCGCAGGTGCCGCTTCAGCGACTTGAAGCGCCGGCCGTCCTCCAGGCAGACGATGTAGTCGGGCGTCACCGAGCGCCGCACCGGCACAGCCGGCTCCTTCGGCTCTGGCGCGGCCGCCTCCGGCGCGCCGACCGCCGACAGGGCCGCGTGCACGCTGCGGATCAGGGCCGGCATCTCGGCCGTCGGCACCGCGTTGCCGCCCACGAAGGCGGCGACGATGCTCGCGGTCAGTTCGACCAAGGGGATGTCTTCTTCCATGGCGCTCTCCCGTTCTCTCTGTTTTCTTTTATTCGACGCGCGCCGCCTCACGCGCGAAGTCCACATATGGATAAGCTTGCCAGTAAAACTGGGCAATAGCTGAATCCATGGAATATTGACTGACGGATAGCCGACATAAGCCGAACGACAACTCAAGGTCGTGAGTTGAAATTTGCATTTTCCGTACTATTGACTGAACACGTTCAGCCAACTTGACCAAGCGGACTAGTATTGCGTCGCTTTCTCAAGGAGGGGCGCCGTAAAATCCTCGCGAAAGCGGGACAACTGATCCCTCTCCCCTTGCGGGAGAGGGTGGCCTGCGAAGCAGGTCGGGTGAGGGGTCTCTCAGAAATCAGACGCCTTCACTCCTCCCCCGTGCAACGGGGGAGGTGGCGCGCTGCGGATACGCAGCGTGACGGAGGGGGCGACCGCGCGCTCAGCGCCCAGTCTCGCCCCCTCCACCGGCTTCGCCGGTCCCCCTCCCCCGTTGCACGGGGGAGGAGTTGGCCGCTGACGGGGATAGAGCGCTACCAATTCCCGTCGAGCTCAGACCAAACCCCAACCAATCCAACCCCTTACAACTTTCTCACCGCCCTGGATCAGACGCGCTCAAACCACCCGCATAATCACTGGGTCTCGCCGCACCGAAGGGGCGCAAGGCCAGCGACCATGCGGCGGCGGGATGCGATCGAGCGGGACTGGGGCGGATTGGGAAGATCCGTCGCGTCCGGGGACCTGGCGCTGGCCAGGCCCGCCCGCCGTCGGCTTGGGCGAGGACTACAGAGTCCCCTCTCCTCGTCGCCGCTTGAAAGGGAAACCTCGAAGGCGGTCCTGGTAAGGCGTTAAGAGCGCCGCCGCCCGGGAAGCCGGCAGCCCAACGACCGCGCGGAGCGCACGGCTTCGTCGAAACGGTAACAACACAAAGCACCTCCGGGCGTCGCCCGGGCGCTCCGCTCCTCTTCATCAGCTCAGCGGTTCACCGCGTGAGCGCGAAGCCGCGCGTCCGGGAACCTCCCCCTTTGGGGGAGGCGGCCGAAGGCCGGTGGGGGGACGTTTTCAGCTTTCGAGGCGTCGGCCGATCCCGCACCAACTCCCCCCTCCGATCGCTACGCGATCGCCTCCCCCAGAGGGGGAGGTTCCGCAAGGGGAGAAGGCAATCTCCTACCGCCCGAAGTCCCGCGACAGGGCCAGCATCGCCGCCCGCTGCGGCACCGAATATTCGTCGATGGCGTCGGTGTCGCCGTCGCGGATGGCCTTCAGCAGGGCCGGGGTCAGGGCCGAGGAGAGCGACCAGTTCCAGTAGCGCAGCACCGTCTGGGCCCGGTCGACGGCGATGGCGTCGAACACGCCCAGCACCCGCTCCAGCCCCGGTGACGGACCGCCATTGGCGTCGGCCTCCGGCCGGCGCAGGCCGCGCCAGAGGGCCCGCACCGCCGCGCGCGGCAGGCCGGTGGCCTTGCACAGGATGGCGATCGGCTCGCCGCCCGGATCGGTGAAGATCTTGGCGCCGGTCATCGGCTTGAGACCGGCCAGGTACGAGATCTCCTCGGCCGTCTCGCGGGTCAGGCCGGTCTGGGCCGCGGCGACGGCGTCCTCCAGGCTGTCGAACGGGCTCTTGGCGATGGCCGCCCGATTGCGTTGCCGGCGCTCGATGAACTGCAGCGCCTTTCTCGACAGCGGGTCCTGCCAGCCCTCCTCCGAGGCCACGGCGAAGACGTCGCCGACGGCGTCCTGCAGGATTTCGCGCGAGACGGCGAAGCGCTGGAGGATCGTGCGCCGCGCCTCGGCGTCGGCCCACCAGAACATCACATAGGCGTGGCTGGGCCGCAGTTCGGCGCGCTTGAGCAGCAGGGCGATCAGGCCCGGATTGTCGCGCGTCATGGC
This sequence comes from Caulobacter sp. GW821-FHT12A07, assembly GCF_058807655.1. NCBI lineage: Bacteria > Pseudomonadati > Pseudomonadota > Alphaproteobacteria > Caulobacterales > Caulobacteraceae > Caulobacter > Caulobacter sp. GW821-FHT12A07. Next base: position 134,992 of record NZ_JBXAQX010000004.1, read on the forward strand.
CACGACGTTCTCGACGCCCTGGTGGCTGAAGCGGGCCAGGTCGTTGCGCAGCAGGGCCTCGACCACCGGGATCTCGCCCATGTCGACCAGGGCGTCGGCCACCACCTCGCCCACGCCGCGGCGAATGGCGATCAGCCGGCGGTGCTCCTGGCTGGCGTGATAAAGGCAGTCGATCAGGTCGGCGTCCGACAGGTTGGGCGAGTTCTCCAGCAGCGCCCGGGCCACCATCACCTCGTCGCGCAGCAGCAGGCGCACCAGGGAGCCCGGCATGTCGCTCAGCGTCGCCAGGCGCCGGGCGACCTTCTCGCGCTCCTCGACCACCGCCTCGCGCAGCATCTCGACCAGCAGGTCGGCGCACATGGCGCGCTCGAAATTGTTGATCCGGCTGGCCGGCAGGCAGACCACGTCGGCCAGCCGCTTGAGCAGCGCGGCGCGCGACTTGGGCGGAACGGCGATCGGCTTGGCGAAGGGCGAAATCGGGTCGGTCATGATCTTCCTGGCGGCGAAGCCCCCATCGCCGGATTCGAAACTAGACGGGAAACGTCCTTATTTCGAATTAGCGCCAAGGATTCTCCCGCCAGGAGAATGTGCGGCGTACGGCCCTGCTCCGCCAGGGCCTCAGCGAAATTGTCGCGGCTCCCATTCGGGCCAGATGTCGGGCAGGTCGGTCGAGACGCGGTTGGGATAGGCCGGCGGGCGCTTTTCCAGGAACGAGGTCACCCCCTCCTTGGCGTCGCCCGAGGCGCCGCGCGACTGGATGGCCCGGCTGTCGGCCTTGTGGGCCTCCATCGGGTGGTCGGCCCCGGCCATGCGCCACAGCAGCTGGCGGGTCAGGGCCACCGAGACCGGCGCGGTATTGTCGGCGATCTCGCGGGCCAGCGCCCTGGCCGCCGGCAGCAGGTCCTCGGGCGCGTGCAGCGACCGCACGAAGCCGCGCTCCTTGGCCTCCGAGGCTGGGAACACCCGGCCGGTGTAGCACCACTCCAGCGCCGTCTGCAGGCCGACCAGCCGCGGCAGGAACCACGACGAACAGGCCTCCGGCGTGATGCCCCGCCGCGCGAACACGAAGCCGAACTTGGCGTCTTCGCTGGCCAGGCGGATGTCCATGGCCAGCTGCATGGTCGCCCCCACGCCCACGGCCGCGCCGTTCACGGCGGCGATCACCGGCTTGAGGCTGTCATAGATCCGCAGGGTCACCCGGCCGCCGCCGTCGCGATAGACGTCGCCGACCTTGCCCTCCTCCCGCTCCAGGGCCTGGGGCGAGGTGCGGTCGAAGGTGGCCCCGCCGCTCGACAGGTCGGCCCCGGCGCAGAAGGCCCGGCCCGCGCCGGTGACGATCACCACCTTCACCGCGTCGTCGGCGTCGGTGATGTCGAAGACCTCGATCAGCTCCTTCATCATCCGGGCGGTGAAGGCGTTCAGCTTCTCCGGCCGGTTCAGGGTGATCGTCGCGATCCCGTCCTCGACGGCGTAAAGCAGGGTCTCGAAGGTGGGCTGCGACATATGCGGGGCTCCCTGGATGATTTTAAACAACCGTATGACCGCTTGCCGCATATGCACAACCCCTCCCCCTCGATGGGGGAGGAGCAGGGGTGGGGGTGGCTACGGCGGTCGAAGCCGCGCACGGCCGCCAGCTCAGCAGGTCACCCCCATCCCCGGCCCTTCCCCCATCAAGGGGGAAGGGAGACGTTCGCCGATCTCAAGCCCGCCGCACGCCCAGCTTGCTGATCGCATGCACGAAATTGTTCGCCGCGATCTCCATGCTCCCCGTCCACTCCAGGTCGGGGAACCGCGCCAGGATCTGGCGATAGGCCTCCTCCAGCTGGATCTGGGCCACGCGCTTGCCCAGGCAGGTGTGGGGGCCGTAGCCGAAGGCCACGTGCTTGCCGGCGTTGGCGCGGGTCACGTCCACACGGTCGGGATCGGCGAACACCTCCGGATCGCGATTGGCCGAGCCGTAGTACATCACCACCTTCTCGCCCTCGCGGATCTGCTGGCCGGCCACCTCGACGTCGCGCGTCGCCGTGCGGCGCATGTAGATCACCGGGCTGACCATGCGGATGAACTCGTCCACCGCGCCCGGCAGCAGGGCGGGATCGTCGATCAGCCGCTGCTTCTGCTCGGGAAACTCGGTCAGCAGCTTCATCGCGCCCGACAGCGTGTTGCGCGTCGTATCGTTGCCGGCGAACACGATCAGCAGCCAGGAGCCGTCAAGATACTCATCGGCCAGCAGGTCGCCATCGACCTGGGCGCGGGCGATGGCGGTCATCAAATCCTGCTTCGGGTCCTCCCGGCGCTTGAGCAGCATTGTGCGGCCGTAGTCGAACATCTCCTCGATGTTCTCGTTGAAGTCGGCCACGAACTGCATCAGCTCCAGCGTCGGCGTGATCGGGGCCATGGCCTGCTGCACGGCCAGGTCCTGAGCGCGCTCCAGATAGTGCATCCAGCGCAGGAACTTGCCCCGGTCCTCGGCCGGCACGCCCAGGATCTCGCACAGGGTGAACAGCGGCAGGATCGACGAGAAGCGCTCGACCATGTCGACCTCCGTGCCGCCGGCCAGCAGCGGCTCCATTTCGTCGAGCAGTCGCGTGACCTCGCCCCTCACCTTCTCGGTCAGGCCGCGCAGGTAGCCGGCGGTGAAATAGGGCATGTGCTCGCGGCGCAGCTGCAGGTGATGCGGCGCGTCGAGATTGATCATGGTGTCCATGGTCGCCCGGAACAGCAGGGCGTGGCGCTTGTCGGGCGGTCCCATCGACATCAGGATTCCGCCCTTTTGCGACGAGAAGGTCTCCGGGTCGCCGTTCACCCGCATGACGTCCTCATGGCGGGTGACGGCCCAAAAGCCAGGCCCGCCGAACGGCTCGGCGTGCCACATGACCGGCGCCTCCTTCCGCATCCGCGCGAAGTCGGCGAAGGGCTGGCCCTTGGTGAAGCGGAAGATGTCGGCGAGGTCGACGCCCTCGAGGGTCGGATAGGTCGGCGCGGCGGCCGGTCCCGGCCGTCCGTCCACCGCCGTCTGGCTGATCAGTTCCATGCGCGCCTCCCGTTGAACATCGTTCTTTTGCGGCACGATCACCCAGTATGGCGTCGCCGCCAACAGCGCCCCTACGGCAACTTGCGCGACAGTTCGCGCTTGAAGCATGCTCCAGATGAACGCCGATCACGCGGGAACACGCGGACGGTTTCAGGGAGAGAAACGGCCGTGCTCGCCTTGGCGGGACGGCCCTGGAGGGTCCATGCATCCGAGCGTCCATGCCCTAACCCAGCCCGACAAGCCCGCCTTCGTGATGGCCGGCTCGGGCGAGACGGTGACCTATCGAGAACTCGACGACCGCTCGAACCAGGGGGCGCAGCTCTTCCGGGCGATGGGGCTGGGGGTCGGCGACGTCGTGGCCATCCTGCTCGACAACCATCCGCGCTACCTGGAAATCGCCTGGGCGGCCCAGCGGGCGGGGCTATATTTCACCTGCGTCTCGACCAAGCTGACCGCGCCCGAGGTCGAGTACATCGTCGAGGACTGCGGGGCCAAGGCGCTGATCGCCGGCCCGGCGCTGGACGCGGTCGCCCAAGCCCTCGCCCCGCTGATCCCGGGTGTCGCCCTGCTGCGGGTCGACGGCGCGCTCGCCCCCTATGGCGACTTCGACGCGGCCCGCGCGGCCATGCCGACAACACCGGTCGCCGACGAGACCTCGGGCTCGGACATGCTCTATTCGTCGGGCACCACGGGACGGCCCAAGGGCGTGAAACCGGCCCTGAACGGCGCGCCGATCGACGCGCCGACGGCGCTGCAGATGATGGCCCAGCACCTCTTCAAGCTGGACGGCGACAGCGTCTATCTCTCGCCCGCCCCGCTCTACCACGCCGCCCCGCTGCGCTGGTGCATGAGCGTGCACAAGCTGGGCGGCACGGTCGTGGTCATGGAGAAGTTCGATCCCGAGACGGCCCTGGCCCTGATCGAACAGCACAAGGCCACCTGCGGCCAGTTCGTGCCGACCCACTTCGTGCGGATGCTGAAACTGCCGGAAGCCGTGCGGACGAAATACGACGTCTCCAGCATGAAGTCGGCGATCCACGCCGCCGCCCCCTGCCCGATCCCGGTCAAGGAGCAGATGATCGGCTGGTGGGGTCCGGTGATCTACGAGTACTACGCGGGCACCGAGGGCAACGGCTTCTGCTGGATCGACAGCGGCAATTGGCTGGAACGGCGCGGTTCGGTGGGCCAGGCGGCGCTGGGCGAGCTGCGCATCTGCGACGAGGCTGGCGATCCCCTGCCCGCCCGCGCCGAGGGCGTCGTCTACTTCGCCAACGGCCCGGCCGTAACCTACCACAACGCCCCGGAAAAGACGGCCGAGAGCTACAACAAGCACGGCTGGACGACGCTGGGCGACGTCGGTTGGGCCGACGAGGACGGCTATCTCTATCTGACCGACCGCAAGAGCTTCATGATCATCTCCGGCGGGGTGAACATCTATCCGCAGGAGATCGAGAACCTCCTGATCACCCACCCTCGCGTAGCCGACGCCGCCGTGGTCGGCGCGCCCGACGAGGAGATGGGCGAGAAGGTCGTGGCGGTGATCCAGCCCCTCGACTGGGACGACGCCGGCCCGGACCTGGCCGCCGAACTCCTGGCCTTCGCCCGCGACAACCTCAGCCACGTGAAGGCCCCGCGCCAGGTCGACTTCGTGCGCGAACTGCCCCGGCATCCGACGGGGAAGCTCTACAAGCGGCTGGTGCGGGACGCCTACTGGGGCAAGGGCGAGGGGCGGATCGTGTGATGTGGAAAGTTATACGCAAATTTTCAAATTGCGTATAACTTAGCTCCATGATCGAGCGCCTGCCTCTTTCGGCCCACACCAGCTACGCGGAGCTGATGGAGCGCCTGCGCCTGGGCCGGGTCGGAGAATATCCCGCCGGCTCGTCGTTCGTATCCAAGACCGTGAAGGGCAGGATCTACTGGTACGTCCAGATGCCGACCGGCGGCGCCCAAAGCCGGCGGCAGGTCTATGTCGGCCCCGACAGCGACGAACTGCGCGAGCGCATCGCCCGACACGGCGAGCATCGCGCCGACCAGGACGATCGCCGCCGCCTCGTCGCGGCGATCGTCGCTTCGGGCGCTCCCCGTCCCGACCGCATCAGTGCGGAGATCATCCAGGCCCTGGCGGTGGCCGGCGCGTTCCGCCTGCGCGCCCTGCTGATCGGCACGGTCGCCTTTCAGACCTACGCCGCGCATATCGGCGTTCGACTGCCTGTCACCAGCCTGGCGACCATGGATCTCGACATCGCCCAGGACTTCGGCATCGCGTCGAACCTCGACGACACGCTCGATCGCCCCCTGCTCGACATCCTGAGAGACCTGGACCCTCGCTTCGCGCCGGTGAGCTACGCTTTCGACGCCAGTCGCACCACAAGCTACTCACTGGGCGAACGCTATCGACTGGATGTCCTGACAACCAATCGAGGCGCGCCACGCGACGAGCCATCCTACCTGCCGACCTTGGGCAGTGACGCCGTTCCGCTGCCTTTCATGGACTTTCTGCTGCGCGATCCCGTCGAGACCGCCGTGCTCCATGGCGGCGGCGTGCTCGTCAACGCGCCTTCGCCGGCGCGCTATGCGGTCCACAAGCTGATCGTCAGCCGCGATCGCAAGGTCAATCCCGAAAAGGGGCTGAAGGACCGCCTGCAGTCGACCCAGCTCATCCGCGCCCTGGCCGAAGACGATCCCTACGCCTTGCGCGACGCCTATGCCGAGGCGCGCGGGCGGGGCGAAACTTGGCGAAAGCTGCTGGACGAGTCGGTCGGCCTGCTGCCCGACGACGCGCGGGCGACGCTCGAAGGCTTGTGACCCGCGCCGCCCCGTGATCTCTTCCAAACAAACGTTTGGGAGAACGCCGCATGAAAGAGATCGCCTTCGCCGACATCGCCAGCCTGGTCGGCCAGGAGGTCGGGGTGTCCGACTGGGTCGAGATCAGCCAGGAGCGGGTCAACCAGTTCGCCGAAGCCACCGGCGACTACCAGTGGATCCACATCGACGTCGAGCGGGCCACCCGCGAAATCGGCGGGCCGATCGCCCACGGCTATCTCACCCTGTCGCTGATCCCGATGCTGGGCGCGGGCATACTGCACGTCAGCGGCGTCACGCGCGGCATCAACTACGGCTGCGACAAGGTACGGTTCACCGGCATGGTGCGCGTGGGCAAGCGGGTGCGCATGCGCCAGAAGCTGCTGGCCGTGGAGCCCAAGGCCGGCGGCCTGCAATTGAAGAACGAATGCACCATCGAGATCGAGGGCGAGGAGCGCCCAGCCTGCGTGGCAGAGACCATCTCGATCATCTACGGCGCCTAAGAGAAAGGCCCCGGGATCGCTCCTGGGGCCTTCGTCTGTTTGGCTCGAACCAAGCCTAGCGCTTGATCGCGTCGCCGATCTTGTCCTGGGCCTGGCCGACCTTGTTCTGGACGTCGCCCTTGAGCTTCTGGGCCGCGCCTTCGGCTTCCAGGCGTTCGTTGCCCGTGGCCTTGCCGACCGCTTCCTTCACCGCGCCCACGCCCTTGTCGACTGCGCCTTCAACACGATTGGTGCTCATGGTCTGCTCCTGCTGGAATTGAACTCCCCATCCGAACGGGGGCCTTGGAGCAAAGGTTCCTAGCGTGACCAGAGCGGCTTCAGCGGTTGTAGCCGGTCACCGACACGGCCTGAACGGCGACCCCGCCTTGGGTCGCTCCTGGGGCCGCCCCTTGAGGCGGCGTCGCCGGCGGAACCTGGACGACGGCCTGGGTCGGAGGCTTGGCCGGCGCGGCCTGGATCACCGGCGGGCCGGCGGCCTTGTCGAGCAGGGCCACGGTCTCGCGAATGTATTTGGCGTGGGTGACGATGCCGATCTCCAGGCGCTCGCCCGACAGCTCGACCTGCTGCGTCAGCATGCCGGCCACGAACTGCACTTCCTGGCTTTCGGTCGAGCCCGGCCGGCGGCGCGCGCCCTCGGCCATGAACACCGGCCCGCCCGAATTGCCGGGGAACACCGAGAAGTCCATCAGGAAGGTCGGAAACACACTGGCCGGGGCCAGCGGATACGACGCCACCCGGCCAGAGCGCAGGATCGGGAAGCCCGCGGTATTGGCAGACAGGCCGCGCGGGAAGCCCAGCGCCATCATCTCGTCGCCGGGGCCCAGGCTATACTTGTTGAAGGTGTCGTCCTGGGCCAGCCAGGCCAGCGGGATCGCGGCCTTGGCGAATTCCGGCGGGGCCTCGACCTCGATGGCGGCGACGTCGCGGCTGGGATGCTTGATCCACAGCGGATGGTCGCCGTCGCGGATCTTCAGGGTGCGGGGGTCATAGCGCCAGACGCCGTCGCTGCCCTGCACGCGATAGCCGATCTTGGCCGAGACCGACGGCATCTTGTCGAACACGTGGGCGGCGGTGACCAGGATGGTGCGCGGACGCCCCTCCGGCGTCGGGTCCTCGATGAGGAAACCGGTGCCGACCGTGCGCGAGCCGTCAGCGAGCGGCTGCTCGAGCTGCACCGTCGCCTGGATCAGATCGACCGACAGGTCCCACGCCATGAACGCCTCGTCTCCGATTCAACCTTTGACGCCGTAAGAGTTTGACCAGAGGCGCCCGCCGCAACAAGTTGGCGTTCTGACGCATCCGAGGGGGAATCTGTCCATGAACCGGCGCGAAATGATGACGAGCGCTGCCGCCGTCGCCGCCGCCTCCTCCGCTGTCCTGATCCCCGGGAGTTCCATGTCCGCCACCGCCAAGCCCGTTCCGCCCGTCGCCAAGAAGATCCCCAAGCGCATCGAGCAGCTGGGGCGCGTGCGGGTCGACGACTACGCCTGGATGAAGGACGACAACTGGCAGAAGGTTTTGCGCGACCCGAGCCTGATCAAGGCCGAGGTCAAGGAGCACCTCACCGCCGAGAACGCCTACGTCAAGGCGATGCTGGCCCCCACCGAGGACCTGCAGAAGGCGATGTTCGAGGAGATGAAGGGCCGCATCAAGGAGGACGACTCCTCGGTCCCCGCCCCCGACGGCCCGTTTGACTACTATTCGCGCTTCGCCATCGGCGGCCAGCACCCGATCTACGCACGCCGGCCGCGCGGCAAGACCGACGGCGAGGAGGTGCTGCTCGACAGCGACGCCCTGGCCAAGGGCAAGGCCTACAGCCAGGTGGCGGCCGCCGAGCACAGCCCCGACCACAAGCTGTTCGCCTATGCCGAGGACGCTCAAGGCTCGGAAGTCTTCAAGATCTACGTCAAGGACCTGGCCACGGGGCAGATCCTGGCCGAACCGGTCGAGAGCAGCACCGGCGACTTCACCTTCTCGCCCGACAGCCAGTGGCTGTTCTGGACCCACCGCGACGACAACGGCCGCTCCGACAAGATCTATCGCCGCCCCGCGCGCGGCGGGCTGAAGGACGACGTGCTCGTTTATGACGAGCCCGACGACGGCTTCTTCGTCAGCGTCAGCGTCACTGGGTCGGACGCCTTCATCGTCATCAGCGCCGGCGACCACGAGACCTCCGAGACCCTGCTGATCCCGGCCGGCGACGTCGCCGCCAAGCCGAAAGCGGTGGAGCCCCGCACGCCCGGCCTGCGCTATTCGGTCGAGCACTGGGACGGCAAGTTCGTCATCCTGACCAACGCTGACGACGCCATCGACTTCAAGCTGGTCGAGGCCCCGGTCGACAATCCGGGCCGCGCGCACTGGAAGGACTTCGTGCCGCACAAGCCGGGGACCTTCATCACCGGCCATGCCGCCTACAAGGAACACCTGGTCCGCGTCGAACGGGTCAACGCCAACACCCGCATCGTCATCACCGACCGCGCGACCAAGGCCGAGAAGCCGATCGTCGTCGACGAGCAGGCCTATGTGCTGAGCGTCGAGGGCGGCTACGAGTTCGACACCCCGACCCTGCGCTACGTCTACCAGTCGCCGACCACGCCCCGGCAGTGGTTCGACTACGACATGCGCACCGGCGACAAGGTGCTGCGCAAGACCCAGGAAATCCCCTCGGGTCACGATCCGTCGAAGTACGTGACCAAGCGCCTCTATGCGAAGGCGCCCGACGGCGCCGAGGTGCCGGTGACCGTGCTGATGAAGAAGGACGTCAAGCTCGACGGCAAGGCGCCGCTGCTGCTCTACGGCTATGGCAGCTACGGCATGTCGATGGATCCGTCGTTCTCGATCCGCAACTTCAGCCTGGTCGACCGCGGCTGGATCTGGGCCATCGCCCACGTGCGCGGCGGCTCGGAAAAAGGCTACGGCTGGTTCTTGGACGGCAAGAAGTTCAAGAAGAAGAACACCTTCACCGACTTCATCGCCAGCGCCGAGCACCTGCACGGGGCCGGCTACGGCGCGGCGGGCCGCACGGTGGCCTATGGCGGCTCGGCCGGCGGCATGCTGATGGGCGCGATCACCAACCTGCGGCCCGATCTGTGGGCCGGGATCATCGGGGCGGTGCCGTTCGTCGACGTGCTCAACACCATGAGCGACACCTCCCTGCCGCTGACCCCGCCGGAATGGCCCGAATGGGGCAATCCGCTGGAGGACAAGGAGGCCTACGACTACATCGCCAGCTATTCGCCGTACGACAACGTCACCGCCAAGCCCTATCCGGCCGTGCTGGCCACCGGCGGCCTGTCGGACCCGCGCGTCACCTACTGGGAGCCCGAGAAGTGGGCGGCCAAGCTGCGCGAGCACACGACCAGCGGCGATCCGATCCTGCTGAAGATCAACATGGAAGCCGGCCACGGCGGCGCCTCGGGCCGCTTCGACTTCCTCAAGGAGATCGCGCTCGACTACGCCTTCGCGGTGTGGGCGATCGACAAGGGCTGGACCAAGGCCTGATCCGAATGTCCGAACTGACGATCCGCCCCTCCACCGACGCCGACGTCTTCGCGATCACGGCCATCTACGGCTGGAACGTGCTCAATGGCCTCGGCACCTTCGAGGAGGTTCCGCCCGACGAGGCCGAGATGGCCCGTCGGCGCGCGGCCTTCCTCGATCGCGGCCTGCCCTACCTGGTCGCCGAGCAGGACGGAAAGGTGCTGGGCTACGCCTATGCCGGCCCTTTCCGGCTGCGGGCGGCCTATCGCTACACCGTCGAGGACAGCATCTATGTCGCCCCCGACGCGGCCGGCAAAGGCGTCGGCAAGGCGCTGCTGAAGGCCCTGATCGAGATCTGCGAGGGCCTGGGCCTGCGCCAGATCTGCGCGGTGATCGGCGACAGCGGCAACGCCGCCTCGATCGGCGTGCACGCCTCGCTCGGTTTCGAGCACAAGGGCGTCTTCCCGGCCATGGGCTACAAGTTCGGCCGCTGGGTGGATCTGGTCTGGATGCAATTGTCGCTGAACGGCGGCGGCGACACGCCTCCGGACGCGCCGGGACTGTCGTTGAGCGGCGTGTGACATGGCGGGATGGTTGCGCCGCGTCGCGACCATCCCTAGTTTCCCGCCCATGCGCGGGCTTCGCCTCCTTCTTCTGGCCCTGATCGCGGTGGCTTTCGCCGCCGGCGGGATCATGCGCGCCGCGCCGGCCCAGGCCTCCGCCATGCCCGCCTGCCACGAGATGGCGATGGACGGCATGGACATGGGCCCCATGGACGGGGACGCCGCCGAGCACGCCCCCGCCGACAAGGACGCCGACCACAAGTCCAAGCCCGGCGCGATGGCGACCAGCTGCTGCGTCGGCTGCCTGCCGGCCGGCCAGCGCGTCGCCGCTGGCGACCTGGCCGCACGAACCGCCAGCGCCGTGGAGTTCTCGGCCCTCACCCCGTCGCTCGACGGCCTGAACGCCGCGCCGGAACCGCGCCCTCCGCGCGCCTGATCGCAAGACCGCGCGCCGACGCAGGCGCGCCTTTTCTCAAAACGTCTTACGATCACAGTTCCCAAGAAAGGCAGTCCCATGACCGCCCTCTCCTTCCGCGCGCGGCTGCTGGCCGGCGCGTGCACGATCGCGAGCCTGACGCTCGCCACCGCCGCCTTCGCCCAGGATCATACCGGCCACGCCATGCCCGCCGAGGCGGCTCCGGCCGAAGCCGAACCGCCGGCCGATCCACATGCGGGCCACCACATGGCCATGCCCGAGGCCGACCAGCCCATGGACGGCGACGACCACGCGGGCATGGACATGGCCTCGCCCATGATGGTCAGCCCGCTGGGCGCCTATTCCATGACCCGCGACGCCGGCGGCACCGCCTGGCAGCCCGACGCCACGCCGAACTTCGGGATCATGAAGCACAGCGGCGAGTGGATGCTGATGGGCCACGCCCTGCTGAACGGCGTCTATGTCGACCAGGGCGGGCCGCGCGGCGGCTCCAAGGCCTTCGCGGCCGGCATGTTCATGGGCATGGCCCAGCGGCAGGTCGGCCCGGGCATGCTGGGCTTCAAGGCCATGGTCAGCCCCGACCCGTTCATGGGCAAGAGCGGCTATCCGCTGCTGATGGCCGTGGGCGAAACGGCCGACGGCGAGCATGCGCTGGTCGACCGCCAGCATCCGCATGACCTCTTCATGGAGCTGTCGGCCAGCTACAGCCTCAGCGTCGGCGACAAGTCGGACGTCTATCTCTATGCCGGCCTGCCCGGCTCGCCCGCCTACGGTCCGCCGGCCTTCATGCACCGGGCCTCATCGATGGACAGCCCGGAAGCCCCGATCAGCCACCACTGGTTCGACTCGACGCACATCACGTTCGGCGTCGTCACGGCCGGGTTCTCGCACGAAGACTGGAAGATCGAGACCAGCGCCTTCCGCGGCCGCGAGCCCGACCAGAAGCGCTACGATATCGAGACAGGCCAGCTGGACAGCGTCTCGGCCCGCCTGTCGTACAATCCGACGCCGAACTGGGCGTTGCAGACCAGCTGGGCGAAGATCAACAGCCCCGAGGCGCTGGATCCCGACAAGGACGAGGCCCGCGCCTCGGCCAGCGCGCTCTACGCCCGGCCTCTGGGCAAGAACGGCTCGATCAGCGCCACCCTGGCCTGGTCGCGCAAGGACCGCATCCCGGGCGACGCCCTGCAGGCCTGGCTGGCCGAAGGCTCGGTGAAGCCGAACGGCCGCTGGACGATCTTCGCCCGCGCCGAACAGGTGGAGCAGGACGAACTGGCCGACCATCACGGCTCGCACTCGGGCGAGGCCTATACGGTGCGCCGCGTGTCGCTGGGGGCGATCCGCGACTTCCAGATCGCAGAGAGCGTGAAGTTCGGGATCGGCGGGCTGGTCAGCGCCTACGATGCGCCGCAAGCGCTGGGCTATGACGACCCGATGGGCGGCATGGCCTTCGTCCGGTTGCGGATCGGGTAGGTAGAAAGAAGAAAGCCCCGCTGTCTCCAGCGGGGCTTTCGTGTTCTCGGGTCTTTGGAAGACCGAAGGATCAGGCCTTGCGGGCGCGAGCCTTGCCGGGGGCCTTGGCCTTGCGGCCGCCTTGACCCAGGCCGAGGGCCTTGGCCATGGCCGAGCGGGCTTCGCTGTAGGCCGGGGCGGTCGTCGGGTAGTCGGCCGGCAGGCCCCACTTCGACTTGTATTCGGCCACGGTCATGCCGTGGGTGGTCAGGTGACGCTTCAGAGTCTTGTACGGCTTGCCGTCTTCGAAGCTGATCAGGGCGTCCGGCGTGATGCTCTTACGGATCTGGGCCGGAGTAGCCTTGGTAACGGTTTCGGCCACCGGGGCTTCCGGCGAGCCAATTCCGGCCAACGCGTCGTGCGTCGCCCGGATCAACGCAGGCAGGTCAGAGACCGAAGTCGTGTTGTTGGCCACATAGTTGGCCACGATTTCGGCGGTCAGCTCGATCAGGGTCGCTTTGTCTTCCACGGCGTCACTCCACAATGACTTTAAATTTGGAAATACACCCGCCCTACGGAATTACAAGTACACAAATACGCGGCAGCGCTGCCAACGCTCCACAAAAACAGGCTTTATTTCGTGGAAACAATGAGGAGCACCGTTCTGCGGAACCATATCCGGCTTCGCATGCGCACACGTTCAAGTGCAGTTTACGCAGGGCAACCATCTCGCGGGCGCGAAAACCGGCCGGAATCACGTCGCAGTGCACATAAATCGGCGCGGAATTGATGTTCGGAGATTCGGCGCGGCCCGCACGCGAGGCGTCCGTGCACTGACCGACAGGCGCACAGATCACGTCAAACGGCTTGGCGCTTCGCCAGGAGGCGTTTTCTACCAAGATAGGGAAGAAAGAGGGAGAATTGGCTGGGGAACTAGGACTCGAACCTAGAATGACGGTACCAAAAACCGCAGTGTTACCATTACACCATTCCCCAGCAGGAACGGCTGCCGACCCAGGGGGCCGCGGCGAGGCGGTGGAGATAGCTCAGGATTCGGACGGTGGCAACGCCCTCCAAATTCTTTTTTTGGGTCCATTTTCGCGCTTGCGACTCTCCGCACCGCCTCCTATAAGCCGCCTCCCAAGTCGAGCGCGGCCACGCGGCCAGCCCGGCAGGGAAAGTCGGAGTGTGGCTCAGTCTGGTAGAGCACTGCGTTCGGGACGCAGGGGTCGCAGGTTCAAATCCTGCCACTCCGACCATCTTCTCTCCCGAGAAAATCCCCCCATTTGAATGAAGTCGTCGCAAGACGACGCAGGTTGCGCGCTGTTCATTTGACCGCGTCGCGACAGTCGTTAGCTTGTGCTCGCGCGCGATGGTCGCCGTCGCGCTCTGGATTTCGCCCCTGGATTTCTCGACGGGAACCCGATGAAGCAATTTCTCATGACCGTGGCCGGCGTCTTCGTCGGACTGGTGCTCTTTCTCGTCGGCGTCCCCTTTATCCTGATCGTCCTGGCGGCCGGCGCCGCCCGCCCCGCTCCCGTCCCGTCCCAGTCGGTGGTGCAGCTGGACCTGCGCGGCGGCCTGTCCGACCAGGACTCGCAGAACCCGTTCGCGGCCTTCGGCGGCGGCGGCGGCCGGTCGGTGATGAACGTCATCGAAGTGCTGCGCCGTGCCGAGACCGACGACAAGGTCAAGGGCGTGCTGGTGCGCCTGCCCGAGGGCGGCATCGCCCCGGCCTCGGCCGACGAACTGGCCCAGGCCTTCAAGCACTTCCGCAGCGTCGGCAAGAAGCCGATCTTCGCCCACAGCCAGGGCCTCTATCCCTCGGGCATGTCGACCTCGACCTATCGCCTGGGCGCGGCGGCCAGCGAGTTCTGGATGCAGCCCGACAGCTCGCTGCAGGCCGTGGGCCTGTCCAGCGAGACGATGTTCTACAAGCGCCTGTTCGACAAATACGGCGTCAAGGCCGACTTCCAGCAGCGCTATGAATACAAGAACGCGGTCAATCCCTACCTGCACGACGACTTCACGCCGGCGCACCGGGAAGCCACCCTGTCGTGGATGGGCTCGGTCTATTCCAGCGCCCTCACCGCCGCCGCCCAGGACCGCAAGCTGGACCCGGCGCGCCTGATCAAGGCGATCCAGGCCGGCCCCTACAGCGCCCAGCAGGCGCAAGGGTTGGGCCTGATCGACAAGGTCGGCCAGGTCAAGGAAGCCCAGGACGCGATGCTGACCCGCGCCGGCAAGGGCGGCAAGCTGATCGAGTTCGACGACTACGCCTCGCGCTCCAAGAAGGACGCGACCAAGACCGGCCCGGCCATCGCCGTGATCGGCGCCGAGGGCCCGATCGTCACCGGCTCGACCGCCCAGTCCTCGCCGTTCGGCGGCGACAGCACGATCTATTCGGACGAGGCCTCCAAGGCGATCTACGACGCCATCGACGACAAGGACGTCAAGGCGATCGTCTTCCGCGTCTCCTCGCCCGGCGGCTCGGACACGGCTTCGGAGCAGATCCTGGCGGCCGTCAGGGCCGCCAAGGCGGCCGGAAAGCCCGTGGTGGTCAGCATGGGCACCTACGCGGCCTCGGGCGGCTACTGGATCAGCAGCCAGGCCTCGTCGATCGTCGCCCAGCCCTCGACCCTGACGGGCTCGATCGGGGTGTTCGGCGGCAAGTTCGCCCTGGGCGAGGCCCTGTCGCGCTTCGGCGTCGACACCCGCCAGGTGACGGTGGGCGGCGACTACGCCGGCGCCTTCGGCACCAGCGAGGGCTTCACGGCCGACCAGAAGGCCCGCTTCTCGGCCTGGATGGACCATATCTACGACGGCTTCATCGCCCGCGTCGCCGAGGGCCGCAAGCTGCCCCAGGAGCGCGTGCGCGAGATCGCCAAGGGCCGCGTCTGGACCGGCGCCCAAGCCAAGGAACTGGGCCTGGTGGACGAGCTGGGCGGCTTCTACGACGCCGTCGAGAAGGCCAAGAGCCTGGCCGGCCTGAAGGGCGAGGTGCGCCTCAAGAAGGTGGGCGGTCCCAAGTCGCCGTTCGACGCCCTGGAACGCGCCCTGGGCGTCAGCTCGGCCTCGATGCGAACGGTGGCCGCCGCGGCCTGGATCCTGGGCGACCCGCGCTCCCAGGCGATCCTGGACGAGATGGCCAAGACCCGCCTGCGAGCCGAGGGCGCCAGCGTGCTGGCCGATACGCCGGTGCATTGATCCCTTCCGGGTTTTTCTGAACTGACGAAGGCCGCTCCGAAAGGGGCGGCCTTTTTCTTTGAAGCGGCCGCCTGACGGCGGCCCCCTCCGGCCCTCCGGGCCACCTCCCCCAGAGGGGGAGGATCTATCGCTCCAGATGCTCCCCCTCTGGGGGAGCTGTCGCGGAGCGACTGAGGGGGTTTTGGGCACGGCTTCTCGGCCTCCCGTGGCGATCCACGAAAGTTGGTGGGGAGGCGCGGAGCGGCCGGGCGGAGCCCGGAGACCGTGATGTTGTTTAGCGTTTCGGCTTCGTCTGACCGCTCCGCCGCACCGTAGGCTCGAAGGACCGGGGGCGCGGGTGCTTTTTCAACCCTGGACCCGGTTGTCCCTCGGACGGGCAGGACCAATAGCCCCGCGGTGATCCGGCGGCGCCTCGGCTGATCCTGTTAGGCCGGTTTGAAACGATCCCGACCCTGTCGACCCGCAAGTCTCGTCACCGAACGGCTGGCGGCCCAATCACGCCTTCTGAGCGATCCTGCAAACCCGCCCTTCCCATGACGCTCCAAGCGGCCCCGCTCGATGCGATCCGCAGCCGCTAACTCGGGCCGGTACCAAGAGCCCTCCCCATGGCTGGGATGGGGATGATTATGGGGGTGGTTTTGGCGCGTCTGATAAGTTGGCGTGATAAAGTTGTAAGTCACTGATCTGGCTGGATTCTTTTGCGAGTTCGCCGGGGATAGAGCTGCATCTATCCCCGTCAGCCCTACTTCTCCCTTCCCCCTTGATGGGGGAAGGGCCGGGGTTGGGGGTGGTTGCGGCGGTCTGGCTTGAAAAGACCGTGCAGGCGGAACCGCAGCGTCACCCCCATCCCAACCCTTCACCCATCCGCCGACGGGAAGGGCTTTGGGGCGGCTTTCAGTTCTGAGAGACCCCTCACCCGACCTGCTACGCAGGCCATCCTCTCCCGCAAGGGGAGAGGGGCGCTAGGCCCTGTCGCCCCCTCCCCCGTTGCACGGGGGCGGACAAACAAAAACGGCGGGTCCCGGGGGACCCGCCGTTGATGTCGTCGGTCCCGGCGGTCCGAGGACCGCCGGGGTGAACGCCGGGCTGCTTAGAAGCGCAGCTTGGCGCCCACGAAGTACGAACGACCCAGGATGTCGTAGGTGTTCGGGTCGGTGTTGCCGTCCGGAGCGTTGTCGAACACCGGCGGCTTCTTGTCGCCGAGGTTGCGGACGCCGCCGAAGATCTCGACGTTGTCGTTGACGTTCCAGCGGGCGCTGACGTCGTGGTACCAGTAGGCGTCGACCGTCGTGTAGCCGCCATCCTCGAACTCGGGGATGTTGCCCTGGTTGTCCATCTCACCGATGTAGGTGCCGGTGTAGGCCAGGCGGACCGGGCCGATATCGTAACCAACGCGCAGGCTGGCCTTCCATTCCGGCAGCGAGGCCGAGATGTTGTAGGCGCCGATGGTGCCCTTGTAGTCGATGCCGTCCAGTTCGTAGCTGTCGAGGTAGGTGGTGGTCAGGTCGAACTGGAGCTTGTCGCCCCAGACGCCGCCGGCCCACGGCACGTTCCAGCCGTACGAGACGGCCACGTCGACGCCCTTGGTCTGCAGAGCCGACACGTTGCCGAGCGGCGCGCGGGCCTTCAGGTTGCCAGCCGCGTCGCGGTAGATCAGCGGCAGGTTGATGCCCGAGTCGAAGCAGGCCGACGAGGTCAGGCTGGCCGAGGCGAAGCAGGCCGCCACGATGCCCGAGACACCGCCACGGATCGTGCCGATGTAGTCGTCGATCTTGATGTCGTAGTAGTCGACGGTCAGGCTCAGGCCCGAAACGAAGCTCGGCTGCCACACCACGCCAGCGGTGATGGTTTCCGACTTTTCTTCGGCCAGGCTCGGGTTGCCGTAGAAGAACGACTCCGTCTGGGTGTTCTGGGCGACGAAGTTGCCGGCGACCGGATCATAGCCCAGCTGAGCGGTACAGAAGGCGCGGACCGAAGCGGTCAGGGTGCGCGCGGCGCCCGTGCCCGGGTTCACGGTGGTGCAGGGGTCGAGCACGGCCGGGAAGCCTTGGTCGCCCGACTGGTACAGTTCGAACACCGACGGGGCGCGGCTGGCCTTCTGGAACATGGCCCGCAGCTTGACGTCGTGGATCGGCTTGTACTCGACGCCGACCTTGTAGCTGTAGACGCTGCCGACCGACGAGTAGTCGGAGTAACGGCCGCCCAGTTCCAGGCCCAGGTAGTTGGCGCCGGTCACGTCGGCGACCAGCGGAACCACGGCTTCGACGTAGAGTTCGCCGACGCTCGAGCCGCCGCCGACGGCCTTTTCGGCGTTGAAGCCGAAGATGTCGCCCGAGTTCTTGGCGGCGTCCGGGGTGAACGACAGGGTGTCTTCACGCCATTCGGCGCCGACGGCGACCGAGAAGTCGCCGGCCGGCAGCTTGAACAGCGGGCCGGTGGCGTAGACCGAACCGACGTTGCGTTCGAACACGGTCAGGTCGGAGAAGTTCAGGCGGATGAAGTTGGCCGCGGCCGACGAGATGTTGCCGGCGCCGAACAGGTTCAGCGGGGCGCAGGTCGGGAACAGGGCCAGCGAGGCGGTCGAGCAGCTGGTGGTGCTGGCGCCGGCGCCCGAAGCGATCGCCGCGGCGACCTTCGAACGCGAGACGTCGTTCTGCACGCCAACGCGGAACTCGGTGCGGCCGAAGCTGTAGAAGGCTTCACCGGTCCAGCCCGAACCCAGGTCGGCCTTCAGGCCGAGGTTGATCTGGTAGAGATCCGAGTCGCGGGTTTCGACGCGCGGACCGACTTCGGCCATACGGCGATCGACGAAGATCGGCGCGGTCGGGTTCGGACGGGTCGCGAGGATCGTCGAGAAGGCCGGGTTCACGAAGGCGTTGTTGTACGGCACCTGGATGCCGGTGGCCGGGGTCGGCGCCAGCTGGGCCGAGTTGCGGCTGTCGGCGTAGAAGAGTTCAGCCGAGGCGGTCAGCCATTCGGTGATCTCGTAGTTGCCCAGGGCGGTGATGTTGAAGCGCTCGCCCGGCGAGAGCAGGTTGTTGACCGGCGAGAAGTTGTAGCGGTCGCCAGCCAGGGTGTTCACGAACGGACGCGGGGTGCCGTCGGTGTTGAAGGCGTAGCGACGGTTCAGCGTGCTGGTGGTCGAGCCGCCGAAGGGGTTGGTGCCGATCGCGTTGGCCGCGCCGGTCACGCCCGTGCCCGAACCGCCGGCGTTGGACACCAGGGCCCACGGACGGTCGGCGTTCGGCAGGATCTTGTCGCGGCTGTAGTAGTTGGCGTAGGCGGTGACGTTACCCTTGCCGTCCGGCGTGTTGGCGCCGATCAGGAAGTAGGTGTTGGTGGTCTTGCCGTCGCCGATTTCGCTGATGCCGTACTGGCTGCCGACTTCGACGCCTTCGAAGTCCTTCTTCAGCTGGAAGTTCACGACGCCCGACAGAGCGTCCGAACCGTACACGGCCGAGGCGCCGCCGGTGACGATTTCGACCTTGTCGATCAGCGCCGTCGGGATGTTGTTGAGGTCGACGGTGTTCGAACGCGTCGACGGGTTCATGCGGTGACCGTTGACCAGCACCAGGGTACGCGACGCCCCCACGCCACGCAGGTCGACGGTGGCCGTGCCGTCCGACGGGTTGTTCGAAGCGGCGGTCAGGCCCGGCATCACCTGCGGCAGGCGGTTCAGCACGTCTTCGGTGGTGGTCGAACCGGCGGCCTGGATGGCTTCCGACGTCACGGTCGAGATCGGGCTGTTGGCCACGTAGTCCTGGCGGGCGATGCGCGAACCGGTGACGACGACGGCTTCGATTTCGGTCGAGTCGCTTTCGGGCGCGGTTTGCGCTGACGCCACACCGGCGCTGGCGGCGGCGATCGCGAGGCCGCTGATGATGGTCGTCGTCAGCAGGCGCTTACGCGTCATCTGAATCTTCAATGGAATCCCTCCGAGAACGGGCTGGGCCTGGCGATATCGCCGGTCCGTCGCCCATGTCTTGCAATCCCAGGCTGCCCTCAGCCCGGTTGGAGGGGACGTTAGGAGCGCCCGCTCGGAGCGGTCAATTCCGATTACCGTTATGTAACGTGAAGCATCCTTTCTGTCGCAAATTGAACACACCATTGTCGCCTTAGCGGCAGATCGCCGCGCTTTCGCGCCGTATGGCGTGCTCAAGCTTGCGAGACATGGCCCCAACGAGACGTTTGGGCGGTAAATCTCTCCGCTTTGAAATACCGGTAATATCGAAATATGTTGTCGTGACACACGAAAACGCGGGGCGATGTTTCCTCGGCGGAAGCCGGATCGGCCACCTTTCGGACACATTTCCACCGCGTGTCTTCCGCGCCACGCTCGGCCGCGCCGGCCCGCGGCTCCCAACCCACGTCGGATCTTCCTCATGCGACTCATCCGCTTGCCGCTCGCGCTTCTCATCCTCGCCTCGGCGCCCGCCGCGCTCGCCGCGCCCGCGCCCGCTCAACCTGGAGCTTTGGGCGCGGTGACGGCCTGCCGGGCGATCCCCGAAGCCGCCGCGCGCCTGGCCTGCTACGACAAGGCGGCGGCCGAGCTCGCGGCCGCCGACGCCTCCGGCGAGATCGTGGTGCTGGACCGGCAGAAGGTGGAGAGCGTCAAGCGCGAGGCCTTCGGCTTCAACCTGCCCAAGCTCGACCTGTTCGGCGGCAAGGGCGACCAGGCGCCGACCAGCCTCGACCGCATTGAGGGCGTGGCCAAGCAGGCCTGGCAGAACGGGGCCGGCGGCTGGACGATCGTGCTCGAGGACGGCGCCAAGTGGGACCAGGTCGGCCGCGATCCGGTGCGCCGCGCGCCCAAGGCCGGCTCGAAGATCTCGATCCGCCGGGCCTCGATGGGCAGCTTCTTCCTGAACGTCGACGGCCAGACGGCCATCCGGGCGCGACGGATCGACTAGAGAACAGGCCAACCAGGCTACGAGAAGGACTTGCCCAAGGCGCGCGCGCCGCGCATCTGAAGGGTTCGAGACGTTCCTTCCAGAGGCTTCAAGCGCCCATGACCGACTTCCGCCGCGTCACCGACAGCCTGTCGGTCAGCCCCCAGATCACCGTCGAGGACGTGGCCCGGGCCAAGGCCGAGGGCTTCGCCCTGATCGTCAACAACCGTCCGGACGGCGAGGATCCCAGCCAGCCGACGGGCGCGGAGATCGAGGAAGCGGCCAAGGCCGCGGGTCTGGCCTATGTGCACGTGCCGGTGCGCGGCGGGCCGACCCAGGAGCAGGTGGACGCGGTGCGCGAGGCCGTCGAGGCGGCCGGCGGGCCGGTCCTGGCCTTCTGCCGCTCGGGCACCCGCTCGATCGTCACCTGGTCGATCGGCCAGGCCCTGTCGGGCGCGGCCGATCGGGAAACCTTGGTGCGGCAGGGCTATGAGGCCGGCTACGACCTCTCCGGCGTGCTGCCGCACTAGTCAGGGCCTCAGTAGCCGCCCAGCGTGGTGACGCGGGCGGCCATGGGGCTGGGTTCTGGCTCGCACGAGGCCAGCACGAACTGCGCCGCAATGAGACACAGCACGGCGAAGCACGCGCGCTGGAGCCGTTTTGAGACAAAAATCGCCGCGTCGGCCGCCATGATCCGTACTCCACAGGGTTTACGGTTCGTTAAGCGCAAAACCGGCGCCGCTCAGGATGGGTCGCGATGATCCCCTTCGTCCGAGAGATCGAGTTCGAGTACGGCCGCTGCGACCAGGTCTCGCCGTTGATCCGGCGGGTGATCGCCGACAATCCGGGGCCGTTCACCTACACCGGCACGGGGACCTACATCGTCGGCCGGGGAACCGTGGCGGTGATCGACCCGGGTCCGGACCTACCCGCGCACCTGGACGCCCTGCTGGCGGCGATCGAGGGCGAGACGGTGAGCCATATCCTGGTGACCCACCACCACGCCGACCACTCTCCCCTCGCCGGCCCCCTGGCGGCGCGGACGGGCGCGCGGATCTGGGGCCGGCCGGCGCCGGCCGTGCTGGTGGCCGAAGAGACGGGCGTGAAGCTCGACGCCGAGGACGACGGCCACTTCCGACCCGACATCGAGATCGCCGACGGCGACGCCTTCGAAGGCCCCGGCTGGACGCTGGAGGCGATCACCACGCCCGGCCACACCTCCAACCACGTCTGCTTTTCGCTGAAGGAAGAGAACGCCCTCTTCAGCGGCGACCACGTCATGGGCTGGTCGACCACGGTGATCACCCCGCCCGACGGCGACATGGGCGACTATTTCGCCAGCCTGGCCAAGATCCAGGCGCGGGGCTTCCAGACCCTGTGGCCGACCCACGGCTCGCCGGTGCGCGAGGTCGCGCCGTTCCTGCAGGCCTATGTCGACCACCGCCGGGCGCGGGAAGCGCAGGTGCTCGGCGTACTGGCGAACGGCCCGGCGCGGATCCGGGAGATGGTGCCGGTGCTCTACGCCGCCGTGGATCCGAGGCTGCATCCGGCGGCGGCCCTGTCGATGCTGGCGCACCTGATCCAGTTGGTGCGCGAGGGGCGAGTCGTGTGCGACGGCGCGCCGGGGCTGGAGAGTGAGTATCGGCTGGCGGGGTAGCGCCGTCGCTCCCCATCGTCGTCATCCCGGCCGGAGCGCGAAGCGCGCAGAGCCGGGACCCAGGGGCCGCCGCAGAGCGTCGGCAACCTCCAGAAGCGCGAACCTTTGCGCCGCGCCCAGTCCCCCTGGGTCCCGGATAAGCGCTACGCGCTTTCCGGGATGACGAGCTTTTGGGGAGCGCGGATTTACAGCCGCGCCCTCATCGTCGCCCGTAACGTCCGTGGCGCGCCGGGGAAGATCCAGACGGGGCTGTAGGAGCTCTGGGCGTAGTGCTCGTCCAGCAGGTTGTCGACCTCCAGGCGGGCGTCGAGCCTGGGGGTGATGGCGTACTCCACCGCCACCTTGGCCTTCCAGTAGGACGGCAGGATCAGGCCAGAGCCGTCCAGCGCCCCGGCCCGGTCGCCGACGTAGGATGCGCCGACCGTCAGCGACCACTTGTCGAACCGGCCGACGGCGAAGGCGCCGCCCGAATGCTCGGGCACGTTCAGCACCGCGTCGGTGGCGAAGGCCACATCGTCGGCGACCGCGTCGGTCCAGCTGTAGTTGACGACCACGCGCCAGGCCGAGGTGACCTCGAAAGAGCCGTCCAGCTCGACGCCCCGGCTGGTCAGCTTGCCGACCGGAGCCAGGAAGCTGGCGTCGATGGGGTCGTTGGCCAGGATGTTGCGCTTTTCGATGTCGAACACCGAGACCGCCACATCGACGCCAGGCCAGGCGCCGGCGAGGCCCAGCTCCCAGCCCTTGCCCTTCTCGGGCGCGAAGCCCTCGCCGGTGCGGCCCGTGCCGGAGTTGAGCAGGAACGAGCGACCGTAGCTGGCGTGGGCGGTCAGGGCGTCGGTCAGGCGGTAGCGGGCGCCGAAGCGGTAGTCGACCGGCGAGCCCTCGCCCCGGCCGACCGCGCCGGTGCGGTTGTTGCGGATGGTCTGGCGATAGCGATCGACCCGCGCGCCGGCGAAGATCCCCAGGCGGTCGGAGACCTGCCACAGGTCCTGGGCGTAGAGGGTCGCCACGCGCCGGGTCTCGCGGTTGTCGGTGAACGGCAGCAGCGACAGGGCCGTCCCGCCATAGACCGGCGCGTCGATCGAGATCGCGTAGGGCGCGGCGGCGCTGGGATTCCGGCGCAGCAGGCCCTCGTGGTAGTCGAGGGTGTAGCCCTTCACGCCGATGTTCAGGTGATGGGCGCCCACGCGGCCGTCGAGTTCGACGCGGCCCGACAGGTCCTCGACGCTGTAGTCGCGCTGGCGGCGCTGGCGCCACAGCTCGCGGCCGACCAGCCGCGACTGGTCGCTGGAGAAGCCCTTCATGTCGCCGGTGCGGTAGGCCGCGCCCGCCGTCAGCCGCCAGTCGGGCGAGAGTTCATATTCGCCGGTGACCTGATGACGCTCGTTGCGGAAGCGGGTCGTCCCGTCGCCCGGCTCGCCGAAGAAACGCGAGCGCGGGATGGCCAGGGCGTCGCCGTTCACGGCCGGCACGCCGCGATCGAAGGGCGCGTCGAAGACGGTGAACTCGCCCACATAGGTCAGGCGCAGCGCCTCGGTGGGCCGCCAGGTCAGGGAGGGAGCGATGGCGCGGCGGTGCAGGTCGACATGGTCGCGCCAGCCGTCGCTGTGCTCGTCGGCGACGACCAGACGGGCGGCGATCGTGTCTGAGAGCGGGCCAGTCAGGTCGAGCTCGGCCCGGCGCAGACCGTAGGAGCCGACGGTGGCCGCCACGCTGCCGCCCATCGTGAACTGCGGGGTCTTGGAGACGATGTTGACGCGGCCGGCCGGGTCGATGTCGCCGAACAGGGCGCCGGCCGGGCCTTTGAGGATCTCGATCCGCTCGGCCGTCGCCGGATCGCGGGGCGGCGCGAGGCCCCGGTTGGCCAGGAAGCCGTCGACATAATATTCGGCCCCGCCGTCGGGCGTGCCGAGGAAGCCGCGGATGGCGAAGTTGTCGAGGAAGCCGCCGCGATTGTTCTGCTGGCTGACGCCGCTGGTCAGCTCCAGGGCGTCGGCCAGCCGGCCCGCGCCGACCGCGTCGAGCAGGTCGCGCTCGACCGAGCGGCTGGAGGGCGAGGTGGCCTGGGTGATCTCGCCCGCGCCCAGGGTGGCGTCACGGGCCGCGCCGCGCCGGCCCAGGATGACGATCTCGCCCACGGCGTGGGGTTCGGCCTCGACGGCCTCGGTCGACGGCGAGGGCTCGGCAGCCGATAGGGCCAGCAGGCACGCGCTGACGCAACTCCACGACAGGGGCAAGATGCAACTCCATTTGTAATGTTATTACATATCAGCTATGCCGCAGACACGATGCTGTCAACCGCCCCTTCCCCCGCCCTTTCCTCCAATCGGATCGTCGCCATCGACGCCCTGCGAGGGCTGGTCATGCTGCTGATGATGGTCGACCACGTGCGGGAGTTCTTCTTCATCCACGCCCAGGTTTCCGACCCGATGGACGTGGACGCGACGCAGCCCTCGCTGTTCTTCACGCGGCTTTCCGCCCACCTGTGCGCGCCGGTGTTCGTGGCCCTGACGGGCCTGGCCGCCTGGCTCTACGGTCGCAAACAGGGCGGCGAGAATCCGCGCGCCATCGCCAGGGCGGCCAGCGGCTTCCTGTTCAAGCGCGGCCTGTTCCTGGTGTTCCTGGAACTGACCTTCGTCAGCTTCGCCTGGACCTTCGACCTGACGCCGAAGACCTATTACCTGCAGGTGATCTGGGCGATCGGCCTGTCGATGATCGCCCTGGCGGCGCTGGTGCATCTACCGCGCGCGGCGATCGCCGTCGCCGGCCTGGTCATCGTGCTGGGCCACAACCTGCTCGACCCGATCAGCATCGCGCCGGGCCAGCCCGGCCACGCGCTGTGGGCCATCCTGCACGATCGCGGCTTCATCGACCTGCCGTGGGGCGCACGGGCGCGGACCTCGTACCCGCTGCTGCCGTGGATCGGCGTGGCGGCCTTGGGCTATGCGATCGGCCCGTGGTTCGCAGCGACCTGGCGCGACCGCCGCAACCGCCTGCTGCTGACGGGTGTCGGCGCCCTCACCTTGCTTCTGCTGCTGCGCAATCTGAACGGCTATGGCGAGACGCCGTGGGTTCACGGCCCCGACGCGGTGCGCACGGCGATGAGCTGGCTGAACTTCACCAAGTATCCGCCCTCGGCCGACTTCCTGCTGCTGACCCTGGGGGTCGGGGCGCTGCTGCTGGCGGGGCTGGAGAAGGTCCCGGCCCGGCTGCTCAGCCCCCTGGCGGTGCTGGGGAGCGCGCCGCTGTTCTTCTACCTGATCCACCTCTACGGCCTGCACCTGCTGCAGCTTGCGGCGGTCGCGACCCTGGGGCCGAACCAGGGCGAGGTCTGGAGCCTGCCGGGCGTCTGGGCGATCTGGCTGACGGCGGGGGTCGTGGCGATCCCGTGCTGGTGGGCCTGCCGCTGGTTCGGACCGGTGAAGCGCGCCAGCCGGCAGCCGTGGATGAAGTATCTGTAGGGATTTCTCCCTTCCCCCTTGATGGGGGAAGGGTCGGGGATGGGGGTGATACGGCGCTGGCCGAATGAGCGCAGCGTTCCGTCCCCCACCAACGCAGTCACCCCCACCCCTGCCCCTCCCCCATCAAGGGGGAGGGGTTCTGCTTGTCCGCCCCCTCGACAGACCCTCGCCTCCTAGGCGAAATAACCTCGCGGCGTTCCTCCCGCGCCGAGGCGGTCAGCGTAAGAGTTCATGTTCACCAGCGACGAGAACGCCCGGCTGGCGGCGCTGCACGAATACGGCCTGGTCGACACCCCGCCGGAGGCCGCGTTCGACCGCATCACCGCCCTGGCGGCCGAGCTGTTCGACATGCCGATCGCCGCTATCACCCTGATCGACGCCGACCGGCAGTGGATCAAGTCGATCGTCGGGCTGGAGCCGGGCGGCACGCCGCGCGAGGACGCCTTCTGCCACTACACGATCCAGTCGGACGAGGTGACCGAGGTGCTCGATCCGGAGCACGACGAGCGCTTCCACGACAATCCCTTCGTCACCGACGACCCGAACATCCGCTTCTACGCCGGCGCGCCGCTGCGCCTGCCCAGCGGCCATCGCCTGGGGGCCCTGTGCCTGATCGACCGCAAGGCGCGCCCGCCGCTGTCGGCCGAGGAAAAACGCCGGCTGGAGGCCCTGGCCCAGATCGTCGTCACCGAGATGGACCTGCGGCTGCTGGCCGCGCGCAGCGAACTCCTGACCCGCCAGGCCCAGGCGGCGACCGAGGCCAAGAGCGAGTTCCTGGCCAACATGACTCACGAGCTGCGCACGCCGCTGACCAGCGTGATCGGCTTCAACGGCCTGCTGGCCGCCTCGCCCAACCTGCCCGACAAGGAGCGGATGCTGGCGACCAAGGCCAAGGGCGCGGGCGAGAAGCTGCTGACCATCGTCAACGACGTGCTGGACCTGGCCCGCCTGGAAGCGGGGGCGAGCGACCTCGCCGACGCGCCGATCGACATCGAGACGGTCGCGCGCTCGGCCGTCGAGCTGTTCGCCGAGCGGGCCCAGGACAAGGGCGTGACCCTGACACTGGAGATCGGGCCGGACCTGCCGACGGTGCGCGGCGACGCCGCCCGTCTGCGCCAGATCCTGGTCAACCTGCTGGGCAACGCCCTGAAGTTCACGGAAAGCGGCGAGGTCTCGCTGCGGGTGGCGACGCGCGACGGCGCCCTGGACCTCGCGGTCGGCGACACCGGCGTCGGCATCCCCGCCGACCAGTTGGACCGCATCTTCGAGCGCTTCGAGCAGGTGGCCGGCACGGCCGAGCAGTTCGGCGGCACGGGCCTGGGCCTGGCCATCTCGCGCCGCCTGGCCCGCCAGATGGGCGGCGAGATCACGGTGGAGAGCCGGCCGGGCGAGGGCTCGACGTTCACGGTGACCCTGCCGGGGGCCTGAAGGATCACGACGACATGCACATCCGCGACGCCGACCTGACCGACGAGCGCACGCAGAACCTGCTGCGGCTGCATCTGGCCGGCATGCACGCCAGCTCGCCGCCAGGGCACGTCTTCGCGCTCGACCTGTCGGGCCTGCAGGCGCCGGGCGTGGCGGTGTGGAGCGCCTGGGAGGGCGAGGCGATCCTGGGGATCGGCGCCTTGAAGCGGCTGGACGCGGCGACCGGCGAGGTGAAGTCGATGCGCACCCACCCCGACCATCTGCGCAAGGGCGTGGGCGCGGCCCTGCTCGAACGCGTGATCGACGAGGCGCGCGCCCTGGGCCTGGGCCGCCTGAGCCTGGAGACTGGCAGTGGCCCCGCGTTCGACGCGGCCCTGACCCTTTATCGCCGGCGCGGCTTCGTCGACGGCGGGGCCTTCGGCGACTACGTGGCCAGCGACTTCAACCAGTTCCTGCATCTGGAGCTGCCGCGAGGCTGAAGCCCCCTCCCCCGGGCGGCGACGCAAAGGCCCCGTTCAGGCGTCTTCAAGCTCGGCGGTCCGCAGCGGACTGGCGCGTCCCAGCCGCTCGCCCAGGTGTTCGGCCAGCCGGATCGACAGGGCCACGATGCTGAGGGTCGGGTTGGAGATGCCGCCCTGCGGGAACACCGACGAGCCGGCGACATAGAGGTTGTCGAGCCCGTGGACCCGAAGGTCGGCGTCGACCGCGCCCTTGGCCGGGTCGGCCGACATCCGCGTCGTGCCGATATGGTGGCCGTTGACGATCAGCTGGCTCTTCAGGTCGTCCCACGACGGATAGTAGAACTGGCCGCCGAGCGCGCCGATCGCCTGCTGGAACAGCAGCGTCGAGGTCTCGTAGGTGTGCTGGTCGCCGGGGCCCACCTCCCAGCGGATCCTGGTCTGCGGCTGGCCGAACACCGGATCGACCGTGTCGGCCAGGGTGATCCGGCTCTCGTCGTTGGGCCGCATCTCGAAATAGTACGAGGAGGTGTAGGTGCGGAACCAGCAGCTGCCGATGCCGTACTGGCGCTGGACGTCGGCGCTGGGCGAGAACCGGCCCTGGACGGTGACGCCGTTGTCGTCGGTCCAGGTTCCGGTCGGGGTCTGGCCCTTGATCAGGCGCATCGCGGCCGGGCTGATGAAGTTTCCGCTGACGCTCAGGGCCGAGCCGCCGCTGAGCGGATGGCACTGGAAGTAGCGGCCGACCTGGTCGTTGCCGGCTTCCGACAGCAGGAGCTGGCGGGCGTTCTCGACCGCGCCGCAGGCCAGCACGTAGACGTCGGCCGTGATCGTGAACTCGGTCGCCTTGGCCGGCGGAAAGCTGGTGTCCAGCGAGGCGACCCGCAGGCCCTGCACGACGCCGCCGGCGTGCTGGATCTCCAGCAGGGTGGCGTTGACGATGATCTCGGCGATGGCCTCGGCGGCCGTGGCCCCGTCGAAGGTGCGGGTGGCGAAGTTCGTGTAGGCCCCGCCCATGAACTGGTACATCTCGGTGTCGAAGCCGGCGATGTCGGGGACCTCGGCGCTCAGCACTCCCGCCCAGTAGTCGGCGCTGAAGTCGTCGCCGTTGAGCACGCAGAGTTTCGCCGCCTGGGCGTAGTAGGGGATGAGGTCTTCATAGGTGATCGGCCAGCCCGGAAAGCCCGGCCGGGCCTCGAAGGTGATCGGATCCAGCGGCCGGGTCTGGCCGCCCCAGTGGGTGGAGGTGCCGCCATAGACGCGCTCGCGCTCCCAGCCCCGGGCCGACTGCCCCGCATAGGGCTGGATGAGGAAGTCCGGCTCGTTGGTCGTGAACAGCCCCTCGGCCTGGCCGGCGTAGAGCAGGTTCTTCTCGGCCCAGCTTTCCTGGTAGTAGCGCGGGTTGCGGCCGCCCTCGATCAGCACGACCTTGTAGCCGGCCTTCTGCAGCAGCAGGGCCGCCGTGATCCCCGCCGGCCCCGAGCCGACGATGCATACCTGGGTGGCGATGACGCCGCCGTCGCCGATGTCCCTGCCGTCCAAGATCATGGGAGCCTCCCGATCGCTCCCAGGCAGAATGCGCCAAATTGCGCCCATTGGTTGTACAAATAGTCACAAGCCCTCCCCCTTGATGGGGGAGGGTTGGGTGGGGGTGACCTACGGCGTTTGCAGCTGAACCGCCGCGTCACCCCCATCCCCGGCCCTTCCCCATCGAGGGGGAAGGGAGAGCGGTCAGCCCTTGATCGCCTTCAGCACGCCGGTCACGCGGCCGCAGTTGCGGCCGAGGTCGCCGCCGGCGTCGCGGGCGAGGGAGCGGACGTCGACGCGGGCCCCGGCGCTGTCGGGGCGGACGCGGACGACGAGGTCGTCCTTCATGCCGTACCAGAAGCTGGCGCCGGCGGCCTCGATGCGGCCGTCGTTGGGATCGTCGGTGACCAGCTTGAGGCCCTTGGCCTGGACGGCGGCCTTGGCGGCCTCGTAGGCGTCGGCCGGCGTGCGGTCGAGCACCAGGGTCTTGGCGGCCGGACAGGTCTCGGCGTTGACCTCGGCGACGCGACGGCCGGCGAACAGTTCGGAGCCGACCGGCAGGCTGGGATCGTCGAGCACCGGGGCGGCGGCCTCCCCGCGCGCGGCCAGCACCGCCTCGGAGAAGCCCAGCGGGGCCTTCCAGTCGGTGGCGACGTCGCCGACGGGGGCGGCGCGGCCGCCGACGCCGGTGGCCAGGAACAGCACGCCGAGGGTGGCGATGGTGATGGCCAGGGCCAGCAGGGCCCGCTTCCAGTGGCGCTGGACGCCGCCGATCATCGCCACGACGACGCCTAGCGCCCCCGTGCCGAGGCTCAGCCAGGCGACCAGCGGCGCCAGATCGCGGGTCATCAGGTCGTAGGCGATCGCCTTGTCCAGCAGGCCAAAGCGCGCGCCCAGCGCCCCGACCACGATCAGCGCGGCCGGGACCAGGGCGATGACCACCGCCCCGATCAGGATCGGCGCGGCCCAGCCGCCCTTCCCGGCCGCCGGCGCCTTGGCGGTCTTCGCGGCCTTGGCCTTGCGGCCCTTGGACGACGGCTGGATCGGCATGGCCAGCGGCGCTTCTTCGGCCACGAACACCGGCGGGGCGTCGAAGGCCGTCTCGGGCGTCGGCTCCAGCGGCTTGGCCTCGGACTCGACCAGCGGCTCGTGCGGGAACACGTCTTCCGGCGCGGGCGGCTCGGCGGGTTCGGCCACAGGGGCGACGTGCGCGACCGGGATCGGCTCGGGATCGGGCAGCGAGGCGGCCAGGGCCTCGGCGCTGATCGGCTCGGCTTCGGCCTGGGCGGCCAGCACCTCGGGTTCGTGGACGGGCTCGACGGCTTCAGCGACGTCTTCCGGCGTTTCGACCGGATCGGGCGCGTAGAGCACCGGCGCGCCGGCCCCGTCGGCGGCGGCCAGGGTGGCGGTTCCGGCCGCGGCGGCGGCGATGGTCGGCAGGACGTAGTCCTTCATCCGCTGACGGATGACCTTCTTGTCGATCTTGCCGGTGGCGCCCAGCGGGATCTCGTCGACGAAGACGACGTCGTCGGGCATCCACCACTTGGCGATCTTGCCCTGCAGGAAGTCGAGGAACTCCTCCTTGGTGGCGGTCTCGCCCTCCTTCAGCTTGACCAGCAGGATCGGCCGCTCGTCCCACTTGGGGTGCGGCACGCCGATCACGGCGGCCAGGGCCGCCTTGGGATGGCCGACGGCGATGTTCTCGATCTCGATCGTGCTGATCCACTCACCGCCGGACTTCACGACGTCCTTGGCGCGGTCGGTGATCTGCATGAAGCCCATATCGTCGATGGTCGCCACGTCGCCGGTGTCGAAGAAGCCGTCGGCGTCGAGGATCTTGCCGCCGGCGCCCCGGAAGTATTCGGCGGCGATGATCGGGCCGCGGATCTTCAGGTGCCCGAAGGCCTTGCCGTCGTGCGGCAGGGCGTTCCCGTCGTCGTCGGTCAGCTTCAGCTCGACGCCCATCGGCGGGCGGCCCTGCTTGAGGCGATAGGGCATCTGCTGGTCGTAGGGCAGCTTTTCCAGCGCGTCGGTCATGGTCGACAGCGTGCCGACCGGCGAGGTCTCGGTCATGCCCCAGGCGTGGACCACCTCGACGCCGTACTTCTCGTGGAAGGCGCGGATGATGGTCTCGGGACAGGCCGCCCCGCCGATCACCACCTTCTTCAGGGTCGAGATCGTGCCGCCCGTGCTTTCCAGGTGCTGCAGCAGCATCTGCCAGACGGTGGGCACGGCGGCCGAGAAGGTGACGCCCTCGGTCTCGAGCAGCTCGTGGATCGCCGCCCCGTCCATCCGCGCGCCCGGCATGACGATCTTGGCGCCGGTGGCCGGGGCCGAGAAGGCCACGCCCCAGGCGTTGGCGTGGAACATCGGCACCACCGGCAGGATCACGTCGCGCTGCGACAGGCCCATGACGTCGGGCTGCATGGTGATGAAGGTGTGCAGGAAGTTCGAGCGGTGCGAGTACATCACCCCCTTGGGGTCGCCCGTCGTGCCCGAGGTGTAGCAGAGGCCGGCGGCCGTGCCCTCGTCGAACCCGCCCCAGACGCAGTCGGCCGACTGCTCGGCGACCAGGTCCTCGTAGCAGAGCAGACCCTTGAAGTGCGGAGCTTCGCCGGCCAGGCGGAAGTCGGCCGGCATGTGGTCGCGGTCGGTGAACACCACCACGTGCTCGACATTGGGCAGGCGGGGAATGATCCCGGCGATGATCGGCAGGAAGGTCAGGTCGGTGAAGATCACCTTGTCGCCGCCGTGGTCGGCGATCCAGGCGATCTGCTCGGGGAAGAGGCGCGGGTTGAGCGTGTGGCACACCGCGCCGATGCCCATGATCCCGTACCAGGTCTCGATATGGCGGGCGGTGTTCCAGGCCAGGGTGCCGACCCGGTCGCCAGGCGTGATGCCCAGCGACAGCAGCAGGTTCGACACCCGCTTGGCGCGGTTCTGGATCTCAGCGTAGGTCGTGCGGACGATGGGCCCTTCGACCGACCGGGTGACCACCTCGCGGCCGCCGTGCCACTGGGCGGCGTGGTCGATGATCTTGTCGAGCGTCAGAGCGCCATGCTGCATCAAACCTTGCATCGAAACCGCTCTCCCGCGTCCTTATCATTGTTTAGAAGACGCTAGCGGGCGCCGCCGCCCCACGCAACGCATGGCGCGCCCTGAGCGAAACCTTGGGCGAGCCTCCGGTTCTCCCAAGCGGCGAGCGGACTTTGCGCCCGTCTGCACGCAAGTGTAGAGTTATACCTTCACCACACGGCCGCGCTGATCGGCCGCACCGCCCGTTCACTCCCAGAACGCCGTTTTGCGGCTAGCTTCAGCGGGACTGTTTTTGACCCGCGTAAGAAACGGGAGCGCAAGCCTTGAGATGGCTCGACGCGCTAGGCGCAGACGAACGGCTGGATGAAGTCGCGGCGGACACCCACCGCCTGATGACCGTGCGCGTCGTCTCGGCGGCCGTGGTCGCCCTGGTGGTCGGCGCGGCCCTGGGGCCGGTCATGGCGGTGACCTGGTTCGCCTGCCTCACCGCCTGCGAGGCGCTGGCCTGGACGGTGACCCGCCGCTTCAAGCCCGACATGCCGACCACCGACCGGCTGCGCGCGGCCTTCGTGCTGGCCTCGATCCCGATCAACGTGGTGTGGACCTGGCTGGCGGTCTCGCTGTGGCTGTTCCCCGACGCCGACCTGCGCATCGCCGCCCTCGGGGTGTGCGTGGGCGGCATCATCTTCACCCAGAACTTCCGCCACCAGCCGCTGAGCCTGCTGGTGATCACCGCCGCCCCGCCGCTGGCCAGCCTAGTGATCTTCCCGTTCTTCCTGCATGCCCCGCATGGAGTGGGCCATCCGACCAACAAGTGGGCGCTGGTCATGGTGGTGGCCACCACCATCAACGCCATGCTGCTGAACCGCGCGGCCGCTCGCCGGATGGACGCCCTGACCCGCGGCCTGCGACAGGAGAAAGAGCGCGCCCTGGCCGCCTCGCAGGTCAAGTCGGTGTTCGTGGCGACCATGAGCCACGAGATGCGCACGCCGATGAACGGCCTGCTGGGCCTGGCCCACGCCCTGAAGGGCACCGATCTGGACGAGCGCCAGCGCGACTATGTCGACCTGATGCTGCAATCGGGCGACAGCCTGATGCAGCTGCTGACCGACGTGCTCGACATCGCTCGCCTCGACGCCGGCGAGACCGAACTGACGCCCTGCGACTTCGACCTGCACGACCTGGTCCACGCCGTGGCCGACGCCTGGACCGACATGGCCATGGCTCGCGGCCTGACGGTGGACGTACGCATCGATCCCTCGACGCCGCAGCGCCTGCACGCCGACGCGGCGCGGATCCGCCAGGTGCTGGGCGGGCTGATGTCCAACGCCCTGAAGTTCACGCGGTTGGGCGGGGTGACGATCGAGATTTCGAGCCAGGGCGACGCGCCGGACGGTCTGGAGACCGTGGCCGTGCGGATCACCGACACCGGGCCGGGGATCGACCCGGCCTATGCGGAAAGGATCTTCGAGAGCTTCACCCAGGCTGACGAAACCATCTCGCGCGCCCATGGCGGCATGGGGCTGGGCCTGACCATCGCCCGAGCCCTGGCCCGGCGGATGGGCGGCGACCTGAGCCTGGAGCCCGCCCAGCGCGGGGCGCGGTTCCTGTTCATGATCCGCGCGCCCCAGCCGGCGCCCCCGCCACTGCCCGCCGCCGTCCCCGAAACGGCCAACGAGGACGACGAGGTGGTCCCCCGCGTGCTGATGGCCGAGGACAATCCGATGAACCAGATGGTCGTGCGGCTGATGCTGGAGGCCGCCGGCGTCGACCTGACGGTGGTCGAGGACGGCCGCCAGGCCCTGGACGCCCTGCGCGCCTCGCACTTCGACTGCGTGCTGATGGACATCAACATGCCGGTGATGGACGGGGTCACCGCCCTGTCGGAAATCCGCTCCGGCGCCGCCGGCCCCGCCGACACCCCGGTGATCGCCCTGACCGCCTCGGCCATGACCGGCGACCGCGAACGGTTCCTGAAGCTGGGCTTCGACGAGCACCTGGGCAAGCCGGTCAAGCCGATGGACCTGATCGCGGCCATCGTCGCGACCCTGGACCGGACGCCTCCTCCGCAGGCGGCGGTGGGGTAGCCAGGATCCTTCTCCCGGCCACAAGGAACCTCCCCCTATGGGGGAGGCGATCGCGCAGCGATCGGTGGGGGGAGTAATTTCGAAGTCGGCCGGCGGTCTGGAAGCTGAAAACGTCCCCCCACCGGCCTTCGGCCGCCTCCCCCAGAGGGGGAGGTTTTTAACCCATCTGCTCCGCCAGCGCCCGGGCCTCGTCCTCGAACGCGCTGACCGTGTCCACCCGACGCCAGTCGATCTCCCCCGTATCGCGCACCAGCTGGCTTTCCAGCACGGCGACGTCGGCGTCGGAGGCGTCGTTGACGCGGGCGGCGACGCGGGCGCGGAGGACTTCGGCCGGGGCTTCCAGCCAGACGCCCTGGAAGGCGACGTCGAGCTTCTTGGCCAGGGCCTCGGCGCGGGCGCGCTGTTCGGGCTTGATGAAGACGGCGTCGACCACCACCGAGCGGCCGGCCCGCAGCACCAGTTCGGCGTCGCGGAACAGCTCGTCATAGACCTTGTCGCTGACCTCGGCGGTATAGGCCTCCTTGGGCAGGCGCTGCAGGGTGGGCGCGTTCCACAGGCGCTTGCGGATCTCGTCGGTGCGCAGCACCACCGCCCCGGGGGCCGCGCCCAGGCCCGGCGCGCAGACGCGGGCGAAGGTCGACTTGCCCGAACCCGACAGGCCGCCGGTGGCCACCAGGCTGACCGGCTTGGGCGCCAGGTGCTCGATGGCCGTGGCCAGGTAGGCGCGCGCGGCCTCGTCGTCGCCGGTATAGGCCCAGACGTGGGTGCGCACGGCGGCGCGGACGCTGAGCATCAGCGGCAGGGCGGCCAGCCCCGTCCACAGGCCCTCGCCGAAGGTGCGGGCGGCCTCGTCGAGATAGGCGTTCAGCACCCGGCCGGCGGCGTCGCGGCGACGGCGGAAGTCCAGGTCCATCAGCAGGAAGGCCAGATCGTACTGCACGTCGATGTCCGACAGGGCGTCGTTGAACTCGATGCAGTCGAAGAGGATCGGCTTGCCGTCCTCGATCAGGATGTTCCCCAGGTGCAGGTCGCCGTGGCAGTGGCGGGCGAAGCCCTCGGCCGCGCGGGCGTCGAGCTGCGGACCCAGGCGCTTGAGAGCCAGGTCCGTCTCCTCGACCAGCCGCTCAACGGCCTGGGCGCCCAGGCGAGGCGCCAGGCCCCGCAGCAGGTTGGCGTTGGAGGCTATGGTGTAGCCGAGGGCCGAGACGCCGCCGCCCTGCGGGCGCAGCGCGGCGCCGGCGTGGAACTGGGCGATGGTGCGGCCCAGCGATTCCTCCAGGGCGTCGTCGATGGCCCAGGGCTGGGAGGCCAGCACGGCCTCGCCGTCGAAGCGGCGCATCTCGAGCGCGTACTCGACGACCTCGCCCTGGCCGTCGATCTCGATCCCGCCGTCGGCTGACCGGGTCAGCTGGCGCACGGCGCGATAGATGTCGGGGGCGGCGGCGCGGTTGAAGGAAAGCTCGCGCTGCAACGACCAGCGGCGCAGCTCCAGGGTCGAATAGTCGAGGAAGCCGAAATCGACCGGCCGCTTCACCTTGAAGGCGGACTCGCCCACCAGGAACACCCGAGCGCACGAGGTCTCGATCGTCTGGTCGGCCTTCGCGCCGAGCCAGGCCGCGATTTCCGTTTCGCGCGCCGCTTCCGCGTCCTTGATCACGCCGTCCAACCTCGTCTTCGCCCGCCCCGATCGGCGGCGCCGGGGCGTCCCATAGCGCAAAGTTCGCTGCAAGTCCTCGCGGACGCTTGCTACATCTACTTAGACGATAGTAGCGTTTGACAACCACAGTCTGATGTTGAGGCCACCATGCTCATCGGCTCCGGCCTGAAGCGCTCCGAGCACAAGAAGGCCGAGATCCTGGCGGCGGCGCGCGAGATCTTCCTCAAGGAAGGCTACGCCGACGCGGGCATGGAATCGGTAGCCCGCGCCGCGGGCGTCTCGACCGCCACGCTCTATGCCTACTTCCCAAGCAAGGCCGAGCTGTTCCGCACCGTCGTCGTCGACAGCGTACGGAGCATGGCCGAGCCGGTGCGTGAAAGCACCAATGCGGTCGGCGACGCCCGAGCGCGGCTCACCGCCCTCTCCCGCGCCTACGCCACCTTCTTCGCCACGCCGGAGACGCGGGCGATGTTCCGGATGGTGACCGCCGAGCGAAGGCGGTTCGAGGGGGTGGCCGACCACTTTCTGGGCGCGGCCCGCGAGTCGCTGGGCGGGGCGGCCATCCAGGTGGTCAAGGAGCTGACCGCGTCCGGCGACCTCAAGGTCGACAAGCCCTCCTGGGCGGCCGGCCAGCTGATGGGCATGCTCGACCACGCCACCCTGGTGCTGGGCCTGTCGGCCGGCGACGACGTGCAGCCCGACCGGCCGGTGAACCAGATCGCCGAGGACGCGGTCGAGACCTTCCTGGCGCGATACGCGACCAAGTAGGGTCCCCATGACGAACGCCCGTCGCCGCCTTAGGCTGGCGGCGACGGCGGCGCGTTGCGCGCGCCGTCCTGGGGGCTGCAGGGGGAAGTCATGCCGACAAGGATCGCGATCGCCGGGGCCGTGGCCCTGGCCGCGCTGGCGCTGTGCGGGTTCGCCGCCCAGGACGGCTATTTCGGCGAGCCGGACGGCCGCAATTACGGCGATCCGCAGTTCGCCAGGAGTCAGGCCCTGTGCCGGGCCGTGCGCGACCGCGCCCCGCCGCCACAGGACGTTCCCGACGCGGTGACCGCCCGGGCGCTGAAGGGCTGCTCGTCCGAGGCGCTTTACTACGGGATCGGCATGGCGGCCGATCCGGCCAAGGCCCGCCAGTGCGCCATCCTGGAAATGAAGACCGGCGAAGAGCCGTACGAGCCGTTCGCCGGCGCCGGCATGCTGATGACCATCTACGCCAACGGCCGGGGCGCGAAGAAGGATCTCGACCTGGCGGTGCACATGGCCTGCGCCACCTGGGGCGCGCCGGTCGACAGCGACACCCTGGTGCAGGCGCTGGACGTCCGTCGCAGGGGCGGACCAGCGGACGAGCCCTTCGATTACTGCCGCGACGTGGTTCCCGGCTCGTCCAACGTCTCCGCGCCGGTTTGCCTGGCGCACGGGGCGCGGCAGGCGCAGCCGGTGCGCGCCGCGAAGCTGGCGGTGCTGACGCGGGGCTTCTCGCCGGCGGCCCGCCAGGCCTACGCGGCGTTGAACGCGGCCGAGGCGCGGTTCGTCGAGGTGCGGCAGGCCAACGAGGCCCCGCCCGGCGCCATGAACCGGGGCGTTCCGCTGCGGATCTCGGAAGACATCCACGACGTCCATGTCGAGCAACTGGAGCAGCTGTCAGGCGCGGCCCGCGTCACGGGCGTGGGCGAGCATCGCGACTACGACAGCAGTCTCAACCGCGTGTACGCCGTGGCCATGGGCGAGCTGCCGCCCCGGGGGCCGGGACAGTTCGGCGAGATCACCCGCGAGGGCGTGCGCGAGACCGAGCGGGCCTGGATCGCCTATCGCGACGCCTGGCTGGCCTTCGCGCCGGTCGCCTGGCCCAAGGCCTCGACCGAAGCGCTGGCGGCGCGGTTGACGCGCGATCGGGTCGGCCAGCTGGCCTGCATCCTG
Source organism: Caulobacter sp. GW821-FHT12A07 (assembly GCF_058807655.1). Classification (NCBI taxonomy): domain Bacteria; kingdom Pseudomonadati; phylum Pseudomonadota; class Alphaproteobacteria; order Caulobacterales; family Caulobacteraceae; genus Caulobacter; species Caulobacter sp. GW821-FHT12A07. The sequence continues at coordinate 172,592 of NZ_JBXAQX010000004.1, forward strand.
GCCGACCACGACATCGACCCGAACTACGCCGAGCGCTGCTCGGGCTACTGAGGCTCAGGTCAGGGGAACAGCCGCCTGGTCGTCCAGGCGCCGTCGACGCGGTCGTAGACCAGCCGCTCGTGCAGGCGGAACGGGCGGTCGCGCCAGAACTCGATGACCTGCGGCACGATCCGGAAGCCCGACCAGTGCGGCGGGCGCGGCACCTTGCCGATCAGGCCGTGCTTGAGGCCCATCTCGGCCACGCGGCGCTCCAGCGCCAGGCGGTCGGGCAGCGGCCGCGACTGGTCGCTGGCCCAGGCGCCCAGTTGGCTGTGCCGAGCGCGGCTGGCGAAATAGGCGTCGGCCTCGGCCTCGCTGACCGGCTCGACCACGCCGCGCACCCGCACCTGGCGGCGCAGCGACTTCCAGTGGAACAGCAGGGCGGCCTTGGGATTGGCCGCCAGCTCGACGCCCTTGGCGCTTTCCAGGTTGGTGTAGAAGACGAAGCCGCGGCTATCGACCTCCTTCAGCAGCACCATGCGCGAGTCGGGCATGCCGTCGGCGTCGACCGTCGAGACGGTCATGGCGTTGGGATCGTTGGGCTCGGACTTGCCGGCCTCGGCCAGCCACTCGCCGAACAGGTGGATCGGATCGCCCTCCGGCAGCAGCGGCGGCGGGGTCGCGGTGGTCACCTGGGAGACGTAGTCGTCCTCGCTGGGCGAGGCGGGGATCAGCGGCGCGTCGGTCATGCTCTGGATATAGGCCCGCGGGCGTCCGGGGGCCATGCTTGACCTGGGCCTGCTCGCCCCTCAGTTTCGCCGCATGACGCTAGCAACCCGCGCCCGCCTCGCCTGAATCCCGTTCATGCTCTGGATCGCGATCAGCGCCTTCTGGCTCGTCGACAGGCTGCGGACCCGACCGCCGGAGGGTCTGCTCGACTGGTTGAGCTGCATCCTGATCTATGGCGGCGCCTTCGTCGCCGGCGTGTACGCGGCGATGCAGGATGTAAAGCGCTGGGCGCTGAGGGCGCGGACCGAGGGCCCCTCCACCCACGTGCCCATCACCTGGCACAAACGCAGCGGTTCCTGGCTGGTCATCGGCATGGTCACCGTGATGGTCGTGATGTTCGGAAGCCTGGCGCTGATCGCCGCACGGAGCTGACCGAAAGTCTTAACTTAACCCGGCGTTGACCAAGTCCGCGCGAGGGTCGCGGCATGACCGCCGCCTCGGCCCCTTCCCTGTCCCTTTCCGCCGCCCGCGCCATTCTGGGCGTCGCGCCCGGCGCCGACGAGCGCGAGCTGCGCGCGGCCTATCGCGAGGCCGCCAAGCGCGCCCACCCGGACCGTCCGGGCGGCGACGCGGTCCTGTTCCGCGACGTGCTGGCGGCCTATCGCATGCTGCAGGGCGTGGATGCGCCCGCGCCCATGGGCTTTCCGCCCGCCACCGTCGAGACCCCGGCCATGCCGAGCCAGGCCTGCCTGGACATCGACGCGGCCTTCGCCTTTTCCGGCGGCGCGCTGGAGGCCCGGATCGGCGATCGCCGCCTGCGCCTGACCCTGCCCGCGGGCCTTCGCCAGCGCGACACCGTGCGCGTCGGCGACACCCTGCTGACCGTGCGCATCAAGGCCGATCCCGCCGCCCTGGTGCGCAGCCACGACCTGTGGCTGACCGTGCAGCTGGACGCCCAGGTCCTGGCCGAAGGCGGCCGCGTGGAGCTGGACACCGTCATCGGCCCGCGCACCGTGTGGATCTCGACCAAGGCCGCCGAGCGGGGCCTCGTGCGCCTGAACGGCCAGGGCCTGCCCGCCCGCGGCGCCCATCCGGCCGGCGACCTCTTCCTGCGCCTGGAGCGCACCGGAACCGTGCACGAAAGCGCCGCCCGCTCGCAGCTGAAGCGCTTCGCCGCCGCCTGGGCGGCCTAAGCCTCACTCCAGCGTCATGCCCGGCGTCCAGCCGCTGGCGGCCAGGAAAGCGTGGACGTCCGAGACCGTGAGGATCTCGCGCAGGGCCGCCTGCTTGTCCGGGGCCTTGTCGTAATAGGCCTTGGCGATGCGGTAGCCGACCCAGTAGCCGAGGTCGGCGGGCTTCTCGAGCGTGGAATTGTAGAACCAGGCCGACAGGTCGGTCTTGTCGAGATCGGCGGCGAAGGTCGTCTCGATCTCGCGCTCGCGACCCTTGGTCAGCGGCCCGAAATAGACATAGGCCGGGCGGCCCAGCAGCAGCTGGGTGACGAACTCGGCCCCCCCTTCGACAAGCGCGCTTTCCAGCACGGTGGGCTGCTGCTTCTCGGTCAGCAGCGGGTTCTGCTGGGCGTGGGCGTATTCGTGGATCAGCACGCCGACGAAGCGGCTTTCGACGTCGGGATCGATGAAATCGACGGTGCACAGCGCCTCCAGCCCCACCTGCACGCCTGTGACCGGACTGCCGATGGCGATCGGCTTGCCGCGGCCGACGGCGAGCGTCACCGACGGGACGCGCGCTTGCGGATAAAGGACCGCGAACCTGGCCAGGGCCGTATCGACCCGGCCCTTCACCCGCGGCAGGGTCGCGGCGCAGTCGCGGGCGCGGCTGTAGAGCTCGGGCCGGGCGGCGATGGTCTCGGCCAGGCGGGTCGCGGTCGTGCGGCGGGCGTCGAAGAAGGTGCGCAGGCCCGGCGAGCCGGCGTCGATGTAGCGGCTCTGCAGCTGCTCGGCGCTGGGCCGGCCGCCGGTCTGGTCATAGAGGCGGTAGAAGAGATCGACGTCGGCGGTGTCGAGCGTCGCCTTCTGTGGCTGCGCCCAGGCGGGGCTGGCCAGCGTCAGCGCGGCCACCAGGCCCGCCTTCAGAAACCAGAATCCCATGCGCCCCTCCCCCGTCTTTCGAGAGGGCGAGGCTGACCCGCGCCGACGGCCAAAATCAAGCGCGCGAAAAATCGACGTCGTCGCTCTTGTTTTTATATCGTGCACGATTAAATCGTACTCACCAATTCAATCGCAGGAGCGAACCCGATGAGCACTCTCTACCAAACCCGCGCCACGGCCAACGGCGGCCGCGAAGGCGGCGTCCGCAGCGCCGACGGCCTGCTGGACGTGCGCCTGGCCATGCCCAAGGCCTTGGGCGGCAAGGAAGACGGCACCAATCCCGAGCAGCTGTTCGCGGCCGGCTACGCCGCCTGCTTCCAGAGCGCCATGGCCTTCGTGGCCCGCCAGCAGAAGATCCCGCTGACCGGCTCGACCGTCACCGGCGTCGTGGGCCTGGCCGCCCAGGAGGTCGGCTTCAAGCTCGAGGTCGCCCTGGAAGTCGAGACCCAAGGCCTTTCGCAGGAAGCCGCCGAAGCCCTGGTTGCCACGGCGCACCAGGTCTGCCCCTATTCCAACGCCACCCGCGGCAACATCGACGTCGCCCTCAGCGTAAAGGCCGCATGAGTTCGGAAGCCGAAATAACCAAGCATGAGACGCTTCAGAATGGGGCGGTCGAGGTCTTGCGCCTCGACCGCCAGCTCTGCTTCGCGCTGTACAGCGCCGCCAACCGGGTGACGCGGCTCTACCGGCCGCTGCTCGACGCGCTGGGCATCACCTATCCGCAGTACCTGGCCCTGCTGGTGCTGTGGGAGAAGAGCCCGCGCACGGTGGGCGAGGTGGGCGAGGCGCTGGACCTGGAGTCCAGCACCCTCACCCCCCTGCTCAAGCGCCTGGAGACCGCCGGCCTGATCGCCCGCGGCCGCGACCCGCAGGACGAGCGGCGGGTGATCGTGTCGCTGACCGAAGCGGGCGACGCCATGCGCGACAAGGCGCTGGAAGTGGCCGAGCAGTTCTTCTGCAAGCTGGACACCCCACTGCCGGAGCTGGTGGAGCTGCGCGAGCGGCTGAAGCGGCTGGCGGTGTGAACTCCCTTCCCCCTTGATGGGGGAAGGGTCGGGGATGGGGGTGACCTGCTGAGCTGGCGGCCGTGCGCGGCTTCAACCGCCGCAGCCACCCCCACCCCTGCCCCTCCCCCATCAAGGGGGAGGGAAGCGCCCTATCCTGACGGGTAGGGAATGATGGAAATGCGGTCCCCAACCCGCTAAACCCGCGCTTATGCTGCGTCTTTCCGAACTGAAGCTGCCCCTGGACCATCCGCCGGAGGCCATGGCTCCGGCCATTTGCGCGCGCCTGGGGATCGAGCCGGCCGACCTGCTGGACGTCAGGCTCTGGCGGCGGGCCCATGACGCTCGCAAGAAGTCGGCGATCCTGATGATCTACACGGTCGACGTCGCCCTGCGCGACGAGGCCGCCGTGCTGGAGCGCTTCGCCGCCGACCATCAGGTGCGGCCGACTCCCGACACCGACTACCGCTTCCCCGTCCGCGCGCCGGAAGGCTTCGACGGTCCGCGTCCGGTGGTGATCGGGGCCGGTCCCTGCGGCCTGTTCGCTGGCCTGATCCTGGCCCGGATGGGTTTCAAGCCGATCATCCTCGACCGCGGCAAGGTGGTGCGCGAGCGCACCAAGGACACCTGGGCCCTGTGGCGCAAGAGCGAGCTGAACCCGGAGTCCAACGTCCAGTTCGGCGAAGGGGGCGCTGGCACCTTCTCGGACGGCAAGCTCTACAGCCAGATCAAGGATCCGCGCTTCCTGGGCCGCAAGGTGCTGGAGGAGTTCGTCGCCGCCGGCGCGCCCGAGGAGATCCTGACCGAGGCCCACCCGCACATCGGCACCTTCCGCCTGGTGCACATGGTCGAGAACATCCGCGCCCTGATCGAGAGCCTGGGCGGCGAATACCGCTGGCAGCACCGGGTCGAGGATTTCGAGATCGAGACCGGGCAGGACGGCGCGCGCAAACTCAAGGGCCTGCGCCTGTCGACCGGCGAGTATCTGGAGACCGAGCACGTGGTGCTGGCCGTGGGCCACAGCGCCCGCGACACCTTCGAGGTCCTGCACGAGCGCGGCGTCCACATCGAGGCCAAGCCGTTCTCGATCGGCGTGCGCATCGAGCACCCGCAGTCGTGGATGGACAAGGCGCGGTTCGGGGCCTGCGCCGGCCATCCAGACCTGGGCGCGGCCGACTACAGCCTGTCGCATCACTGTTCGAACGGCCGCACGGTCTACAGCTTCTGCATGTGCCCGGGCGGCACGGTGGTGGCGGCGACCTCGGAGCCGAACCGGGTCGTGACCAACGGCATGAGCCAGTATTCGCGCAACGAGCGCAACGCCAACTCCGGCTTCGTGGTGGCCATCGATCCCGAGCGCGACTATCCGGGCCACCCGCTGGCCGGCATCGAATTCCAGCGCAAGTGGGAGTCCCTGGCCTTCACCGCCGGCGGCGGCGACTACAAGGCCCCGGCCCAGAAGGTCGGCGACTTCATGGCCGGCCGGGCTTCGGAAGCGCTGGGCGAGGTCTCTCCGTCCTACAAGCCGGGGATCAAGATGACGGATCTGGCGCAATGCCTGCCGCCGTTCGTGCTGGAGGCCATGCGCGAGGCCCTGCCCGTCTTCGGCCGCCAGATCGCCGGCTACGACCACCCGGACGTGCTGATGACCGGCGTCGAGACCCGCACCTCCTCGCCGATCCGCATCACCCGCGGCAAGGACGGCCAGAGCCTCAACACCGCCGGCCTGTTCCCGGCCGGCGAAGGCGCGGGCTACGCCGGGGGGATCCTGTCGGCGGGCGTGGACGGCATCAAGATCGCCGAGGCGGTGGCCGCGGCCTATGTGGCGCGGGGGTGGGCGGCGGAGGCTTAGAGGAACCCTCTCTCTTTGAGAGAGGGAGGGGCCCGCCGCGAAGCGGTGGGAGGGTGAGAGGTTTCACCGCCGGCCGGCAAATCCCAAAGCGTTCCGACGGGCTTCTAGACGCCGCCCTCCCTTATCCGCACCAGTAAACCGCGAGGTCGAACGACCGCGCCTCGTTCGGTGAGTTTGTTACCTCTCACCCTCCCCCGCCTTTGGCGTGGGCCCCTCCCTCTCTCAAAGAGAGAGGGATTCAGTCGCGCCTCCCAACCAGATACCAATGGTCGTCAATAATTCTCGCAAAAGAAGAATTATTGACGACACTCTCTTTTCGCGAAAAAACCCACCGAAATCATCGATATCGGAATTTAACCTTGTTGCGCTAGGCTGAACTCTAGTCGGCGTTATCGGGGATTTCGATCGTGACCCAGGCCTCAGGCCGCGAAGCCTTGCTCGTGGACGCCAGTTCGTTCTTCGAGGTCTCGCTCGACCTGCTGGTCATACGCGACCTGCAGGGCACGGTGCTGAAGGCCAGCCGGTCCTGGCAGACCAAGCTGGGGCACAGCCCCGAGGACATGGAAGGCCGGCCCCTGCTGCGGCTGGTCCATCCGGAAGACATGCCCGGCACCCAGGACAGCGTCGTCGAGGTCGAGACCCGGCGCGACGGCGATCCCGTCCTCGGCTTCATCAACCGCTATCGCCATGCCGACGGCCACTACCGCACGCTGGAATGGCGGGCCCAGCGGGCCGGCGACCGCATCTACGGCGTGGCGCGCGACGTCACCGACCGGGTCGCGGCCGAGCGCCACCTGCTTGAGGCCAAGATGGCGGCCGAGGCCGCCAACCGGGCCAAGTCCGACTTCCTGGCCAATATCAGCCACGAGATCCGCACGCCGCTGAACGGCGTCATCGGCATCATCGACGCCCTGTCGCGCACGACGCTCAGCCCCGAGCAGGCCGAGATGGTCGGGCTGGTGCGCGACTCCGGCGCGACGCTGGAGCGGCTGGTGTCCGACTTTCTCGACGTCTCCAAGATCGAGGCCGGCCAGCTGCAGCTGGAGAACCGCTCGTTCAACCTCGACCAGGCGCTGCGTCCCGGCGTCGAGGTGCTGCGCCGGCGGGCGCAGGAGAAGGGCCTGACCTTCACCATCGAGCGCCCGGCCCTCACCGGCGGCCGGCACCTGGGCGACGGCATGCGCCTGAGCCAGGTGCTCAACAACCTGCTGTCGAACGCCATCAAGTTCACCGACGAGGGCGGGGTGACCCTGCGCGTCGGCTCCGAGGAAATCGCCGGCGAGACCCGCCTGACCTTCGAGATCGAGGACACTGGCATCGGCTTCGAGGCCGACCAGGCCGGGGACCTGTTCAACCGCTTCAGCCAGGCCGACCAGTCGATCAGCCGCCGGTTCGGCGGCACGGGCCTGGGGCTGTCGATCTGCCGCTCGCTGGTCGAGATGATGGGCGGCGAGATCTCCGCCACGTCGCGGCCGGGCGTCGGCAGCCGCTTCGTCGTCACGCTCAGCCTGCCCCGTCTGCAGGAGGCCGTCGAAGCCGACGCCGACGTCGATCCCGTCCCGCTTGAGCCGATCGCCCTGCCCGACCAGCCGCTGCGCGTGCTGCTGGTCGAGGACCACCCCACCAACCAGCGTGTCGCCCAGCTGATCCTGGCCACACAAGGAGCCGAAGTGGTGACCGTCGAGGACGGGCTGGAGGCGATCGCCGCTTTCGGGGACGGCGCGTTCGACGTGGTGCTGATGGACATGCAGATGCCGCGCATGGACGGCCTGACCGCCACCCGGGCCATCCGCGCCCTGGAGGCCGAGCGCGGCGCGACGCGCACGCCGATCGTCATGCTCAGCGCCAACGCCCTGATGAAGCACCGCCACGAAGCCCTGGACGCCGGCGCCGACCTGCATGTCTCCAAGCCGATCACCGCCGCCAACCTGCTGGCGGGGATCCAGGCCGCGGTGGCCTAGCGCAGGAGCGAGGCCGGGGCGTCGACGGGGACCACGGCCGCGCGGCCGGTCCTGGCGTCGACCAGCACGTCGTGGGAGCCGCGCACGCCCTGGTCGGTTCGGGTCTCAAGGCGCCAGACGCGGCCTTCACGCCGGGGCGCGGCGGCGGTGTAGGGCATGTAGGACAGACGCAGCGTATCGAAGGCGATACCCTTGGCGGCGTCCGCGTCGGCGTCGCGCAGACGGACCTCCCAGGCCAGCATCTCGGGATGCAGCGCGGCCCAGGTGATGGGCGCGCAGCCGTACCAGTCGCAGCTGCTGGCCTCGGCGATCATCGGCGCGGGGATCGTCAGGGCCAGGAAGGCGGCCGCATAGGCCATGCGGCGACGCCAGATTCAGAACGCGGCGCCGGCAAGGCCCGCCACCCCGGTCACGACCGTCAGGATCGACAGCACGGCCCAGGTGTTGAAGACGTCGCTGCGGGTGGCGATGTACCAGAGGTAGTCGACGCCGCCCTGGATGCGGAACAGCGCCCCAACGGCCACAAGGGCGGCCACGGGAGCAAACAGCACCCAGCCGACGATCCTGGCCCACGTCCCGCGCTTGATCTTCACCGGCCGCCCTCCCCCTGACGCCACGCCCGGAAAGACTAGAGCAAGCGCGCAGGTTGACCAGCCCCGCCCTACACAAGCGAAAAGGCCCGGACGATCGCTCGTCCGGGCCGTCGTCGTTTCAGTCCGTGAGGCCGATCAGGCCGCTTCGGCCTGCTCAGCGGGAAGGCGGATCAGGTAGTCGAAGGCCGACAGCGAGGCTTTGGCGCCCTCGCCCATGGCGATGATGATCTGCTTGTACGGCGTGGTGGTGGCGTCGCCGGCCGCGAAGACGCCCGGCATCGAGGTCTCGCCGCGGTAGTCGACCTCGATCTCGCCGCGATTGCTCAGGGCGACGTTCGAGTCCTTCAGCCACTCGGTGTTGGGCACCAGGCCGATCTGCACGAACACGCCTTCCAGATCGACGCGGTGGGCCGTGTCGTGGTTGCGGTCCTTGTAGGACAGGCCGCTGACCTTGGCGCCGTCGCCGTGGATCTCGGTGGTCATGGCCGAGGTGACGATGGTGACGTTGGGCAGGCTGGCGAGCTTGCGTTGCAGAACGGCGTCGGCGCGCAGCTGGCTGTCGTACTCGATCAGGGTGACGTGGGCGACGATGCCGGCCAGGTCGATGGCCGCCTCGACGCCGCTGTTGCCGCCGCCGATCACCGCCACGCGCTTGCCCTTGAACAGCGGGCCGTCGCAGTGCGGGCAATAGGCAACGCCCTTGTTCTTGTACTCGGCTTCGCCGGGCACGTTGACGTTCCGCCAGCGGGCGCCGGTGGACAGGATCACGGTGCGCGACTTCAGGCTGGCGCCGTTCTCGAGCTTGACCTCGATCAGGCCGCCCGGGGTCTTCGGCGCCACCAGGCCGACGGCCTTCTGCAGGTTCATCACGTCGACGTCGTACTGCTTGACGTGCTGTTCCAGCGCCGTGGCCAGCTTGGGGCCTTCGGTGTGCTGCACCGAGATGAAGTTCTCGATGGCCATGGTGTCGAGCACCTGGCCGCCGAAGCGCTCGGCCGCCACACCCGTACGGATACCCTTACGGGCGGCGTAGACGGCCGCGGCCGCGCCAGCGGGACCACCGCCGATGACCAGAACCTCGAAGGCGTCCTTGGTCTTGATCTTCTCGGCGGCGCGGGCTTCGGCGCCGGTGTCGAGCTTGGCCAGGATCTGCTCGACCTCCATGCGGCCCTGGCCGAACGGCTGGCCGTTCAGCAGGATGGTCGGCACGGCCATGACCTGGCGCTGCTCGACTTCCGCCTGGAACAAGGCGCCGTCGATGGCGACGTGGCGGATGCGGGGGTTCAGGGCGCTCATGGTGTTCAGCGCCTGCACCACGTCGGGGCAGTTCTGGCAGGACTGCGAGAAATAGGTCTCGAAGCTGTAGTCGCCGTCCAGGCCCTTGATGCGCTCGATCACCTCGGCGTCGAGGCGCGGCGGGTGGCCGCCGACGTGCAGCAGGGCCAGCACCAGCGAGGTGAACTCGTGGCCCAGCGGCAGGCCGGCGAAGCGGACATCAGCGTCGCCAGCCGCGCGGGTGATGGCGAAGGACGGCTTGCGGGCGTCGTCGCCGGCCAGGTTCAGGCTGACCTTGTCGGAGGTCGAGGCCACGTCTTCCAGCAGGGAGAGCATGTCCTTCGAACCCTTGTCGTCGCCGAGGGAGGCGACCAGTTCGATCGGCTGGCGCAGGTTCTGCAGGTAGGTGGTCAACTGGGTCTTCAGACCGGCGTCCAGCATGGCGCGCTCCCAAAAGGCTAGGGGGAGGAAAAGGCAGGCGTTCGATTTTCGGGGGAGGATCGAACGCGGCGAACGATCGAGAAGTTGCGCCGCCGCCCCAGAGGGGAGAGGAGCGGCGGCGCGGGTAGGCGGTACTTAAGTCTTAGATCTTGCCGACGAGGTCGAGCGAGGGAGCCAGGGTCTTTTCACCCTCTTCCCACTTGGCCGGGCAGACTTCGCCCGGGTGCGAGGCCACGTACTGGGCGGCCTTGATCTTGCGCAGCAGCTCGATGGCGTTGCGGCCGATGCCTTCGGCGGTCGTCTCGGTGAACTGGATCACGCCTTCCGGGTCGATCAGGAAGGTGCCGCGGTCGGCCAGGCCGACGCCCGGACGCATCACTTCGAAGTTGTTGGTGATGGTGCCCGAGGGGTCGCCGACCATGTGATACTTGATCTTGCCGATGGCCGGCGAGCTGTCGTGCCAGGCCTTGTGCGAGAAGTGGGTGTCGGTCGACACGGCGTAGATCTCGACGCCCAGACGGGTGAAGACCTCGTAGTTGTCGGCCAGGTCTTCCAGTTCGGTCGGGCAGACGAAGGTGAAGTCGGCCGGGTAGAAGAAGACCACCGACCACTTGCCCTTCAGGTCGGCGTCGCTGACCGTGACGAACTTGCCGTCCTTATAGGATTGGGCGGTGAAGGGTTTGATCTCGGTGTTGATCAGCGACATGAGACGCTCCGTTGGAAAGGATGCGTCGTAGGTATCGCGCCGCAGCAAATAGGTCCAATCGATAAAATCAGTTCGCGAGATAGATAGGGCCTATGAGGCTCTCAGGACGCCTTCCGCTCAAGCTTAGCCACAGGCAAAGCTTGCGGGCCATAGGGTTCGGCTAGCGGCAGGCAGCGCACCAGGACCTCGGCGACGAGGCCCGGCTCGGAGGTGATCGGTGGCGGCTCGCCGAACACCGTGCGCCAAAGTTCGGCCAGTTCTTCGCAGGTGCGGTCGGTCACGCGAAATCCTCGTTTCCGAGGAGGGAAAGCGTTATGCGGCAAGGGGTTGCTGGTTAACGAGCGTGGCTGGAGTGGAAATTCCCTCTCTCTTTGAGAGAGGGAGGGGCCCACGCCACAGGCGTGGGAGGGTGAGAGGTTATAATCTCTCAGGATGGGGCGCGAACGCTCGGCTGCCCTGGCCAAGCGCACAGGGCTTCCCGGCCAGCGGTGAAACCTCTCACCCTCCCACCGCTTCGCGGCGGGCCCCTCCCTCTCTCTAAGAGAGAGGGATTTTGAGTTCGAACGGCGTCGCGGGCAAGCGGTTAGCGCCGTAGAGGTTCAGCACCGGGCTGTCGGCCCAGGCGAAGCGGACCTTCACGGCGGCGTAGCCGGCCGGAACCGTGATGCGGACCTTGGCGCCGTCCACGGCCGCGTCGACGAAGCGGCACGACTCGGGCGCGTCGCAGAGTTCGAAGCCGGCCGGTCGCGCCGAGCCGTAAACCACCGCCGGCTGGTCCAGGGTGACGACGACGTCGGCGCCGTCGCGGGCGGCCGAGACCGGCGCGGGGCCGGAGGCGTTCAGGGACGCCTCGCCATAGGCCAGCTTCCTGGCCAGGCCCGCCAGGCGCAGGCCGACCTGCAGCTTGTCGGCCGGGTGGATGTCGTAGGGCGAGCCGATGTCGACGGCCGAGGCCAGGCCGGTGTTCGGATCGGCGGCGACCGTGCGGCGCTGGACGTCGCGCAGCTCGGCCCAGCGCGAGACGCCGGGCTTGTCGGTCTGCGGGCCGAAGCTGGCCAGCTGCACCATCAGGAACGGCGCGTCGGGCGCGGCGAATTCGCGGCGCCAGTCGGCGATCAGGGCCGGCATCAGGCGGGCGTATTCCGGAGCTTCGGTGACGTTGGCCTCGCCCTGGTACCAGGCGAAGCCCTTGACGCCGTAGGGCGCCAGCGGGGCGATCATGCCGTTGTGCAGGGTCGAGAGGCCCGAGGCCCCCAGCCACGGCGCATGCGGCGGCAGGCCGGTGTCGGAAAGGTTGGTCGAGACCTTGTAGCGCCAGGACGCGCCCAGCGGGACGAACGAGCCGCCGGCAAGCTTCAGGCCCTTGTCCTTGGCCGGACCCCAGGCCCCGCCCCCGCCGCCGGCGTCGATCGCCCGCACGGCGATGACGTTGGCGCCCGCCTTCAGCACGCCGGCCGGAACGGCGTAGGCGCGCTTGGCGTCCCAGCCCTCCTGCGAGCCGACGGCGCGGCCGTTGACGAAGGTGGTGTCGATGTCGTCGACCGGACCCAGCACCAGGGTGGCGCCCTGAACCGCCTGGGCCTTGGTCAGGGTGATGGTGGCGCGCAGCCAGATCGTGCCGTCGAAGGTTTCCAGGCCCGGATTGGTCTCCCAAAACTGCTGCGCCGGCATGGTCTTCCAGGCGCGGTCGTCGAAGCCGGGCTTGGCCCAGTTCGCGGCATGCGGTTCGACCCGGGCGGCCCAGCGGTCGAGCATCGCGCCCCAGCGGGCCATGCCCTTGGCGGGATCCTGGGCGTAGTCGGCCAGCACCGACAGGCCCTCGTCATAGTTGCCCAGCGCCTTGAGGCCCGGGCCGCTGATCCAATCCTGGATCACCGAGCCGCCCCAGGTGGCGTCGATCAGGCCGACCGGCGCGCCGGTGGTCTTCTTGATCTCGCGACCCATGAACCAGCAGGCCGCCGAGAAGTTGTTGGCGCTGTCGTAGCTCGACGTCTTCCAGACGGCGTAGGCGGGCAGCGTGTCGGTCGGATGCGGCAGGCTGGTGCGGCCGGTCTGCAGCAGGCGGATCTGCGGATCGGCGGAATTCTGCGCCTCGGCCTCGCCCTGCAAGGCGCGGCGCAGCGGATATTCCATGTTCGACTGGCCCGAGCACAGCCAGACGTCGCCGACCAGCAGGTCGGACACGGTCTGGGTCTCGGACCCGGCCTTGACGGTCAGGGTCAGCGGCGCGGCGCTGGCCGCGCGGGCCGGAAGCTGGGCGGCCCAGCGGCCCTGGGCGTCGGCGACGGCCGTCACGGCCTGGCCGGAAAGATCGATGGAGACGGCGGCGTTCGGGGCGGCGACGCCCCAGACCTGGATCGGCCGGTCGCGCTGGAGCACGGCGTGGTCGGTGAACACCGAGGCCAGCAGCGGCGCGGCGGCGGCGGGCGATACGACGGCCAGGGCGGCGGCCCCGGCGAGCAGGTGACGGGTCAGGCGCACGCGAGGTCTCCGCTTAGTCGCTACTCAGATCGTCATCCCGGCCGGAGCGCGAAGCGCGGAGAGCCAGGATGACATCCTTCTGGTCAGGTTGGCTCGACATTCAGCAGTTCCCCCTCCCCCAATCCGTCAAATCCCCGCGAAGGCGGGGACCCAAGCTGGCTTTCAGGACGTGGCGCGGCCGTGGATCATCTCCGAGCTCGGCTTGGATCCCCGCCTTCGCGGGGATGCTCGGAGAAAAATGGCCGAGGGTTCCGAATGTCGATCCCCAATCAGTCCGCCTTGGCCGGGCAGGTCGTGCCGGTCGGGTCGGTGGTCAGCTTCACGCCGCTGATCGAGACGGTCAGCGAGCCGGCCGTGGCCAGCGAGAACGGGGCCTCGACCTTGGTGACGTCCGTGCCGGCCGACTGGAAGCACTTCAGCGGCACCTTCAGGCTGGTCCACTCGCCGGCCTTGGTGCCCGCGAGCACCGAGGTGACGTCGAGCTTGCCGGCGCCGATGCCCAGGGTGGTCTTGGCCGAAGGCGCGGCGTCGACGCGGTAGGCGATCTGAAGGGCGATCTCGGCGTTGGTCTGGAAGGTCAGGTCGAAGGCCTTGTCGGCCGCGATCTCGGCCGCGGCGGGCACGCCGCCGGCGAAGGTCAGCTGGCGGCCAGCCTCCTGCACGTTGCCGGCGTCGATCGGCTTGATGTGCACCGAGGTGGTCGGCAGCAGGCGGAACTCGAACGGCGCCGGCGTCTTGCCGCCGACGAAGTAGTTGCTGTCGTTGGCCGCGATGGCGGTGACGCCCGAGACTTCCGACAGCTTGGCCACCTTGCCCGGCTTGGCGTAGCTGAGGCCGTAGCCGTAGGCGAACAGCGGCGAATAGGTCTTGTCGCCCTTGTTCAGCGAGGTCTGGGCGGCGGTCTTGGGCCAGCTGAACGACAGCTTGCCGTTGAAGTCGCGGCGGGCCTTGCCGGCCTTGTCGCCGACCAGCACGTCGGCGATCCCGCCGCCTTCCGAGCCCGGCAGCCAGGCGGCCACGAAAGCGTCCGAGGCGTTGATCTCCGGGTTCACCCACAGCGGGCGGCCCGACAGGAACACGGCCACCACCGGCACGCCGGCGGCCTTCAGCTTCTTCAGGAGCGCCAGATCGGTCTTGTCGCCCGGCTGGTATTCCAGGGTCTTCAGGTCGCCCACGCCCTCGGCGTAAGGCGTCTCGCCGAACACCACGACGGCGACGTCGGGCTTGTCGGTGAACGAGCCGTCGACGCTGAGGGTGGCGCTGCCGCCCGAGGCCTCGACCGCTTCCTTGAAGCCCGAATAGATCGACTGGGCGTTGGGGAAGTCGCTATTCTTGTTGTCGGTGCCCTGCCACGACAGGGTCCAGCCGCCCGACTGCTGGCCGATGTCGTCGGCGCCCGAGCCGGCCACCAGCACCTTCGCGCTGGCCTTGATCGGCAGGACGCCGTTGTTCTTCAGCAGCACCAGCGACTTGGCCACGGCCTCCCGGGCGACCGCGCGGTGATCGGCGTTGCCGACCACGCCCTCGCGGCCTTCCCACGGACGGGCCGTCTGGAAGAGACCCAGCTTGGCCTTTACGCGCAGGATGCGGCGCACGGCGTCGTCGATGCGCGCCATCGGGATCTCGCCCGACTTGGCCTGGGCCAGCAGGTTGTCATAAAGGCCCTTCCAGCTGTCGGGGGCCATGTACATGTCCAGGCCCGCATTGGCGGCCTGGGCGCAGTTGGTCGGGGTGCAGCCGTCGACCTGGCCGTGGCCGTTCCAGTCGCCGACGATGAAGCCGTCGAAGCCCATCTTGCCCTTCAGCACGTCGGTCAGCAGCGACTTGTTGCCGTGCATCTTCTGGCCGTTCCAGCTGTTGAACGAGGCCATGATGGTCATGGTCCCGGCGTTGATGGCCGGGACGTAGCCCTGGGCGTGCAGGCGGATCAGCTCCTGCTCGGAGACCTCCGTATTGCCCTGGTCCTTGCCGTTGGTGGTGCCGCCATCGCCCAGGAAGTGCTTGGCGCTGGCCGCCACGTGGCCCTTCTGCAGGGCCTGGCCCTCGCTGACCGCGCCCTGCAGGCCCAGGATCATCTCACGGGCGTAGAGGCTGACGATCTGCGGATCTTCCGAATAGCCCTCGAAGGCGCGGCCCCAGCGGTCGTCGCGCGGCACGGTCAGGGTCGGGCCGAAGGCCCAGTCGAAGCCTGACACCGCTGTCTCCTGGCCGGTGGCGGCGCCGATCTTGCGGATCAGTTCAGGGTCATGGGCGGCGCCCAGGCCGATGTTGTGCGGGAAGAGCGTGGCGCCGACGACGTTGTTGTTGCCGTGCACGGCGTCGATGCCGAACATCAGCGGGATGTTGGTCCCGCCGCGCTGGGCGGCGGCGTCGCGGAAAGCCTTGACGGTGTCGACCCAGGGGCCGACCGGCGAGCGGTCGGGCGCGCCCAGGGGCGGCGAGCTGCCGCCGGCCAGGATCGAACCCAGCGGATAGGTCTTGAGGTCGTCGGCCTTGATCGAGGCGGTGTCGGCCTGGATCATCTGGCCGATCTTCTCCTCGAGCGTCATCTTGGCCAGCAGGCCGTCGACGAAGGCCTCGGTGGCCGGATCGACAAGGCCCTGGCTCTTGGCCGCGGGCCACAGGGCCGGATGGGCGGTGCTCTTGGGACCGTCGGCGGCGAACGCCGGAGCCGACAGAAGGGTGGTCGCCATCAGGGCGATGGTCAGGGTCCTGGTCTTCATTTTCCCCCGCTCTTCCTTGCGCTTCGACGGTCTCAAAGCCGCCTGAATGTTACCGGTATCGAAAGCTCGACGTCGATCCATACACGGTCTAATTAATACGACAAACACTGAGACAACGAATTTTGGGGAGATGATGCATGGGGGCCATTCGCAACGCGCTGCTGGCGGGAGCCGCATTGACAGCGCTGTATGGGGCGGAAGCCTCCGCCGAAACCCGCACCCTCTCCTCCCCTGACGGCGCCATCTCGGTGCAAGTCTCCGACGAGTCGGGACAGGCGCGCTACGCCGTCGCTTACAAGGGCAAGCCCCTGATCGCGCCCTCGGGCCTGGGCCTGGAGCTGTCCAAGGGCGGCCGCTTTTCCTACGGCGTGAAGATCGTCGGCGCGGAAACCGGCTCGGGCGAAGACGTCTACGACCTGCCGGCCGGCAAGGTCAGCCACGTGGCCCAGAAGCGCAACGACCTGACCGTCGACTTCCAGGAAGAAAACGGCCGCCGCTTACGGGTCGTGTTCCGCGCCTACGACCAGGGCGTGGCCTTCCGCTATGTGCTGCCCCAGCAGGAGGCGACAGCGGCGACCAACGTCAACGACGAGGTGGCGGGGTTCTCGTTCCCCAGGGACTACGGCTGCCACGGCCTCAACCTCGGCAAGTTCGGCACCAGCCACGAGGGCGAGTTCGACGCCGTCCAGGCCTCGAAGTTCCGCGAGCACAATCTCTATGACGCCCCGGTGGTCTGCCAGGGCGACAACGCCGCCTTCGCCATCGCCGAGGCCGACCTGAAGGACTGGGCGGGCATGTACCTGACCGGCCGGGGCGACGGGCGCCTGGGCCTGTCGGTCAAGCTGTCGCCGCGGCTGGACGGTTCGGGAACGGCGGTGAAGACCCGCCTGGGCGCCGACGTCGCCTCGCCCTGGCGGGTGATCATGATCGCGCCCAAGGCCGGCCAACTGGTCGAGAACACCCTGCTGACCACGCTGAGCGCGCCGTCGGTCGTGGCCGACACCAGCTGGATCAAGCCGGGCAAGGCCGCCTGGGACTGGTGGAACGGCCCCTCGCTGAAGGCCGTGCCCAACGCCGGCATGAACCCTGAGACGATCAAGGCCTATATCGACTTCGCCGCCAGGAACGGCCTGGAATACATGCTGATCGACGAGGGCTGGAACATCGGGGCCGGCGGCGCCTCGGTGGTGCGGCCGGGCGCGGACGTCACTCGCGCCAAGCCCGAACTCGACCTGCCGGGCCTGGTTTCCTACGGCCAGGAGAAGAAGGTCGGCATCTGGCTGTGGCTGAACTGGAAGGCGCTGGACGCCCAGATGGACGAGGCCCTGCCCCTCTATGAGAAATGGGGGATCAAGGGGATCAAGGTCGACTTCATGGACCGCGACGACCAGGCGATGGTCGACTTCTACCACCGCCTGCTCAAGCGCGCGGCCGAGCATCACCTGATGGTCGATCTGCACGGCGCCTATCACCCGACGGGCCTGATCCGCACCTATCCGCACTACCTGACCCAGGAAGGCGTGCTGGGAGCCGAGTACAACAAGTGGAGCGCGCGGATCACCGCGACCCACAACGTCAATCTCGCCTACACCCGTATGCTGCTGGGGCCGATGGACTACACCCCCGGCGGCTTCCGCAACGTGACGCCCGACAAGTTCGAGCCGCGCGACAGGCTGCCCTTCGTGCAGACGACGCGCGGCCAGGCCCTGGCGATGTTCGTGGTGTTCGACAGTCCGTTCACCATCGTCGCCGACAGCCCCGACACCTATGCCGAAAGCCCCGAGGGGTTGGACTTCGTCAGCGCCGTGCCGACCACCTGGGACGAGATCCGCTACGTGACCGGCGAAATCGGCCAGTCGATCGTCATCGCCCGCCGCAAGGGCGACGAATGGTGGATCGGCGCGTTGAACAACGAGACCGCCCGAACGGTGAAGGTTCCGCTCGACTTCCTGGGCAAGGGGGCTTGGAAAGCCGACGTCCGTCAGGACGGGGCGACCCCAAACTCTATCGAAGGTTCGAATCCCTCTCTCACCGCCACCTCGACCCTGACCCTGAAACTCGCCGCCAGCGGCGGCGCGGCCGCGCGCCTGACGCCGGTTCGCTAGACCCTGGATACGGAAACCTCGCCCTTCGACAGGCTCAGGGTGAGGTTTCCTACTGCCCCGTTCCCGAACGCCTGCAATCACCCTCATCCTGAGCTTGTCGAAGGACGAGGGTGACCCACCGACCGATCCGAGAGACACGAGACCGACCATGCCCTTCACCCGCCGCGCGCTTCTGGGCGCGACCGCCGGCCTCGCCGCTTCTCCCGCACTTGCCGCGCCTCGCGGTCCGTTCAAGGCCAGCTGGGAGTCGCTGGCGGCCGGCTACAGGACGCCCGACTGGTTCCGCGACGCCAAGCTCGGCATCTGGTCGCACTGGGGTCCGCAATGCGTGCCCGAGTACGGCGACTGGTACGGCCGGCAGATGTACCAGCAGGGCAACCCCTTCTACGAACACCATGTGAAGACCTACGGGCACCCGACCAAGTTCGGGTTCATGGAGTTCATCCCGCGCTGGAAGGCCGAGCTCTGGGATCCCGAAGCGCTGATGAAGACCTATGTCGCCGCTGGGGCGAAGTTCTTCATGTCGATGGCCAACCACCACGACAATCTCGACATGTTCGACAGCCGCCACCACGCCTGGAACACCACGCGGGTGGGTCCGGGGCGCGACATCGTCGGGACCTGGGAGAAGGTCGCCCGCAACCACGGCCTGAAGTTCGCCGTCTCCAACCACGCCGCCCACGCCTGGCACTGGTGGCAGACGGCCTATGGCTATGACGCCGAGGGCCCGCTGAAGGGCCAGCGCTACGACGCCTTCCGCCTGACCAAGGCCGACGGCAAGGGCAAGTGGTGGCAGGGCCTGGACCCGCAGCAGCTCTATACCGGCCGCAACATGGTGATCCCCGACGGCGTGGGGTCCATCGCCGAGGCCAACGCCTGGCACGACAAGCACGACGGCGAGTGGCTGGAGACCCCGCCACCCAACAACCCCGCCTTCGTGCGCAACTGGCTGCTGCGCCAGAACGACCTCGTCGACCGCTACAAGCCCGACATGGTCTATTTCGACAACTACGCCCTGCCGCTGGGCCAGGCGGGGCTGGAGGCGACGGCGCACTTCTACAACAACGCCATGCGCCAGTTCGGCAAGACCGACGTGGTGGTGACCGGCAAGAAGCTCACCGCGTTCCAGCGCAAGGCCATCGTCGAGGACGTCGAGCGCGGCTTCTCCGACCGGCTGCGCGACGAACCCTGGCAGACCGACACCTGCATCGGCAACTGGCACTACGACCGCGGGCTCTATGAGCGCAACGGCTACAAGACCGCCAAGGACGTGGTGCAGCGCCTGACCGACGTGGTCAGCAAGAACGGCACGCTGATGCTGTCGATCCCCCAGCGCGGCGACGGCTCGATCGACGACAAGGAAGCCGCGGTGCTGGCCGACATGGCCAGCTGGATCGCCGTCAACGGCGAGGCGATCTATTCGACCCGGCCGTGGAAGATCTACGGCGAGGGTCCGACGCGTCTCGTGGAAGGCATGCAGAACGAGGGCGACGCCAAGCCGTTCGAGGCTCGCGACATCCGCTTCACCACCAAAGCCGGCGCGCTCTACGCCCTGCCGCTGGTCGAGCCGGGCCGTGAGATGGTCATCGAGAGCCTGGCCGTCGGCGCGCCCCATGCTTCTGGCGAGGTGCGGCGGGTGTCGCTGCTCGGTGGCGATCCCCTGCCCTTCACCCGCGACGACAAGGGCCTGAAGATCACCCTGCCCGAACGCCGCCCGGCCTTCACCCCGGTGGTGAAGATCGAAGGACCGGGGCTCGTGTAAAACACCTCTCCCTCTCCTCATAGGAGAGATGTTTTCAGGACAGTTCAAACACCCGTATGCTCCCTTCCGAAACCGAGGGAGCATACGCCATGACCGACCTTTCCGGCCGCACCGTGCTGATCACCGGCGCCTCGTCGGGCATCGGCGCGAACCTGGCCCTGGCGGCCGCCCGGGCCGGCGCGCGGGTGGCGGTCGCGGCGCGGCGGGCCGACCGGCTGGCCGCCCTGGTCGGCGAGATCGAGGCGGCCGGCGGCTCGGCCCTGGCGGTCTCGATGGACGTCGAGGACGAAGCCTCGGTGATCGCCGCCTACGACGCGGTGGAAGCCGCCTGGGGCCCGCCCAACTCGGTGATCGCCAACGCCGGGATCAACGTTCGCGCCTCGGCGCTGGATATCGCCATCGAGGACTTCGACAAGATCATCGGGGTCAACACCCGGGGCGTGTTCCTGACCGCCCGCGAGGGCGCGCGGCGGATGATCAGGGCCGGCGTCGAGGCGCGCGGCCGGGTGCTGCTGGTGGCCTCGATCGGCGCGCACAAGGTGCTGCCGGGCATCACCGCCTACTGCGCCTCCAAGGCCGCCACGGCCCACATGGGCAAGAGCCTGGCCCGCGAGTGGGCGAGCAAGGGTATCAACGTCAATGTGCTGTGCCCCGGCTACATCCGCACCGAGCTGAACGACGACTGGTTCAATACCGAGGGCGGGCAAAAGCTCGTGTCGGGCTTTCCGCGCAAACGCCTGATGGAGACCTCCGACCTGGAGGCGACGGCGCTCTACCTGGTGTCGGACGCGGCGCGGGCGGTGACGGGGTCGGTGATCACGGTGGACGACGGGCAGTCGCTTTGAGTTCCTTCTCCCCTTGCGGGAGAAGGTGGCCCGCGCAGCGGGTCGGATGAGGGGTCGATGATCGGCGCCGCCGCGACGAGCGGATCAGCTGGGTGAGGCGGTCGGTGTTTGAGAGACCCCTCATCCGTCGGCTATCGCCGACAACTTCTCCCGCAAGGGGAGAAGGAAGACGAAAAACGCCCCCCGAACCGAAGCTCGGAGGGCGCTCTTTCAGGTCAGAAGCTCAGATCAACGCAGCTTGGCGCTGACCGAGATACCGACGATGCGGGGCTCGTTGAAGACCGAGGCCATGTAGTTCTCGATCACGCCCTTGAGGTTCTTCTCGTTGGTGATGTTGCGGCCGAACAGGGCCACTTCATACGCGCCGCCCGGAGCCGAGTAGCCCAGCTTCACGCCGCCCTCGAAGTTGCCGTCGGAGTAGAACTCCTTGGTCTTGTAGAGGACGTAGTTGGTGTAGCCCTGCTGGTTCCAGTCGGTGGCCGCGAACAGCAGGCCGCCGTTGCCCAGCGGGATGTCGTAACGCGCGGTGAAGTCGATGTTGTACTCCGGCGCGTTCGGCAGCGGCTGGCCGTCGATCTGGGCGTAGACATTGCCGTTCGACGTCGTGATCGTCGGGTTCTGCACGGTGCAGACCACCACGCTGTTGAGCATGCAGACCTGGGCGTAGACGCGCTTGTCCTTGATCTCGCTGTGCAGCAGCGAGAGGCCGGCGGTCAGGGTCAGGTTGGCGATCGGCTTCCACTGGGCTTCGGCTTCCATGCCGTAGGCCTCGGCCTTGTCGGCGTTGAACAGCACGCCGTTGCCGTTGCTGTCGTTGCCGTTCAGCTGGATGTCCTCGACCTTGTAGGTGAAGGCCGTGGCGTTCAGGCGCAGGGTGTTGTCCAGCAGCTGGCTCTTGAAGCCGGCTTCCCACGACAGGATCGTTTCCGAGTTAGCCGTGGTGAAGTCGCTGTTGAACACCGCCGAGCGGCCCTGGATGGTCGGGCCGCGGAAGCCGCGGGCGACGCGGGCGTAGACGCTGACGTCGTCGGTCACCTTGTAGAGCGCCGACAGGTCCCAGCTGGGCTGGGTGTCGGACATCTTCACATAGCGGCGGCCGGTGTAGGTCACCGCGCCGGCGGCCGTGTCGGCGGTCTTCAGCAGGGTGGTCTTCTTGGTGTCCTCGGTCTCGCGCAGGCCGGCGGTGAGGGTCAGCTTGTCGGAAAGGTCATAGCTGACCTGGCCGAACAGCGCCCACGAGGTGTTGGCGTTCTTCAGCGACACCCAGTTGTTGGGGTTGGTGCGGACGAAGTAGGCGCGCTGGTAGAAGTTGGTGATGTCGCGGCTGTCGAAGAAGAAGCCGCCGACCTGCCACTTGAAGGCGCCGTCCGTGTCGCTGGCCAGGCGGATTTCCTGGGTGATCTGGTCGAGGTCCTTCACCGCGCCCTGCGACTGGCCATAGCCGTTGGCCACGCCGCCGACCGGGAAGTTGGCCGCCGCGCCGCCGTCGGTGTCGCCGCGGCTGTAGCCGTCGGTGCCCTCATAGGCGCTGATCGAGGTCAGCTTCACGCCGCCGAAGTCGTAGTCGATCTTCAGCGAGGTCCCGACCGTGTCGTAGGCCTGCGGGTTGTTGACCGCCTCGTCGAAGGCGACCTTGTCGCGCTCGGCGTACTGGGTGCTGTTGGAGCCCTTCTTCAGGCCGGCGCGGTGGAAGAGGGTCGAGGTGCCCTCGTAGCTGCGGGCGTGGGCCGAGGCCAGGACCGACAGGTTCTCGGTCGGGGTGGCCAGGATCTGCAGGCGGATGTCGCGCTCGTCGAAGCCGCCCATGGCGTCGCTCTGCGGCGTCTTGGTGCCGTCGGCGCTGGTCCCGGTGAAGGTGTTGTCCACCCAGTCGTCGCGGTGCTGGTAGAGGGCCGAGACGCGGAAGGCCAGCTTGTCGGCCACGATCGGGCCGCCGATGCCGCCGTCAAAGGTGGTGGTGCCGTAGCTGCCGTACGAGGCCTGGGCCTGGCCCTGCAGGGTCTGGGTCGGCTTGGCGGTGTCGAACTTGATGATCCCGGCGGTGGTGTTGCGGCCAAACAGCGAGCCCTGCGGGCCGCGCAGCACTTCCACCTGCTGGACGTCGAACACCGGGTTCGACTTCAGGACGACGTGCTCGAGCACGACCTCGTCCTGGATGATCGACACCGGCTGCGAGGCGCCGAGGTAGAAGTCGATATTGCCCAGGCCCCGGATGTAGAAGCGCGGGAAGATGCGGCCCGTGGTGGTCTCGGCGTAGAGGCCGGGCACGCGGCCGGCCAGGGCCAGGATGTCGTCGCCGCCGGCCTGCAGGGCGCGCAGGTCCTGACCGCCGACCACGGCGACCGACAGCGGCGTGTCCTGCAGGTTCACCGAGCGGCGCTCGGCGGTGACGATGATCTCTTCCAGGCTGGTCGAGTCGGCGGTTTCTTGGGCGTTGGCGACGGCGGCGCTGGCGAGCGCGCCCATCGCACAGGTCAGCATCAGCGCCGACCGGGCGATCATGGACTTGGACACGAAGTAATCCCCTTTTTACGTAGAAGTGCCTGCGGTTGTTGATTATTTCCGCAGAACACCGTCCGCGTAACAGGCGCATGCGAAACTGTCATGACAGCCGCCGGCGCCGGTTGGGGATAATGTCAGCTTACGAACAATAAAGCGGCATGCGCCGTCAGATCTGCGACAGCCCCAGCCACAGCAGGCCCAGCAGCAGGGTCAGGAAGGCCAGCAGCGTCGTCCCCCAGACGACCACGGTCTTGAGCAGAGCGCCGAAGACGCCCGAGCCGTAGACCCCGCGCAGAGTCGCGAACAGGTTCACCGGCGCCCACAGCATGGCCAGGAACACCCCGGTGTCGCGCACCGGCGCGGGCAGGATCAGCACCAGGGCCCACAGCAGGAAGATGAACGACAGGAAGTTCATCGAGACGACCAGATGGTCGTACATGACGAACCTGCGCCGGTAGACGTAGCAGGCGCCCAGGGCCAGGGCCATGATCGGCAGCAGGAACACGGCCAGCCGGTGCCCCCAGGCGAAGACCACCGCCATGAAGTAGCCGGGCGTGGCGATGACCTTGCCGATCTGGGTGTTCAGCCATTCGGCGCGGGCGTTGTCCTTGACCGGCCCGTTCTTCTCGGGGGTCACGAACCGCATCTGTGACCCCTCCTTGCCGAGGGTGACGACGTTGTCCGGCTTCGCAGGGCCATCGCCCTTCGGCGCCGCGTGGCCCGGCGAGGCCTTGGCCGCCTTGGCGTCCTCGCCATGAGCGCCCGCGGCGGCCTCGCCATGCGGGGCTCCGTGCTGGGCGTCATGCATGGTCTTGTGGATCACCGTCTCGGCCGAGAGGATGAACAGCAGCAGCGAGACCAGGAACAGGCGGAACGGCGGCACGTACCGCGCCCGCTTGCCGTCGAGATATTCGCGGCTCAACCGGCCCGGCCGCACGAACAGCCACGGCACGGTGCGCCACAGCCGGCCGTCGAGGTGGAACATGCCCTCGATGGCTTCCCAGGTGACGTGCAGGATCGACCTGTGATGGTTCGACGCCTCCTGGCCGCAGGCGTGGCAGAAGTGGCCGACCAGCTCGGTCTCGCAGTTCTCGCACCTGGTTCCCGGCGGCGGCGCGGCGTGGGACGAGCGCCCGTCCGACCTGAACCGCGCCATCCAGCCGCCCAGAGCCCCGCCGGTGATCGCCTCGAGTTCCTTCACGCAAGCCCCCCAACGCCACGATCACGCCCCGGGCGCGATTTCGCCAACTGCTCGCATAACGATGTATGACGACTCGACCGAACGCGCACCTGGGAACGCCGAAGCGCGAAGATCCCGGCCGTTCCGCCCAGGCGGAGGGCGCCGGCCGGACGTTCCGGGCTTTAGTCCAGCCAGTCCCAGTAGGCCTTGCCCTCGAGCGTGCGCAGCTTCATGCCCACGGCCCACTGCTCGACGTTGAAGAAGGTCTGATGCTCGTTGTCCATGGCGTCGTGCCGATAGGACAAGGCGGGCGCGCCGACGGTCCCCGCCAGAAGCTCGGCGACCTCCGGCGAACAAGGCTGGGGACGCGTGTCGGTGAAGGCGAACTTGGTGTTGCGGGCGGCGACGGCCTCCATGGCGTTCCAGGCCAGCAGCGGGTTGGCGAAGGTCCGCTCGGACGATCCCAGGGCCGAGAAGATCAGGCTGTCCTGGATGACCCGCTTCTCGACCAGGACCGGCTTTCCCTCCAGCACGTGCAGGGCGCGCAGATGCAGCACGCGCCGTTCCTGGTTGTTGGTGCGGTCCTGATTGAAGTCGTACATCCGATGGATGACGTCGAGGATCCGCACTTCGCGAGGCGGCGGATCGTTCATCTGATCCCAGAGATCGAGGCCCGGCAGGCGGGTCTGGGCAGGCGGTGCGAAGGACGGCTCGGTCACGGTATTCCCCCAAGCCGGGGACGGCCGGCCCCGACTCGCCCGAAGGTATAGACCGCTACGCGCAAGCGCCATGCGCGAGACGGCGACGCCCCGTCAGCGCGCCGGCCCGAACCTCGCCACCAGGTCATAGGCCTCGCCAGGGAACAGCTGGCGCACGCGCGTGACGGGCTCGCCGGCCCGCCAGGTGCGGCGCTCGACGGCCAGCAGGGCCGTGCCGACATCCAGGGCCAGCAGTTCGGCGACGGCGGCTTCCGCGCCGACGGCGCTGATCCGGCTTTCCGCTTCCGTCCACGGCACGTGGTGCAGCAGCCAGGCGCCGGGCGGCTCGGCGGCGAAGTCGGCGGCGGCGGCCTCGGGCACGGCGGCCAGGCTGATCAGGCGGTCTTCCAGGGCGAAGGGCCGGCCGCCGGCCACGTGCAGGCCGCGCAGCACGATCAGGTCGCCCTCCCCCGCCAGCTCGGCCTCGTCGCCGTCATCGGGATCGGCGGGGCGACGCTCGGCGGCCAGCAGCACGAAGGCGTAGGTCTCGCCCCGGGCGGTGATCTCGGCCTGGATGTCGGGGATGTCGAGGACCGTGGAATGCACCTTGGGCCGGGCCACGAACGATCCGGCGCGGCGGCGGCGAACGACCAGGCCGGCGTCGGCCAGGGCCGACATCGCCTTGTTCACCGTCATCCGCGAGCAGCCGTACTGGGCCATAAGCTCGCTCTCGAACGGCACGCGATGGCCCGGCGCCCAGGCGCCCGAGCGGATCAGCCCCTCGATCTCGTCGCGGATGCGCTGGTGGAGAGGAACAGCCGTCAAGACAGCAGGCCCTTCAGCACCCGACGATAGCGCTCGGCGATGGCGTCGCGATGCCGGTGGCGGCCGCCCGAGACGACGGGCCGACCCGCGCGCCAGACGCTGTCGATCGCCCCAAAGCGGCCCGCGAAGACCAGGCTGTCGACCAGGGCGTCGCCGCTTCGGCCCACGATGGCCGGATGCTCGCGGTCCAGCGTGACGAAGTCGGCCGGCGCGCCGCGACGCAGGCCCGGCCGGCCTCCGCCCACGGCCTGGCTGCCGCCGGCCACGGCCGCGCGCCACAGCTCGCCGCCGGTCGAGCGCTTGGGCCCGCCGGCCAGCACGTTGCGGGCCCGGCGGGTCAGGCGCTGGGAATATTCCAGCACACGCAGCTCCTCGGCCGCGTCGATCAGCACATTGCTGTCCGAGCCGATGCCGAAGGCGCCGCCAGCGGCCTGGTAGTCGTGGGCCGGAAAGACGCCGTCGCCCAGATTGGCCTCGGTGATGGGGCAAAGGCCGGCCACCGCGCCGCTCTTGGCCAGGCGTTCGGTCTCCATGGCGTTCATGTGGGTAGCGTGGACCAGGCACCACGACTTGCCGACTTCGGCGTGGTTCATCAGCCAGCGCACGGGCCGCTGGCCGGTGGCGGCCAGGCAGTCGTCCACTTCCTTGGTCTGCTCGGCGATATGGATGTGGATCGGGCCGCCGGCCGCCAACGGCGTGATGGCGGTCAGCTCTTCGGCGGTGACGGCGCGCAGGCTGTGCGGCGCGATCCCGACCACCGCCTCGGGCAGGCCGGCGACGGCGGCGCGGCTGGCCTCCAGCAGGCGGGCGTAGCCGTCGACATCGGTGACGAAGCGCTTCTGGCCCTCGCCCGGCGCGGCGCCACCGAAACCGGCGTGAGCGTAGAACACCGGCAGCAGGGTCAGGCCGATGCCGGTCTCTTCGGCGGCGGCGGCGATCCGCGCGCCCATCTCGGCGGGGTTGTCGAAGGCGCCGCCGTCGCGGTCGTGGTGCAGGTAGTGGAACTCGCCGACGCGGGTGAAGCCGCTCTCCAGCATCTCGACCTGGCCCATGGCGGCGATGGCCTGCAGGGCGTCGGGATCCAGCCGCTCGACGAAGCGGTACATCAGCTCGCGCCAGGTCCAGAAGCTGTCGCTCCCCTCGCCGCGCGCTTCGGTCAGGCCCGCCATGGCTCGCTGAAAGGCATGGCTGTGCAGGTTGGGCATGCCCGGCAGGGCCGCGCCGAGGCGGGGCTCGCTTCCGGCGACGACGTCGGTGTCGATGCGGGCGATGCGGCCTTCGGAGAGGGTCAGGCGCACGCCCTTGGCCCAGCCGTCGGCCAGCAGGGCGCTCTCACACCAGACGACGACGTCCTTGGGCGCTTCAGGAGGAGCCGCCTGCGGAGCGAGCTCGCTCGCGGTCTCGAAGCCGATCTCCTCGGACGCCGGTTCGGGGGCTTCAAGATTCTCGGCGTCGCTCACTGGACAATCCTCGTCGCTCGCGAATATGTCTATACATATTGAACCGGGCCGCAAGGGTCGCGGGAAACGACTCAAAGCGGCTCGGAGGCGTTGGCGATGCGGTGCGATCGGGTTTGGATCAAGGCCCGCCTTGCGACCCTCGCCGAAGCCGCGCCCGGCCTGGGCGTCGTCGAGGACGGCGTCATCGCCGCCCGGGACGGCCGGATCGTCTATGCCGGCCCCGCCAGCGACGCCCCGGCCTTCGAGGCGGCCGAGACCATCGACTGCGAAGGCCGCTGGATCACGCCCGGCCTGATCGACCCCCACACCCACCTGATCTTCGGCGGCGACCGCGCCCACGAATTCGAGCTGCGACTGGCCGGCGCCTCCTACGAAGAGATCGCCCGGGCCGGCGGCGGCATCGTCTCGACCATGAAGGCCACCCGCGAGGCGACCGAAGACCAGCTGGTCGCCGCCGCCCTGCCCCGCCTGGACGCCCTGATCGCCGAGGGCCTGACGACGATCGAGGTCAAGTCCGGCTACGGCCTGTCGCTCGAACACGAGCTGAAGAGCCTACGCGCCGCCCGCGCCCTGGCCAAGGCACGGCCCGTGTCGGTCAAGACCACCTTCCTGGGCGCCCACGCCCTGCCGCCGGAGTTCAAGGGCGACGCGGACGGCTACATCGACCTCGTCTGCCGCGAGATGATCCCCGCCGTCGCCGCCGAGGGGTTGGCCGACGCGGTGGACGGCTTCTGCGAGGGCATCGGCTTTTCGCCGGCCCAAATCCGCCGCGTGTTCGAGACCGCCCGCGCCCACGGCCTGCCCGTGAAGCTGCACGCCGAGCAGTTGTCGAACCTGCACGGCGCGGCGCTGGCCGCCGCGTTCGGGGCGCTGTCGGCCGATCATCTGGAGCATCTGGACGAAGCGGGCACCGCGGCCATGGCCAAGGCCGGCACGACGGCGGTGCTGCTGCCCGGCGCCTATTACTTTGTGCGCGAGACCAAGCTTCCGCCGATCGACGCCCTGCGCGCGGCCGGCGTGCCTTTGGCGCTCGCGACCGACTGCAACCCCGGCACCTCGCCGCTGACCAGCCTGCTGCTGACCATGAACATGGCCGCCACCCTGTTCCGCCTGACCGTGGACGAGTGCCTGGCCGGCGTCACCCGGCAGGCCGCCCGGGCCCTGGGCGTGCTGGCCGACCGTGGAACCCTGGAAGCCGGCAAGGCCTGCGACCTCGCCATCTGGGACGTCGAGCGTCCCGCCGAACTTGTCTACCGCATGGGCTTCAACCCGCTCCATGCGCGCGTCTGGAGCGCCGTTTCGTGAATACTGAAGTCCTGCATCCCGGCGAGGTCAGCCTCGCCCAGTGGAAGTCCGTCTATCGCGGCGCGTCGGCCCGCCTGGCGGACCATGCCTGGCCGGTGATCGAGGCCAGCGCGGCGGCGGTGACCCGCATCCTGGCCAAGGGCGAGCCGGTCTACGGCATCAATACGGGCTTTGGAAAACTGGCCAGCGTGCGCATCGGCGACGAGGACCTGGCGACCCTGCAGCGCAACATCGTGCTGTCCCACGCCGCCGGCACGGGCGAGCCCTCGCCGGTGGCGGTGATCCGCCTGATGATGGCCCTCAAGCTGGCGAGCCTGGCGCAAGGCGCTTCGGGCGTGCGGGTCGAAACTGTCAAGCTGCTGGAGGCCATGCTGGAACTTGGCCTGACGCCGGTGGTGCCCAGCCAGGGCTCGGTCGGTGCCTCGGGGGACCTGGCGCCGCTGTCGCATATGGCCGCGACCATGATCGGGGTCGGCGAGATCGACGTCGGCGGCGTGCGCAAGCCCGCCCTCGAAGCCCTCACCCGCGCCGGCCTCGCGCCCGTCGAGCTGGGTCCCAAGGAGGGCCTCGCTTTGCTGAACGGCACTCAGTTCTCGAACGCCAACGCCCTGGCCGGCCTGTTCGAGGCCGAGGTGCTGTTCCAGTCGGCCCTGGTCACCGGCGCCCTGTCGACCGAGGCCGCCAAGGGCTCGGACACCCCGTTCGACCCCCGCATCCACGCCCTGCGCCGCCACGCCGGCCAGATCGAGACCGCCGCCGCCCTGCGCAGCCTGATGGCGTCGTCCGACATCCGCGCCTCGCACCTGAAGGAGGACGAGCGGGTGCAGGACCCCTACTGCCTGCGCTGCCAGCCGCAGGTGATGGGCGCGGCGCTCGACGTGCTGCGCCAGGCCGCCACGACCCTCTCCACCGAGGCCAACGGCGTCTCCGACAACCCGCTGATCTTCCCCGAGGCCGACGAAGCCCTGTCCGGCGGCAACTTCCACGCCGAGCCCGTGGCCTTCGCCGCCGACATGATCGCCCTGGCGGTCTGCGAGATCGGCTCGATCGCCGAGCGCCGCATCGCCATGCTGGTGGACCCGGCCCTGTCGGGCCTGCCGGCCTTCCTGACGCCAAAGCCGGGCCTGAATTCCGGCTTCATGATCCCGCAGGTCACGGCCGCCGCCCTGGTCTCGGAGAACAAGCAGAAAGCCTATCCGGCCAGCGTCGACTCCATCCCGACCTCGGCCAACCAGGAGGACCACGTGTCGATGGCCGCCCATGGGGCGCGCCGCCTGCTGTCGATGGTCGAGAACGCAACGGCCGTGATCGGCATTGAACTTCTGGCCGCCGCGCAGGGCTGCGACTTCCACGCGCCGCTGACCTCCAGCGCCGCCCTCGAGGCGGTGCGGAAGTCTGTCCGCGAGAAGGTGCCGCACCTGTCGGACGACCGCCACTTCCATCCCGACATGGAAGCGGCCAACATCCTGGTGCGGACCGGCGCGGTCATCGTCGCGGCGGCCGGCGTTCCCTTGCCCGGAGCGACCTGATGAGCAGCGACTGGCTGGAAGTCTGGCGGGGCGACGCGCCCCTGATCGTCAGCATCCCCCACTCGGGATCCTTCATCCCCGAGGACATCGAAAAACGCCTGACCTCGCCCTGGCTGGCCCGCAAGGACGCCGACTGGTGGATCGAGCGGCTCTACAACTTCGCCGACGACCTGGGCGCCACGACGGTGCGGACGGCGGTGTCGCGCACGGTGATCGACGTCAATCGCGACCCGTCGGGCGCCTCGCTCTACCCCGGCATGGCGACCACCGCCCTCTGCCCGACCGACACCTTCGACGGCGAGCGGCTCTATGCCGAGGGCCAGGAGCCGGACGAGGCCGAGATCGCCGCCCGCCGCGAGCGCTGGTTCATTCCCTATCACGCGGCGCTGCGGGCCGAGATCGACCGGCTGCTAGCCCTGCATGGCAAGGTCGTTTTGTACGACGCCCACTCGATCCGCTCGCGGGCGCCGCGGCTGTTCCCCGGCGAGCTGCCGGTGTTCAACATCGGCACCAACAGCGGCGCCAGCTGCGATCCGGCGCTGGCGGCGGCTGTCGAGGCGGCCTGCGAGACCTCGGGCCTGCCGATGGTCACCAACGGCCGCTTCAAGGGCGGCTGGATCACTCGCCACTACGGCAAGCCCGAGCGCGGCATCCACGCCGTGCAGATGGAGCTGGCCTGCCGCGGCTACATGGACGATCCCTCGCCCCGCATCACCCCGCAGTCCTGGCCCTCGCCCTACCGCCCGCCGAAGGCCGCGCCGATGCGCAGCGCGTTGACCGACGTGCTGAAGGCCTGCGTGGCGTTCGCCAGCCAAGCTCCTCCCCCGTGAAACGGGGGAGGGGGCGCGACGCCATCGGCGTCGTGACGGAGGGGGCGACCGCGCGCGCCGAGCCCAGTCTCGCCCCCTCCACCACTTCGTGGTCCCCCTCCCCCGCAAGCTGGGGAGGAGCGTTCAAATCCGTCCAGACAGAGACCCGTCGTCCATGACCCGCCTCGACAACACCCGCGTCATCCGCCCCGCCATCGGAACCGAGCTCACCGCCAAGTCCTGGCTCACCGAAGCCCCGCTGCGGATGCTGATGAACAACCTGCATCCCGACGTCGCCGAGCGGCCCGAGGAGCTGGTGGTCTATGGCGGCATCGGCCGCGCCGCGCGCGACTGGGAGAGCTACGACAAGATCGTCGAGACCCTGCGCCGGCTTGAGGACGACCAGACCCTGCTGGTTCAATCCGGCAAGCCGGTCGGCGTGTTCCGCACCCACGCGGATGCTCCAAGAGTGCTGATCGCCAACTCCAACCTCGTGCCGCGCTGGGCGACCTGGGAGCACTTCAACGAGCTCGATAGGAAGGGCCTGGCCATGTACGGCCAGATGACCGCCGGCTCGTGGATCTATATCGGCGCCCAGGGCATCGTTCAGGGCACCTACGAGACCTTCGTCGAGATGGGCCGCCAGCACTACTCCGGCGACCTGTCGGGCAAGTGGCTGCTGACGGCGGGCCTGGGCGGCATGGGCGGCGCGCAACCGCTGGCCTCGGTGTTCGCCGGGGCCTCGTGCCTGGCCATCGAATGCCAGCCCTCGCGGATCGAGATGCGACTGCGCACCGGCTATCTCGACAAGTCGACCGACAGCCTCGACGAGGCCCTGGCCTGGATCGAGGAGTCGTGCGTCGCCAAGACCCCGATCTCGGTCGGCCTGCTGGGCAACGCCGCCGAACTGCTGCCGGAGATGTTCAAACGCGGGATCCGTCCCGACCTGCTGACCGACCAGACCAGCGCCCACGACCCGATCAACGGCTACCTGCCGGCCGGCTGGACCCTGGACCAATGGGCCGACGCCAAGGCGCGCGACCCGGCCAGCGTCAACAAGGCCGCCCGCGCCTCGATGGCCGTGCACGTCCAGGCCATGCTCGACTTCCAGGCCGCCGGCGTGCCGACCGTCGACTACGGCAACAACATCCGCCAGATGGCGCTGGAGGAAGGCGTGGCCAACGCCTTCGACTTCCCCGGCTTCGTGCCGGCCTATATCCGCCCGCTGTTCTGCCGGGGGATCGGACCGTTCCGTTGGGCGGCGCTGTCGGGCGATCCCGAAGACATCGCCAGGACCGACGCCAAGGTGAAGGAACTGATCCCCGACAATCCACACCTGCACAACTGGCTCGACATGGCCGGCCAGCGGATCAAGTTCCAAGGCCTGCCCGCCCGCATCTGCTGGGTCGGCCTGGGCGATCGCCACCGCCTGGGCCTGGCCTTCAACGAGATGGTCGCCAAGGGCGAACTGAAGGCCCCCGTCGTCATCGGCCGCGATCACCTCGACAGCGGCTCGGTCGCCTCGCCCAACCGCGAGACCGAGGCCATGAAGGACGGGTCGGACGCCGTGTCGGACTGGCCGCTGCTGAACGCCCTGCTCAACACCGCCTCGGGCGCCACCTGGGTGTCGCTGCACCATGGCGGCGGGGTCGGCATGGGCTTCTCGCAGCATTCAGGAATGGTCATCGTCTGCGACGGCACCGAGGCGGCGGCCAAGCGCATCGAGCGGGTGCTGTGGAACGACCCGGCGACCGGCGTCATGCGCCATGCCGATGCGGGCTACGAGATCGCCCAGGACTGTGCGCGGGAGCACGGGCTGGACCTGCCGGGCATCCTCTAGTGCGTCTCCTCCGCGCCGACGACCGCACGCCCGCCCCGTGGAAGAACGGCGGCGGGACGACCTGGGAGATCGCCGCCCAGCCGCCGGGCGTGGGAATGGACGCCTTCGACTGGCGGCTGAGCATCGCGCGGGTCGCCGCCCCGGGGCCGTTCTCGGTGTTTCCCGGCGTCGATCGGGTGCTGACGGTGATCGCCGGCGCGGGCCTGCGGCTGACGGTGGATGGCCTGGGCGAGGTCGTGCTTGACGAGACGTCCGCGCCGCTGGCCTTTCCCGGCGACGCCCCCGCCGCGGCGACGCTGGACGGCGGGCCGGTCCGCGATCTCAACCTGATGGTCCGGCGCGGCGCCTGGTTTGGACGCGTCCGGCGGATCGCGGGGGCCGAGCAAATCGTCGCAACGGCGGACGTCACGGTCCTGGCGGCCCTCTCCCCTGCTCGCGTGAACGACGCGCGCTTGGCGGTGGAGGACGCCGTAATCGCCGAACCCCGCGAAACCCTTGCCGTGGAAGGAAGTCTATTGTTGATCGAGATCGAAAAAGCCTGACCGTTCGACCAGATCTACTCAATCCAAACTGGCGCGAAACAACAGACACGAACAACGTCAGGCAGTTTTCTCAAAAATTAGCTTGAGCATAAATGAGCACATACGCGTCGTCCTGACGCAGGAGTTGCGCCTTTTCATCGTCTTATCTGGATGGTTAACGACGCCCAACGCACAGACGGGCGTAACGATCCATAGGATGGCGAGATGCACTTTTCGGCGATGAAGAACCTCCCTCCCCAGGCGCGCGTGGCCCTGGGTCTGGCCGTGCTCTTCGCGCCGATGGCGGGCCTGGCGATGGAAAGCCCGCACGTGGACCGCAACGCCCGCCCGGCGGTGCAGAAGCTGCTCGACCAGATGGAAGCGGCCCCGCCCAAACCCGTCCGCATGGAGACGGTCTGGAAGGGCGCCGACATCGACGGCGACGGCGCGCCCGACTTCGCCAACCCGACCGGCGCGGCCCCGCGCCAGCACGACGACTTCGGCGACGGCGCCTTCGGGGCTCGCCGCGACGGCGGCTCGCGACGGCACGAGGGGGTGGACTACACCGCCGAGGCCGGACAGCCCGCCAAGGCCCCGATCTCGGGCTATGTCACCAAGATCGGCTACGCCTACGCGGACTCGACCGACCTGCGCTTCGTCGAGATCACCAACCCGGCCCTGGGCTACGTGGCGCGCGCCTTCTACGTCGATCCCGACGTCGCGGTCGGCCAGACCATTCGCCTCGGCCAGACCATCGGCCACGTGGCCAGCCTGCAGAAGCACTATCCGGGCATCACCAACCACGTGCATCTGGAAGTGATGAAGCCCGGCGGCCGGCGGATCAACGCGGCGGCGCTTATCCAGCCGAAGCTGGTGGCGGCGGCTTAAGCCGCTTCGCGGCTCCCCCTCAGTCGCTCCGCGACAGCTCCCCCAGAGGGGGAGCATCTAACGGCGCGCACCAAGATCCTCCCCCTTTGGGGGAGGTGGCCCGGAGGGCCGGAGGGGGTGCGCGAAGCGCCCCTACTTCTCATCCGCGTAGATCGCCGTGCCCTTGCCCTTGGCGCTGGCCCAGCCGCGGTACATGCCCGAACTGTTCATCGGGAAGGCCACCTCGCCCTTGGCGTTCATGGTGATCATGCCGCCGTCGCCGCCGATGTCGCCGATCGACTTGATGGTCGCCGCGCCGGCGGTCTTCAGGTCCTGGCCGGCGAAGGCGATGCGGGCGCAGACCTGGTGGGCGGCGCTGGTGCGGATGAAGTATTCGCCCGAGCCGGTGGCCGAGACCGCGCAGACGCCGTCCTGGGCGTAGGTGCCGGCGCCGATGATCGGGCTGTCGCCGACCCGGCCCCACTTCTTGCCGGTCATGCCGCCGGTCGAGGTCGCCGCCGCCAGGTGGCCCTTGGCGTCGATCGCCACCGCCCCGACCGTGCCGAAGAGGTGGGTCGGGTCCAGCGCGGCCTTCTGCTTGGCGCGCCAGGCCTCCAGCTGCTTCCAGCGCTCCTCGGTGCGGAAGTAGGACGGATCCACCTGTTCCAGCCCCTGCTCGAACGAGAAGGCGTCGGCGCCCTCGCGGGCCAGCATCACGTGGGGCGACTTCTCCATCACCGCCCGGGCCAGGCTGATCGGGTGCTTGGTGCGGGTGACGCCCGCCACCGCGCCGGCCTTGAGGGTCGCGCCGTCCATGATCGAGGCGTCCAGCTCGTTCTTGCCATCGGCGGTGAAGACCGCGCCACGGCCGGCGTTGAACAGCGGATTGTCCTCCAGCACCTTCACGGCGGCCTCGACCGCATCGAGGCTGGAGCCGCCCTTTTCCAGCACTTCCGAGCCGGCCTTCAGCGCCGCGTCGAGCCCGGCGCGGTAGGCCGCGTCCTTCTCAGGGCTGAGGTCCCCGCGATTGATCACGCCGGCTCCGCCATGGATGGCCAGCGACCAGTCGGCCGCGAAGGCGGCGGGCGCGGCGGCCAGCGCGGCGGCCAAGGAAGCAGCGAGCAGGACGGACTTGGACATGGCGACTCTCCGGGGGATCACCGCCCGATAAGAGCACCTTCGCGGCCGGGTTTCACTGGCGCTTAAGGTGAAGCTCGCCCTAGGGTCGCGCCATGATTGGCAGCGTGGTGTATCGGATCGGCCCCTCGGACCGCTCCATCGTGGCGGCGGGTTGGTTGGCCGTTTGGTCGGTGGTCTGTGCCTTCTGGCTGATGATCAAGCCGTGGCCCTATCCCGTCGTCGTGACCCTGGCGGCCCTGACGCCTTGGGCGGCGATCTGGCTGGTCAGGCGCGATCCGGAACTGTCGCTGTTCGAAGCCAAGGGCATGCCGGGAGCGGAGAACCTCTTCATGGCCTGGTGCATGCCGGCCCTGGCCTTGTGCATCCCGAGCTTCCAGCAGCATTTCATGGACTGCGGCGGCCTGCTCGCCGTGGCCGCCGGCCTGGGCGCCGTGCTCTGGATTTCCATGATCATCGCCGACACCCATGGGCGGAACCTGACGACCAAGGCCTTCGCCGCGGTCATCGCCTTCGCCTGGGGCTGGGGTGTCGTCTCCGCCGTCGACCTCGCCGTCACGCGCAACGACTTCATGGTCGTCCAGGGCGTGGTCGAGGACGCCGTCTGGCCAAGCCGAGGCCGTCCCAGCCTCTATGTCGGCGCCACCGTCAACGGCCGGCGCGAAACCTTCGACGAGCTCTCGGTGACGGCGGACATCTACGCCCTGCACCCGATCGGCGCGTCGGTCTGCGTCGAGATCCACAAGGGCCTGCTGGGCTCGCGCCACGCCTATGCGGTGACCTGCCCCCTGGTCTGAGACGGCTCTGAAACGACGAAGGGCCCGGCGTCGCCGCCGGGCCCTCGCTGGCTCACATGACGTGACCCCTACTTCCGGGTCAGCACCACCGGCTGGCCGTCATAGTCGACGGTCAGGTCGGCCGCCGCGTCGAAGTCGGTCGGCTTGGCGCCCTTGCCGATGAAGCGGACCTTGAAGGTGCGCTTCTCGACCAGGCCCTTGAAGCCGCCCGAGCGGGCGCCGATCGTCACCCGGCCGCTGGCGTCGTCATAGGAGATCGGCGTGCGGGCCCAGGCGCCGCGGGCGTAGCCGTTGGACAGGCCGTCGTCTTCATAGAGCTCGTACTTGCCGTCCT
Source organism: Caulobacter sp. GW821-FHT12A07 (assembly GCF_058807655.1). Lineage (NCBI taxonomy): Bacteria > Pseudomonadati > Pseudomonadota > Alphaproteobacteria > Caulobacterales > Caulobacteraceae > Caulobacter > Caulobacter sp. GW821-FHT12A07. The sequence goes on from NZ_JBXAQX010000004.1 coordinate 208,963, forward strand.
TGCCGGTGAAGACCAGCAGGGTGATCGGCGCGTCGGGCTTCTCGCCGACATACTGCTGCACCTCGGTGGTCGGCACGATGGCGCCGGCTTTCACGAACAGCGGCATGCGGGCCAGCGGCGCGTCGGCCTTGACCGTCTGGCCGCCCTTGAAGGCCTTGCCGGTCTCGAAGTCGTACCAGGTTCCGGCGGGCAGATAGACGCCGCGCGAGCGGGCCTTGAACGCCGTCACCGGGGCCACGAGGAAGTCGTCGCCGAACAGGTACTGGTCATTGACCGTCCGGGCCTTGGCGTCGGTCGGATAGTCCATCACCAGGCCGCGCATCATGCTGCCGTCGCGGTGATAGGTGTCGGCCGCCAGGGTGTAGACATAGGGCATCAGCCGGTAGCGAAGCTCGTCGTACCAGGCCAGCGACTTGTAGACGTCGCTGCCTTCGTCGGCGAGTTCGTAGATCTCGCGGAACGGTAGCTCGCCGTGGCTGCGGAACAGCGGGCTGAAGGCGCCGAACTGGAACCAGCGCAGGTTCAGCTCCTGCCACTCGGCCCAGTGGGCCGGGTCCTTGCTCTCATAGCGCTTCTCGACCGAGAAGCCGCCGATGTCGGTGGTCCAGTTGGGGATGCCCGACATCGACAGGTTCACGCCGGCCGAGATCTGGTCGCGGAAGTCGTCCCAGCGCGCCACCACGTCGCCGCTCCACACCGCCGAGGCGTTGCGTTGCAGGCCGCCGAAACCCGAGCGGGTCAGGATGAACGGGCGGACGTCCGGGTTGTCCTTGATCTCGCCCTCATAGACGCCGCGGGTGTGCTCCAGCGCGTAGCTGTTGAAGTATTCCGCGCCCGGGCCGAGCGCCGTCGGGCTCATGCGCAGGGTGCGCTCGGGCACGTCGACATTGGAGTGCAGGTCGGGCTCGGAGGCGTCCATCCACCAGGCGTCGACGCCGTAGACCTTCAGGTTCTTCTTCACCTGGCGCCAATAGATGTCGCGCGCTTCCTGGGTGTAGGGGTCGTAGAACGAGTTCAGATAGCCGGGGCCCACCCAGTCCAGCGCGCCCTGCTCGACATTGCGGTGGTACATGTGACCGGCCGCGTCGAGCTCCTTGTAGTTGTCCGTGGTCGGATAGAACTTCGGCCAGATCGAGATCATGAAGTGGGCGTTCAGCCCATGGATGTCGTCGATCATCTTCTGCGGATCAGGGAAGCGCGTCTCGTCGAACTTGTGGGTGCCCCACTCGGGGTCTTTCCAGTAGCGCCAGTCCATGACGATGTTGTCGAGCGGCAGGCCGCGCTTGCGGTACTCCTTCACCACGCCGACGATCTGGTCCTGGGTCTCGTAGCGCTGGCGCGACTGCCAGAAGCCGTAGGCCCAGCGCGGCATCATCACCGCCGACCCCGTCAGGTCGCGATAGCCGGCCACCACCTGATCGAGGTCGTCGCCGCCGACATAGTAGTAGTCGATGGCCTTGCCGACTTCCGAGGTGAACTGCAGCGAGTGACGGTCGGCGCTCGGCATCGGGTCGTTGTGCAGCAGGCCGATATAGCCGTCGTCCGGCGTCCACTCGACGCGGATCTTGTGCTTCTTGCCCGGCGTCAGCTTGGCGTCGAAGTTGTGGTACCAGGGGTTCCAGTTCTGGCGCCAGCGGTCGATGACCAGATGGCCGTCCAGCCAGACCTTGGCGTAGCTGCTCGAATAGAGCTTGAAATTGTGCTCGCCGGCCTTGTCGGTCTGGATCGCGCCTTCCCACACCACGGTCTGGCCGGGCTGGAGCTTCTTCTCGGCCGTCTGCAGCTCAGCCGGCCAGTTGGGCAGGTCCTTGAGGAAGCGGTAGTCGATGTCCTTCTCGACCCGCGTCACCTTCAGCTGGCCGTTCTGGTAGTACTTGGCCGTGAAGCCGCCGGCCTTGCCGTCGGCGTCGAAGATCTTCAGGTCGCGCGAGGCGACGTCATAGGGGATCGGGTTGCCGAAGCGGGTGATCGAGTTGTTGTCCCACAGCAGGCCGTAGCCGCGCGAGGACAGCAGCATCGGCACCGCGATCGAGCGGTTGTACTGCAGCAGTTCGACGTCCTGGCCATTGTAGTCCATCTGGCCGTTCTGGTGCTGGCCCAGGCCATAGAAGGCCTCGTCCGTACCCGGATTGAACTGCTGACGAACGACGTAGAAGTCCTGCCCCTCGACCTTGGTCGGGGTAAAGGCGCCGCGGTCGCGCTCGCCCAGGATCTTGCGCCCCTTGGCGTCGAGGAAGTCGACCGTGCCGTCGCTCAGCGAGACCTGGGCGGTGGCCTTGGCCGTCTTCAGCGTCAGCACCCCGCCCTTGGCGTCGACCGTGAAGCCGGTCGCGACCGGCTTGGCCGTGACCATCAGGCTGGGCGGGGCGTCGAAGGTCTCGGTCGGCGAGGCGGTGACGTGGATGATCCGCTCGCCCATCACCTGCAGCCGGACCTTCTTGGCCGGGCCCGAGGCGGGGGTGACGACCACCCCGTCGGCGGTCTTCTCGAAGGCCCCGTCGAGGGCGAAGGCGCTGGTCGAGGCCAGCAGGGAGAGGGCCAGGCCAGCGGCCAGGCCGCCGCCCCGATAGATGCTGCGCATGTCTTCGTTCTTCCCTGTTCTCGTTCTTTTGTTGGGGCGAAACCCTCGTCCTTCGACAGGCTCAGGATGAGGGTTTGGGTAGGCTCGGGCCGGCAATGATCCTCATCCTGAGCTTGTCGAAGGACGAGGATCACGCACAGACCAAGGACTTCAGTAGGTCGCCAGCTTCACCTTCAGGATCTGGGGCAAGGTGGTCAGGTTCAGGCCGTAGTCGACCTGGTCGCCGTTCCAGACGCGGTCGAACACCCACTGGCCCGCCTCATCGAAGTGGCCTTCCTCGACCCGCGAGACCATGAACTGCTCGCCCTTGGCCGAGCCGAAGGTCAGGCGGGCGCGGTAGCCGGTGATCAGGAACTCGTCGGGGCCGAGTTGGGCGATCAGGGCGCCGGCGTCGGGGATCTCGCGGTCGGGCTGCTTCTCGGCCTTGGCCATCCACGGGGCCTCGATCGAGCCGAACTGCCATTCGCCATAGGTGACGCGCACGTTCCAGCGGCCGCCCAGGTCGAGGGTCTCGGGCTTGCCGCCCTCCTGCTCGCCCACGCCCCAGACCTTGCCCTCGAACGAGAGCTTGGCCCATTCGCGGGCCATCGGGGCCAGCAGGCGATAGTGAACGCCGAAGTTCTCCAGCGTCTTGGCGTCGACCGTCTTGGCGCCGAGCGGGTAGTTGGAATAGCCGGTGTAGTCGAGGCCGAACGGCGCGAAGCCGATGCCCTGATGGCCCAGCACATCGTAGATGTAGCGGGCGTAGGCCTTGTCGCTGCCGATCTCGGGCACGAACAGCGGATTGTCGGCGCGGCCGTACTGCTCCAGCGTCTTCCGGACCTTCTCGCTCTCGCGCATGTAGATGTCGGGGGCCAGGGCGTCGATCGACGGGGCGGCGGCCTTCCAGACGTCGAGCACGTTCCAGGTCGGGCCGCCCGACGAATAGGTGAACGGGTCCTGGTCGTGGAAGGGATCGCGCAGGGCGGCGTTGACGTACATTGGCAGCGGCAGTTCGCGCTTTCCTGCCTCGGCGATCTCATCGACATAGCGGCCGATCGACCAGGCGTAGAAGAACTCGTCGGCGTCCTTCCCGAACACCTCTTTCCAGGTCCCGGGCTTCTTGTCCATGGCCTTGACCAGCGCCGCGGGAACCGGGCCGTCGAAGATCTTCTGGGCGGTGGGCGAGAAGTCGCGGATGGCGCTGTAGGCGCCGACCTCGTTCTCGGGCTGGACCATGATCACGGTGTGGTCCGGATCGGCCGCCTTCAGGTGGCGCATCAGCGCGACGAAGGCCTTCTTGTCGGCCTCCAACGTCGCGCGGAAGTGCGGCGACAGAGAGTTCTTCATCTCGCCCTTGCCGTTGATCAGGCGGGGGAAGCGCTTGTTGTCGAGCTTGACCCATTCAGGGGCGTATTGCGGGCCGTTGTTCTTCCAGGTGGCGAACCACAGGATCACCAGCTTGGTGTCGTTCTCCCGGGCCTGCTTCAGCAGCAGGTCGACATAGGAGAAGTCGAACTTGCCCTCGACCGGCTCGATCTGCTCCCAGGCGACCGGGATCTCCAGGGTGTTGGCGTTCAGGGCCTTCACGGCCGGCCACACCTTGGGCAGTTGCGAGGGATAGTTGGCGGCGTTGTTGGCCTGGACGCCCAGCATCAGGAACGGCTTGCCGTCGACCAGCAGGGCGTGCTTGCCGTTCTTGGTCACCAGCTTGGGCAGCGGGGCCTGGGCGAAGGCCGGGGCGGCCAGCGACAGGCTGAGGATCGCGCCTAGGGCGGCGAGCCCGTGCTTACGGGTTCGAAACGTCACGCGAAAACCTCCTGCTGGCCAGCCGGTCGGACCTTAAGCCTGCATCGAGCGTTCGCCGCGGAAGTAAGCGCTGTCAAAGGGAATGGACATGCCCCCTCGCCTCCTCCCGATCCGGCGGTCGCGCGAGAGACTTCAGCCCCGCCAACTCGTTACCGCTACCATTCTTATAAATAGGACAATTAGCCGAGGCGGCCGCGATTGCAACCGGTTTTCACGGCCTTCGCCGAGCGTCACGTCGCTCAGCAACTCTTTGTAACAGTTGGATAAAAGGCAAAAAAAATCCGCGCATCGCCCGCAGGAGGCGATGCGCGGTTGAAAAGACTTCGCGCGAGACCGGGGAGGTGGTTCGCGCGGCGCGCTGGCAGACCTCGCAAGAGATCCGCACGGCCGAACAGTCGCTTTCGCGACCTCGGCGCCACTCGTCATATGTATAATCATACAAATGACGACGCAAGGGAATTGATAGCGTTGTCAGCCCATTTTTTGCGGGATCACGCCTCCGCGCGGCAATGGCTGACGATGAACGCCTCATGGGAAGGCAAGGCTTGCGCGGTCTGGCGCACCGCCGCCTGGATCGCACCCAACTGACCACGCAGGGCCGCGCCGTCGATCAGGCTCGCCAAGGGGTCCAGGCGCTCGGGTCGCGCCCCCTGCCCCTCCAGCACCGCCAGCCAGCTGTGCTCCTTAAAGAGCTCGTTGGGCAGGACGTGGATCCGCCCGTGCCCGCGATAGAGGTCGATCTTGCGCCGCAGGCTGTCGGGCAGGCTCATGGCCTGGCAGTAGCGCCACAGCTCGGTGTCGTCGCGCTCGCCGACGGCGTAGTGCAGGATGACGAAGTCGCGCGCCTCCTCGAACTCCTGCGCCGACAGCCGGTTGTATTCGTCGACCGTGGCCAGGTCGAAGTCGCGGTCGGGGAAGTAGCTGAACAGCCGCGTGATCGCCGTCTGGATCAGGTGGATGCTGGTCGACTCCAGCGGCTCGATGAAGCCGGACGCCAGACCCAGGGCCAGGACGTTGCGGTTCCAGGCCTTGCGCCGGCGGCCCGGTGTGAACCGCAGCGGACGCGGATCGGCCAGGGCCTCGCCGTCCAGCCCCGCCAGAAGGGCTGAAGCGGCCTCGTCGTCGCTGATGTGGGCGCTGCAATAGACGTGGCCGTTGCCGGTGCGGTGCTGCAGCGGGATGCGCCAGCGCCAGCCGGCCGCCTCGGCCGTGGACCGCGTATAGGGCGTCAGCGGGCCGGCATTGGCGCTGGGAACCGCCAGGGCGCGGTCGCACGGCAGCCAATGGCTCCAGTCCTCGTAGCCGGTCTTCAGGGCCTGCTCGATCAGCAGTCCCCGGAACCCCGAGCAGTCGATGAAGAAGTCGCCTTCGATGCGGCGGCCGTCCTCCAGCGTCACGGCCTCGACGAAGCCGTCCTCGTCGCGCAGGGCGACATCGACGATCTTGCCCTCCGTCCGCCGCGCGCCCCGCGCCTCGGCGAAGCGGCGCAGGAACTTCGCATAGAGCGAGGCGTCGAAATGGAAGGCGTAGCCGAAGGTCGAAAACACCGGCGGCGCCTGGCCGGCCGGCGGGCGCACGAAGCGGTTCAGGGCCGCGGCGCTGGCGGCCAGATTGTAGGCGTCAAGATCGTCCGCCACGCCCTCGGCCCTGGCCCGCAGCCAGGTCTGGTGGAACGGCGACAGCCCCATCGGCGCGCCATAGGCCCCGAACGGGTGGAAATAGCGCCCGCCCTTGCGGCCCCAGTCGCGAAACTCGATGCCGAGCTTGAACGCCCCCTGGGTGGCGCGGACGAAGGCGTTCTCGTCGATACCGAGCAGGGCGTGGAAGAGATGCAGCGGCGGGATCGTCGCCTCCCCCACCCCGACCGTGCCGATCTCGTCGGACTCGACCACCTCGATCGCCCCGAACCGGCCGCCGACCAGCTGCGACAGGGCCGCGGCGGCCATCCAGCCAGCCGTGCCCCCGCCGACGACCACGATCTTGCGAAGGCTGCGATCGGTGTCCTGCATGTTTCCCTCCCCCAAGGGTCTTGTCGTTATCTCAGCCGATCGGATCGGCCGCGCAATGCTGGGCGATGAACGCCGCCTGGGTCGGGATCGACTGGGCGGCATGGCGGATCACCGCCCGCCGGTGATCCATCAGCCGGCGCAGCTCGGCCTCGGGAATGCGGTCGGCGAGCGGATCATAGGTCTCGGGCACCACGCCCAGGCCGTTGTAGATCGAGATCCAGCTGGGCCGCGCGAAGCCGTCGCCCTCGTGGATCGCCACATGGCCGCGCGCCTTGTAGAGCGCGATCTTGGCCTTCAGGCTGTCGGGCAGCTCGACCTCGCGGACCTGCCGCCACATCGGCTCGTCCCGCTGGTTGATGCAGTAGTGCAGGATGATGAAGTCGCGGATGCGCTCGTATTCCTGGGCCGAGACGCGGTTGAACTCGTCGGCCAGCAACGGATCGCAGCGACGGTCGGGGAAGAATTCCAAGAGCCGCGCGATCCCGTTCTGGATCAGGCTGATCGAGGTGGATTCCAGCGGCTCCAGGAAACCGCCCGACAGGCCCACGGCCACGACGTTGCGATCCCAGAACTTCTTGCGACGGCCGGCCAGGAAACGCAGCGGACGCGGATCGTCCAGGGCGTCGCCATCAAGGTTCGACATCAGGGTGTCGGCGGCCCGCTGGTCGTCGACGAAGGCGCTGGAATAGACATAGCCGTTGCCGATGCGGTGCTGCAGCGGGATCCGCCATTGCCAGCCAGCCTCGCGGGCGGTCGAGCGGGTGTAGGGCGTCAGGCCGTCGCCGCCCAGCTTGCACGGCACGGCCAGGGCGCGGTCGCACGGCAGCCAGCGCGACCAGTCCTCGAACCCGGCCTTCAGGGTCCCTTCGATCAGCAGGGCGCGGAAGCCCGAGCAGTCGACGAAGAGGTCGCCCTCCACCCGCCGGCCGTCGTCCAGCACCACGGCCTCGACGAAGCCGTCGGCGCCGCGCAGGGCGACGTCGACGATCCTGCCCTCGGTGCGCACGACGCCCCGCGCCTCGGCGTAGCGGCGCAGGAAGGCCGCGTAGAGCCCCGCGTCGAAATGGTAGGCGTAGGAATAGTCGTGCAGCGGCGAGCGCGGATCGGGGCTGGGCGGGATGAAGCGGTTCAGCGCCGCCGCCGCCGTCGGCAGCGACCAGTCCTCCAGGCTGCTGTCGTCGCCCAGGGCCCGCAGGCGCCGCCACAGCTGGTGGGCCTGCACCTGCTCGTGGTCGGCCCCGAAGTCGCCGAAGCCGTGGAAATAGCGGTGGCCGACCCGGCCCCAGTCGCGGAAGTCGATGCCCAGCTTGAAGCTGGCCTGGGTCTGGCGGATGAACTCGACCTCGTCGAGGCCCAGCTTTTCGTTGAAGTTGCGGATGGTCGGGATGGTGGCCTCGCCGACGCCGACCGTGCCGATGGCCTCGGACTCCACGACCTCGACCTGCACCGTCGGGCTGACCAGCAGCCGGCTGAACGCCGCGGCCGTCATCCAGCCGGCGGTGCCCCCGCCCACCACGACGACCTTGCGAATAGGCTGATCCAACACGCGCCCTCCCACACAGGCGTCCTCTTGCGCGACGCCCCTCAACAAAAAAGCCCTCCGACGGCCCCGACCATAGCTGGTCCGGATCGTCGAAGGGCCCTTTTTCAGGTCAAGTCAGACCGCCTTAGAAGGCGGCGCGGACCGCGAAGGCCACGCGACGGTCGGTCTCCACCCAGTTGTAGGGAGCGACGCGTTCCGGATAGCCGACCTCGAGGACAGTGCGTTCCTTGAGGATGTTCGTGGCCTGGACGCCGACCTTGTACTGCTTGTTGATGCTGTAGAAGACCGAACCGTCCAGCTGGCCGTAGTCACGCGACCAGACCGGAGCGTTGACGTTGGCCGCCGAGCTGGTCAGCAGGTAGCGCTGACGCCAGTTGTAGGCCAGGCGAGCCGAGATGCCGTACTTTTCGTACATCACCGCCACGTTATAGCTGCGGCCCGACATGCCTTCGATCGGCAGCTTGGAGTTGGCCGCGCCCACCTGGGTGCTGTCGAACACGCTGGCCGGAGCGTTGGCGCCGCCCTCGTTGTCGATGAAGGTGTAGTTGGCCTGCACGCCGATGCCCGACAGGGCGCCCGGCAGGAAGTCGTAGAACTGCTGGTAGCCGATCTCGAAGCCCTGGACCGAACCGTCCGAACCGTTGGCGTAACGGGTGACGGCGAAGTCGATCGACTGGCCGTTCTGGACATAGGTCTCGGTGCTGGTGGCGGTGTAGATGTAGTCTTTGATGTTCTTGCGGAACAGCGCCAGCGTCAGGCTGCCGGTCGGCGCGAAGTACCATTCGGCGCTGAGGTCGAACTGGTTGGCCTTGGTCGGACGCAGGTTCGGATTGCCGCCGGTGCCGGTCGCCCACAGGGTGGTCGCCGTGGTTCCGCTGGTGGCGAAGTTGAAGCCCAGGGTCGTGTAGGGCTGCAGCTGCACCATCGTCGGACGCACGACGGCCTTGGACGCGGCGAAGCGGATCTGCAGTTGCGGCGTCACGTGCCAGCGCAGGTTCAGGCTGGGCAGGACGTCGGTGTAGTCGTTGTTGGCGCCCGCGGTGGTCAGGGTGCCGCTGCCGAAGGCCACGGCGGCGTTGCAGTGCGCGAGATCGGCGGCGATGACGCCGGTGGCGCAGCTGGTGGTCGGGGCGCTCGAAACCGCGGCGCCGGCGCCGGCGGTGGCTTCGGTCTTCACGATCCGGACGCCGATGTTGCCGTCGAGCGGCATGTTCGTGCCGAACGGGGTGTCGGAGCCGAAGCGCAGCAGGCCGTAGCCGGCGTAGGTCTTCTCGTTCTGATTATTGTTGTTGGCGTCGGCGTAGGTGGTGACCGGCGACCAGCCCCAGCCGGCCGTCTCGGTCGACTTCAGCAGGTTGTAGGCGTTCTGGGCGCCGTTGGTGACCACGCTGGCGGTCGGGAACCAGGCCACGCCCGGAACCTGCACGTCGCCGCCGAAGAAGTTCTTGAAGGTGTAGAGCTCGGACAGGTTCGAGGTGGCGCTGTCGGTCAGGTAGACCGGCGTGCCGCCGCCCCAGTACTGGGCGCTCAGCAGGCTCCAGTTCCAGCTCGACTCGCGGGATTCGAATTCCTTGTCGGTGGCGCGGACGCCGAACCGGAAGGTCTTCAGCCAGCCGTCTTCCGGGAACTCGTAGGTCACGTCGAGGCGGGCGGCCTTTTCGGAGGCTTCGCTCTCGTCGATGTGGTCCATGGCCGCGGCCCAGTAGTACTGGGATTTGACGTAGGTGTTGTTGGCGCCGACCGTCGTGACCGTGGGCACGCTGGTGTTGAGGTTCCAGTTGACGTCCGGCAGGTCGCCGTCGACGCCGGCGTTGTCCTGCAGCTGGGTGAAGACGGTCAGGCTCGAGGTCTTCGAGGTCGACTTCACGTATTGCAGGTCGCCCGAGATCGTCCAGGCGTCGTTGACGAACCACTTGCCGTTCAGGGCGATGTCGGCCGTCTTCTTGTGGCCTTCGCCGGCGCGGGTGTCGGCGGTGTACTGGGCGTCATAGACGGTGCCGCCGGTGAACACGCCGTCCGAGTTGTAGGTGTAGCCGTTGGCGTTGCTCTGGCTCATCGTGTTTTCCACGAGAGCGGCGCGCTCCAGGTCCTTCGGATTGGCCTTCGAGCCCATGGCCTGCAGGGTGAACTCGAACTTGTCGTTCGGACGCCATTGGGCGGCGAAGGCCAGGGATTGGCGCTTCTGCTCCCAGTCGACCGAACGCCAGCCCATGGCCTTGGGCACGTAGACGGTCTTGCCGTTGACGGTCATCGGGTCGTAGCGGTCGACCGAGATGCTGTTGGTGCGGTTGCCGACTTCCGAATAGCTGTAGGCCAGCAGGGCGCCGAATTCGCCGATGTTGGTGTCCCAACGATCGCTGGCGATCACGTTGCCCGAGTAATAGCCCTTCTTCTGCAGCTCGCCGTAGTTGTAGTCGCCCGAGAAGGCGAACAGGCGGCCCTTCTGGTCGAACGGCACGCGGGTGCGCAGGTTGACCGTGCCGCCGATGCCGCCTTCGATCATGTCGGCCGACGGGTTCTTGTAGACGTCGACGCCGGCCAGCAGGTCGGCCGACACGTCTTCGAAGCTCAGGCCGCGGCCGTTCTTGGCCGAGAAGATGTCACGGCCGTTGGTTTCCGAACGCACCCACGACAGGCCGCGAATGGCCACGCCGCCGCCTTCCGCGGCCATCCGGGCCGGGTCGCGCGCTTCGTTGGTGCGTTGCAGGGTGATGCCCGAGATGCGCTGCAGGGCTTCGGAGACCGAGCGGTCCGGCAGGGCGCCGATGTCGACGGCGGTGATCGAGTCGACGATCACTTCGGCGTTCTGCTTGATCTTCTGGGCCGACTGGATCTGGGCCCGCTGACCGGTGACCACGATCTCTTCGACCTGGGTGTCTTCGGTGGTCGTACCGGCGGTCTGCGCCAGCGCTGTCAACGGAGCCACGGCGCACAGCGCCAGGACCGAAGCGCCGAACATGAAACGATGTGAGTTATTGAGGCGTCGCATGCCCGTTTCCTTCCCCAGTAGGTGAATCCGCCCCGGCGTTCTCATCGGCGCCGGTGACGTGCGAGACAACCTGCCCCGCACAATCTGATTGGTAGCTATAGTCATATAATTGTGGTCATCAAGCCAAAATTGATAGCGCTATCATTTCCGCTATAGGCGCCGCTTTTGGGCCACAGGCGCAAACGCTACAAACCTAAACCCTTAGGCGAAACAATGGTCTGACCACACTCGAAGGAGGCTGGACCACCCTGCCGTTTGCACCGATCATTATTATATTATAAATGCCTTGCGACCCGGCGTGAAAGACTCCCGCCAGGCGCGCGTTTAGGGACGAACATGACGCAGGCTGACGACTCCGGACGGCTTCACCAGGGAAGCGCTCGAAACGGGGGAGCCTGCTGATGGTCGCGTCCGATCCGTCCATCACCATCTTCGGCGACTGGGGCACCTCGCGCCTGCGGCTCTATCTGCGCCAGGGCAAGAGCGTGCTGGACCGCCGCGACGGCCCCGGCATCGGCTCGCTGAGCGCCTCGCCGGAACAGACCTTCCTCGACCTCGTCGGCGACTGGCGTGAAGCCGGCCCGGAGACGATCCTGCTGTGCGGCATGGTCGGCTCGCGCAACGGCTGGGTCGAGGCGCCCTACGCCCCCTGCCCCGCCGACGCCGCGGCGATCACCGAGCGTCTGGTCAAGGTAGCGGCCCAGGGCCTGACCGTCTCGATCGTGCCGGGCCTGTCCTGCACCAACCCGCTGGGCGGTCCCGACGTGATGCGCGGCGAGGAAACCCAGATCCTCGGCGCCCTGGCGCTGAACCCTGAACTGAAGACCGGCCGCCACCTGCTGGCCATGCCCGGCACCCACACCAAGTGGGTCGTGGTCGAGGACGGGGCGATCACCTCGTTCCTGACCGCGCCGGTCGGCGAGGTCTTCGCCATACTGCGCGAGCACTCGATCCTGGCCAAGGCCGCCGCCGGCGACGCGCCCGCGACGCCGGAAGGCTTCGACCTGGGCCTCTCGCGGATCACCGACAAGGGCGCGGCCCTGCTGCCCCACCTGCTGTTCGAGACCCGCAGCCGCCAGCTGATCGACGGCCTGCCCAAGGCTGACGCCATGGGCTTCCTGTCGGGCCTGCTGATCGGCGCCGACGCCGCCGGCGCGGCCGGCTGGTTCGGCCAGCTCGGCAAGGTCGCCCTGATCGGCGCCCCGGCGCTGAACGTCCTCTACGCCAAGGCCATCGCCGCCGCCGGCGGCGACAGCTTCGAGATCGACGGCGACGCCGCCGTTCTCGCCGGCCTATCCTCCCTGTCCACCTCATTGACGCGTGATGCCCATGTCCTTGCCTGACGCCCCGCCCATCGTCGCCATCCTGCGCGGTGTGAAGCCCGACGAAATCGTCGAGATCGCCGGCGCGCTCGTCGACGCCGGCATCGGCTACATCGAGATCCCGCTGAACTCGCCCGAGCCGCTGGTCAGCATCGGCAAGCTGTGCGAGGCCTTCGGCGACAAGGCCCTGTGCGGCGCGGGCACCGTCCTGACCCCGCAGGCGGTCGACGACGTGGCCGCGGTCGGCGGCAAGCTGATCGTCACCCCCAACATCGACCCCGAGGTCATCGCCCGCGCCGTCGAGCTGGGCCTGACCGTCATGCCCGGCTTCTCGACCCCGACCGAGGCCTTCACGGCCGTGAAGGCGGGCGCGAAGGCGCTGAAGCTCTATCCGGCCGGCTCGTTCGGCCCGGGTCACCTGAAGGCCGTGCGCGACGTGCTGCCCAAGGACATCGCGGTCTATGCGGTCGGCGGCGTAGGCGCGGCCAACCTCAAGCCCTGGCTCGACATCGGCGTGGCCGGCATCGGCGTCGGCGGCGAACTCTACCGTCCGGGCTATACGGCGGCCGAAGTCGGCGAGCGCGCCCGCGCCCTGGTCGCGGCCTGGACTGCGCAGACCGGCGGCTGAGCCGTCTAACGATCATAACGAAGAGCAGCCCTAAAGGGGGGAAGCCCACGTGAAGAACCTAGCAACCATCGATCTCGTCATCCTGGCGATATACGCCGTGGCCATCTTCGGCCTGGCGCAGTGGGTTTCCCGCGACAAGGGCGGGCACAAGAAGAACTCGACCGACTACTTCCTCGCGTCGAAGGCTCTGCCCTGGTGGGCGATCGGCGCCTCGCTGATCGCCGCCAACATCTCGGCCGAACAGATCATCGGCATGAGCGGCTCGGGCTACGCCATCGGCCTGGCCATCGCCTCCTACGAGTGGATGGCGGCCCTGACCCTGCTGATCGTCGGCAAGTTCTTCCTGCCGATCTTCCTGAAGAACGGCATCGTGACGATGCCGCAGTTCCTGGAGCAGCGGTACGGCCCCAGCGTGCGGACCCTGATGGCGCTGTTCTGGCTGGGCCTCTACGTCTTCGTGAACCTGACCTCGATCCTGTGGCTGGGCTCCATCGCCGTGCACACCGTCACGGGCATGGACCAGATGTGGGCCCTGGTCGCCATCGGCGTCTTCGCCCTGGCCTACCAGCTGTGGGGCGGCCTCAAGGCCGTGGCCCTGACCGACATCGTCCAGGTGGCCCTGCTGGTGCTTGGTGGCCTGATCATTGTCTTCCTGTCGCTCAGCAAGATCGGCGGCGACGGCGGCGTGGTCGCGGGCTTCACCCACCTGACCAGCCAGTTCCCCGAACACTTCGACATGATCCTCGACAAGGCCAGCCCGCACTACAAGGAGCTGCCGGGCCTGTCCGTGCTGTTCGGCGGCCTGTGGGTGATGAACGTCAGCTACTGGGGCTTCAACCAGTACATCATCCAGCGCGCCCTCGGCGCCAAGGACCTGCCGGAAGCCCAGAAGGGCATCGCCTTCGCGGCCTATCTGAAGCTGCTGATGCCGGTCATCGTGGTCATCCCGGGCCTCGCCGCCCTGGTGCTGGCTCCCGGCCTGGCCAAGCCCGACCAGGCCTATCCGGAGATGATGAAGCTGCTTCCGCCCGGCCTGCTGGGTCTGGTGTTCGCCGCCCTGGTGGCCGCGATCGTCGCGTCGCTGGCGGCCAAGATCAACTCGATCGCCACCATCTTCACCCTCGACCTCTACGCCAAGACCCGCAAGGACTCGAGCGAGCGCCACCTGGTGCTGGTCGGCCGCATCACCGCCGTCGTGGCCGTGATCATCGGCATCCTGTCGGCCAAGCCCCTGCTGGGCGGCGCCGACCAGGTCTTCCAGCGCATCCAGGAGTACACCGGCTTCTTCACCCCGGGCATCGTGGTGATCTTCATGCTGGGCCTGTTCTGGAAGCGCGCCACCACCGCCAGCGCCCTGGTGGCCACGGCCGGCTCGGTGATCCTGTCGCTGGCCCTGAAGTTCGGCCTGCCCGACATGCCGTTCATGAACCGCGTCGGCCTGGTCTTCGTGCTGGCCCTGATCGCTGCCGTCGTCGTCTCGCTGGTCGCCCCGCAGAAGAAGGAGGTGAACGTCGTCAGCCTGGAGGGCGTCACCTACAAGACCACGAAGGGCTTCAACATCGCCGGCGTGGGCGTGATCCTGATCCTCATCGCCCTGTACGCCACGTGGTGGTGATCTCCAGCCAGACGCCGGCCGCGATCATCGCGGCCGGCGACGTGCTCGGCGAAGGGCCGGTGTGGGACATCCATGCCGGCCGCCTGCTGTGGACCGACATCCAGAGCCGCCGCCTGCGCGCCTTCGACCCCGCCAGCGGCGCGGTCGAAACCTTCGCCGCCCCCGAACGCATCGGCTCGATCGCCCTGCTTCCCGATGAGGCCGGCCGCGTCGTCGCCGCCTTCGAGACGGGCCTTGGCCTGTTCGACCTGGCCTCGGGCCAGGTCGAGTGGCTGCATCGCGTCGAGGCGCAGGCCAACGGCCGCCGCTTCAACGACGGCCGCGTCGATCGCTCGGGCCGCTTCTGGGCCGGGACCATGGTCGAGGACGAGGCCATCCGGCACCGCGCCGAAGCCAGCGTCTGGCGTCTGGACCACGCCGGCGACTTCACCGCCCACTTCGGCGGCGTGCAGATCGCCAACGGCCTGGCCTTCAGCCCCGACGGCAAGACCGCCTATTTTTCCGACAGCCCGCTGCAGACCATCTTCGCCTTCGACCTCGACGAGGACGGGACGTTGAGCAACCGCCGGGTCTTCGCCGAGGTGACCGAGGGCTATCCCGACGGGGCCACGGTCGACTCCGAAGGCTGCCTGTGGAGCGCCCGCTGGGCCGCCGGAACCGTTGTGCGCCATGCGCCCGACGGCCGCGTGCTGGAGACCCTGCACGTCCCCGCCAGCCAGCCCACCTGCGTGGCGTTCGGCGGCGAGGACCTTCGCACGCTGTATGTCACTTCGGCGCGCGACGAGCTCTCGGAAGACGAATTGGTCAGACAACCGCGCGCGGGCGATGTATTCGCTTATGACGTGACCGTTCCGGGTCTGCCCGAACCACGTTACACAGGGGCGATTCGTTTCGCGTCCGACGTATAGAAAAGAAGACTTTGGCGATGCGCACCCAGCCTGGACTGAGCCTCACCTACGGCCTCGTGGAATCTCTTGGTCAGGCCATCGTCACGGGCGAATACGCCGAGATCGGTTTTCCGACCGAAGGCGAACTGTCCAAGAAGTTCGGGGCCAGCCGCACGGTGACGCGCGAGGCGGTGAAGATGCTCACCGCCAAGGGCCTGCTCAGCGCCCGCCCCCGCCACGGCACGGTGGTCGAGCCGGAAGCCAACTGGAACCTGCTCGATCCCGACGTGCTGCGCTGGCTGCTGGAGCGCAAGTTCAGCCTGCGCCTGCTGTCGGACTTCACCGAGATGCGCCTGGGGATCGAGCCGGTGGCCGCGGCCCTGGCCGCCCGCAACGCCGACGAGGCGGGCCTGGAGGCCATCCGCAAGGGCCTGGCCCGGATGAAGGCCGCCGCCGAGGGCGAGGACGATCCGCTGACCGCCGACATCGCCTTCCACATCGCCATCCTCAGCGCGACCAAGAACCCGTTCTACAGCGAGCTGCACGAGCTGGTGAACACGGCGCTGCGGATCTCGATCCGCTTCACCAACCGCATCAAGGGCCGCACGGCCTCGATCCCCTCGCACGAGGACGTGGCCAACGCCATCATCGCCCGCGACGCCGTGGCCGCCCAGACCGCCATGCAGGCGATCATCGTCGACGTGCTGGAGCTGATCCGCGCGGCCTCGGCGACCGAGGCGCAGGGCGCGCGCAAGGAAGCCTGACCCCCTCCGCCTGCCCGCTGGACGCGCCTTACCCCGATTTAATTCGGCGAACCCGGTTTCTCGTCTAGAAGACCCAGCTGGGACTTCGGCGAAAAAGGGGCAGGTCGTGGGTTACGGGTTCAAGGGGTCTTTCGGGCGCACGACGGCGCTGGCCCTGGTTCTGACGGTTTGCGCCGTCGGCCTTTCCGCCTGCGGCAAGGAAAAGAAGGCCGAGGCCAAGGGCAAGAAGCCCGTCGCCGCCCAGACGGTCAGCGTCGCGCCGGTCGCCGTGCTGCCCCTGCCCCGCGTGGTCAACGCCTCCGGCACCATCTCGGCCTGGGAAGAGGTGCCGGTCGGCGCCGAGACCGGCGGCCTGACCGCCGTCGCCGTCAACGCCGAGGAAGGCCAGTTCGTCCGCCAGGGCCAGGTTCTGGTCGCCCTCAACGACACCCTGCTGCGCGCCCAGCTGCGCCAGCAGGAAGCCGCCGTCGCCAGCGCCCGCGCCACCCTGGCCGAGGCCGAAGCCTCTCTGCGCCGCTCGCGCGAGCTGCAGGCCAAGGGCTTCCTGTCGGCCTCCTCGCTCGACACCGCCACGGCCAAGCAAGCCACCGCCGCCGCCCAGCTGGCCTCGGCCCAGGCCGCCCAGGGCGAGACCGCCGCCCGCCTGGCCCAGGCCTCGATCCGCGCGCCCGTCTCGGGCCTGATCGTCCGCCGCAGCGTCACCAAGGGCCAGATCGTCAGCGCCGGCAGCGAGCTCTTCCGCATCGTCCGCGACGGCCGCCTGGAGCTGGACGCCGAGATCCCCGAGACCGACCTCGGCGTGGTCAAGGCCGGCATGCCCGCCCGCATCGCCTCCGAGCAGGTCGGCCAGGCCGAAGGCCGCGTGCGCCTCGTCACCTCCGAGGTCGACACCCAGACCCGCCTGGGCGTGGCCCGCATCGCCCTGTCGTCGATGGGCGCCTTCCGCCCGGGGATGTTCGCCCGCGCCCAGATCCAGGCCGGCGACCAGGCCTCGCCCGTCGTGCCTAGCGCCTCGATCCTCTATCGCCAGAACCAGGCGGGAGTGTTCCTGATCGACGCCCAGCACAAGGCCCAGTTCCGCAAGGTCGCCGTCCTCGCCCGCACGGGCGAGGTCACCGCCGTCGACGGCGTGCAGGCCGGCGAGCGCGTGATCGTGCAGGGCGCCGGCTTCCTGGGCGACGGCGACGCGGTGCGGGTGTCGGGCGTGCTGCCCGCGCCCACCCTTTCCGCCGCCAAACGCTAGGGCCGGCCGATGAACGCCAACAACATCTCGCGCTGGGCGATCAAGAATCCGATCCCCGTCCTGATGCTTTTCGTGATGCTGACGATCACCGGGATCTCCGGCTTCGCCAGCATGCGGATCAACAACAACCCGGACGTCGACCTGCCGCTGGTGGTGATCTCGGCCTCGCGACCGGGCGCCGCTCCCAGCGAACTGGAGACCCAGGTCACCCGCCTGATCGAGGACTCGGTCGCGGGCCTGGGCCAGGTGCGCCACATCACCTCGACCGTGGGCGACGGCTACTCGTCGACCATGATCGAGTTCGAGCTGGGGGTCGACCACGAGCGCGTCACCAACGACGTGCGCAACGCCATGTCCAACCTGCAGTCCGCCCTGCCGCAGGACATGCAGATCCCCAACGTCACCCGCATCGACATCTCCGGCGACCCGCTGATCACCTATGTGGTCAAGGGCCCGAACATGACGCCCGAGCAGCGCAGCTGGTTCGTCGACAACGACGTCGCCCGCACCCTGCTGGCCATCAAGGGCATCGGCGAAGTCAATCGTCTCGGGGGCGTCAGCCGCGAGATCCAGGTCGCCCTGGATCCCGACCGCCTGTCCGCGCGCGGCGTCACCGCCGCCGCCGTCAGCCAGGCCCTGGCCAGCACCAACGCCGACCTGCCCGGCGGCCGGGTGACCGTCTCGGGCTCCGAGCGCGCCATCCGCACCCTGGGCGCGGCCGGCTCGGTGGACCAGCTTCGCGAGACCCGCATTCCGCTGTCCTCGGGCGGCACCGTGCGCCTGGGCGACCTCGGCGAAGTCACCGATCGCTGGGCCGAGCCGCGCAACCGCGCCCGCGCCGACAACCAGGAAGTCGTGACCTTCAACATGGTCCGCTCGCGCGGCGCCAGCGAGGTCAAGGTCGCCGAGAAGGTCCGCAAGGCCATCGAGAAGCTCGACAAGGAGCATCCCGAGCTGACGATCACCGAGCTGACCTCCAACGTGAAGTACATCGAGGAAAGCTACTGGGCGTCGATGGAGGCCCTGGTCCTCGGCGCCGTCCTGGCGGTCATCGTCGTGTTCATCTTCCTGCGCGACTGGCGCGCCACCTTCCTGGCGGCCGTGGCCATTCCGCTGTCGCTGCTGCCGACCTTCGCGATCATGGCCCCGCTGGGCCAGTCGCTGAACGGCGTCACCCTGCTGGCCCTGTCGCTGACCGTGGGCATCCTGGTCGACGACGCCATCGTCGAGATCGAGAACATCGTCCGCCACATGCGCGGCGGCAAGTCGCCCTACAACGCGGCGATGGAGGCGGCCGACGAGATCGGCCTGGCCGTGGTGGCCACCACCTTCACCATCGTGGCGGTGTTCGCCCCGACCGGCTTCATGCCCGGGATCATCGGCCAGTTCTTCAAGGCCTTCGCCCTGGCCGCCTGCGTCTCGGTGCTGTTCTCGCTGCTGGTCGCCCGCATGCTGACGCCGCTGATGGGCGCCTACATGCTCAAGCCGCACCACAAGCCCGACACCGACCCGTTCTGGATGCCGGGCTACCTGCGCGCCCTCAACTGGTCGCTGCGCAACAAGTGGAAGGTGCTGATCATCGGCTTCGTCAGCTTCGTCGCGTCGCTGGCCCTGATCCCGCTGCTGCCCTTCGAGTTCCAGCCGGCGGCCGACCGCGGCCGCGCGCCGTTCTCGATCGAGCTGCCGCCCGGCTCCACCCTCGACGAGACCGACGCCATCGCCCAGCGCGTCGCCCGCGAGCTGAAGGCCCGTCCGGAAGTGAAGAGTGTCTACGCCTCGGTCGGCAACGACGGGGTCAACAAGGCGCGCGTCACCGCCGACCTGGTGCCCAAGGGCGAGCGGATGAACCAGCAGCTGTTCACGCGCCAGATGGTCGACCAGTTCAAGGCGATCCCCGGCGCCCGCATCGGCGCGGGCAGCAACAGCGGCGGCGGCCCCGGCGACGGCGGCAGCTACACCCTGCGGCTGGTCGGCGACGACGGTCCCGAGCTGGAAGCCGCCGCCCGCAAGGTCGAGGCCGAGATGCGCTCGGTCCCGGGCCTGGCAAACGTCGTCAACACCGCCTCGATCGCCCGTCCGGAGATCATCGTCACCCCGCGTCCCGACCAGGCCGCCCGCATGGGCGTCTCGGCCGGCGCGATCTCGCAGGCCGTGCGGGTGGCGACCATCGGCGACGTCGACCAGTCCCTGCCCAAGTACAATCTGGGCGACCGCCAGGTGCCGATCCGCCTGCGCCTGACGCAGAACGCGCTCGAGGACCTGTCGGTGCTGGAGACCCTGAAGGTGCCCTCGTCCAGCGGAGCCTCGGTCCCGCTGAACGCGGTGGCCGACATCCGCTTCGGCGCCGGTCCCTCTCAGATCAACCGCCAGGACCGCTCGCGCGTGGCCGAGATCACCGCCGAACTCGACGGCATCGTGGTCGGCGACGCTTCCAAGCGGGTGCACGCCCTGCCCTCGGTCAAGTCGTTGCCCAACGGCGTCAAGGAAGTGGCCGCCGGCGACGCCGAGTTCATCGCCGAGATGATCTCCGGCTTCGTCATGGCCCTCGTGACCGGCCTGCTGCTGATGTACGTCGTGCTGGTGCTGCTGTTCCGCAGCTTCGCCCACCCGGTGACCATCATGGCCGCCCTGCCGCTGGCCATCGGCGGCGCCTTCGCCCTGCTCAAGCTGGTCAACAGCAGCTTCTCGATGTCGAGCCTGATCGGCATCCTGATGCTGATGGGCATCGCCGCGAAGAACTCGATCCTGCTGGTCGAGTACGCGATCATGGCGATGAAGGACGGCAAGATGACCCGCCGCGAGGCCTTGATCGACGCGGCCCACAAGCGGGCCCGGCCGATCCTGATGACCACCGTGGCCATGGGCGCGGGCATGGTGCCGGTGGCCATCGGCTTCGGCGCCGATGTCGAGTTCCGGGCCCCGATGGCGATCACCGTCATCGGCGGCCTGATCACCTCGACCTTCCTGTCGCTGCTCTACATCCCGGTGGTGTTCGTGTTCATGGACCAGGTGAAGAACTGGTCGAACAAGCTGATGGGGCGGTTCTTCCATCACTCGCACCACGGGCCGGCGCCGACCGGCGAGGCGGCCCCCGCCGGTCACGGCCCGCAAGGACCGCTGGTCGACTGAGCCGGCCAAAGACGATCGAAGGGGCGGACTTCCGGGTCCGCCCCTTTTTCGTGCCCGAGATCCTAGGCCAGACGCCGCAGGGCTGAGGCCAGCACCGCCCGCTTGCCCGGCGCGCCCAGCGACAGCCGCGCGCCGTCCATGGCGGTTCCTGGGGCGGCGATCCCGGGCGCGGCGAACAGGGCGGCGGGCGCCAGCGACAGTCCCTCCGGCGCCAACGCCTCCACCCGATCCAGCCAGACGTGCAGGCAGCCGGCCGGGCCGATCGCGCGCGGCAGGATCTCGGCGGCCAGGGCGCGCCGGGCCAGCGCCTCGATCCGCACCCCGGCCAGGATCGCCTGCGCCGTCCCCTCGCGGATCCAGGCCGTCGCCACCGCCGCCATCAGCGGCGCGGGCATCTGGCACAGGGCGTGGCCGGCGGCGGCCAGGCGCTCGGCGGCCTCTGCATGGGGGGCGGCGACATAGGCGATGCGCAGGCCCGGCGTCAGGGCCTTGGCCAGGGTCGCCACATGCCACGTCCGTTCGGGCGCCAGGCGAGCCAGGGCCGCCGGCGCCGGATCGGGCAGCCGGCCATAGGCGTCGTCCTCGACGATGCGGACGCTGGCCCTGGCGCAGACCTCGACGATCGCCGCCCGCCGGGCTGGGCTCATGGTCGCCGTGGTCGGGTTCTGCCAGGTCGGGGTGACGACCACGAGCCGCGCGCCGCTCGTGGCCAGGCGCTCGGCCAGGGCCTCGGGGATGAGCCCCTCCCCGTCCATCGGACAGGCGACGGCGCGCACGCCGCGCGCAGCCAGGGCCGCAAGCAGGCCGGGATAGGTCAGGGCCTCGACCACCACGGCGTCGCCCGGCGCGGTCTCCACCGCCAGGATCGCGGAAAGGGCCGCCTGGGCGCCCGCGCAGACCACGACCCGCTCGGGATCCACCGCGCCCAGTCCCGGCGCCAGCCAGGCCGCGCCCGCCGCCCGCTGCGCCAGCGAACCGGGGCCGGCGTGATAGGCCATCAAGGTCGCAAGATCGGTGCGGGCCAGCACCGCCGCCGTCGTCTCGCGCAGCAGCGCGGCCAACGACAGGCCCTCGGGCTGGGGCGGCAGGTTCATGGAGAGGTCGACGCGCCCGGCCTCCTCTTCGCCCGCCCGCCGACGCACGAAGGTGCCCCGCCCGGCCGTTCCCTCCACCAGCCCCTGCTCGCGGGCCAGGGCGTAGGCGCGGGTGACGGTGGTGAAGTCGACGCCCAGCAGGCCCGCCACCGTCCGCTGCGGCGGCAACTGCTCGCCGGCCGACAGCTCGCCGTCGGCGATGGCGCTGCGCAGGGCCTCGAACAGCCGGCGGTAGATCGGCCCCTCGCCCGCGGCCACGCGCCGCAGCCAGGCCGCCCCCGCCGGAAGATCCCTTGCGTCGCCCATCATTGATCCATACATTTATCGCACAATGTATGGATCAATTTTCGGATTGTAGGTAGGGGTCATGACGCCCGCTGACGAGTTTTTCGATCCGCCGCCGCCGGTGATCAGCGGCCTGCGCCAGCGCTGCCCGCGCTGCGGCGAGGGCAAGCTGTTCAAAGGCTTTCTGGCCTTGGCTCCGTCGTGCGACCGCTGCGGCCTGGACTACGGCTTCGCCGAGCCGGCCGACGGCCCGGCCTTCTTCGTGATGAGCGGCGTCGGCATCCTGGTCACCTTCGTCTTCGCCTGGGTCGAGGTCGCCTACCACCCGCCGGTCTGGGTGCACTTCGTCACCACCTTCCCGGCCCTGATCATCGGGTGCCTGGCCACCCTGCGGCCGGTGAAGGCCTGGCTGGTGGCCGCCCAGTTCGTCAACAAGGCCGAGGAAGGCAAGTTCGAGAGCCTGGGCCGCCACGACCACGATCCCAGAAGACTCTGAAGCAGGCTCTGAAGCTGGCCCTGAACGAAGCCGGCCACGGCGGCGTTTGACTGGAAAGCGCCTGGAGCCCGCCGTGGACAAGTTCTTCGCCAAGTTCGCCAACGCCACCGCTCAGGTGACTGGCCGCCCCGTCACCTTCCTGGCCTGCCTGGGCTTGGTGATCCTGTGGGCGGTCTCCGGGCCGGTGTTCAAGTTCTCCGAGACCTGGCAGCTGGTGATCAACACCGGCACCACGATCATCACCTTCCTGATGGTGTTCCTGATCCAGAACACCCAGAACCGCGACAGCGAGGCGGTGCAGGCCAAGCTCGACGAACTGATCCTGACCTCGACCGCCGACAACGACTTCGTCGGCATCGAAAAGCTGTCGGAGAAGGAGCTCGACGCCTACCACGCCCAGTGCAAGGCGGCCGCCGAGCGAGCCCACGACCGGCTGGAGAAGGTCACCGCCCTGCGTGAGAAGAAGGGCAAGACGACGCCGGCGAAGGCTTCGCGCGCCAAGTCCGCCGCGCCCCGCAAGCGGGCGACCGCGAAGGGATAGAATTTCGTCCCCTCTTCCATAGGGAGAGGGAGGGGCCCGCCGCGAAGCGGTGGGAGGGTGAGGGGTTTCACCGCTTGCCGGCAAATCCACGCCTCACCGAAGCCGTACCTTGTCCGGAGAGAATGTAACCTCTCACCCTCCCACGCCTTCGGCGCGGGCCCCTCCCTCTCTCAAAGAGAGAGGGGTTAAAGCGTCGCCCCCTACTTCTTCTCTAGCAGCAGCGTGCCCTGCTTCTTCACCTGCCCCGTGATCTTGCCGGCGATCATCCCCAGGAACCCCGGCAGAACGACCTCGACCAGCACCACATTGGCCGCGACGTTGAGCTTGCCGGTGATGGTCTGGCCCATGATCACGGCCGAGAAATCCATCACGTCGTCGCGCCAGGCCTTGGTGACGTTGGCCAGGCCGCCGGGGATCTGGGCGCCCAGCTGCTCGAAGCCGCTCTCGATCCGCCGCTTGGCCTCGGCCACGCCGAGTTCGTGGGGGATGTTGATGGTGACCGGCTTCGACATGGGAACTCCAGAAGGACGTATTTCGCCCCAGACATAGGGACGACATGGCAGTTCGGCTATACGTCCAGTTCTGACGCACCCAAGGCGCAGGTTCGGCAGCGTCCACGGAGGAAGCCATGACCGACATCGCCATGACCCAGTACTTCGACGCCCCCGTCCGCACCGCCCGCCGCGTGCGCGCCGGCCGCCCGGGACGTCCGACCGGGGTCTGGGGGTCGATCTCCTACGCCGGCGTGCTGCTGGTCTGGGCCGGTCTGTTCGTGATCCGCCCGCGCCTGGCCCTGCAGGTGATGGCCCAGCGCCGCGCCGACTCGCCGATCCCGCGCTTCGACAAACGCTGAGCCTCTCGCCAAACACCTCGAACGGCGCCAAGCCAACGGCATGAGCCGTCTCGTCGCCGTCCGCCCCGTCAGCCACCCGCTCGCCGCCCCGTTCCGCATCTCGCGCGGGGTCAAGACCACCGCCGAGGTGGTGGTGGTCGAGATCGCCGAGGGCGGTCACATCGGTCGCGGCGAGAGCGTGCCCTACGCCCGCTACGGCGAGACGGTCGCGGGCGTCGAGGCGCAGCTGGCCCCCGCCGCCCGCCTGATCGCCATGGGCGCGGATCTTTCCGAAGCCCTGGCCCTGCTGCCGGCAGGCGCCGCGCGCAACGCCCTCGACTGCGCCATCTGGGACCTGCGGGCCAAGACCACGGGCGTGTCGGTCGCCACGAGCACCGGCCTTGCCGTCCCGCCCTCTCTGGTCACCGCCGTCACCGTCAGCCTGGATACGCCGGACGCCATGGCAGCCGCCGCCCGCAAGGTCGCCGACGCGCCGCTGATCAAGATCAAGCTGTCCGCCGAAGACCCCGCCGCCCGCCTGGCTGCGGTGGCCCAGGCCGCCCCCGACGCCGCCCTGATCGTCGATCCCAACGAGGGCTGGACCTTCGAGATCCTGCGCGGGCTGGAGGACCAGCTGTCGCGCCTGAATATCGCCCTGGTCGAGCAGCCCCTGCCCGCCGGTGAAGACGCCGCCCTGGAGGGCTACGCCCCGCCCTTCCCGATCTGCGCCGACGAGTCGGTGCACACCGCCGCCGACCTGCCGGCCCTGCGCGCGCGCTACCAGGCCGTAAACCTGAAGCTCGACAAATCCGGCGGCCTGACCGAGGCGCTGGCGATGCTGCGCGCGGCCAAGGACCTCGGCTTCACCCTGATGACCGGCTGCATGGTCGCCTCGTCCCTGGCCATCGCCCCGGCCCTGCACCTGGCCGCCGAATGCGCCTTCGCCGATCTCGACGGGCCGTGGTGGCTTAAGGACGATCACCCGGGCGGCCTGCGCGTCGAGGCCGGCCGGATCGTGCCGCCGGCCGCGGGGTTCTGGGGGGATGCGATCGACGCCGAGGGGCTTTGGCTGTAGTTTTTTCGCCCGTCCGTCATTGCCGGCCTTGTGTCGAAGGCCTTCACAGATACCGATAGCGCCAGAGGACGACGGCAGGGTGGCTCGCGCCTCCCGGCATGACGGGATGTCTCCATGCGCGTGACGAAAGACGGCGAATTCTATCGGGGCAGCCATATTACCGGCCCAACGCATAATTTCCTCAGAATGCGCGTTCACCTCGGACAGGCCGGCAGGCCGGTGGTGCGGGTTCTGCAAGCGAACGGCGGCTGCTCGCATGGCGCGGCGCTCGAGGCGGAAGAAGTGCTCGAATGGATCGGCATGGGTGTCGATCGCGCCAACAACGAACTTGAGGCGACCTATGGCGTCTTGGAAGCCGAGGTCGTCGCCAACGACAGCCGGAGACCTGAGGTCTATGCCGAGCTGGCGCGACGGATCATTTTGATGGCCCATAACGAAAAGTGCGGCTGACGTTTTGCTCGCCGCCTGTTCCGACGATCGGGTCGCTTTAGCGGGGGTCGATACCTGCTTTTGTGGCGGGCGTGACCAGCGAAGAGATCGGTTCGAGGACTTGACCCACTCCGCATAACGCCGTGCTCTGGCGGGCATGACCGACGCCCTCGCCGCCGCGCCGCCGCCCTCGCCCCGCAGGAACCCGCTGCAGGTCTGGTTCGGGATCTCGCTGTGGAAACGGATCCTGGCCGCCCTCGTGGTCGGGGCCGTGGTCGGCTATTTCTGGGGCGAAGGCGCCACCAGCCTCAAATGGATGGGCGAGATCTTCGTGCGGCTGATCCGCATGATGGTGGCCCCGCTGGTGTTCGTGATCATCGCCTCGGGCGTGGCCCAGCTGGGCGACGCCAAGCGGCTGGGCGGCATCGGCGTCAAGACCATCGCCATGTACGTGCTGACCACCCTGATCGCGGTGACCATCGGCCTGATCATCGCCAGCCTGCTGGGACCCGGCGTCGGCGCCGACCTGCACAACGCCGCCCCCCAGGCGGTGGCCACGCCCAAGTCGCCGGCCGAGCTGTTCATCGGCATCGTGCCGCTCAACCCGATCAAGGCCCTGGCCGAGGGCGAGACCCTGGCGATCATCTTCTTCGCCGTGCTGGTCGGGGCCGGAGTGATCGTGGCCGGGGAGGACGGCGCACCAGTCGCCAAGCTGCTGGCCAGCGCCAGCGAGGTGATGCTGCGCATCGTCGGCTTCGTGATGGAGGCCGCGCCGTTCGGGGTCTTCGCCCTGATCGCCGTGGTCATGGGCACGAACGGGCCCGAGACCTTCCTGCACGTGGCCAAGCTGGGGGTCTGCGTGATCATCGGCGCGGCCATCCAGACCTTCGTCACTCACGCCGCCGTCGTCCGGCTAGGGGCCTGGCTGCCGCTCGTGCCGTTCTATCGCGGCTGCATGGACGCCATCCTGGTCGGCTTCTCCACCTCGTCCAGCTCGGCGACCCTGCCGGTGGCGATCCGGGTGGCGGAAGACAATCTGGGCATCAAGCCGTCGATCTCGTCGACCGTCCTGCCGCTGGGCGCGACCATCGGCATGGACGGCACGGCCATGTACGTGGCCATGCTGACCCTGTTCGCCGCCCAGGCCTTCGGCGTGCCCCTGACGCTTGCCGACTACGCCCTGGTGGCGGTGACCACCACCATCGTCGCCATGGGCGTGGCCCCGGTGCCGTCGGGCTCGCTGTTCGTGCTGGCCGCGGTCCTGGCCACGATCGGCATCGGCCCCACCCAGACGGCGATCATCGTCGGCTTCATCCTGCCCTTCGACCGCATCCTGGACATGATCCGCACCGTGCCGAACGTGACCTGCGACCTGTCGATCGCCACGGCCGTGGCCCGGTGGGAGAAGGAGATCGATGTGGAGGAGTATCTGTCGAAGAAGGACGTATGATCAAACCCTCTCCCTGCAGGGAGAGGTGTCGCCGAAGGCGACGGAGAGGGAAGCGGCTGCGAAATCGGCCGTCGTCAGCGGCAGCTGAAAACGTCCCCCCCTCCGGCCCTCCGGGCCACCTCCCCCAGAGGGGGAGGATTACTTGTGCGACCTCAGATGCTCCCCCTCTGGGGGAGCTGTCGCGGAGCGACTGAGGGGGCCGGCCGTCAGGCCGGTCTGCCGATCCGCTTGATTTCCCAGTCCAGCTGGACGCCGGTCTTGGCCAGCACGTCGGCGCGGACTGTGTCGCCCAGGCCTTCCAGGTCGGCGGCCGTGGCCTCGCCGGTGTTGATCAGGAAGTTGCTGTGCAGGGGGCTGAACATCGCGCCGCCGAACAGCTTGCCGCGCCAGCCGGCCTCGTCGACCAGCTTCCACGACGAGTGGCCCGGCGGGTTCTTGAAGGTCGAGCCGCCGGTCTTTTCGCGGATCGGCTGGGTGGTCTCGCGACGGCTGGTGATCTCGGCCATGCGGGCCTTGATCGCCTCGGGCGCGTCCACGGTTCCCTCAAACACCGCACTCAGAACGATCAGGTCCGTGCCCTGGATCGCGCTATGCCGATAGGTGTGCTTCAGGTCGTCGTCTCCCATCAGGAAGACCTTGCCCTTGCGGTCCATCACCGTCGCGGTGGCGATGATGTTGGTGGTCTCCGAACCGTAGCAGCCGGCGTTCATGACCACCGCGCCGCCGACAGTGCCGGGAATGCCGGCGAAGAACTCCAGCCCGGCGATCCCGAACTCGGCCGCTTTACGCGCCACGACCGCGTCGGGCACGGCGGCCCCCGCATGAATGCTGACGTCGTCCAGCTTGCGGACGTCGTTGAAGCCCTTGCCCAGGCGGATGATCACGCCCTCGACGCCGCCGTCGCGGACCAGCAGGTTGGAGCCGACGCCGATGGCCATGACCGGCACGGCCGGATCCAGGGCCTTCAGGAAGTCGGCCAGGTCCTGCTCGTCGGCCGGCAGGAACACCACGTCGGCCGGCCCGCCGACGCGGAACCAGGTGAACGGGGCCAGCGCCTCGTCGATCAGCAGCTTGCCGCGGACGGTCGGGAGTTGGGTCTTCCAGGTCATCAGATTTACTTCGCCAGCGCTTCCAGCTGGCCCGGCAGGGCGTAGGCCCAGGACGTGATGTCCCCGGCCCCCAGCAGCACCACGAGGTCGCCGCTGGTCGCTTCGGCCGCGATCAGGGCCGGCAGGGCCGCCGGGCTTTCCAGCGGCAGGGCGCGGCGGTGGCCGAACTTCTTGAGACCCTCGACCAGATGGTCGCGATCGACGCCCTCGATCGGCTGCTCGCCGGCCGTGTAGACGTCGGCGACGACCACGGTGTCGGCGTCGTTGAAGCAGCTGCTGAACTCGGTCATCAGGTCGCGCAGGCGGGTGTAGCGGTGCGGCTGGACCACGGCGATCACCTTGCCCTGGCTGACCGCGCGGGCGGCCTTGAGCACGGCGGCGATCTCGACCGGGTGGTGGCCGTAGTCGTCGACCACGCGGATCCCGTTGGCGACGCCCGTGGTGGTGAACCGGCGCTTGACCCCGCCGAACCCAGCCAGGCCGGCGCGGATGCTGTCGGCGTCGACGCCCAGTTCGCGGGCCACGGCCACGGCGGCGGTGGCGTTGAGCACGTTGTGGTGCCCGGCCATCGGCATCTTCAGGCCCTCATAGCGGACCTGATCGCCCTCCAGCGGCGAGATCACGATGTCGAAGCTGGCGCCCTCGGGACCCATCTCGACGTTGGAGACGCGCACCTCGGCCTGCGGGTTGGTCCCGTAGGTCACCAGGCGGCGGTTCTCGATCCGCGAGGTCAGGGCCTGCACTTCCGGGTGATCGGTGCAGACGGCGGCGAAACCGTAGAACGGGATGTTCTCGATGAAGTCCTGGAAGCCGCGCTTGACCGCGTCGAAGTCGCCCCAGTGGTCCAGGTGCTCGGCGTCGATGTTGGTGACGATGGCCACCGTCGACTTCAGCTTCAGGAACGAGCCGTCGCTCTCGTCGGCCTCGACGACGATCCAGTCGCCCTCGCCGACCTTGGCGTTGGTGCCGTAGGCGTTGATGATGCCGCCGTTGACGACCGTCGGGTCCAGACCGCCGGCGTCGAGCAGGGCCGCCACCATCGAGGTGGTCGTGGTCTTGCCGTGCGTGCCGCCCACGGCGACCGAGAACTGGAGCCGCATCAGCTCGGCCAGCATCTCGGCGCGGCGGACCAGCGGCAGGCGCTTGTCGCGGCCGGCGACCATTTCCGGGTTATCGGCCTTCACCGCCGTCGAATAGACGATGGCCGAGGCGCCTTCGACATTGGCCGCGTCATGGCCGACGAAGATGCGCGCGCCGAGCTTCTCGAGCCGCTCGGTGTTGGCGCTGGCTTTCGCATCGCTGCCCTGCACGGTGTAGCCGATGCGGATCATGATCTCGGCGATGCCGGACATGCCGATGCCGCCGATGCCGATGAAGTGCACGGGGCCGAGTTCGAAGGGGACGGGTCGTCGACGCTGGATCATCGGGTCGGATTAGACGATTTGACGCCCGCCGTGAACGGGGTCGATGACGCAAACCCGTCACGGCCCCTCGCGAAGCGGATCAAATGTGATAGACGCACGCGCATGAGCTCTACGCCCCTGGATAAAATCCGCAATTTCTCGATCGTGGCCCACATCGACCACGGCAAGTCGACCCTGTCCGATCGCCTGATCCAGACCACGGGCGGCCTGACCGCGCGGGAGATGAGCGCCCAGGTTCTCGACAACATGGACATCGAGAAGGAGCGCGGCATCACCATCAAGGCGCAGACCGTGCGCCTGAACTACAAGGCCAATGACGGCGAGACCTATGTCCTCAACCTGATGGACACGCCCGGGCACGTCGACTTCGCCTACGAGGTGTCGCGCTCGCTGGCCGCCTGCGAAGGCTCGATCCTGGTCGTCGACGCCTCGCAGGGCGTGGAAGCCCAGACCCTGGCCAACGTCTACCAGGCCATCGACAACAACCACGAGATCGTTCCGGTCCTCAACAAGGTCGACCTGCCGGCCGCCGACGTCGAGCGGGTCAAGGCCCAGATCGAGGACGTCATCGGCCTGGACGCCTCGGACGCCGTCGAATGCTCGGCCAAGACCGGCATCGGCATCCCCGACGTGCTGGAAGCCATCGTCAAGCGCCTGCCCGCCCCCAAGGGCGACCGCAACGCGCCGCTGAAGGCCCTGCTGGTCGACGCCTGGTACGACGCCTATCTCGGCGTGGTCGTGCTGGTGCGGATCTTCGACGGCACGCTGAAGGCCGGCCAGCAGGTTCGCATGATGCAGACCGGCGCCACCCACCGCATCGACAAGGTCGGGGTGTTCACCCCCAAGGCCACCGACGTCGCGGAACTGGGTCCGGGCGAGGTCGGCTTCTTCACCGCCTCGATCAAGGAAGTGGCCGACGCCGCCGTCGGCGACACCATCACCGACGAGAAGAAGCAGACGGCCGAAGCCCTGAAGGGCTTCAAGGAAGTCGTGCCGGTGGTGTTCTGCGGCCTGTTCCCGGTCGACGCCGCCGACTTCGAGGACCTGCGCGCCGCCGTCGGCAAGCTGCGCCTCAACGACGCCAGCTTCACCTACGAGATGGAAAGCAGCGCGGCCCTGGGCTTCGGCTTCCGCTGCGGGTTCCTCGGCCTGCTGCACCTGGAGATCATCCAGGAGCGCCTGTCCCGCGAGTTCGACCTCGACCTGATCGCGACCGCCCCGTCGGTGGTCTACAAGATCAAGATGCGC
Source organism: Caulobacter sp. GW821-FHT12A07 (assembly GCF_058807655.1). Classification (NCBI taxonomy): domain Bacteria; kingdom Pseudomonadati; phylum Pseudomonadota; class Alphaproteobacteria; order Caulobacterales; family Caulobacteraceae; genus Caulobacter; species Caulobacter sp. GW821-FHT12A07. The sequence continues at coordinate 239,444 of NZ_JBXAQX010000004.1, forward strand.
AGCGGCGAAGAGATCGAGCTGCACAACCCGGCCGACCTGCCGGACGTCATGCAGATCGAAGAGATCGCCGAGCCCTGGATCAAGGCGACGATCTTCACCCCGGACGAGTTCCTGGGCGGCGTGATCAAGCTCTGCCAGGACCGTCGCGGCATGCAGCGCGAACTGTCCTACGTCGGCAGCCGCGCCATGGTCGTCTACGACCTGCCGCTGAACGAGGTGGTGTTCGACTTCTACGATCGCCTCAAATCGATCTCGAAGGGCTACGCCAGCTTCGACTACGCGCTGGAGGACTATCGCGCCGGCGACCTGGTGAAGATGTCGATCCTGGTCAACAGCGAACCGGTCGACGCCCTGTCGATGCTGGTCCACCGCAGCCGCGCCGAAAGCCGCGGCCGCGGCATGTGCGAGAAGATGAAGGACCTCATCCCGCAGCACATGTTCGTCATCCCGATCCAGGCGGCCATCGGCGGCCGGATCATCGCCCGCGAAACCGTCCGCGCCCTGCGCAAGGACGTGACCGCCAAGTGCTACGGCGGCGACGCCAGCCGGAAGCGCAAGCTTCTGGACAAGCAGAAGGAAGGCAAGAAGCGGATGCGCCAGTTCGGCAAGGTCGAGATCCCGCAGGAAGCCTTCATCGCCGCCCTGAAGATGGACGAGGATTGATCCGGCGGAGGGCCCCGCCCTCCTCTGCCTTGTGCGAAATTTCCTATTTCGTAAGCCGCGGCCGTTCGTAATGGATGAGCCGCGGCTTTCGTTTTGAAGGTCGCCCGTCCCAGCAGGAAGACGACCATGGCCTTCCCTACCAACGTCAACGATCAGATCACCGACTCGGTCAGCCAGGTGAACACCAAGGTGCTGGGCGACGCGCCCGCCATGGCCATGGGCAACCTGTTTGTGGCCGTGAGCCAGGCGCTTTCGAACGCCGCGCACAACGCGACGAACAACCAGCAGCAGTCCAACGTGACGATGCAGGCCTCGACGACGCAAGGCGTCAGCACGCTGCTGTCGGTCGACACCGCCAGCGCCGGCGAGGCGACCCGGAATATCCTTGGCGCCGCCCCGCCTGCACCGCCGAGCGCCCCTTCCGAGGCGGCGCTAGAACAGGCGCTCCAAGCCGCCCGGGCGGCGGAGGAAGCGGCGATGCACGCGGCGATGGAAAAGGTCGAGCAAGCCACCGCAGCCGCCGAGGCGGCTGCCCAAGCCGCCATGGAGGCTGCGGCAGCCGCGATCGCCTCCGCAGTGGGGACCGTTCCGGAAGACTAGGGCCCGCACCCAGGCTTAGGCAGGGAAAACCGTGGAGCCGTCACGAAGCTCTCGTCGGTCAGCGCACCCAGAAAGTCGACAAGCTCCGCCACCTCGTGATCCTCCAGCCGCATCGCCGCGCGATGCCGACGGATGGCCGCCTCCAGCGTCGGCGCGGAGCCGTCGTGCAGGTAGGGCGCGCTCAAGGCGACGTTGCGCAGGGATGGCGTGCGGAAGCGCCCCGTGTCGGCGGCCTTGCCGGTGACGTCGGCCAGGCCCTGGTCTCCGGCGAACGGGGCGTCAATGCGGTGGAAGCGGACCTTCTCGGCGTCTGTGAACAGAGGGCCCGCGTGGCAGCCGGCGCAGGTCGCCTTGAACAGCCGCTCCCCGCGCTGGGCTTGAGCCGACACGGCGACCGCCTCGCCCCGGCGGCGCTGGTCGTAAGGACTGTCGAACGAGACGAGCGTGCGCTCGAAGGCGGCCAGGGCCTTGGCGATAGTCGCCATGCTCACCGCCCCGCCCTCCTCTGGGAACGCATCGGCGAACATCCGACGATAGCAGGCCTGCCCGGAGAGGCGCGCGGTCAGCACCGCCTTCTGGCCAGCGAAACCCATCTCGACCGGCTTGGTCCCAGTGATGGGGATCAAGGCCTGATCCTCCAGCCGTTTCACGCTCCCATCACCCCAGGTCAGGGCGCCGAAATAGCCGACATTGGCCAGGGTCTGGATGTTGCGCCGACCAGGGTCGCCGTGGACGCCGGGATGGGTGGCGTTGCCGTCGGTGAAGCCGCGCCGCTGCTCGTGGCAGGTGGCGCACGACATGGTGCCGTCGATCGACAGGTCGGCGTCGTAGAACAGCTTGCGGCCCAGGGCGACCTTGGCGTCCGACATCGGGTTGTCGGCCGGGACCGGCGGCGGGGCGACGCCCGCCGGCAGTTTCCAGTCGAAGCCCGACAGGACGGGCGGCGCGAAGGCGGCGGTCAGCAGCAGGCCGGCCGCCAGGGCCAGCACCTTGCCGCAGAGGTCGAACCGCACGCCCCGCGCTCCTGATCAGGGCTTGCGCGAAACGAGGATCGGCAGGCTCGCCTCGGCGTTGGCCGAGATCTGCACCACGTAGTCGCCGGGCGTCAGGTCGAAGGTGACCATCTTGCGCACGGTCGAGCAGGCCGGACCGCGGCCATGAGCGATCGAGCGCTGGGCCTGACCGTCCTTCAGCACATCGATCCAGGCGCCGGCGCCCAGGGCGATGACGTAGGACCCCGCCGTCTCGACCTTCAGCGCGAAGAGGCCGCCCTTGCTGACCGTGCCGCCCGGCTTCTCCGGCTGGACGACATAGGTCACCTCCGGCGTCGGCGACAGGGCGGCGGCATAGGCCTGGCCGGGAACCAGCGCCGCCTTCTGCAGATCGGCGGCCGAGGTCGCCGCGGCCAACGGGGCCTTGGCCGGCCAGGCGGCCAGATCCGCCGGCAGGTCGGCGTCGCGGGCGGCGCAGGCCGGCTCGGCAGGCGTCTGGGCGAAGGCGGCGGGACCGGCCAGGGTCAGGCCGGCGGCCAGGAGAACGACAAATCGCATGGCTCTGCTCCTTAGAACCGGACGCGCAGGTCGGCGCGGAAGTTGCGGCCTTCCTCGGGGAAGCCGTCGACCAGCTGGTACTTCTGGTCCAGCAGGTTGCGGGCTCCGACCACCACGTCGATCTTCGGCGTCACCGCCACCTGGGCCGTCAGGTTGGCCAGGATGTAGTCGCCGGTGCGGTAGTAGCGGGCCGGGCTGACCAGCGAGCTGGAGGTCACCGTCCAGCGCTTGGACGCCGCCTCGACGCTGGGCGTCACGGTCAGGCGGTCGCTGACGCTCCAGTCCGCATAGACGAACAGCTTGTGGGTCGGCACGCCGGTCGGGCGGAAGGCGGCGTTGGTCGGGTCGGTCAGCTCGCGGTGCAGGTAGGTGTAGTTGCCGCCGAAGGTGAGCTTGTCGCCCGCCTTGAGCGTCGCCCCGCCCTCCAGGCCGTAATACTCGCCGTCGCCGGCGTTCTTGGTCTGGTTGACCGTGCCGTAGGGCGCGCCCAGGGCCACCGGGATCAGGATCAGGGCGTCGCGCACATCGCTGTAGAACACCGCCCCCTCGATCTTCAGCAGCGGGGTGAAGTCGACGGCCGCGCCCAGCTCGTAGTTCACGGCCCGCTCGGCCTTGATGTCCGGATTGGGCACCACCGTGCCGAAGCGCGAGCTGTAGCGCTCGAACAGGGTCGGGAAGCGGGCGCGCGACGAGACGCTGCCGTGTAGCTGGACGTCGGCGATCGGCCGCCAGACCAGGGCCGCCTGACCGTTCCAGGCCACGTCGTCGGTCAGCGGGTAGAAGACGAAGGCGCCCGAATTGTAGTCCTGGGCTTGCTTCAGGTCGCGGCGGTCGCGCGAGACGCCCACCACCAGATCGACCTTGTCGCCGAACCGCTGGGTGTCCTCCAGGGCGAGCGAGGTGGTGTCCTCGGTCACCGTCTGGCGTGGCTCGACCAGGGCCGGCGCGAAGGTCTGCTGCCACTCGACGTGCTTGTCGCGACGGTAGAAGGCGGCGGCCTTCAGGCTGTTGGACGCGGTGACGTCGATGTCCAGCTCCAGGTTCCCGCCATAGGCCAGGTCGTCATAGTAGGAGCGGAAGGCGCGCCCCAGGGTCTGGCTGTTCTGGCGAGCGTTGTCCCACGAGTAGAGGGCGTTCTCGAAGCTGTTGCGATAGAAGCGCGTCTTCAGCCAGGCATTGTCGGCGATCTTGGTCCGGGTCAGCAGGGCCAGGCTGTCGAGGTTCCAGTAGGGCCAGCTCCAGTAGCGCGTGCTGGCCGTGTCGGTGACGTGATAGGGCGCGTTCTTCTCACCCTCCTGGCGGGTATAGGTGATCGAGTATTCGTCCGTGGCGTTGGGCGTGAAGCCGGCCTTGAGATTGACGCGCCAGTCCTCGCTTTCCGAGTGATCGCGGTTGCCGCCGTTCTCCAGGCTGGTGGCCGTGTAGTCGTCCGGCAGCTTCCAGTGGGTGCGCTCGTTCCGAGCCCCGCTGATCTGGGCGTAGAAATGATCCGAGCGGCCGCCGACCCGGCCCGAGACGCTGTCGCCGTTCAGCGAGCCGTCGCCGTCGAGGCCCACGCCCACCCGCAACTCGCCCTCGAAGGGCGTCGAAGGCTTGCGGGTAACGAGGTTGATCGCCCCGCCCAGGCCGCCCGGCCCGTCGAGCACCGAGACATAGCCCTTGGAGACCTGAACCTCGGAGAGGTCGGCCGTCAGAAAGCGGGCGAAGTCGATGCGGTTGTCGGCCGGCAGGAACACCCGCACGCCATCGATCGACAGGGTGGTCTGGAAGCGGTCGAAGCCGCGGATGAACACCAGGCGCTCGTTGCGCGAGCCGCCGCCGTTTCCCGCCGCCGCGCCAGGGATCAGGTCCAGCGCCTGATCGACGCTGGCCTTGTCGAACTTGCGCAGGTCTTCGCCCGAGACCTTGGCCCCGCCGACCGTCTCGCCAGCCGCGTTGCGCGCGGTCACCTGCACCTCGCCCAGGGCGTAGACATCCGATCCCTGAGCGTGGGCGGCGCCGGCCAGCAGCGTGCCGGCGAGAAGCGCGGTTCGAAACAGCATTGAGACCCCCTCGTTATGTAGTTTGGCTACATAACGATTCCTGCCTGCCTTGGCCTTGCAGTTTTTCTCCACCGGACATGTTTGCTCCAGATGCTAGGTATCGCGGCGATCCAGGAGGCCCTCATGCTCAAGATCCTCGGCCGCACCTCGTCGCTGAACGTGCGCAAGGTGCTGTGGACCTGCGACGAGCTCGCCCTGCCCTACGACCGCGAGGACTGGGGAACGGGCTACGCCTCGACCCAGGACCCGGCCTTCCTGGCGCTCAATCCCAACGCGCTGGTGCCGGTGATCCTCGACGAGCACGGGCCGCTGTGGGAGTCGAACACCATCTGCCGCTACCTGGCCTCGCGCCACGACATCGGCCAGGCCCTGCTGCCGGCCGAGCCGCGCGCCCGGGCCGGGGTCGAGCAGTGGATGGACTGGCAGGCCACCGAGCTCAACACCGCCTGGCGCTACGCCTTCGCGGGCCTGGTGCGGCGCATGCCCGGCTTCGACGATCCCGAACAGATCGCCGCCAGCATCCGCGCCTGGAACACCGCCATGACCGTGCTGGAACGCCAGCTGGAGCGCACCGGCGCCTTCGCGGCCGGCGAGACCTTCACCCTGGCCGACATCGTGCTGGGCGTCTCCGTCCACCGCTGGGCCGCCTCGCCCATCGACCGCGACATGCTGCCGGCGGTCGCCGCCTACTACATCCGCCTGCGCGGCCGTCCCGCCTTCCAGCCCTGGGCGCTGGACGAGGTGCCGTAGGGCCTCGCCCCCTCCTCTGCCCGTTTCCTGCGCAGCCCGTTCGTCCGAACGCTGCGGAACGGTGATCCGTGAAAGCATCCGCCCGCCTGGCGAACAAAGTGGGCGGCGGGAGCGGCGACGCGCCTGCTTAGCTCGGTCCCGCGAGGCCGCCCGGTCGCGGGCGGCGGCGAAGGGGATAGGGCCGTACATATGCCAGAGGGCGTCCGCTTACCGACCAGACGACAACTGCTGACCGCCATCGCCCAGGTGGGCGGAACGGCGGCGCTTTACCAGGCGATGACCAGTCTCGGCCACGCGGCCGAGACCCAGTTCCACGGACCTCCGAACCTTGCCGGCGCCCGGCCGGGGGCGTCGGTGGTGGTGCTGGGCGCGGGTCTGGCCGGCATGCTGGCGGCCTACGAGCTGACCCGCGCCGGCTACAAGGTGCGGGTGCTCGAATACCAGAACCGCGCCGGCGGCCGGAACTGGAGCCTGCGGGGCGGCGACACCTATACCGAGCTGGGCGGCGCGACCCAGAAGATCGGCTTTTCGCCCGGCAACTACCTCAACCCCGGCCCCTGGCGAATCCCGCATCACCACCGCACCCTGCTGCACTACTGCAAGCAGTTCGGCGTGGCGCTGGAGCCGTTCATCCAGTTCAACCACAACACCTGGATCCATTCCTCGACGGCGTTCGGCGGCAAGCCCGTGCGCTTCAAGGCCGCGGCGGCCGATTTCGAGGGCAATGTCGCCGAGTTGCTGGCCAAGTCGATCAACACCAAGGCGCTGGACGAGACCGTCACGCTCGAGGACCGCGAGAAGCTGCTGGAGGCCCTGAAGGGCTGGGGCATGCTCGACAAGGATTACCGCTACGCCAAGAATCTGCGCAGCGCCTCCCATCGCGGCTACGACCGGCCGCCCGGCGGCGGCATCGACGGCGCCCCGATCCCGTCGGACCTCTACGCCCTGCACGACGTGCTCGACCCGCAGGTCTGGACCTCGATGGCCTTCTTCATGGGCCACGAGATGCAGACCACCATGTTCCAGCCGGTGGGCGGCATGGACATGATCGGCAAGGGCTTCGCCAAACAGGTCGAGGGGCTGATCACCTACAACGCCAAGGTCAGCAAGATCGCCCAGGACGACAAGGGCGTGGCCGTCACCTTCGCCGACACCGCCACGGGCAAGGTCGAGACGGCCAAGGCCGACTGGTGCGTCTGCACGATCCCGCTGTCGATCCTGGGCCAGATCGAAAGCGAGATCAGCGACGAGCTGGCCGCGGCCATCAAGGCCGTGCCCTACTCCGGCCAGGTGAAGATCGGCCTGGAGATGAAGCGGCGGTTCTGGGAGGAGGACGACTCCATCTACGGCGGCCACAGCTTCACCGACCAGGAGATCGCCCTGATCTCCTATCCCAACAACAACCTGTTCGGAAACGGTCCGGCGGTGCTGCTCGGCGCCTTCGCCCGCGAGATGGGGGCCTATCGCCTGGCCGGCATGACGCCGGAGCAGCGGATCGAGGTCGCCCTGCAGCAGGGCTCCGTCCTGCACCCCGGCAGCTACCGCAAGGAGTTCTCCAACGGCGCCTCGGTGGCCTGGAGCCGCGTGCCCTGGACCCTGGGCTGCTGCGCCCGCTGGACCGAGGAGACCCGCAAGGAACACTACCAGACCCTGGTGGCCATGGACCGCCGCGTCGTGCTGGCCGGCGAGCACGCCTCCTATGTCGGCTGCTGGATGGAGGGCGCCCTGCTCTCGTCGCTGGACGCCATCACCCGCCTGCACAAGCGCGCCCTGGAGGCCTGAGCATGACCCGCCTTACCCTCATCGCGGCGTCCGGCCTGGCCGCCGCCCTCGCCTGCGCCATCCCCGCCGTCGCCCAGGCCCCGGCTCAAACGTCCGGGGGCGGCGACACCGGCGGCGGCGTCGTTCGCGTGGCCAAGCCCGTCACCGGCCAGCAGGTCTATGAAGCCGTCTGCCAGGCCTGCCACATGGCCGACGCCAAGGGAGGAAGCGGCGCGGGCACCATCCCCGCCCTCGCCGCCAATCCGAAGATGGCCGCGGCCGCCTATCCGACCATGATCGTCGTGCGCGGCCAGGGCGGCATGCCCAGCTTCGCCGGAACCCTCGACGACGCCCAGATCGCCGGGGTCGTCACCTATGTCCGCACCCACTTCGGCAACGCCTACGCCAAGCCGGTGACGGCCGCCGACGTGGCGAAGATCCCCCATCCGGACCTTTCTGGCGGGCACTGATCAAGACGCGGGGCGTCGGACCGTGCTAAAGCGCGCCGATGACTGACGAGACCGACGCCCCGCCGCCGAACGAAACCCCGATGCAACGCGCCCTGCGCCTGAAGAAGGCCGCCCAGGGCCGCCATGGTCATGGGCCCAAGGCCTCCAGCGGCAAGGTCGATCGGGCCGACGCCGTCGCCCCGACCGGCAAGTCCCGGCCCTGGATGACGCGCTAGGACCAAAAAGGGAGATCAGGGCCCATGACCATCCGCCCCGAACGCCCGGAAGACATCGCCGCCATCCGCGCCGTGACCACGGCCGCCTTCGAGGGCCGGCCCTACAGCAGTCAGACCGAGGCCCTGATCGTCGACGCCCTGCGGGCGGCCGGCGCCCTTTCGCTGTCGCTGGTCGCACAGGCCGACGACGGCCAGGTAGTCGGCCACATCGCCTTCTCGCCGGTCGACATCGAGGTCTCGGACGGCGCCTGGTATGGCCTGGGCCCCGTCTCGGTGGCGCCCGACCGCCAGAAGGAAGGCCATGGCCAGGCCCTGATCCGCGAGGGGCTGGAACGCCTGAAGGCCATGGGCGCGACCGGCTGCGTGCTGCTGGGCTCGCCGCTCTACTACGCCCGCTTCGGCTTCGAGGCGGACGAGGCCCTGACCTATGGCGGCGAAGCTTCGCCCTACCTGCAGCGCCTGGTGTTCAAGGGCCGGTCGCCGCGCGGGGCGGTGACCTATCACATGGCGTTCGGGGCGTAAGAAGGCCCCTCTCCCATAGGGAGAGGGAGGGGCCCAGGCGATAGCCTGGGAGGGTGAGGGGTTTCACCGCCAACAGGCAAACCCCTGCCGCAGCCAACCCGCCAATATCGCAGTCCACGCTGAACCGTCGCGCTTCATTCGGCGAGTTTGTTACCTCTCACCCTCCCACGCCTCCGGCGCGGGCCCCTCCCTCTCTCACAGAGAGAGGGGTTCCCGAAAACCACGCCTTCAACCGCTCCACCTCGGCCGGCGTCAGGGGGATCACCGCCCCGTGCTTGGGGCTCTGGAAGTTGGTCGCCTTCATCGACGAGCCGGGGTCGTTGAAGCGGCCGAGGTTCCTGTAGTGGACGAAGTCGGTCGTCTCCGAGAAGCCCATGTTGTTCGGCTTGGCCCCGAACACGTCGTACATCAGCACGTAGGCGTCCGTTCCCGTCCGCCGCCACAGGGTCGGGGCCTCGGCGGCGACGGCTTCGGGATCGATCTTGCCGGGCTCGTAGACATAGCCGCCGGTCGGGCTCTTCGACGTCGCGTGGCGGATGCCCGCCGGCTTGTCGTAGCCCACCGCGAACAGATGGTAGGTGTCGCCCACCTTGGTGATGTCGCCGTCGATCAGGCTCTGGCTCGGGTCCGGATGGGCCAGCAGCGGCCTGGGCTCGGTGGTCAGGGTGGTGAAGGCGTCATCGGCGTAGGCGTAGACGAGGGAGTTACGGCCGGCGCCGACCCGGGTCGTGAAATAGACCATCATCGCCTTGCGGGCGGGGTCGTAGATCGTCTCCGGCGCCCAGGCGCAGCCGATGTCGCCCATCTGCGAGAAGAGCTTGTCGACCCTGGCGATCGCGTGGGTCCAGTGGACCAGGTCGTACGACTTCATCAGGATCAGGCCGCGGTTGTTGCCCCAGCCGTAGCCCTTCTCCGGCCGCTCCCATTTGTCTGAGCGAAGACCCTTCTCCTGGGCGAAGATGTGCAGGTCGGTCATCGCCAGATAGAAGGCCCCGTCGGGACCGCGGGCGATGTGCGGGTCGCGCAGGCCCTTCTGCTCGGCCACGTCCCGCCCCTCCAGCACCGGCGCGCCGTCGTTGACGTCGGTGAAGCTGTAGCCGTCGGGCGAGACGGCGAAGTGCAGGGAATGGGTCTCGTCCTTGAAATAGACGAGCAGATAGGCGGTCTGTTCCTTTACCGCCGGGGCCTTGCCGGGCTTCAGACGCTTGACGATCTCGACCTGCTTGGCCGGCGCGGCCCAGGCGGGCGCGGCGCCCAGCAGGCCGAGCGCCAGAAGCGATGCGCAGGCTCCAAGCGAGCGGCGGCGCCAGGCGTTGAAGCCCATATGAAGTCCTCCCGTCACGCGTGGACGTTCCCACGGCGACGGGTATTTGTCTGACTTATTCCGGCACGTGCAAGAGGGACCGCGACGCTCGCACGTTGTGGCCAGGCCCTCCGAGGACTAGCAAGGACGCAGCTTTTTGCAGGAGTCGGCTTTGCGCCTCACCCTTTGTCTCGCCCTGCTGCTCGTCACCACGGGCTGCACGACCATCACCTACAATTGCAACGTCCCGGGCGCCTGCCCGGGCGTCGAGAAGCCCGGCGTCTCGGTCTCGGTGATCAACAAGCCGGCCCGGCCGTAGCGCAGGCCTAGACCATCCCCACCGTCTTCAGACGGGCGCGGGGGTGGATCTCGTTCTGGCTCATCACCACGGTCTGGCCGCGGAAGCGCTCGATGATCGAGCGCACATAGGGGCGGATGGCCGGGCTGGTCAGCAGCACCGGCGACTCGCCCTGCAGGGCGGCCCGCTCGAAGGTGTCGCGCACGCCGCGGATGAAGTCCTGCAGGCGCGAGGGGGCCAGGGCCAGCTGCTTGTCGTCGCCGGGCCCGATCAGGGCGTCGGCGAAGGCCTGCTCCCAGTCGGCCGACAGGGTGATGATCGGCAGGGCGCCGTCGTCGCCGCGGTTGGCCCAGCACAGCTGGCGGGCCAGGCGCGCGCGAACCTGCTCGACCAGTTGGGTGACCGAGCTGGTGTGCGGGGCGGCCTCGCCGATGCCTTCCAGGATCTGCGGCAGGTCGCGGATCGAGACGCGCTCCTTGAGCAGGGCCTGCAGCACGCGCTGGATCGTGGCGGCGTTGACCACGCCGGGGATCAGGTCGTCGACCAGCTTCTTCTGGTTTTCCGGCAGCTCCTTCAGGAGCTTCTGCACCTCGGCGTAGGAGAGCAGGTCGGCCATGTTCTCCTTGAGAATCTCGGTCAGGTGCGTGGTCAGCACGGTGGCCGGATCGACGACGGTGTAGCCGCGGAACGTCGCCTCCTCGCGCAGGTCGTCGGCGACCCAGGTGGCCGGCAGGCCGAAGGCGGGCTCGCGCACGTGTTCGCCGGGCAGCTCCACCTGGCCGCCACGCGGGTCCATGGCCATCAGGTGACCCAGGCGCACTTCGCCCAGACCCGCCTCCATCTCCTTGATGCGGATGGCGTAGCCCTGGTTGGCCAGGCGCATGTTGTCGAGGATCCGCACCGGGGGCATGACGAAGCCGAACTCGGTGGCCAGGGTCTTGCGCAAAGCGCGGATCTGGTCGGTCAGGCGGCGGCCTTCCAGGTCGTTGATCAGGGTCAGCAGGCCGTAGCCCAGCTCGATCTTGACGTCGTCGATGGCCAGGGCCGCGCTGATCGGCTCCTCTTCCGGCTCGGCCGGCGCGTCGGCTGCGGCCTTGGCCGCCGCGGCCGCGGCCTCCCTGGCGGGGGCCAGCTTGGCCTGCTGGGCGCGGCGATAGGCCAGGAAACCCGCGCCGACCGCCAGGCCGGCGAACGGCAGCAGCGGCATGCCCGGGATCAGGGCGATGACGCCCGACGAGGCCGAGACCATGCCGAGCGCGACCGGGTTCATGGCCAGCTGGGTGGTCAGGGCCTTGTCGGCGCTGCCCTCGACGCCGGCCTTCGACACCACCAGACCGGCGGCGATCGAGATGATCAGGGCCGGGATCTGGCTGACCAGGCCGTCGCCGATGGTCATCAGGGTGTAGGTCGAGGCGGCCTCGCCGATCGGCACCTTGTGCTGAACGACGCCGATCAGGATGCCGCCGACGATGTTGATGCCGGTGATGATCAGGCCGGCGACGGCGTCGCCCTTCACGAACTTGCTGGCGCCGTCCATGGCGCCGAAGAAGGTGCTTTCCTGCTCCAGCTCCTTGCGGCGGATCTTGGCGGTGTCCTGGTCGATCAGGCCGGTCGACAGGTCGGCGTCGATGGCCATCTGCTTGCCGGGCATGGCGTCCAGGGTGAAGCGGGCCGCCACTTCCGCGATCCGGCCCGAACCCTTGGTGACGACCATGAAGTTCACCACCACCAGGATGATGAAGACGATGACGCCGATGACGAAGTTGCCCTGCATCATCAGGTTGCCGAAGGCCGCGATGACCGCGCCGGCCCCGTGGCCGCCCTCGTGACCATTGCCCAGGATCAGGCGGGTCGAGGCGATGTTGAGGCCCAGGCGATAGAGGGTCGCGACCAGCAGCACGGTCGGGAACGAGGTGAATTCCAGCGGCTTCTTGATCAGCACCGCCGTCATCAGGATCAGCACCGAGCCGGTCAGCGACACGGCCAGCAGCACGTCCAGCAGGAACGGCGGCACGGGCAGGATCAGCAGGACGATGATGCCGACGACGCCGACGGCCAGGCCCATCTCGCCGCGCAGGATCCCTTCCCACAGCGACTTGGCGCTGGGGATCGAGCTTGCGGCCTTGGGGGCGGCGGCGTCAGCCATGGAAAGCCTTGCTGCTGTGTCTAGGGTCGGACCGTCCCGCTTGGAGCGATTTGGAGCGGCCCGCCATCTCCTTAATCGAAATTAGCCATGTTCGGCGCCGGACCGATCGTCGCGGGCGCCGAACGGCGTTACGTACTCAAGGTTTAGGCCGCCGCGCCCACGCCGCCCTGCGGGGGCGGAACGCTGACGCCGGCGTCGCCGTATTCCTTGAGCTTGTTGCGCAGGGTGCGGATCGAGATGCCCAGGATGTTGGCCGCGTGGGTGCGGTTGCCCAGGCAGTGCTCGAGCGTGTCGATGATCAGGGTCTGCTCCATCTCGGCGACCGTCTGGCCGACGAAATTGCGGGTGGCCGCCGAAGCCACGGCCTCGGCCGCCGCCATCGAGGCGCCGCGGGCCACGGCCGCGTCGGGCGCCGGGGCCAGGGGCTGGCCGTCCGGCAGGCGGATGGCGAACTCCTCGATCTCCGGACCGGTCGACAGCAGCACCGCGCGGTGCATGGCGTTTTCCAGTTCGCGCACGTTGCCCGGCCAGCGGTGGGCGATAAGGCGGCGCTTGGCCTCGGCCGAGATCGGCTTCAGGTCGATGCCGTTGGCGGCCGAGTACTTCTTCACGAAGTGCTCGCACAGATTGATGATGTCGCCCGGGCGTTCGCGCAGCGGCGGCAGGGCCAGGTTCACGACGTTCAGGCGATAGAGCAGGTCTTCGCGGAACACGCCTTCCTTGACCGCCTCGGCCAGGTTGCGGTTCGACGTGGCGAGGATGCGGATGTCGACCTTCACCGGCTTGGTGCCGCCGACGCGGTCGATCTCGCGCTCCTGGATGGCGCGCAGCAGCTTGGCCTGCAGGCGCACGTCCATTTCCGAGATTTCGTCCAGCAGCAGGGTGCCGCCGTTGGCTTCCTCGAACTTGCCGATGCGGCGGGCCAGGGCGCCGGTGAAGGCCCCCTTCTCGTGGCCGAACAGCTCGCTTTCCAGCAGGTTCTCGGGGATGGCGGCGCAGTTGACGCTGATGAACGGCGCCTTGGCCCGACGCGACTTGGCGTGGACGTGGCGGGCCATCACTTCCTTACCCGAGCCGCTTTCGCCGGTGATCAGGATCGAGGCGTCCGACGGCGCGACCTGGTCGGCCAGCTTGATCACCTGCTCCATGTTCGGATCGCGGGCGATCATCGGACGGTTGTCATCGGTCACCGCGGCCAGGACGGCGGCGATCAGCTCGGCGTCCGGCGGCAGCGGGATGAATTCCTTGGCCCCGGCCTTGATGGCCCCGGCCGCACGCATCGGGTCGGCGTCGACGCCGCAGGCCACCACCGGCACCCGGATCCGCTCGCTCTCGTTGGCGGCGATCAGGCCGGCGATGTCGAGGCCGTAGTCGACCATCATCAGGTCGGCGCCCTGCCCGGCCCGCAGCGCGTTGGTCGCCTGCTCCGTCGTCTCGACGTGCGAAACCTTGGCCCCGGCGTTCATCGCCATCTTCACGGCGACCGAGAGCTGACCGTTCAGTTTACCAACGACCAAGAGGCGCATCGTATTCTCTCCGGGCGGCCCTTCCGGACCGATCTTCTACTGCTTCGCCCCTTTTTCGAAGGGGCGCGGACTACTGGGGACGTTCGAAACCGAAGGCTCAGCCCGCGGCGTCGCCGTCCTTGATGATTTCCGTCATGGTCACGCCCAGGCGCTCGTCGACGACGACGACCTCGCCCCGGGCGACCAGGCGGTTGTTGACGTAGATGTCGATCGCCTCGCCGACCTTGCGGTCGAGCTCGAGGATCGAGCCGGCCTGCAGCTGCAGCAGCTGGGCGACCGACATGTTGGAGCGGCCGAGCACCGCCGAGATGTTGACGGGAACGTCGAACACCGGCGCCAGGTCGGAGGCGATCTTGTCGCTCAGCTCGACCGGGATCTCCGAGGCGAGCATGCCGCCGTTGAAATCGTTGAGGGTCAGGTCGTCGGACATGGCTGTCAGCCTTCGCTAGGAAGCAGGGGTTCGGCGTGCAGCCCTTCGGCCGCGATGGCGGCGTCCAGGGCTTCGGCGACGCGTTGCGCCGCCTCGTCCGGATTGAATTCGGCCCGGCCGTCGCCCCAGTCGAGGACGAAGGCGGCGGGCGGTTGGTTGGGATCGGCGCGGGCGACGATCGCGCCCGGATAGCCGACGGCGTGGGCGGTCTGCTCCAGGGCGGCCTGGGTGCGCTCCACCAGGTGAGGGGCGACCCGGACGCTGAGTTTCGGCGAGGCCTCGACCTCGCGAGCCAGGGCGATCAGGGCCGCCGAGGCCGGGGCCTCGGGGAACTGGTCCAGGGCCGCGTCGGCGATCTTGTTGGCGCAGGCCAGGGCCAGGCGCGCCGAGCCCTCGCGGTGCTCGTGGGCGACGGCCGCCAGGGTCGACATCGCGCCGTGCACGGCGTGGGCGATGGCGTTCAGGGCCTGGGTCGCCTCCTGCTCGGCGCGGGCCACGGCCGAACGCTCCCCTTGCGCGAAGGCCTCGGCCTTGGCGGCCTCGACTTCCTCGGGGGTGAAGCTCTTCTTCACCTTGGGGGCCTCGTAGGCCACCCCGCCACGGTCGTCGAAGACCGTGTCGAAGGCGAAGCGCTGATAGGTTCCGTTGGTCATCCCGCGCGCCTCAGTAGATCAGTTCGTCGTCGCTGCCCGAACCGGCCAGCATGATCTCGCCCTTGGCGGCGAGATCCTTGGCGATCTGGACCATGGCGACCTGGGCCTGGTCGACGTCCTTCAGACGCACCGGACCCATGCTTTCCATGTCCTCGCGCATGATCTTCGAGGCGCGTTCGGACATGTTGGAGAAGAACATCTCGCGCAGCTTGTCCGAGGCGCCCTTCAGGGCCAGGGCCAGCTGTTCCTTGCCGGTGGCGCGCAGCAGGGTCTGCACGCCGCCCGGATCCAGCTTCGACAGGTCCTCGAACACGAACATCAGGGCCCGGATGCGTTCGGCCGCCTCGCGGTTGCGCTCTTCCAGGGCGGCGATGAAGCGCGCTTCGGTCTGGCGGTCGAAGTTGTTGAAGATCTCGGCCATCATCTCGTGGCTGTCGCGCTTGGAGGTGCGCGCCAGGTTCGACATGAACTCGATCCGCAGGGTCTGCTCGATCTTGTCGAGGATCTCGCGCTGCACCGGCTCCATGCGCAGCATGCGGGTGACGCATTCCAGCGCGAAGTCTTCCGGCAGGCAGGCCAGCACGCGGGCGGCGTGGTCGCTCTTCACCTTCGACAGCACGACGGCGACGGTCTGCGGGTATTCGTTCTTCAGGTAGTTGGCGAGCACGGCCTCGTTCACGTTGCCGAGCTTGTCCCACATGGTTCGACCCGCCGGACCGCGGATCTCTTCCATCAGGGCGTCGACCTTCTCGGGCGGCATGAACGACTGCAGCAGGCGCTGGGTCTGTTCGTACGAGCCCATGATCGCGCCGGTCGAGCTCATGCCCGAGACGAACTCGACCAGCAGCTCTTCCACGACGCTGGCCGAGACCGTGCCGAGGCTGGCCATGGCCTGCGAGACTTCCTTGATCTCCTCGTCGTCGAGAGCTTCCCAGATCTTGGTGTGCTCTTCGCCGAGGGCGAGCAGGACGATGGCGGCCTTTTCGGGCCCGGCCAGCTTGGAGATGTCGTTGACGGCGGCCTTCATTCCGTCACTCCGACTCGTGCAGCCAGTTGCGCAGGATCGCGACCGACTCTTCGGGGTGGCGCTCGACGAACTCCGAGACGCGCTTGATCGACGAGGCCTTCACCTGGCCTTCGATCTTGGCGATGTCGATGCGCTGATCGATGTCGCTGGTCGGGCCGGCGATGGCGATCGGCTCGCCCGACTGGTCGACGACGACCTGCTGGGTGGTGCCATCCGACAGGGTGACCAGGCGGGTCACGGCCGGCGAGCCGTCGTGGCCCAGGGCCATCTGGATCGGGTGACCGCCGGCCGGCTGGCTCAGGCTCTTCAGGAACGGACGCACCGCGAACAGCAGGATCAGCAGGGCGACGATGGCCAGGACGCCGATCTCGGCGATGCGCATCAGGTCGTTCTTGTCGAAGCCCGACATCAGGCCGCCTTCGGTCAGGCCCTGGTCCTCGGCCGTGGGGAAGCGGATGTTGGTGACCTTCACCTGGTCGCCGCGGGCGGCGTCGTAACCGATGGCGGTCTTCACCAGCTCTTCGATCTGGGCGATCTCCTCGGCGGTGCGCGGGGTGTAGGCGCCCGGCTTGCCGTCCTTGCCCGGGGCGGCGGTGACGCCGTCCACGGCCACGGCGACGGCCAGCTTCTTCATGGCGCCCGGCTCTACCACCTCGGTGCGGACCGACTCGGAGATCTCGTAGTTGGTGGTGGTTTCGTTGCCGCCCGAGGTCGAGCCGATCGGCTGCGCGCCGCCGGGCTGGCCGCCAGGGATGTTCTGGGTGGCGGTGACGCCGCTGTTGTCTTCGTTCTTGGTCTCGGAGGCGTTGTTGGCGCTGGTGCTTTCCGAGCGCACGACCTGACCGTCCGGATCGTACTTCTTTTCCTGGGTGGTGACGCGGTTCAGGTCGATGTCGGCGGTGACCGTGACGCGGGCCTTGCCCGGGCCGAGGACGCCGTCGAGCATTTCCTTGACGCTCTTGCCGATGCGGGCTTCGGCTTCCGACTTGCGGTCCTGGGCCAGCTTGCCGGCCAGGCTCTCGTCGCCGCCGGCCGACAGGGTCTTGCCGCGTTCGTCGATGACGTTGACGCGCTCGCCCTTCATGCCCGGGACGGAGCCG
Source organism: Caulobacter sp. GW821-FHT12A07 (assembly GCF_058807655.1). Classification (NCBI taxonomy): domain Bacteria; kingdom Pseudomonadati; phylum Pseudomonadota; class Alphaproteobacteria; order Caulobacterales; family Caulobacteraceae; genus Caulobacter; species Caulobacter sp. GW821-FHT12A07. Next base: position 256,500 of record NZ_JBXAQX010000004.1, read on the forward strand.
GCGATCAGGTTCTGGATGGCCGAGACCATGTCGGACGAGGCTTCGCGGCCGGCGGTGCCGATGGTGACGGCGGCCGACGGTTGCTCGGCGTCTTCCTCGAACAGCTGGCGCTTGGGCAGGACCAGGTGGACGCGAACGTCGCGCACGCCCTGCCAGCCGCGGATGGTGCGTTCCAGCTCGCCCTGCAGGGCGCGCTGGCGGTTCAGCTGCTGGACGAAGTCAGTCTGGCCCAGCGCCGTGGAATTGTCGAAGATCTCGTAGCCGATCGAGCCCGAGGTCACGAGGCCCTTGCCCGAAACCAGCAGGCGGGCGGAATTGACCTTGTCGCGGGCGACCATGATGGTCGAGCCGTCGCCCTTGGTCTCGTACTTGATGCCGGCCTGGTCCAGCGCCTGGGTGACCGACGAAGCTTCCTTGAGGTCGAGATTCGAATACAGCAGCTCGCTCGGCTGCTTGCCCAGCATCATGACGACCGCGGCCAGCACGGCGATGGAGCCGACGGCGACGCCCGCCAGGGCGGCCAGTCGACCGACGCCGAACCTTTGAATCGCGCTCAGGAATTTATCCACTGGGCCTGTCCCTCAAACTGCGTCCGAACGGGGCGCATGCGAGACAGACCGGAGCCCGCCGTCGCTAGGCAGGATTTACCCAGTCGATGGTTAACGCCGACTTTAGATTTGAGGCGGGATGAAGATGACGAAGGCGCCAAATGGTCGCGGCCGCGTCCTGGGGGACGCGGCCGCTGAACAGACCGTTCGGGCGCTTTGCGGAGCATAACCCCTCGCGCCCTATCAGTTTTTCCGCCGTTTAGCGGTACTGCTGAAGCCGGGTGGTCCGAAGACCCGCCAGGCCATGCCGGTCGATAGACTGCTGCCAGGCGAGGAATTCCTCGTTGGTCAGCTTGTAACGATCGCACGCCTCGTCGAGCGAGAGGAGACCACCGCGAACGGCGGCCACCACCTCGGCCTTACGCCGGATCACCCAACGCTGGGTTTCCGGAGGCGGCAGATCCGACAGGGTAAGAGGCGCACCGGTCGGACCGATGACGTACTTTTCACCCCGGCTGTTCGTGCGCTGCTGCTGCAACATGGCTTTACGCCTTTCCCACAACCATCACTGTTGATGAGGAATATAGGCGCCGGGAAATAACAGCGGCTTAATTCCAGTAGTAAAGAAAGACCTAAACATCGGACTTCCCCAGGCTATCAAAGTGTATCGATGTGACACACTCTGATTAAAAGCGGTTAATACCTATGATCAGCGCTTAATGCTCAGAAGTTCTTCCAGCATCTGATCAGCGGTGGTGATGATTTTCGACGACGCCGAGTAGGCGCGTTGCGTAGTGATGAGGCCCGTGAACTCAGTCGACAGGTCGACAGTCGAAGCTTCCAGCGTCGAAGGAGCCAGAGAACCGGCGCCGCCCGAGCCCGGGGTCTTCAGGCTGTAGGTGCCGCTTTCATTGGTGACGCGGTAGGCGTTGCCGTTGACGCCCTTCAGGCCGTTCGGATTCGAGAAGGTCGCGACCGCCACCTGGGCGATGCGGCGGGTGACGCCGTTGTCGAAGATCGCCGAGACGTAGCCGTCTTCATCGACTTCGATGTTGGTCAGGTTGCCGAACGCGGTGCCGTTGGTGTTCACCGACTGCACGACCGACTGGCTGTTGTACTGGGTCAGGCCGCCGGCGGCGTTGGCCAGGTCGATCTGCACCGACTGGCTGTCGATGCCCAGGCTGTCGGCCCAGCGCGGACCCGTGCCGGTGGCGGTGGGGTCCGAGGCGTCGATGGTGATCGAGGTCGGGTTGGTCGTGCCGAACAGCGTGCCGGTCGAAGACAGCTTGCCGTCGGTGGTGAAGGTGATCTTGCCCGAGCTGATCAGGCCGTTGGCGTTGTTGTCCAGGTCGCCCGGCTTGGCGCGCAGTTCGGCGTACCACTCGTTCGGGCCGGGGCCCTTGAGCAGCGACAGGGTGACGTTGCGCTGGCCGCCCTTGGAGTCCGAGATCGGAACCTGGATCTCGAAGTCCGGCTTCACGCCGGTGGTGCTGTCGAGCGCGTAGTCCGACATCGAGTTGCTGGCCGGGTCATAGACGCCGCCGGCCGCCACTTCGGTCTTGGTGTTGACGCCCAGCGAGGCGAACGAGACCGTCGTGCCGCCGCCGATGTCGATGGCCGCCGACGGCGTGGTGGTGCCAGCCGGGGTGTAGGTGGTCAGGGCGCCGGTGGTCGGGTCGTAGGCGGCCGTGCCGCTGGAGACCAGGTTGGTGCCTTCGTACAGCTTGACGTCATAGGTGTTGCCCGTGCCCGTCGGGGAATAGGCGACCGTGTAGTTGTGCGCGGCGCCGGCGCTGTCGGTCACGGACTTGACGCCCGTGGTGAAGCTGGCCGAGGCCGAGACCGGCTGTTCCGAACGCAGGTTGGCGTTGACGCCGACGCGGGTGGTCTTCTCGGCGGTGCCGCCGACGCTGCCGACGTTGATCGACGACAGCTGGGTCAGGTCCGACGGGTCGGGCGTGATCGCGCCGGTGACCGGGTCGGCCAGCCAGCCCTGCAGGTAGAGACCGGCGTCGTTCTTCAGGTAGCCGAGGTTGTCCAGCTGGAACGAACCGGCGCGGGTGAACGAGCGGGTGTCGGTGGCGGTCAGGCCTTCCGGCTTCTCGGTGGTGACGAAGAAGCCCGAACCCGAGATCGACAGGTCGAGGTTCGAGGTCGTCGACTGGGTCAGGCCCTGCTGGCTGATGAACTGGTGCGTCAGCGCCTTCACGCCGCCGGCGCTGTAGGTGCTGTTCTTGCTCTGCGAGGTGACCAGGGTCGAGAAGTTGGCCGACGAACGCTTGTAGCCGACGGTGTTGACGTTGGCGATGTTGTCCGAGATGGCGGCCAGGGCCGAGGAGTTGGCGACCAGACCGGAGACGCCGGCGAGCATGGCGCTGTTGATGGACATGACTGAATTCCTGCTCGTGAAGTTTGTGTCGAGGGGTTCAGCGCTGTTTGCGTTTGGGTCCGGATCGGCCGTCTGGCTCGGGGGGACCGCGTCGGCGTCTTTCTGACGCCCGGTTCATTCGGTAGAGGCCGGCGGGGCCTTAGCTGGTGGTGGTCGCCGGCGGGTTGGTGACGCCGATCACCGAACTGATCGGGACCTTGACCCCGTCGATGGTGACCATGTTCTGGCCGCTCTCGTTGGTCACCGCGGTCACGATGCCTTCGATCCGGCCCTTGGAGCTGGTGGTGATGTTCGCGCCATCGGCGTTGATGGCGGTGATCTTCAGGGTGTATTCGCCGCCCTCGGCCTGGGCCGTGCCCTCGTCGGACTTGCCGTCCCAGGTGAAGGTGTGGTCGCCCTTGGACATGTCGTCCGGGTACTTGGTGGCGATCGTCGCGCCGTACTTGTCGAGGACCTCGATCTTCACCGAGGTGCCGGCCTGGGCCTGGGTGTAGCTCCAGTCGGCCTTGCCGTTCTTGATGGTGGCCTTGGTGGTCTCGGCCGTGGCCAGCTTGTCCATCATGCCCAGGGCGTTGGTCAGGCCGCCGTCGTTCATGCCGACCAGGGCCGCCAGCAGGTCGTTGGTGACCAGCTGCTGCTCGACGCCCGTCATCTGCACGATCTGGCCGGTGAAGGCGTTGGAATCCATCGGCGACAACGGATCCTGGTTCTTCATCTGAGTGGTCAGCAGCTTCAGGAAGGTCTCTTCGCTGCTGGCGAGCGAGTTCCTGGAGTTGTTGATCTTGTCGAGCACCGAGGTGCTGCTGGACGTCGCGGTCGTGGTGGCCATGACGCTTGCTCCTAGATCTTGACGTCGACGCCGCTGGTTTCCGCACCGCGGTAACCAGGGATCAGCGACGAAGCCGAAACGGTGGGGATGTCCTCGACGGCGGCGCCCGCGAAGGCGCGGCCGGCGAAGGCGCGGCGGCCGTGGTCGCCGCCCTGGAAGTCGAAGAAGGCGTTCTGCTGCTGGCCCTGGCCGCTGTTGCCGCCCTGGCTCGACACGTCGAACTTCAGGGCGTTGTCGGCGACGTCGAAGCCGGCCTGGCTCAAGGCCTGGCGCAGCTCGCCGGCGCGGTGGCGCAGGTCGGCGGCCGCTTGCGGATTGTCGAAGGCCAGGGTCGCGGTCAGCTTGCCCTCGGCGCCGATGCGCACCTGCACGTCGACCTTGCCCAGGCCTTCCGGCGTCAGGACGATGTCGAAGCGGGTCGACTTGGCGTCGAGCTTCTTGCTGATCTCGGCCGACAGGGCCGCGACCGTCTCGGGCGAGCCGCGGACGATGGTCTCGGCCGGAGCCTGGGCCGTTTGCGCGGCCTGGGTCTGGACGGTCGGGGTGAAGGCCGCGTCGATCTTGGCGGCGGGCGCGTCGGTCGAGACGGTGTCGGTCGCCATCTTGGCGAAGGCGTCTGCGCCGCTCTTGTCGCCGTCGCTGTTGGTCGCGGCGTCCTGGGCGGCCTGGTCGGCGGCCACGGCCTGGGCGGTGACCACGGCCTCGCCCTTGGCGGCGACCTCGGTCTTGCCGGCCTGCGGCGCGACCGGAACGGTCTCGGCGGGCTTGGCGGCCTGGGTCAGGGCGGCCGACGCGGCGACTTCGGTGGTTTCGACGGCCTGGGCGTCGGTCGCGGCAGGGGCCACGTCCTCGGCGGCCGTCTGAACGGCGGTCAGGCTGGCGATCTCGTCGCCCAGCGAGACGGCGGCCGGCTTGGCGGCGTCGGTCGCGGACTTGGCGTCGGCGGCGACGGGCTTGTCGGCCGTCTTGGCGGTCTGGTTGGCCAGGGCGGCCTGCTCGGCCAGCTTGGCCAGGTCGGCGGAGGCCGGCCCCTGCTCGCTCGGCGACAGGGTCTGCAGCGCCGACAGGTCGACGGTCGCGACCGGAGAGGCCTCCCCTTCGGTCGTCGGCGCGGCGGCGACAGCGTCGGAGGTCAGGTCGGCGGCGGCGGCGACGGCCGTGGCCGCGGCGGCGACAGGAGCCGCGCCGGCCAGCTTGGCGACGCCGGCGACGGTCTCGGCCACGTCGCCGATCAGGTCGGCGGCCTTGGCCAGCAGGCCCTCCCCGGCATCCGCGCCCTGAGCAGCCGATTGGGCGGCCGATTGGGCGGCGGCCTCGGTGGAAGCAGCAGCGGCAGCGGCCGTAGCGTCATCGCCCTGGGCCGGCTTGGCCGGCTGTTGTTGAACGGTCATGGCGGCGACCACGGCCGCGCCCACCTGGGCGGCGGCGGCGTCCTGGCCCGCGGCGGCGTCGTCGCCGTCCTTGCGGTCAGCGGCGACCTTGGTCGCCGGCTTGGCCTGCGACTTGCCCGTCGGACGGGCTTCGGCCTGGTCGGACCCGCCTTCGTCGCCCGACGCGGCCAGCAGCGCGCCGAACACGTCGCCGGCGCTAGAAGCGTCGGAAACGCCGGCGGCGCCCGGGGCGGGCGTCGGAAGCGGAAGAGAGGCGGCGATCGCGGTCATGCGGGTCGGTACGCTCGGGCTGGATGACGGCTCGGATGGAGCACGCCTTGATCCGCCGTTCCCTGAGCAATCACCGGGCCAACCCGGAAATTTCTTACAAGTCTTTGATTTTAAAGATTTTAACTCCTGATTTACCCTTTTATTTCGACAGGTTGCGGCGCTTTTTGCCGGGCGGAAACGGAAAGAATGACCCCTCGCTTGCCGCGTCGGCGCGCTGCAGCCGGGCCAGGACCGGGGTTGGCGCCATCCTTGCGCTCACCTTTTCGTCGTCCGCACGGCGCATGGAACCCAACGCCTTGTATTTCAACGGTTTGCACATCTGTAACGAGACGCTCTCGACCCGGACCCGGCAAGTTTCGCCGGGCAAGGTCGCGTCGCGTGGTTCGTGCTTTGCCGGGCGGACAGGAGACCTCTGATGTCCCTCAACACCATCCTGAACACCGCGACTTCGGGGATGATGGCCGCCCAGACGGGCCTGCGCGTCGTCTCCGACAACATCGCCAACGTCAACACCGCCGGCTACGTCCGCAAGACCGTCAGCCAGTCGAACCTCGTGTCGAACGGCATGGGGGTGGGCGTCAATATCGACGCGATCAAGCGCGCGACCGACCGCTTCCTGCAGTCGGCCAGCCTGAACGCCGCGTCGGACTCGGGCCGGGCCTCGGCGCTGTCCAGCGCGCTCGACAACGCCCAGAAGCTGTTCGGCGACCCCAGCGCCAGCACCAACTTCTTCTCGATGCTCGACGACGTCTATTCGTCGTTCTCGCAAGCCGCCGACGAGCCCTCCTCGTCGCTGCTGCGCACCCAGGCCCTGACCAAGGTCGAGGACTTCCTCGGCGAGTCCAGCCGCATCACCGCCGGCCTGTCGAACCTGGGCAAGGACGCCGACACCAAGATCTCGGCCGATGTCGACCGGGTGAACGTCCTGCTCAAGCAGATCGACGAGCTGAACACCGACATCACCCGCGCCAAGACCACCGGCGTCGACTCGACCGGCTCGGAGAACATCCAGAGCGGCCTGATCGACGAACTGTCGGGCCTGATGAACGTGCAGGTCAGCCAGCGCGCCAACGGCGGCGTGCTGATCCGTTCGACCGAAGGCCTCAGCCTGGCCGGCGACGGCGCGGCCACCGTCAAGTACGAGCAGTCGCCCACCGCCAACGGCTACCTGACCGTCACCCTGCCCAACAGCGGCGGCCAGCCCAGCCCGCTGTACATCAGCAGCGGCGAGCTGAAGGGCCTGATGGAGCTGCGCAACACCGAGCTGCCGGCTCTGCAGGACCAGCTGGGCGAGTTCGTCAGCCGCGCCACCGAGGAGCTGAACCGCGCCTCCAACGCCAACTCGGCGGTCCCCGCCCCCACCAGCCTGACCGGCCGCAACACCGGCCTGGACGCCACGACCGCCTTCTCGGGCTTCACCGGCAAGACGACGATCGCCCTGACCGACTCCAGCGGCGTCATCCAGCGCCGCATCGACGTCGACTTCACCGCCGGCACCATGACCGTCGACGGCGCCGCCGGCCCGTCGTTCACGCCCGGCAACTTCCTGACCCAGCTGAACAGCGCCCTGGGAACCGACGGCCAGGCCACCTTCTCGGACGGCGCGCTCAGCCTGTCGGCCAACGGCGGCCTGGGCGTGGCGGTCGCCGACGACGCGACCACCCCGTCGACCAAGGCCGGCAAGGGCTTCAGCCACTATTTCGGCCTCAACGACATCGTCCGCTCGACCGGCTACTCGCCGTACGAGACGGGCATGACCACGGCCTCGCAGCACGGCTTCACCGCCGGCGACACCATCACCCTGCGCCTGACCGACGTCGAAGGCGGCCGCATCCGCGACGTGAAGGTCACCGTCCCGCCAGGCGGCACCATGCAGGACCTGCTGACCGCCATGAACTCGCGCAGCGACGGCGCGGGCCAGTACGGAACCTTCTCGCTCGACTCCAAGGGCGCGCTGAACTTCAGCTCCAACAGCGCCTCGCCGGTCACCCTGTCGGTGGTCGAGGACAACACCGAGCGCGGCACCGGCGGCCCGACGCTGAGCCAGCTGTTCGGCCTGGGCCCGTCCGAGCGCAGCACGCGCGCCTCGAGCTACGCGGTCGATGCGACCCTGGATTCCAACCCTAGCCGCCTGGCCTTCGCCAAGCTGGACCTGACCGCCGCGGCGGGGACCTCGTCCCTGGCCGTCGGCGACGCCCGCGGCGCCCTGGCCCTGGCCAAGGCCGGCGACAGCACGGTCAATTTCTCGGCCGCTGGCGGCGTCGGCGCAGCGACCAGCAGCGTCCTGCGCTACGCCGCCGACTTCTCCGGCTCGATCGCCCGCAAGGCGGCCGCCGCCGAGTCCCGGAAGGACGCCACCGCTTCGGTAAAGACCGAGGTCGACACCCAGCGCCAGTCGCAAGAGGGCGTCAATCTCGACGAAGAGCTCATCAATCTGACGACGTACCAGCAGGCGTTCAACGCCTCCGCCCGCCTGATCCAGGCGAGCAAGGACATGTACGACGTTCTGACCAACCTCATCTGAGGCCGCCCATGACCCGTGTCTCCACTTCCAGCAACTTCGGCGTGATGACCTCCAATCTCATGCTGGCGCAGGTGCGCCAGAACGAGATCGGCGAACAGGTCTCCAGCCAGAAGATCGCCAGCGACCTGAAGGGCTACGCCAAGAACGCCGAGATGCTGACGGCGATGAAGAGCGCCCAGGCCAAGATCGACGGCTTCCTCGACCAGACCAAGCTGGTCTCCAACCGCCTGGACATGCAGGACACCGGCATCGGCCAGGTCTCCGACGCGGCCGGCGACGCCCGCGAGGCGATCGCCAACGCCCTGGCGGCCGGCAACGCCACCACCCTGATGGAGCAGCTCCAGAACGCCTTCGGCGACGCGGTGCGCGGCCTCAACACCAAGTCCAACGGCTACTACGTGTTCTCGGGCGCCAAGACCGACACCCCCACGACCACGGCGACCAGCATGGCCGACCTGACGGCCGCGCCCAGCACGGCCTCGCTGTTCCAGAACGACCAGTACGTCACCACCAACCGCATCGACGAGTCGACGACGGTGAAGACCGGCGTGCTGGGCGACGCTTTGGGCACGGACCTCTTCGACGCCTTCAAGCAGATCCAGGCCTATGTCGACGCCAACGGCGCCTTCAGCGGCAACCTGACCGAGGCCCAGACCACCTTCCTGAAGGGCACGCTGTCGTCGTTCGACACCGCCCAGAAGGGCCTGACGACCGCCCAGGGCAAGAACGGCCTGAACCAGAGCCGCTTCGAGGACGCCCAGACCGCGCTGCAGAACCAGTCCGACAGCCTGACGGTGATGATCGGCGGCGTCGTCGACGTCGACATGGCCGAGGCCGTCACCCGCCTCCAGGCCGCCCAGCTGGCGGTCCAGGCCTCGGCCCAGGTGTTCTCGACGCTGCAGAGCTCGTCGCTGCTGAACGTGCTGAAGTAGGCGTCGTCTAGGCGTCGGGACCTGGGATGACCGCCGTGTGGAGGCGGCCCTCGAACCGCCAGCCGAGCGCCTCATAGAGCGCCCGCCCTTCGACCGTGGCGGCCAGGACGCCCTCCTCCGCCCCGCGGGCGACGGCTTCGGCGCCGAGGCGCGTCATCACGGCCCGGCCGAGACCTCGCCTCTGGTGGGCCGGATCCGTGACGATCTTGTCGAACACCGCGAACGGTCCGGTGAGCGCCGCGCGCCCGGAGGCCGCCAGCGTCCCGTCCGGGGCCGTCGCGGCGATGACCAGCACCGCGCCTTCGAGGGTCGTCGACAGGCGATAGGCGGGATCGGGCTCGACCACCGGGGCGCCGTCCAGGACCGTCGCCATCAGGTCGGCGCAGCTTTCCAGCCGCCAGCGCTCGTCGAGGGCCGCGATCAGCGCCTCGGGCGGGCAGAACGCCTTCAGGAACACGCCCGGCTGATCGATCCCCCGCCCCAGCCGGGCAAGAGCGACCGCGTCGAGCGCGGGAAAGACGTAGCGCGCCAGATGCCCCGGCGCGCCCACCGTCAGGTGAAAGCCGCCCGCGATCCGCTCAGGCCTCGTCACGCCGCGCGACAGCGCCCAGCCGTCGACCCAGGCCTCGACCAGTCTCGGGTCCGCCGCGTGATCGTCCGCCGTCATCGTCTCTCCCCTCGCCCGAACGCCCCGGATAACCCGCCCTGCCTCCGCCCTTTGTCAGCATGATTGCAAGCCGACGCGACCTGCGACGCTGCTCAGCCTCGCAAAACCGTCGCTCAGGGCCTAAATAGCCGCGATGGACGCCGACCTCGCCCGTTTCGACCCCGCCCACGCCCCCGTCGCCGAGGGCGACGCCCTGATCGCGCAGGCCGCCCAGGCGGTGAAGCAGGCCGTCGGTCTTCCCGAGGGAACCCGGATCGTCGCGGCCATGTCCGGCGGCGTGGACTCGACCGTCACCGCCGCCCTGCTGGCCCGCGCCGGCTACGACGTGGTGGGCGTGACCCTGCAGCTCTACGACCACGGCGCGGCGATCTCGAAGAAGGGCGCCTGCTGCGCCGGCCAGGACATCATGGACGCCCGCATGGCGGCCGAGCGGATCGGCATCCCGCACTACGTGCTGGACTACGAAAGCCGCTTCAAGGAACAGGTCATCGAGGAGTTCGCCGACGCCTATCTGCGCGGCGAAACGCCGATCCCCTGCGTGCGCTGCAACCAGACCGTCAAGTTCCGCGACCTGCTGGACGTGGCCCGCGACCTGGGCGCCGAGGCCATGGCGACCGGCCACTACGTTCAGCGCGGCTTCGTCGGCGGCGGCAACCGCCCGCAGCTGCGCCGCGCGGCCGACCCGGGCAAGGACCAATCCTACTTCCTGTTCGCCACCACGCGCGAGCAGCTCGACTTCCTGCGCTTCCCGCTGGGCGGCTTCGCCAAGCCGCAGGTCCGCGCCGTCGCGGCCGCCCTGGGCCTGTCGGTGGCCGACAAGCCCGACAGCCAGGACATCTGCTTCGTGCCCGAGGGCAAGTACACCACGGTGATCGACCGCATCCGCCCGCAGGGGGCCGAGGCCGGCGATATCGTGCACATGGACGGCAAGGTGCTGGGCCGCCACGAAGGCGTCACCCGCTACACCATCGGCCAGCGACGCGGCCTCAACGTCGGCGGCGGCACGGGTGAGCCGCTGTTCGTAGTGCGCATCGACGCCGGAAAGCGCCACGTCGTGGTCGGTCCGCGCGAGGCGCTGCTGACCAAGTCGCTGACCCTGAAGGAAGACAACTGGCTGGGCGGCGAGGACGACCTGATCGAGGCCGCCAAGGCCCAGGCGCCGGTCCTGGCCCGCGTGCGCTCGACCCGTGAGCCGGTCGCCGGCCGGCTGTCGCTGGAAGACGGCGGCGTGCGGCTGGTGTTCGACGGCCTGGAAGAAGGCGTCGCCCCCGGCCAGGCCTGCGTGCTCTACGACCCCGCCGATCCGGAGCGCGTGCTCGGCGGCGGGTTCATCGCCACGACCGTCAGGGCGATGGACTGACCACAAGGAACCTCCCCCTGTGGGGGAGGCGGCCGCAGGCCGGTGGGGGGCCGTTTTCAGCTTCCGAGGCGTCGGCCGATCTTGCACCAACTCCCCCCTCCGATCGCTACGCGATCGCCTCCCCCTCTGGGGGAGGTTCGCTGCAAACAGAAACGCCGCGAAAGCCGATCAGCTTTCGCGGCGTTTTGCGTCTGAGAGACCCCTCATCCGTCGGCTTCGCCGACACCTTCTCCCGCAAGGGGAGAAGGACCAGGGGGCTTAGTCCAGGGCGCCGATGTAGGGCAGGCCGCGGCTCTTGCCTTCGTCGTCGAGGCCGTAGCCGACCAGATAGCGGGCCGGGGCTTCCCAGGCCACGAAGTCGGGCTCCATGCCGCGCGAGGTCGGCCAGGGCTTGCGGGCGAAGACGGCGGTCAGCACTTCGCTGGCGCCGGCGTCCTTCACCAGGCGGGCGGCTTCCGACAGCGACAGGCCGGTGTCGAACACGTCGTCGACCACCAGGGCGCGACGGCCGACCAGCGGGCGCTGCAGGTCGGCGCGCACTTCGCAGCGGCCGGTGCTCTTGCGCTCGTCATGGTACGAGGCCAGCCACAGGGCGTCGAAGCGGACGTTGCGGCCGGCCTTCCACAGGGCGCGGGTCAGGTCGGCGGCGAACCACAGCCCGCCGGTCAGCAGGCAGACGGCGACGGTGTCGTCGTCGATGCGCGGCGCGATCTGACGGGCCAGGGCCTCGACCCGCTCGGCGATTTCTTGCTCTGAAATGAGCACTTCGGGGCGGGCGGGATCGGTCATGTCAGGGGATCTTGGTCAATGATGCTCGGCGGGAGCCGCTTCGGCCGCTCCGGTCTCATGACCAGGGGCGTCATGTCCAGCCCCTTCGGCCGCGGAATCCTCCGTATGCCCCTCGGCGGCGGCATGATCCTGCGTCGGCGTGTCCTGGGCGCCGCGCAGTTCCGGCTCGCCGTGGCCGCCCTCGGCCGCGTGCAGGCCGGTCTTCACCGCATGGCCCGCGCCCTTCTCGACCGCGAAGGCGATCTCCAGCACCTGGGCGCTGGACGGCGGGTTCAGCAGGACGACCGAGAAGTGGCGGGTCTGGCCCGGCGGGATGGTCGGGTCGGCGGCGGCGGCCAGCTGGCCGGCCACGCGCTTCTGGGCCTTGTTGAGCAGGGCGATGCGCAGCGGCGGCGCCTGCACCGGCTTTTCGGTGATGTTGCGGATCACGCCGGTGATGGTCAGGGCGGCGCGGCCGTCCTGCATCGTCGGCTCGGCCCGGATGCTGTTTTCCTCGACGATCAGGCCGATGGTGTTGATCGGCGCGCCGACCATGGCGTAGGCGCCGGCGGTGCTCGGCCAGAGCTTGCCGATGTTGAGGCGGAACACCCCGGCCCCGACCAGCACCACCACCATCACCGCGACCATGCCGCCCCAGACGATGCCGGTGGTCTTGGCTTCCTTCAGGCGGCGCTCTGCGTCGGCGCGGGCGCGGAACACCTTGGGCAGTTCCTCGCCCGGCAGGGCGCTGACCGGCGGCTCGGGTTCGGGCGTGTCGTCGAGGGCGTGCAGGGGATCCAGCGCCGCGGCCGCGGCGGCCCCGTCGTTGGCCGGCCCCGGGGGCGTCCCGGCGGCCGACGGCGCATCGAACAGCTCCTCGTCGGCGGCGTTTTCGTTACGCGCGGTCCAGCGCGCGCCGCACGAGGCGCAACGCACGACACGACCGGTCGCACCGACCTTGGCGTCGTCGACGAAATAGCGGCTGGCGCACTCCGGACAGGTCAGTATCATGGCCGCGAATCGGTCATCCCCGCTTTACAGCATTGGAGGTCGCCGATTTTAACCCTGATGTCCAGAAACCCCATCGACACACCCGTGCGGACCGGCGCAGATCAGGACCTCGACGCCGTTCCCGTGGTCCGTTTCGAAGGCGTGTCGATGCGCTACGGACGGGGTCCCGAAACCCTGCGCGACGTCGGCTTTTCCCTTGCCCCCGGGTCGTTTCACTTCCTCACCGGCGCCTCGGGCGCGGGCAAGAGCTCGCTGCTCAAGCTGATCTATCTGGCGCATCGTGCGTCACGGGGTCGCGTCGAGCTGTTCGGACGCGACATCAGCCTGGTCCACGCCGGCGACCTGCCCTTCCTGCGCCGCCGCATCGGCGTGGTGTTCCAGGAATTCCGCCTGCTCGAGCACCTGTCGGTGTTCGACAACGCAGCCCTCCCTCTGCGCATCGCCGGCCGCAAGCCGGCCACCTATCGCGACGACGTCGCCGAGCTGCTGCACTGGGTGGGCCTGGGCGAGCGCATGCACGCCCTGCCGGCCACCCTGTCGGGCGGCGAGAAGCAGCGCCTAGCCATCGCCCGCGCCGTGGTCGACCGGCCCGACGTGCTGCTGGCCGACGAACCCACCGGCAATGTCGATCCAGCCATGTCGCTGCGCCTGCTGCGCCTGTTCGTCGAGCTCAACCGCCTGGGCACCACGGTGCTGATCGCCACCCACGACGAGGAGCTGGTCGCCCGCGCCGCCCGCCCGGTGCTGCACCTGGAGCACGGCCGCCTGATCGAGCCGGGCGAGGCGTGATGAGCGGTCCCTTCGACATCAACCGCTGGAAGCCCGGCCCGCTGCTGCCGCCGCGCGACGCCCGCGACGGGGCGCTGGTCTTCGTCGTCGCCGTGCTGTGCTTCCTGGCCTGCCTGACCGCTCTGGCCGCCCTGGCCGCCAACCGCGCAGCCGAGGGCTGGAGCGCCCAGCTAACCGGCTCGGCCACCGTCGTCGTCCGCGCCAAGGCCGGCGAGACGCCCGACAGCGCCGCCGCCCGCGCCGCCGAGACCCTGGCCGGGGTCAAGGGCGTCACCCAGGCGCAAGCGCTTACGAAGGACAAGGCCGAGGCCCTGCTGGAGCCGTGGATCGGCCGCGACGCCCTGGTCGCCGACCTGCCGACCCCGCGCCTGGTCACCCTCGACCTCGATCCCAAGGCCCCCGCCTCCGCCGAGACCCTGACCAAGGCCCTGAAAGAAGCCGCCGTCGACGCCATCGTCGACGACCACAGCCGCTGGATCGCCGACATCGAGCGCGGCGCGGGCCTGGCCCGCTGGGCGGCGCTGGGCGTCTTCGCCCTGATCGCCGCCGCCGCCGCCGCCGTCATCACCTTCGCCACCCGGGCGGGCCTGGCCGCCCGTCACGAGGTGATCGAGGTGCTGCACCTTTCAGGGGCCGAGGCCGGCTTCATCGCCAGGCTGTTCCAGAACCGTTTCGCGGCCATGGCCGCCAGCGCGGGCTTGCTCGGCGGCGCGGCCGCGGTCATCGTCGGGGTGACGGCGCGGCTGGCGGGGGGCGGCACGGGCCTCACGCCGGTGTTGCCGCTGGCGTGGATCGACCTTCTGGCGCCCCTGCCCTGCCCGCTGATCGCCGCCCTGGTCGCGGGGCTGGCCGCGCGCGCCGCGGCCCTCCGCCTGCTGAAGGACATGCCGTGAAGAGCATCGCCGCCTTTCTGATCGTGGTGATGATCTGGACCCTGGGCCTGCTGGCCTTCACCTCGCGGGTGGAGCGCTCGACCCCGGCGGCCGATCCCCCCGTCTCCGACGGCGTCGTGGTGCTGACCGGCGCCTCGAACCTGCGCCTGGAGGCGGCCACCAAGCTGCTGGAGGCCGGCAAGGGCAAGCGCCTGCTGATCTCGGGCGTCAACCGCGAGGCCACCCGCGCTGACGTCCAGGACGTCACCAAGGCCGTCAAGCCGATCTACGACTGCTGCGTGGACCTGGGCTTCGCCGCCGCCGACACCGTCGGCAACGCCCGCGAGACCGCCGAATGGGCCAAGGCCCGCGGCTATGAGAGCCTGATCGTCGTCACCGCCGACTATCACATGCCGCGCTCGATGCTGGAGCTGCACGCCACCATGCCGGACGTCCAGTTGCACGCCTATCCGGTGGCCACCGAAAGCCTCAACGCCCGCCGCTGGTGGAAGCGCAGCCACACCGCCCGGCGGATGATCGTGGAATACTGCAAGTACCTGGCGATCCTGGGGCGCGAGGCGTTCCTGAACCTCGGTCCGAAAGACAAGCCCGCCGAGACGTCGGCGAAGGAAAAAGACACTTGATCTACCTGCGCTCGTTCCTGTTCCAGCTGTTCTTCTGGCTGTGGTCGGCCACCCTGGCCACGCTGATGCTGGTGACCCTGCTGATGCCGCGCGCGGCCAATCGCGCCGTGCTGCGCTTCTGGTCCCAGGGCGTGATCCTGGCCCTGCGCGTGCTGGCGGGGGTGAAGGTCGAGGTGCGCGGCAAGGAATACGTTCCCACCGGCCCGGCGCTGGTGGCCGCCAAGCACCAGTCGATGTTCGACGTCTTCAGCCAGTTCGCCATCCTGCCCGACGCCTGCTTCGTGATGAAGAAGGAGCTCTTGATGGTGCCGCTGTTCGGGTGGCACGGCCTGAAGGCCAAGATGATCGTCGTCGATCGCAAGGGCCACTCGACGGCCCTGAAGAAGCTGGTCCGCGACTCCATCGACCGCATGAAGGAGACCCGCCAGGTCGTGATCTTCCCCGAAGGCACCCGCGGCAAGGTCGGCGAGCCCGGCGACTACAAGCCCGGCATCGCCGCGCTCTATCGCGAACTGGAGCTGCCGGTGACCCCGCTGGCGCTGAACTGCGGCCAGCACTGGAAGCACAAGAGCCTGCTGGTCGAGCCCGGCGTCATCGTCTTCGAATACCTGCCGCCCATCCCCGCCGGCCTCAAGCGCGGCGAGTTCATGCGCGAACTGCAGACGCGGATCGACACCGCGACGAAGGCGCTGGAAGACGAACACATCTGACGCCTGCGGCGTCCCCCTCAGTCGCTCCGCGACAGCTCCCCCATAGGGGGAGCATCTTGGCGCCATAAATCCTCCCCCTCTGGGGGAGGTGGCCCAGAGGGCCGGAGGGGGCCGCCCGCCAGGGCGGCTCAGCCTTCCCTAGCCTCGACCATCTTCAGCAACGCCTCCATCGCGTGGTCCCGCACCCCGTCCTCACGCAGGTGCCCGACCAGATCCCGCAGATAGTCGATGTTCGGCCCCGACAGCCCGCGCGCCCCGGCGATCAGCTCGGCCTGCTGCTCCAGGCTCAGCGCCCCCGCCCACTGCCCGTGCTTGCGGTCGGACAGGAACACCAGGGCCGGGACCTCGCCGTTTCCGTCGATCTTCAGCTTCGACCAGGCCTCGAAATAGGTCTCGGTCGGCTGCTCGCGTTCGCGCAAGTAAGCGTAGACCTCGGACCAGGCGCTTTCCGCGACGCGATAGGCCACGCCGCGCACCGCCCCGCCCGGAGCCAGGCCCAGCACCAGGCCCGGCCGCTCGTACGTCCCCCGATGATGCACCGAATAGATGCAGAAGGCGCGCCTGCGCCCATGGAGGACCGCCGTTCTTCGGTCTATGAACGGGAACCCGGGCCGCCACATCAGCGATCCGTAACCGAACACCCAACGATCGCCGCCCCGCGGCTGCTCGCTCGACACGCCTGACACCCTCACCGACCGGAACAGCCCCTTCGCCCATGACCCATAGCGACCCGACGCCGTCCCGCAAGCCCCGCCGTCGCGGCCTGGTCCTGCCTTTCGTCCTCGCGGCCCTGGTCTGCATCGTCTGGAGCGTCGGCTGGTTCTGGCTGCGCAACGAGATGGTCACGCGGATGGACGCCACCGCCGCCCACCTGAAGGCCGAGGGCTACGACCTGTCCTGGACCCGGCGCGAGGTCACCGGCTTTCCCTTCCGCCTCGACGTGCGGCTGGAGAACGCCCGTGTCGCCGAGCCGTCGGGCTGGGCCGTCCGTGCGCCGCAGCTGAAGGGCGAGGCGATGATCTACGGCGTCGGCCACTGGATGATCGTGGCCCCGGCCGGCGTGGTGCTGACCCGTCCGGAAAAGGGCGACGTGGTCGTCACCGGCGAGGCCCTGCGCGCCAGCCTGGCCGGCTTCGACCAGTATCCGCCGCGCATCTCGATCGAGGGCGCCAAGCTGGTCTTCACCACGGCCGCCGATGTCGAGCCCTTCCCGATCAGCTCGACCGACGCCCTGCAGCTGCACCTGCGCGCCGGGCCAGACGACCAGGCCGCGATCCTGTTCAAGGCCGACGGCGCCAAGGTGGCCTTCACCGGCCTGCTGGGTCGCATCGCCCAGGACCGCACCGCCTCGCTCTATTGGGACTCGCGCCTGTCGAAGGCCTCGGCCCTGCGCGGCGACAACTGGACCGACGCGGTGCGCGACTGGACCGCCGCCGGCGGCGCCATCAGTGTCGAGAGCGGCAAGCTGACCGCCGGCGACGCCCTGATCGAGGCCAAATCCGGCGCCCTGACCGTCGATCCGAACGGCCGCCTGCGCGGCGCCCTCGACGTCACCGTGCGCGAAAAGCCCAGCCCCGCCGAGGCGATCACCGACGCGCGCTCGGCCGCCGCCGCGATCGCCGCGGCCGCCGGCCAGGACCCGACGCTCAGCGCCACCCTGGACTTCCAGAACGGCCGCACGCGCCTGGGCCCGTTCGACACGGGGCCTTCGCCGCAGGTGTACGTGCCGCGCTAGGGGAAACCCTCTCTCTTTGAGAGAGGGAGGGGCCCACCGCGAAGCGGTGGGAGGGTGAGAGGTTTCACCGTCTGCCGGTAAATCCTAAAGCGTACAGCGGTGGGTCAATTGGCTCTAAGAGAGGCTATCCAGGTGGCGACGCCGCGCCTTGTTCGGACAGTTTGTAACCTCTCACCCTCCCACGCCTTCGGCGCGGGCCCCTCCCTCTCTCTATGAGAGAGGGATCTTAGACCAACGCAATTTCCTTCCCCGGCGATGCGGCTATTGCGCCCTTCGCGGCAAAGTCTATGTTCCGGCCCTCATTTTCGGGGATAGACATGGGTCGCGACGCGGACGAGACGCCGCCCTCGCTGGACGAGGTCCGATGGCGCATCGACGCCATCGATAGCCAACTGCTCGCGCTGATCGACGAGCGGGCCGGCCTGTCGCGCGCCGTCGCCACGGCTAAGCGCGCCGCCGGCGACACCGGTTTTGGCCTGCGTCCCGGCCGCGAGGCCCTGATCGTCCGCAAGCTGCTGGCCGCGCCGCGCAACGACGCCTCCGACGCCCTGCTGATCCGCATCTGGCGCGAGCTGATGGCCGACAGCCTGTCGCGCCAGGGCCCGTTCCACCTCACCGTCTGGGGCGACGGCCGCACGGTCGAGCTGGCCCGCTCGCGCTTCGGCGCCGCCCCGCCGATGGCCGTGGTTGCGGCCGAGAAAGACGCCCTGGCCGCCGCCAAGACGCCGTGGGGCGTCGCCGTGCTGGGCCTGCAACCGGGCAGCGCCTGGTGGGGCCGCCTGCTGGCCGAGCCGACGCTCAACATCTTCGCCGCCCTGCCCTGCCTGACCCGCTGGGGTCCGCAGGCCGCCTTCGCGGTAGCCGAAGTCGAGGTCGAACCGACCGGCGGCGACCAGACCTTCTGGGTCACCGATAGCGCCAAGAGCGCGACCGCCATCGTCGAGGCCTTGGGCGCCGACGGCGTCGCCGCCGAGCCGGTGGCCGAGGCCGGCGGACTGAAGCTGTTCTCGCTGTCGGGCTTCTACCAGCGCGACGACGAGCGCCTGGCCCGCGCGCCGGGCCAGCTGTCGGGCGTGGTCGGGGCTGCCCCCGTTCCCTTCGACGTGTAAGTAGGGCCGCGCCTCTTCCAGGCGCCCGCCGAGACCCGTGATGACCGCTTCCGACCGCTCCGCCTCGCCCCGTCCGCTGCCCAAGCCGGGGATCCTCGACATCGCCGCCTATGTGGGCGGCAAGTCGAAGATCGAGGGGATCGCCCATCCGGTGAAGCTGTCGAGCAACGAGAACGTCCTGGGCTGCAGCGAGCAGGCGAAAGCCGCCTATCGCGACGCCGCCGACCGCCTGCACGTCTATCCGGACGGCAAGGCCGGGGCCTTGCGCGCCGCCGTCGCTGAACGTTACGGCCTGGAGCCCGAGCGCCTGACCTTCGGCGACGGCAGCGACGAGATCTTCGCCCTGCTGTGCCAAGCCTATCTCGAACCCGGCGACAACATCGTCCAGGGCGAGCACGGCTTCGCCGCCTATGCGATCGGGGCGCGCGCCTGCCAGGCGCAAGTCCGCTTCGCCGCCGAACCGAACCGCCGCATCGACCTCGAAGAGACGGTAAAGCAGGTCGACGCGCGCACCCGCATCGTCTTCGTCGCCAATCCGGCCAACCCCACGGGCACATGGCTGACGGGCGAAGAGATCCGCGACCTGCACGCGGCCCTGCCGCCGTCGGTGATCCTGGTGCTGGACGGCGCCTATGCCGAGTTCTGCACCGATCCGCGCTTCGAGGACGGCCTGGCCTTGGCGCGCGAGGCCCGGAACGTCGTCGTCACCCGCACCTTCTCGAAGATCCACGGCCTGGCGTCCCTGCGGGTCGGCTGGGGTTATGCGGACGCCGACATCATCGATCCGATCGAGCGCATCCGCCCGCCGTTCAACACCTCGATCCCGGCTCAGGAAGCGGCGATCGCCGCCCTGGCCGACCGCGCCTTCGAGGCCGCATCCGTGGCGCTGGTCGAGCAGTGGCGGCCGTGGCTGGCCCAGCAGCTGGGCGGCCTTGGCCTGAGCGTCACGCCGTCGGCCGCCAATTTCGTGCTGGTCGACTTCCCGACGACGCCGGGCAAGACCGCCCTCGACGCCGAGGCTTTCCTGGCCGGCAAGGGCTATCTGGTCCGCGCCGTCGCCAACTACGGCCTGCCCAATTCACTGCGCATCACCATCGGCCGCGAAGAGCACAATCGCGCGGTCGTGGATCTTCTGGCCGAGTTCGTGGGGCGGTAGGAAACCTCCCCTCCCCCTCGATGGGGGGGAAGGGTCGGGGATGGGGGTGACCCCCGCCGCTCCGCCGCACTACGATCGACCGCCGCATCACCCCCACCCAACCCTCCCCCATCGAGGGGGAGGGCTTATAAGAACAAAGCCATGTCACCCACCGGCCTGCTCTATCCCAAGATGACCGTCGTCGGCGCCGGCCTGATCGGCGGCTCGGTGATCCTGGCCGCGCGCGCCCACGGCGTGGTCGGCGAGGTCACCATCGTCGACGCCAGCGAGGCCCACCGCGCCCGCGCTGTCGAGATCGGCCTGGCCGACCACGTCACCGGCGACCTGGCGGAAGCGGTGAAGGACGCCGACCTGGTGGTCATCGCCACGCCGGTGCTGTCGATCGGCGACGTCGCCGCCGCCGTCGCTCCGCACCTCAAGGCCGGCGCCACCCTGACCGACGTCGGCTCGACCAAGGCCACCATCGCCGAGGCCTTCCGCGCCCCGGAACTGGCCAAGGTGTTCCCGATCCCCGGCCACCCGATCGCCGGCACCGAGCAATCGGGTCCCGACGCCGGCTTCGCCGAGCTGTTCGAAGGCCGTTGGACCATCCTGACCCCGCTGGCCGACCGCGACGACGAGGCCTACGCCGCCGCCGTGGCCAAGCTGTCGGCCTTCTGGCGCGCCTGCGGCGCCCAGGTCGAGCTGATGGAGGAAAAGCACCACGATCTGGTGCTGGCCGTCGTCTCCCACCTGCCCCACCTGATCGCCTACACCATCGTCGGCAGCGCGGCCGACCTGGAGAACGTCACCGAGAACGAGGTGATCAAGTACTCGGCCTCGGGCTTCCGCGACTTCACCCGCATCGCCGCCAGCGACCCGACCATGTGGCGCGACATCTTCGTGGCCAACAAGGACGCGGTGCTGGAGATGCTGGGCCGCTTCACCGAGGACCTGCAGGCCATGAGCCGCGCCATCCGCTGGGGCGACGCCGACACCCTGCACGCCCACTTCACCCGCACCCGGGCGATCCGTCGAGGCATCGTGGCGGCCGGCCAGGAAAGCGCCGAGCCGAACTTCGGGCGCGATCGCGGGAAGCACTAAGCTAGACCCCTCTCTCTTTGAGAGAGGGAGGGGCCCGCGCCGCAAGGCGTGGGAGGGTGAGAGGTTTCACTGCTGGCAGGTGGAACCTCCGGGCCCGCGCCTAAGCCCGACAGTTTGAAACCCCTCACCCTCCCACCGCTTCGCAGCGGGCCCCTCCCTCTCCCTATGGGAGAGGTTTCTCCGCGCCTCTGGACTATTTTACACTCGTATAGCAACCTCCCTCCCAGACGCCTCCTGGGGAGAGAGACGATGACCGACACCCGCGACGCCGTGATCATCGGCGGGGGCCATAACGGCCTCGTCTGCGCCTTCTATCTGGCCAGGGCCGGGATGAAGGTCACCGTCTGCGAGGCCCGGAGCGTGGTCGGCGGGGCGGCGGTGACCGAGGAGTTCCATCCCGGCTTCCGCAACTCCGTGGCCAGCTACACGGTCAGCCTGCTCAATCCGCGGGTCATCGCCGACATGGACCTGCACGGGTTCGGCCTGACCTTCCTGGAGCGGCCGATCTCGAACTTCCTGCCGATCTCCGACGACAAATACATCAAGCTCGGCGGGGGCCTGGAACGCACTCAGGAGCAGTTCCGCAAGTTCAGCCGCCGCGACGCCGAGGTGCTGCCGGCCTATTACGCCATGCTCGACGAGATCGGCGACGTGCTGCGCGCCCTGGCCCAGGAGACCCCGCCCAATCTCGGCGACGGCCTGCCGGGGATCCTGCGCGCCCTGCGCCAGGGCGGGCGTCTCGCCATGCTGTCGCGCGAACGCAAGCGCGACCTGCTCGACCTGTTCACCAAGAGCGCGCGCGATTTCCTGAACGGCTGGTTCGAGAGCGAGCCGGTCAAGGCCGCCTTCGGCTTTGACGCCGTGGTCGGCAACTACGCCAGCCCCGACACGCCCGGCTCGGCCTATGTGCTGCTGCACCACACCTTCGGCGAGGTGAACGGCAAGAAGGGCGCCTGGGGCCATGCGGTCGGCGGCATGGGCGCGATCACCCAGGCCATGGCGAAGGCCTGCGAGAAGGCCGGGGTCGAGATCCTGCTGAACGCGCCGGTCGAGGGCGTGCATGTCGAAAACGCCCCTGGGGGCGGAAAGGCCGTAGGCGTCCAGTTGGTCGACGGCCGCCAGATCATGGCCCCGATCGTCAGCGCCAACGTCAACCCGGCCCTGCTCTACAAGAAGCTGGTCGCCCCCTCGGCCCTGCCGGCCGATTTCCGCAAGGCGATCGACGGCTACAAGAACGGCTCGGGCACCTTCCGGATGAACGTGGCGCTGTCGGAACTGCCGGACTTCACCGCCCTGCCCGGCAAGGCGATGGCCGAGCATCACCAGAGCGGGATCGTCATCGCCCCCAGCCTCGACTACATGGACGCCGCCTATCGCGACGCCAAGGCCGGCGGCATGAGCAAGGCCCCGATCGTCGAGATTCTGATCCCCTCGACCATCGACCCCACCCTGGCCCCGCCCGGCCAGCACGTGGCCAGCCTGTTCTGCCAGCAGTTCGCCCCGACCCTGCCCGACGAACGGTCCTGGGACGCCGAGCGCGAGGCAGCCGCCGACCTGATCATCGACACGGTCGACCGCTGGGCCCCGAACTTCAAGGCCTCGGTGCTGGGCCGGATGATCCTGTCGCCGCTGGATCTGGAGCGGAAGTTCGGCCTGATCGGCGGCGACATCATGCACGGGAACATGTCGCTGGATCAGCTGTGGGCCGCCCGCCCGCTGCTGGGCCACGCCAGCCACCGCGCGCCGATCAAGGGCCTCTACATGTGCGGGGCGGGCACGCATCCCGGCGGCGGGGTGTCGGGCAATCCTGGCCGCAACGCCGCCCGCGAAATCCTGCGCGACAAGGATTTCACCACGGCGGTGAAGCTGGCCGTGGTGGGGCGGTGAGCGGCCGCGCGCTTCTCCCTTCCCCCTCGATGGGGGAAGGGCCGGGGATTGGGGTGACCACGGCGGCGGCCGTCGCACAGGCCGCGCCTTTTCCGGACACGCTGTCACCCCCACCCCTGCCCCTCCCCCATCAAAGGGGGAGGGATCGCGCTTTCTTCGGAGAGGTTCTGCGATGAACATGATCTCCAACCACGACCCTCAATCCGACTGGGGCCTGCCCGGCTGGATCTACGGCTCGGAGCGGTTCTTCCGCGAGGAGCAGGACAAGGTCTTCCGGCCGTCGTGGCAGATCGTCTGCCACCTCAACGACATCCCGAAAGCCGGCGACTTCCACACCTTCGACTTCGTGGGCGAGAGCCTAGTCGTGGTGCGCGGCAAGGACGGCGGGGCCAAGGCCTTCGCCAATGTCTGCCGGCATCGGGGCGCGCGGCTGCTCGACGGGCCGACGGGCCGCTGCGGCCGCATCGTCTGTCCCTACCACGCCTGGACCTACGACCTGGAGGGCCGGCTGATCGGCGTGCCGATGCGCGACGGCTATCCGGCGCTGGAGATGGACAAGCAGGGCCTGGCCAGGCTGGACCTGGAGATCTGGCGCGGCTTCGTCTTCGTGCGGCTGGAGGGAGATGGCCCGAGCGTCGCCGACATGATGGCCCCCTACGAGGCCGAGGTCGCCCACTACCGGTTCGAGGAGCTGCAGCCCTTCGGCCGCGTCACCCTGCGGCCGCGCGACGTCAACTGGAAGAACATCAGCGACAACTATTCCGACGGCCTGCACATCCCGATCGCCCACCCCGGCCTGACCCGGCTGTTCGGCAAGGGTTATGGCGTGGAGGCAGAGACGTGGGTCGACAAGATGTGGGGGCAACTGATCGACGAGCCGTCGAACGCCCCCTCGGAACGCCTCTATCAGGACATCTTGCCCGACGTTCCGCACCTGCCGGCCGACCGCAAGCGCCTCTGGACCTATTTCAAGCTCTGGCCGAACTTCGCCTTCGACATCTATCCCGACCAGGTGGACTTCATGCAGTTCATCCCCGTCTCGGCCACGACCACCATGATCCGCGAGATCGCCTACGCCCTGCCCGACGAGCGGCGCGAGATGAAGGCGGCGCGCTATCTGAACTGGCGCATCAACCGCCAGGTCAACGCCGAGGACACCGAGCTGGTGGCGCGGGTGCAGCAGGGCATGGCCTCGCGCACCTTCACGGCAGGACCTCTGGCGACCAGCGAGGTGTCGTTGAGGAGCTTCGGGCGCAAGCTGCGGGCGCTGATCCCGGAGAGCCGCCTGCCTCGGCCGCCGGAGGGGTGGTGAAGACCGCCTCCGGCCCTTCGGGCCACCTCCCCCAGAGGGGGAGGATCTTTTGGCGCGTCCCCAAGATGCTCCCCCTCTGGGGGAGCTGTCGCGGAGCGACTGAGGGGGTCTTCCCATGACCCGCGCCCCCTTCACCCGCGAAACCCCCGACGTCCGCCGCCAGGCCCTGGTCGCGGCCGCCGAGGCCGTGCTGGCCCGCGAGGGCGTGGCCGGAACCTCCGTACGGACGATCTGCGCCGAGGCCGGTGTCTCGGCCGGCCTGCTGCGGCACTATTTCGAGGGCGTCGACGAACTGATCGCAGCCGCCTACGAGGCCGTGGACCAGCGGATCGACGCGGCGCTGGAGGCGGCCGTGGCGGCGGCGGATCGCGATCCCCGCGCGCGGCTCTCGGCCTATCTGGCCGCCAGCTTCGCCCCGCCGGTGCTGGACGCCGAGCTGCTGGCCGCCTGGATCGGGTTCTGGAGCCTGGTCAAGACCAAACCCCGCATCGCCGCCATCCACGCGGCCTCCTACGCCGCCTACCGGGCGCGGCTGGAGACCCTGCTGGCCGACTGCGGCGCGCGCGAGCGCAGGCTGGCGGCGATCGGCCTGACGGCGATGGTCGACGGGCTGTGGCTGGAGCTTTGCCTGGACCCCAGCACCTTCTCGCCGACCGAGGCGGTGCGGGCGCTGGAGGCGGCCGCCGGCGCCTGGCTAGGCTGAAGAAAAGGCTGGGTTCGCATGCAAGTATGGGCGGCGTTGACCAAACTCCTCCCCCGTAGCGAAGCGTGCGGGGGAGGTGGCGCGGCGCCATCGGCGCCGTGACGGAGGGGGCGACCGCAAACTCAGCGCCCAGTCTCGCCCCCTCCACCACTTCGTGGTCCCCCTCCCCCGCAAGCGGGGGAGGGGCAGGCACGCCAACGCTCTGAAACAGCCCAAGAAAAAGCCGCCCCGACGGCGTCGGAGCGGCTTGGAAGTCAGCCTAGATTGAAAAATTCGGGATCAGGCGGCAGCGGCGGCCGCGCCGGCCAGGCCCTTGCGGCCCCAGGTCGGACGGCGGGCTTCCGGCTCGGCGATGTGAACCTCGGCGTAGCGGCCCTGGCTGGTCATGTGGCGGGCCAGGAGCTGGGCCAGGGCCACGGCTTCGTGCTGGCTCGGGCAGGAGCTGATCAGCTCGGGCGAGTCGTTCCAGGTCACGTGCCAGACGCCGGCGACCGGACGGACGTAGTAGTGGTTCGAGTCGGCCATGGGGAGGCTCCTTGATCGAGGCTGACGCCAGCCTCCCCCCACGGGCGGCTTCGCGACAGCTGTATCAATGCTGCACAGCAACATCGAGTTGCAGCGCACAATGCACACGCCGCGCCAGGTCTCAAGCGGTTAATTTTTTGGCGCCAAGGGAACGTCTTTGTAGATGACGCCGCCCTTCATCACCTTGGCCACGTCCTGCAGCAGCCCGACGTCGGCCAGCGGATCACCGGCCACCGCGATCAGGTCGGCGTAGCAGCCGGCCTGGTCGCAGCCGACGTCCTTGTCCTTGCCCATCAGGGCCGCGGCGCTGGTCGTCGCCGACTGGATCGCCTGCATCGGCGTCATGCCGTAGCGGACCATATAGGGCAGCTGGCGGGCGTTCCAGCCATGGGGATAGACGCCCGCGTCGGTGCCGTAGGCGATCTTCACCCCGGCCCTGACCGCCTTGCGGAAGCCGTCCCGCTGGGCGTCGGTGGTCTCGCGGTTCTTGCGCAGGGTCTCTGCCGGCCAGCCGTTCTTCGTGCCGATCTCGTCGATGTAATCGCCGTTGTAGATGTCGGCGACCAGCCAGGTTCCCCGGGCCTTCATCAGGGCGATGCCCTCGTCGTCGATCAGCGAGCCGTGCTCGATCGAGCGCACCCCGGCCCGCACCGCCACCTTGATCCCCTCGGCCCCGTGGGCGTGGGCGGTGGCGTAGGTTCCGCGCTTGGCGGCCTCTTCGACGGCGGCCTCGATCTCTTCCTTCGATAGCTCCAGCTGGCCGGGCTCGGTGCCGACGGTCAGGACGGCGCCGGTGGCGATCAGCTTCAGGAAATCGGCGCCGTGCACCAGGATGTCGCGGGTCTTGCGATGGGTGTCGGCCACGTCTTCCACGACGCCCCGACGCATCTCGGCCGGGATGACCACGTCGGCGGCGATGCCGGTCACCTCCCCGCCCCCGCCGGGCGTCGTCACATAGGCCCCGGCCACCGACATGCGCGGTCCCGGGACCAGGCCCTTGTCGATGGCGTCCCGCAGCGCCACGTCGCCGAAGGCCCGCCAGGTGCCGACGTCGCGCACGCTGGTGAAGCCGGCCATCAGGGTCGTGCGGGCGTGGGCCGCGCCGATATAGGCCTGCTCGGCGGCCGTGGTCAGCAGCGGCTCGGCGATGTTCTCGGTCTGCTCCTGGTCGACGATGTGGGTGTGCATGTCGATCAGGCCCGGCAGCACGGTCAGGCCCGACCAGTCCAGCACCGGGCCGTCGGTCGGGGCGCCGGTCCAGGCGGTGACGGCGACGATGCGCTCGCCCTCGATGCGGATCAGCCTCTCGGTCAGCACCTTGCCGGCGACGGGATCGATCAGCTGCCCGGCGTGGACGTAAGACACCTTGGGCGCCTCGGCCGCCAGGGCCGGCGCAGCGGTCAACGCCGCCAGGACGGCCAGGGTCGAACGCAGCATCATGCGATGGGCCTCATGCACGCGCCGCACGGCGCATCAGCAGATGGACGGGAACGCCGGCGGCCAGCAGCACCAGCCCCCACAGCACCGCTTCCTTGCCGGCGCCGAACAGGGTGAACACCGCATAGAGCCCGGCCAATACGGCGACGACGGTCAGCAGCCGCGAACCCGGCACGCGGCCGGCGTGTTGCAGCTTCAGCGCCGCCAGGGCGCAGGCCAGATAGGTGAACAGCGAGGCCGTGGTCGCCAAGAGGGCGATGAAGGTGAAGAGGTCGGCCATCGACTTGGCGTAGTTGATGCCCACCAGCACGCTCAGGAACAGGCCCGAGACCAGGTGCGCCCTCACCGGCGTCCCGCGCTTGGACGACTGGCCCAGAAAGGCCGGGAACACCCCGCCCCGGGCCATCGCATACGGCATCTCGCCCTGCAGCAGCACCCAGCCGTTCAGAGCCCCGAAGGCGCTGATGGCGGCGAAGGCGGCCACGGCCATGGCCGCGCCGGATCCCCAGAACCGGCCGATGAACTCGGCCATCGGGGCGTTGGAGGCCTTCAGCGCGTCGGGCGGCGACAGCAGCACCACCGCCGAGCAGACCAGCAGGTAGACGCCCCCGGTAAAGGCCGCGCCGAACAGGGTGGCGCGCGGGATGGTGCGGGCCGGGTCCTTGACCTTGTCGGCCGGCACCGTGGCCGACTCCAGGCCAAGCAAGGCCCAAAGGGTCAGGGCCGAGGCGGCGACGAGGCCCGGGCCGCCCAGGTCGGAGACCCGCAACGGCGCCGAGACGGCGGTCGATCCGGCCTGGGTCAGCAGCCAGGCCGACAGGCCCAGCACGGCGGCCAGCGGCAGCAGCTTGAGGACGGTGGTCACCACCTGCACCTCGCCGGCCAGCCTGGCGCCGAAGCAGTTCACGCCGATCAGCCCCCAGATCAGGCTCAGGGTCACCAGGGCGTGCAGGCCGGGGACCTTGGCGATGGCCGGGACCAGCACCGACAGATAGCTCACGGCCCCCGTGGCGATGGCGGCGTTGCCGACCCACAGCGAGATCCAGTACGCCCAGGCGACGATGAAGCCCGCCGCCGGCCCGAAGGCTTCCTGGGTGTAGGCGTAGGGCCCGCCCTCGCGCGGCAGGGCCGCCGCCAGCCGGGCGAAGACGAAGGCCAGGCAAAGGCCGCCGGCGATGGTGACGATCCAGCCCAGCACCCCGTTCCAGCCGTACGGGGCCAGCGAGGCCGGCAGCATGAAGACGCCCGAGCCGATCATGTTGCCGACGACCAGGGCGCTGCACATCCAGAAGCCGAGGGCCTTGGGCGCGGGCGTACTCATAAGGTCATGCTTTCACCAGCACGATGAACGCGCAACCGCCTCCATCCCGAAGGACGGAGGCGGCGCGTGCGTGGTCCGCGATCAGAACTTCTGGCCGAACTTCAGGCCCATCGTTCGTGGCTGGTTGGGGATCACATAGACGTTGTCGCCGCACACCGCCTCGGCGCACTGGACGAAGCGGTTGTTGCTGGCCCGCTTGTCGCCGACGTTGGTGATGTAGGCCGACAACGACCAGGTGTCGCGGCTGAGGCCCGCCGACAGGTCGAAGGTGACGAAGCCGCCGCCCGTCCCCAGGATGCCGGACTCGTAATCCCGCAGGTCGGAGAAGACGTCCGACTGGCCGACCCCCGAGCCCTGGACGAAGGCCCTGAACGAACCGGCGTCGAACTCGTAGCGGGCCGTGACGTTGGCCTTGTACTTGGGCGTCACCGGCAGGCGCGTGCCCGACGCCGCCTGCGGCGTGGCGCAGGTGGTCACCGGATTGCCGGCGCTGTCGGTGAAACCACAGTAGTTCTCGGCCAGCCGGGCGTCGGTATAGGCGGCCGCGGCGTTGATCGTCAGGCCGTGGATAACCGCCCAGGTGATGTCGGACTCCAGGCCCTTGATCTCGGCCGCGCCAGCGTTGCGGATTTCGGTCAGGCCGTTGGGGCCGAGGATCGAGAACTGGAACTTGTCCCACTTCTCGAAATAGGCCGCGCCGTTCCAGCGGAAGCGGTTCTGGGCCCAGCTGGTCTTCCAGCCGAACTCGTAGTTCTTCAGATAGTCCGACAGGTACGGCGCCAGGGTGCCGCGCCGGTTGATGCCGCCCGGCCGGAAGCCTTCCGAATAGGTGACGTAGACCAGCTTGTCGTCGTCGACCTTGTAGGTGAGGTTGAACTTGGGCGTGTTGCCCGTCTCCTTCACCCGCTTGTCGAGGTTGGTGCAGGGCGAGCCGGCGACGACCGGCCCCTTGAAGCACGCCGCCACGCCGGTGCCGCTGCTGTAGCCCGATCCATAGCCGTAGAAGCCGACCAGCGAGTTGTCGGCCTTGAAGAAGCGGATGCCCGCCGTCGCCGTCAGCTTGGGCAGGATGTCGAACGACACCTCGCCGAAGGCGGCGCTGTCGCGGTCGACGCGCTTCTGCTCGGTCAGCCAGATGGTGCCCGGATGGCCCTCCACCGACAGCGACTCGCCCAGGGCGTCGATCTTGTAGTCCTGGTGAATGCCGTGGGTCTGGCGCTGGTAGAACAGGCCGGCGACGAAGCGCAGGCGGTTCTCCTGCGGCGAGGACACGCGCAGCTCGTGGCTGACCTTGGAATAGCGGTCCTTGCCGTTGATGTACTGCGAGGGATCGACCGGATTGCCCGCGTCGTCGGTCCAGTAGGCGCCGTAGCCGTACAGCGTGTCGTAGAAGTAGGAGTAGTCAGTGTAGTCCTGCTCGGTCAGCACCGTCCGCTCCAGGTAGGAACCGGCATAGACGATGTCGAGGTTGCTGATCTTGCCCTCGACGGTCAGGGCCGCCTGCACCCAGCGGTCGTCGGCGCTTTCCGGATAGTAGTGGCTGATCTCCAGGTCGCCGACCTCGGGATCGTAGCCGGCGAAGCCGTTCGATTTCTGCACCTGGCCCATGACCTGGGGCGTGACCGACCAGTTGTCGCCGATATCGACCTTCACCGCCGCCCGGGCGCCGTAGGTCTCGGTGTCGTTGTAGTCCTTCTTGGCCACCCCATCGTTGTCGATGGTGACGCCCGAGGTCGGGTAGGTGCGGGTCGACGGCACGTTGTCGATATAGCCGCCGGTGCGCTTGCTCCAGCCGACCAGGCGCACGGCCACCGTGTCCGACAGCGGCTGGTTGACGAAGCCCTCGGCGACATAGCCCGCGTCGCCGCCGGCGATCGTGTTGACCTCCAGGTCGTAGCCGGCCTTGAAGCTGGCGGTGCTGGGCTTGTTGGTGATGATGCGGATGGTGCCGGCCTGCGAGCTGGCGCCGTACAGCGTGCCCTGCGGTCCGGCCAGGGCCTCGACCCGGGCGATGTCGTAGACGTGGATGTCGAGCGCGCCCTGGATCGTGGTGATCGGCTGCTCGTCCAGATAGATGCCGACGCTGGGCAGCGAGCCCGAGTGGTTGCCGTCGCCGCCGCTGGCCACGCCGCGCATATAGACCTGGTTGAAGCCCGAGCCCGAGCCGGTGAACGACACGCTGGGCAGGAACTTCACATAGTCGGCGAAATTGGTGACCTGCAGCTGCTGCAGCTTGGTCTCGCCCAGCGCCTGAATGCTGACCGGAACGTCCTGCAGGTTTTCCGAACGCTTCTGGGCGGTGACCACCACCTCTTCCAGCGCCACCCCGCCGTCCTGCGCCAAGGCCGCTCCCCCGAGCGCGCTTGACGACATCAGGGCCGTGACCAGCAGGCCCGACCTCATTGTTTTTGAACGCATAATCGGCACGTGTTCACTCCTTGGCCCCAAGGAGAACAACGTTCTTTCAGTTAATCTGAGGTCGCAAGCAGCAAAGCTTCACGTCGGCGCAATTCATGAGACTGTTGCAAAAACGGCAGTCTCGGAGCCCGGTGGTCAAATAACGGGCGCGGCGGGATAGGCGGTCAAAACCGGCCCGAGGGCCGCCTTCAGCGGATCCAGCCACGGTTCATAGTTGCGCCACTGATCGACGCCGTCCTTGAAAATCGGCTGGCGCACCTGCTCGGAGCTGGCGGTGCGCACGGCGCGGTCGTTCTGGTGGAAATTCAGGCATGCGTCCTCGAACGGCAGGCCGCAATGGTCGAGCAGCCGGCGAATCTCGGCCTCCGGCGACTCGACCATCTCCTCGTAGATCACCCGGTGCACGCGCCCCGGCAGCACGGCGTCGAAATGGGCCATCAGGTCCACATAGTCGGCGTAGTAGCGGCCGATGTCGGTCAGGCCGTAACTGAAGGTCTGGCCCCGCGCGAAGTGCTGCTTGAACCCCGAGAAGCAGCAGCCCAGCGGATGGCGCCGGGCGTCGATGATCCTGGCGTTCGGCAGCATCAGGTGGATCAGCCCGGCGTGCGCGAAGTTGTTGGGCATCTTGTCGACGAAGAACGGCCGGTCGGTCTTTCGCTGCACCCGGGTGCGCTCGAGATACTCCTCGCCAAGCGCCTTCAGGGCGTCGGCGTCGAGACCGGCCAGGGCCTCGGGATAGGCGCTCGCCCCGCCCTTCCCCGGCTTGCCGCCCAACCGCTTGGCGATGGCGATCACGTCGGGCAGCTCCATCGTGCCCTCGACCTGGGAATGGCTAGCCAGGATCTGCTCGATCAGGGTCGAGCCCGAGCGCGGCAGGCCGACGATGAAGATCGGGTCGGGCGCCGCGCTGCCCCGCCCCGCTCGCTCTGCGAAGAAGGACGGCGTGAACAGCGCCTTGCTGCGCGCCGCGTGGGCCGTGGTCTCGTCGGCGTCGTAGCGGATCTGCACCCGGCGCAGCTCCGCGCCCCTGGCGTAGTGGCGAAAGCTCTCCTCGTAGCGGCCGGCGTCCTCGAGCGCCTTGCCCAGGCCGTAGTGCAGGTGGAAGCGGTCCTCGTCGACCAGGTCGGCGACGGCCAGCTGGCCTTCCATCGTGGCCAGGTCGGCGTCGGAGAAGCGCAGGGTCTTGAGGTTGGCCAGGCTCCACCAGGCCTCGCCCAGCATCGGCGCCTGCTCTACGGCCTTGCGATAGGCCGCCTCGCACTCGGCGCGTCGGCCCAGGGTCTTCAGCGCGTGGCCATAGCTCATCCAGCCCTTCGGCTGATGCGGATGCCGGGCCAGCACGTCGCGATAGATGCCGACAGCCGCCTCATACTCGCCGATCCGCACCAGGGCGGCGGCGCGCAGGTTGGCGTAGGCCGGATGGCGCGGGTCGGCCGCCTGCAGCAGGTCGAGCTCGGCCAGCGCTTCCAGGGTCTTGTTCTGGCGATAGAGCAGGGTCGCCAGGTTGTGGCGGGCGGCGGTGAAGCCGGGCGTGAAGGCCAGGGTCTGGGTCAGGATCCGCTCGGCGTCCTCGTAGCGGCCCAGGCGCGCGGCCACCTCGGCCAGCATGCGCAGGGCGGCCGGCTCGTCGGGCCTGGCCGCCAGATAGGTTCGCAGGCCATGCTCGGCCTCCGCCAACCGTCCCTCGACCAGGGCCGAGGCGGCGGCGATCAGGGCCGGATCGCGCACCGAAGCCTGGATCTGGCGGTCGCCGGCGTCCTGCGCGCCAGCCATGTCGCCCAGCACTGTCAGCCCCACCGACAGCGCCCGCCAGGCCTCGCCGAGGCCAGGGTTCAGCATCGTCGCCCGCCGCAGCGCCGCCACCGCCTCCTGGGTGCGGCCAAGATCCAGCAGCACGAGACCGTGCTCCAGCTGCACCTCCGGGGCTTGAGACAGCGCGCGCGACAGCGGGTCGATCACCGGCAGGGCGGCCGCCGCATCGCCCGACAGCCGCAGGGCCGCGGCCAGGATCAGGGTCGCGCCGGGATGACGAGGGGCGGCCTCCAGGATCGCCAGGGCCTGTTCCCGCGCCAGTTCGGGATCATGCGACAGCAGTCGCGCCGCATGGGCGAGCGCCGTGGCCAGACTGCCCGTCGGCTCCGAAACCTGCCCCTGCATCTCACCCCGCCACGCTTCGCAACGGGGGTATCGGAGGGCGACGCTGGTCGGGTGTCAATCAGGCCGACGGCCAACGGCGCGAGGCGAAGGCGATTGCCCGGCGCGCGGGCCTAGGCGGGGTCCGGGGAAGCAGTCGCGCCGAACACCGGCAGAATGATCGGCCGGCTCAGGTTGCGGCCACGTACGCCGCTTTCGAGAAAGGCCTCGCATTGCGGAAAGAGCCCGGCCAGCCGCCGGGCCAGCCTGGCCGAGGCCTTCGCCGACCAGAAGCGGTTCGGCGCCAGCCAGGGCTTGCCCCAGAAATGATAGTACTTGCCCTTGCGCGGCACGAGATTGGCCTGGTCGAACGGCCTCTGCTCGCCGGCCCGCTCCCGCTCGACGGCCACCTGGAACCGCGGGCCCCGATACTTGTCAAACTGGATGGTGACCGACTTGAACAGGCCCTGCTCGGCCTTCTCCAGACGGATCTCCAGACCGCTGACCGCACGGCCGCGATCCCCGCATTCGAGGGTCACGGGAACATAGCCCGCATCGAGAAACCTCTGGAGAAACACCGCCTCCACCTGCTCGGCCAAGCCGCCGGTCCTGGGCCCGCACAGCCGGACCCATTTCGCGAACCGCTTGGGGCGCTGATAGGCCAGGGTCATCAGGAGCTCCCGGACGCAGGGCCGGCGGTCAGGCCCCGGCCTCGTCCACGGCGATGATCACCGGCTTGCCGCGCGACCAGGGCTCCCACCCCGCCGCCACGGCCGAGGCGATGGCCTTGCCCACCAGCTTCACGGGGATCTGCTCGGGCTTCAGCTGCGGCGCGCCGTAGCGGGGCTGCTCGCCCGGCGGAAACTCGATCACGACCTCGCGCTTGCCTTCCTTGTGGTGCACGCAGATCGCCATGCCGTGCCGCTCGACGGGATCCTTCGACCAGTGGGGCGTACGCTGCAGCCGCCAGACATAGGTCTCGCCGTCGACGTCGATCTCGAATTCGGGGTTCAGCTTGGTTCGCGCCATGTGGGGGTTGTTAGCCCGACGAACGCGTCCAGGCCAGCCCGTCCCGACCCGCGCTTGACTCATTTCGATGTTTAGCTAATCATCACATCATGAGCCAGGTGTTCAGAGCCCTTTCCGACCCGACCCGCCGCAAGGTGCTGCTGCTCCTGCGCGAAGGCCCCTTGAGCGCCGGCGAACTGGCCGATCAGTTCGACGTCTCCAAGCCGACCATGTCGGCCCATTTCGCGGTGCTGAAGGAGGCCGACCTGGTGCACGCCGAGAAGGCCGGCAAGTCCGTCATCTACCACCTGAAGCTCTCGGTGCTCGAAGAGGCGCTGCTGGGCTTCGTCCAGTCGTTCGGCCTCGGCGAAGACGCGCCGGCGCCCCCGTCGATCAAGCAGGAGATCGTACGATGAGCACGATGAAGAAGGACGTGATCGCCGACCTCGCCTGGGGAGTCGGCATCGTCGTGCTGGCCCTGGCCGCGAGCTTCGCGCGCAAGCTGGGCTATATCGACACCGACACCGTCAACAGGCTGGTCATGGGCGCCATCGGCCTGATGGTCGCCTGGTTCGGCAACCGCATGCCCAAGCGGTTCGTCCCCATCGCCTGGGCCCGCAAGGCGAACCGGGTCGGCGGATGGTCTATGGCGCTGAGCGGCCTCGTCTATGCCGGACTGTGGGCCTTCGCGCCGCCGCAGATCGCGGTGCTGGGCGGCTGCGGCGCGATCCTGGCGGGGCTGGCGGTGACGATCGGCTACTGCCTGTCGCTGCGGGCCAAGGCGAAGGCCGCCTGATCCGGACACGTCCCTACAGCCGGTCCCGCATCGCGTACCAGGAAAGCCCCGCCACCGTCAGCGGCCAGCGCAGCAGCCGCCCGCCAGGGAACGGCGGGGTCGGCAGGCGCGACAGCAGCTCCACCCCGCCCGTCTCGCCCAGGGCCGCGCCGGCCAGCAACTTGCCGAACCACGGCGCCAGCATCACCCCCTGCCCCGAATAGCCGGCCGCGACCCGCACGCCCGGCGCCAACTCGCGCACGAACGGCGCGCGGTGGACGGTGATCCCCAGGGTCCCGCCCCAGGCGTGGGTCACCGCAACGTCGGCCAACTGCGGATAGATCTTCAGCATGTGGCGGCGCACGAAGCCCCGCAGGTCCGGCGGAAAGCCCGGCCGGTAGTTCTCGCCGCCGCCGAACAGCAGCCGGCCGTCGGGGGTCTTGCGGAAGTAATTCACGACGAAGCGGCTGTCGGCCACGGCGGCGTTGGAGCGGATGATCGTCTCAGCCCGCTCTCCCAAGGGTTCGGTGGCCAGGACGAAGTTGTTGATCGGCATCACCCGGGCCCGGGCCTGCGGGCCCGCCAGCTCGTCGAGATAGCCGTCGCCGGTCAGGATCAGCTGATCGCACAGCACGCGGCCGGCGGCCGTCTCGACCACGATCTTGCCGCCCTCGCGGCGCCCCCCTTCCTTGCGCCAGGCTCGCGCGCGGCTGCGCTCGTGGATCGTCGCGCCCTTGGCCAGCGCCGCCTTCGCCAGGCCCAGCGCCAGGTTCAGCGGATGCAGGTGGCCGCCGCCGTTGTCGCGGGTTCCGCCGTGATAGACGCCCGTGCCCAGCTCTTCAGCCAGGGCGTCCTCGTCGATCAGTTCCAGCTCGTGATAGCCGTAGCGGGCGGCCATGAACTCGATGTGGTCGAGGTCCTCGCCCTCCCCGCCGCTCTTGTGGCGGGCGTGGATCATGCCCGGCGTGAAGTCGCAGGCGATGGCGTGCTCGGCGATCAGGGCCGACAGGTGCGAGCGGGCGTCCAGCGACATCTTCCACAGCGCTATCGCGTCGTCGCGGCCGACCGTCTTCTCCAGCCAGGCCTGGTCGTTGCGCTGGCCCGCATGCACCTGCCCGCCGTTGCGCCCCGAGGCGCCGGACCCGACCTGGGCGGCCTCCAGAACGACGACGGAGACTCCGCGCGAGGCCAGCTCCAGCGCCGCGCCCAGGCCGGTATAGCCCGCGCCGACCACGCAGACGTCGGCCGTGGTCTCGCCGTCGAGGGCGGGGAGCGGCGGCAGGGCGTGCGCCGTGGCGGCGTACCAGGAAGCGCTCGGGTGGCCGGTGTTCAGCATCTCCCTTCCCCCTTGATGGGGGAAGGGTCGGGGATGGGGGTGGAGCGGCGTCGGCCGCGCGAAGAACGCTGCGCGTTCACCCCCATCCGACCGCGGAGTTTATCCTTGGGCGCGCGCTTCGCGCGACCCGAGGGCGGCCACCTTCCCCCATCAAGGGGGAAGGCTCCCATCACGCTAAACATTCAGCAGCAGGAACTCCCGCTCCCACGGACTGATGGTGCGCATGAAGGTCTCGTACTCGGCCTGCTTCACCCGGACATAGGCGCTGCAGAAAGTCGTCCCGAGGATCTCGACCAGGGGCTTGGCGTCCTCGAACAGGGTCACCGACTCCAGCAGGCTGCGCGGCAGCTCGATCCCCCGGGCGCTGGCGTCGATCTCGACCGGCGCGGTGGGCGCCAGGTTCTGGGTCATGCCCAGGTAGCCGCAGGCCAGCACCGCGGCGATGGCCAGGTACGGATTGGCGTCGGACGAGGGGATGCGGTTCTCGACCCGGCGGTTGGCCGGATCCGACGGCGGCACCCGCAGGCCGCAGGTGCGGTTGTCGTAGCCCCACTGGGTGTTGACCGGCGCGCCGCTGTCGCGGGCGATGCGGCGGTAGCTGTTCACGTAGGGCGCCAGGATCGCCATGATCGCTGGCAGGTAACGCTGCTGGCCGGCGATGAAGGCGTAGAAGGCCGGCGTCGCCTCGCCCGTCTTGGGGTCGGAGAACAGGTTGTCGCCGTCCTCGGTCAGGATCGACTGGTGGATGTGCATGGCGCTGCCTGGCTCGCCGGCCATCGGTTTGGCCATGAAGGTGGCGTAGATGTCGTGCTCCAGCGCCGCCTCGCGGATGGTGCGCTTGAACATGAACACCTGGTCGGCCAGCTCCAGCGGCGTGCCGTGGCGCAGGTTGATCTCCATCTGGGCCACGCCGCTCTCGTGGATCAGGGTGTCGATCTCCAGGCCCTGGCGCTCCGAGTACTCGTACATGTCCTCGAACAGGGCGTCGAACTCGTTGACCGCGCTGATCGAATAGCCCTGGCGACCGCTCTCGGGCCGGCCCGAGCGGCCGATGGGAGGCTTCAGCGGATAGTCCCAGTCGATGTTCTTCTCGACGAGATAGAACTCGATCTCCGGCGCCACGATCGGGCTCCAGCCCTTCTCGCGATAGAGCGACAGCACCCGGCGCAGCACCTGGCGCGGGCTTTCCTCGACGGGCCGGCCGTCGGGGTGGAAGGCGTCGTGGATCACCTGGGCCGTCGGGTCCTGGGCCCAGGGCACGGTGGCCAGGGTCGCCAGGTCGGGCGTCAGGAAGATGTCGGTGTCCGACTGCACCGCGTTCACCGCCCCCTCGAACTCGGGGAAGTCGCCGGTGATGGTCTGGTAGAACACCGCCAGCGGCAGGTTCATCGACGGCGTGCCCAGGAACTTGCGCACCGGCATGATCTTGCCGCGCGCGACGCCAGCCAGATCGGGCACGACGCACTCGATCTCCTCGATGTTCTGGCTCCGGAACCAGGCCTGGGCCTCGTCCAGCGTCTTGACCCCCCGGGTGATCTTCGGACCGTCGTGGTTCTTCTTGTGCTTGGGCTTCATGGGGGCGCTCCTCGCGCTTGCTGAAGTCTGGGCTGATTGTTGAGGGTTGTCGTTCGGTCGCCTCGCTCAGGCGGTGTCCATGATAGGCTGCGGCATGACCCAATCCGATATCGATGCGGAATCCGACGAAGACGCCGAACGCCGCTTGGCGGCCGAAGCCGATATCGAGGCCGGTCGCTGCGTCCCACACGAACGGGTGCGCGAGTGGCTCAAGACGCTGGGCACGCCCGACCAGACACCCACGCCGTACTCCTGGCGGAAGTAGGCCGGCGCGGCGATCACCCCTCGCCCTCCTTCGGCTTCAGCGCCCGCAGCACCGGCTCGGCTTCGTCGAGCGACTTCCTGATGATCCCCACCAGTTCGTCGATCTGGGCCTTGGTGATGATCAGCGGCGGGCAGCAGACGATGCTGTCGCGGATGGCGCGGACCATCAGGCCGTTCTTGATGCAGAGGTCGCGCACGATCGGGCCGGCCTCGCCTTCCTTGTCGAGGAAGCGATGGTTGGTGCCCTTCTCGCGCACGATCTCGACCGCGCCGATCAGGCCCAGCGACCGGGTCTCGCCCACCAGCGGATGGTCGTTCAGCGAGGCCAGAGCCTGGGCCAGATAGGGGCCGGTCTCGTCGCGGGTGCGCTCGACCAGGCCCTCGCGCTCCATGATCTCGATGTTCTTCAGGGCCACGGCCGCTGCGGTCGGGTGACCGGAATAGGTGAAGCCGTGGATGAAATCGCCGCCCTTCTCGCGCAGTTCGGCGACGATGTGGTCGGCCACGCCCACGGCGCTGATCGGCAGGTAGCCGGACGACAGGCCCTTGGCCATGGCGATCAGGTCGGGCTTGATGCCGTAGTGCTGGTGGCCGAACCACTGGCCCAGCCGCCCGAAGCCGCAGATCACCTCGTCGCAGACCAGCAGGATGCCGTACTTGCGGCACAGGGCCTCGACCGCGGGCCAGTAGCCGTCCGGCGGGATGATCACCCCGCCCGCGCCCTGCACCGGCTCGCCGATGAAGGCGGCGACATTCTCAGGCCCGACCTCGAGGATCTTGTCCTCGATGGCCTGCACCGCCCGGTCGCGGAAGGCCGCCGGATCCTCGCCAAAGCCGTCGCCGAACGGATAGGGCTGCATCACGTGCTCGACGCCGGCGATCGGCAGGTCGCCCTGCTTGTGCATGTGCTTCATGCCGCCCAGCGAGACGCCGGCCACGGTCGAGCCGTGATAGGCGTTCCAGCGGCTGATGAAGACGGTGCGGCTGGGCTCGCCCTTGAGCTTCCAGTAATGGCGCACCAGGCGGAAGACCGTGTCGTTCGCCTCGGATCCCGACGAGTTGTAGAAGACGTGGGTCAGATGCCCGCCCATCTTCTGGGCGATCTTGGCCGCCAGCTCGATCGGCGGCGGCGTCGCGGTCTTGAAGAAGGTGTTGTAGTACGGCAGCTCAAGCATCTGGTCGTAGGCGGCCTTGGCCAGTTCCTCGCGACCGTAGCCGACATTGACGCACCACAGCCCGGCCATGCCGTCGAGGATCTGGTGGCCCTCGCCGTCATGGATGTAGACGCCCTCGGCCCGGGTGATGATCCGGCTGCCGCCCTGCTCGGCGATGACC
The DNA here is from genome assembly GCF_058807655.1 of Caulobacter sp. GW821-FHT12A07. NCBI lineage: Bacteria > Pseudomonadati > Pseudomonadota > Alphaproteobacteria > Caulobacterales > Caulobacteraceae > Caulobacter > Caulobacter sp. GW821-FHT12A07. The sequence continues at coordinate 295,316 of NZ_JBXAQX010000004.1, forward strand.
TTGTGATCAGCCTGGGCCGGCAGGTGGTGGGCCAGATCCAGGCGCTTGAGCTCGGCGATGTCGTGGTTGCGGAGGGGGGCGGTCATGGAACGAACTCCTGGACGATCTTTTGTTTTTCTCCCTCCCCCCTTTGATGGGGGAAGGGCCGGGGATGGGGGTGACAGCCTGTCAGGTCATGGCGCGGGCCGAACCGCCGCAGTCACCCCCACCCCTGCCCCTCCCCCATCGAGGGGGAGGGGAAATTCCTTGCGCAGCGCCTGGCCGAACAGCTGGAAGAACGTCCGGCTCTGGGCGTTCTCCTCCGGCTTCCATTCCGGATGCCACTGCACGGCCAGCACCGGCGCGCCGTTGACGCTGGCTGACACCGCCTCGACGACGCCGTCCTGCGCCCGAGCCTCCACCGACAGGCCTTCGCCCAACCGGTCGACGCCCTGGTAGTGCACCGAATTGACCACCGCCCGCTCGGCACCGAAGGCCCTGGCCAGCACCCCGCCGGGGGTCAGGTCGACCGGGTGGCGATGGTCGAACATGCCGTTGAAGTCGACCTCGTCGGGCGCGTGGTGGGCGATCAGCTCGGCGCTGGTCGCCATGTCGCGCCGCAGGGAGCCGCCGAAGGCGACGTTGATCTCCTGGAAGCCCCGGCAGACGCCGAACACCGGCCGGCCGAGATCCAGCATGACCTCGATCAGGTCGCGGGTCATGGCGTCGCGATCGCGGTCGAACGGGCCGGGCGCGTCGTCCACCGCCTCGTCATAGAAGGCGGGATCGAGGTTCGACGGGCTGCCGGTCAGCAGCAGGCCATCCAGCCGGCCCGCGATCTCGGACGCTTTCATCAGCCCCGGCATCGACGGGACCAGCAGGGCCGCCGCATCGGCGTACTTCATCGCGCCGGCGACATAGCGGTTCATCACCGCCTGGGCCGGCTCGATCCCGACGGTGCGGGTGCAGCAGATGACGCCGGCGACGGGTCTCATGGGGTCACGACAGCAGCACCGCCGGCGAGCAGGCGTGCCAGGCGATCCACACCGCCTCGCCCAGCCGGAAGTCCTCCTGGTCCCAGCGCGTCAGGTTGGGCCGCTGCACCTTCACGCGGCGCCCGCCTGCGATTTCCACCTCGTAGGTCGAGATCCCGCCCAGATAGGCCTCGTGCTTGATGACCCCGGCCACGGCGTTGGCGCCCTTTGGGGCGTCGCCCATGTTCGGCGGCTCGCCGTCGTCGGGGCGCTTGTGCAGCTCGATCTTCTCGGGGCGGATCGCCGCCCACACCGTGCCGCCGCGCGGGCCGGTGACGCCGTGGTCGAGGAAGATGTCGGTGGGCAGGCCTTCGGACTTGATCACCGCGTGGCTCGGCTCGTCCACCGCCAGAACGCCCTCGAACAGGTTCACGCTGCCGATGAAGTCGGCCACCAGCCGGCTGTTGGGAAACTCGTAGAGGTCGTTGGGCGTGGCCACCTGCTGCAGCAGGCCCTTGCTCATCACCGCGCAGCGGCTGGCGAGCGCGAGCGCCTCGTCCTGGTCGTGGGTGACCATGATGAAGGTGATGCCGACCTTCTCCTGCAGGGTGCACAGCTCGGTGCGCATCTGCTCGCGCAGCTTGGCGTCCAGGGCCGACAGCGGCTCGTCCAGCAGCAAGACGCGCGGACGTTTCACCAGCGCCCGGGCCAGGGCCACACGCTGCCGCTGCCCGCCCGACAGCTGGTCGGGCTTGCGATGGCCAAGGCCGCCCAGCTGCACCAGCTCCAGCGCCTCCTCCACCCGGCGGTCGCGCTCGGCCTTGCCGACGCGGTCGACCTTCAGGCCGTAGGCGACGTTGTCGGCCACGGTCATGTGCGGGAACACGGCGTAGGACTGGAACACCATGTTCACCGGCCGCTTGTTCGGCGGCACGTTGGAGATGTCCTGGCCGTCGATCAGGATCCGCCCCTCGGTGGGCGTCTCGAACCCGGCCAGCATGCGCAGCAGGGTGGTCTTGCCGCAGCCCGACGGCCCCAGCAGGGCGAAGAACTCGCCCTCCCTGATGCTCAGCGAGACGTTGTCCACCGCCGCCAGCTTGCCGAAGCGCTTGGTGACGTTCTCGAAGGTGATGATGGGTTTGGGTTCGGTCACTTGCTCATTCCCCCCGAAAACTTCAGCGCCCAAGGCCCCCTCCGGCCCTCCGGGCCACCTCCCCCAGAGGGGGAGGATCTAGAGGCGTCGCACCAGATGCTCCCCCTCTGGGGGAGCTGTCGCGGAGCGACTGAGGGGGTTTCCAGCGCAATCATTTGCCGTCGCCCCCATGCGCCCCGGCCGTCGCGGCCGGATCGCCCTGCAGCTTCAGCGCCACGGCGGTCAGGATGACGGTCAGCACGATCAGTATGGTCGAGGCCGCATTGACCTCGGGCGTCACCGAGAAACGCACCATTGAATAGACCTTCACCGGGAAGGTCACGGTGTCGGGCCCCGCCGTGAAGAAGGTGATGACGAAGTCGTCGAGGCTCAGCGTGAAGGCCAGCAGCGCCCCCGCCACCAGCGACGGCGTCATGTGCGGCAGGATCACGTCCTTGATGGTGCGGAACTCGCCGGCCCCGAGATCCCGGGCGGCCTCCTCCAGTTCGCGGTTGAAGCTGGCCATGCGCGCGCGCACCACCACCGCCACGAACGGGAACGAGAAGGTCACGTGGGCGATGATGATCGCCCCCAGGTTCAGCGGCCAGATCATCCCCTGCGGCCAGGGCAGCACCTTGGCGAAGAACACCAGCATGCCCACGCCCATGCAGATCTCGGGCACCACGATCGGCAGGGCCAGGCCTCCGTCCACCACCGTCTTGCCCGGGAACCGGAACCGCCACAGGGCCAGGGCGACCATGGCCCCGAGCACGACGCTGAGCACGGTCGAGACCGCCGCGATGGTCAGGCTGTTGGCGAAGGCCTCGATCAGGCCGTCGTTGTTGAAGGCCTTCTCGTAGTATTTGAGGGTGAAGCCCTTCCAGACGATGTTGCGCCGGCTGTCGTTGAAGCTGAAGGCCATCAGGGCCACCAGCGGCGCGTAGAGGAAGATCCCCACGCCCGCCAGCCACAGCCGGATCGGCCAGCGGCGCAGGTATTCGAGCGGACCGGGCGGCGAACGCTTGGTCATCCCACGCCCTCCTTCTTCTTGCCGCGCGACAGCAGGGCCTGCACGGCGATGGCGATGAAGGTCAGGTACATCAGCAGGAACGACAGGGCCGCGCCGAACGGCCAATCGTTGGCGCGCTTGAACTGGCGCTCGATGACGTTGGCGATCATCTGACTGTCGGGACCGCCCAGCAGGTCAGGCGTGAGGTACGCGCCCAGGGCCGGGATGAAGGTGATCAGGATCCCCGAGGCGATGCCCGGCAGGGCCAGGGGCACGACGATGCGGAACAGGGTGCGCAGGTGCCCGGCGCCGAGGTCGAGGCTGGCCTCCAGCAGCGACTTGTCCAGCCGGTCCAGCGCCGAATAGAGCGGCAGCACCATGAACGGCAGGTGCACGTAGACGAGGCCCAGGATCACCGCGAAATTGTTGTGCAGCAGCTCCAGCGGCTGGAACGCCCCCAGCGGCGCGATCTTGGACGCCAGGGTCCAGATCCACTCGTAGCCCTGGTTGATGTAGCCCTCGGTGCGCAGCACGGCGATCAGGGCGTAGGTGCGGATCAGCAGGTTCGTCCAGAACGGCAGCATGACCAGCAGCAGCAGCCAGGTCTTGGCCTTCTGCGAGGCGAAGGTGATGGCCAGGGCCACCGGGAAGCCGATCACCAGGCACAGGGCCGTCGTCAGCGCCGCCACCCAGGCCGACTTGACGAAGATCTTCAGATACAGCGGCTCCAGCGCCCGGGCGTAGTTGGCGATCGTGCCGGTGAACGAGATCTCGGTCAGCCCGACATTGTGGCCGAAGCTGTAGGCCCAGACGATCGCCATCGGCGCGACGAAGAACACCACCAGCCAGACCAGCGGCGGTCCCAGCGCGGCGGCGAACACCGCCTTGGCCTTCTTCCAGCTCTGTTCCATTGAGCGCTCCAAGATCCTCCCCCTCTGGGGGAGGTGTCGGCGAAGCCGACGGAGGGGGGTGTGGCCGCGAGGGCGAGGCGCTCAGCGGAAGCTGAAAACGTCCCCCCTCCGGCCCTCCGGGCCACCTCCCCCAGAGGGGGAGGATCGCCGGCCTTAAGCCGCCCGCACGCGGGTAATGATCTCCTCGTAGAGGCTGGCCTTTTCCGCCCCTTCGAAGGCCCCGTACTCGCACTTGGACATGATGTCGGCGGGCGGGAAGATCACCTTGTTGTTCTTGTAGTCCTCCGGCATCAGCGCCTTGGCCGCGGCGTTGGGCGTCGGATAGAGGATGGTCTTGCTGATCGCGGCGCCGGCCTGGGCGTCGAGCAGGTAGTTGATGAACTTGTGCGCGTTGTTCGGACGCGGCGCGCCCTTGGGGATGCACAGGGTGTCGGAGTTGATCAGCGAGCCTTCCTTGGGCACGACGAAGTCGATGTCGTCGTCGTCCTTCATCGCCTGGGCGATGTCGCCGTTGTACTCGAGCACCACGTCCACCTCGCCGGACAGCAGCAGGTCCTGGCCGTTGTCGTCGTGGAAGGCCTTCACGAACGGCTTCTGCTTGATCAGCATCTGCTCGATCTTCGGCAGCAGGTCGGCCGGGATGGCGTTGACCGAATGGCCCAGGTACTTGGCCGACAGACGCACCAGGTCGGCGCTTTCCGACAGCAGGCCGATCTTGCCGGCGTACTGGTTGCTGTCGAACAGCCACTTCCAGCTGTCGGGAACGCCCTTCACCTTGCTCTTGCGATAGCCGATGCCCAGCACCAGCCAGGTGTAGGGCATCGAGAACTTGCGGCCCTTGTCGTAGTCCGGGTCCAGGAAGGCCGGGTCGATGTTCTTGATGTTCGGGATCTTGGCGTGGTCCAGCGGCTCCAGCATGCCGGCCTCGGCCATGCGGGTGACGAATTCGTTGGACGGCACGATCACGTCGAAGCCCGGATTGCCCGCCTTCAGCTTGGCGAACAGTTCGTCGTTGGTGGCGAACAGGCTCATATTGACGTCGACGCCCGTGGCCTTCTTGAAGTCGCCCAGGGTCGTCTCGCCGATATAGGTGTCCCAGTTGTAGAAGTTCAGCTTGTTCTCTTCGCCGCCGGCCTCGCCGGGCTTTGGCTTCTCGCCGCAGGCGGTGAACGACAGGCCGATGGCCGCCGCCCCGAAGGCGGTCAGCAGAGAGCGGCGCGACGCGCCCAGAATACGATTGCTCATGGCCTCGAAACTCCCTCTTTCGTTCGCATGAAGCGGACGAGGCCCCTTCCCCGCCGCCGGTTCAACCCAAAGCCTTACTTCCAACGCCCACGGTCAGGCGTTGCGCAGATACCAGTCATAGTCGAGCTGCGTGATCACCTCGAAGAACCGCGCCTGTTCGGTGCGCTTGACCGAGACGAACATCTCCACGAACCGCGCGCCCAGATAGTCGGCCAGCACGTCGGACTTCTCGAAGAGGTCGACGGCGGCGAACCAGTTGGACGGCAGGCGCACGTTCTCCTTGGCCGCCGCGGCGTAGCCGTCGCCGACCACCGCCGCTCCCGGATCGATCTTGTTGGTGATGCCGTGGTGGGCGGCCGCCAGCAGCGTGGCCATCACCAGGTACGGATTGCCGTCGGCGCCGGCCACGCGGTGCTCGACATGGCGCGTCGGCGCCGGGCCGGCCGGCACGCGCAGGCTGACGGTGCGGTTGTTGACGCCCCAGGTCGGCGCGACGGGCGCGTAGCTGTTGGCCTTGAAGCGGCGATAGCTGTTGGCGTTCGGCGCCAGGATCGCCATGCCCTCGCCCAGCAGCTGCTTCATCCCGCCGATGGCGTGCTTGAGCAGGTCGGAGCCTTCCGGATCCTCGGCGGCGCACAGGTTGTTCCCGTCCGCGTCGTTGAAGCTGACATGCACGTGGAAGCCGTTGCCCGCCCGGTCGACCCAGGGCTTGGCCATGAAGGTCGCCTCGCAGCCGTGGCGCAGGGCGACGCCCTTGGCGGCACGCTTGTAGAGCACCGCGTCGTCGGCGGCGCGCAGGGCGTCGGGCTTGTGCTTGAGGGTCAGCTCCACCTGCCCCGGGGCGAACTCCGAGATCGCGCCTTCCAGAGGCACCCCGATCGTGTCGGCCGTGTCCCACAGCTCGCGCAGGAACGGAGCGTTGGCCTCCAGTTCGGGCAGGCCGTAGACTTGGATGCCGGTCGGCCGCTGGCCGGTCAGCACCGACTTGGCGGGCAAGAGCTCGCCGTTCGGGCCGCGCTCGATATCGACGAGATAATATTCCAGCTCGCAGGCCGCGACCGGCGTCAGGCCATCGGCGGCGTAGCGGTCGAGCACCCGTTGCAGCACGTGGCGCGGGTCCAGATCGTTGGGCGTGCCGTCTAGCTCGTACAGCGACAGCATCACCTGGGCGACGTCGGGGCCCAGCCACGGCGCCAGGGTCAGGGTTCCCGGCACGGGCCGCGCGCGGCGGTCGGCGTCGCCGTCCTCCCAGACCAGGCCCGTGTCCTCGCAATCGGCCCCGACGGTGTCGACCACCAGGATCGAGCCCGGCAGGAACCGGCCGTAGTCGTAGATCGCCTGCAGCTCGTGCACCCGCAGGCGCTTGCCGCGCGGCACCCCGGTCATCGAGGTGAAGAACACCTCGACATATTTCACCTGCGGATGGGCGGCGAGGAAGTCGCGGCACTCCTGCGGATCGGCGACGGCGCTCATGCTTGCAACTCCCCGACAGCCGCCGCGAATCCGTCGATCGCCGCGACCAGCCGGTCCACCGCCGCGTCGTCGGTGACGGGCGAGACCAGCATCATGTTGTGGAAGGGCGCGATCAGCGCCCCCCGGTTGATCAGCCACAGATGCAGCGCTTCCACCGCATCGTGGTCCAGAACTTTCCGCATCGCCGCGGCGTCGCGCGGCGGCGGGTCGGCGAAGACCAGCTCCACCCGCGCCCCGACGTGCACCACCGACCACGGCAGGCCCCGCGCCGCGATGACGCCGCGCAGGCCGGCCACCAGCCGCTCCGCGCCGGCCAGCATCTTGGCATAGGCCGAGTCGGTCATCACTTCGGACAGCATGGCCCGCATCGCCGCCATGGCCAGGGCGGCGCCCGACAGCGTCGTGCCGATCCCCGACTGGCCCGGTCCGACGCGCGCCTGAGCCTCGTCCATTCGCGTAGAGAGTTCGGCGGTCACGCCCCAGACGGCGGCCGGCACGCCGCCGGCCACGGCCTTGCCCAGCACGAAGACGTCGGGCTCCAGCCCATGCGCCCTGGTGTAGCCGCCGGGGCCGGTCGAGACCGTATGGGTCTCGTCGATGACCAGCAGGGTTCCGGCCTCGCGGGTCAGCCGGCGCAGGGCGTCGTGGAAGCCCGCGTCCGGCAGGATCATCCCGCAGTTGGTCATCACCGGCTCGGCCAGCACGGCGGCGACGTCGCCGGGAGCCAGGGCTGCTTCCAGCGCCACGATATCGTTGAACGGCGCGACGCGGGTGGTCGCCGTCAGGTCCTGCACCTGGCCCAGCAGGCCGGGCTTCATCGTCGCCGCGCCGTCCTTCAGCACCACGAAGGCGTCCTCGACCATGCCGTGGTAGCAGCCGTCGAACACCAGCACGACCGGCCGCTGCGTCACCGCCCGCGCCCAGCGGATCGCCGCGCGGTTGGCGTCGCTGGCCGTGGTCGCCGCCTGCCACAGCGGCAGACCGAAGCGCTCGGCCAAGAGCTTGCCGACGATTACCGCCGAGGCGGTCGGCAGCATGAACCCGGCCCCGCGCCTGGCCTGGTCGGCGACGGCCGCCGCCACCGAGGCGTCGCCATGGCCGAACATCGAAGGCGTGTCGCCAAGGCAGAAGTCGTCATACAACTTCCCATCCACGTCGGTGACCTGCGCCCCCACGCCTTGGGCGGCGAAGATGGGCGACGGGCAGGCCCAGTCGCCCATCCAGTGCATAGGCACGCCTCCGCGCCACACCTGGGCGGCCGCCTTGGCCATCGCCACGCTGCGCGGATGCTCGGCCAGGAACCGCGCGCGCTCGGCGGCGATCAGGCCTTCCATCGTCGAACGCGTGGCGACGGCTGCGCTCATGCCACCCCGCCGAAGCACAGGTACTTGGTCTCGAAATACTCATCGAGGCCCTCGGACGAGCCTTCGCGGCCCAGGCCCGACTCCTTGACCCCGCCGAACGGCGCCACCTCGGTCGAGATCAGGCCTTCGTTGATCCCGACCATGCCCGCCTCGATGGCCTCGGCCACGCGCCAGCAGCGGCCGACGTCGCGGCTGTAGAAATAGGCCGCCAGGCCGAACGGCGTGGCGTTGGCCAGGGTGACGGCCTCGTCCTCGGTGTGGAACTTCACGATCGGCGCGACGGGGCCGAAGATCTCCTCGTTGAACAGGCGCATGTCCGGCGTCGCGCCGGAGAGCACCGTGGGCTGGTAGAACAGCCCGCCCCGTTCGTGACGCTCGCCGCCGACCTCGACCTGGGCGCCGGCCTCGACGGCTTCGCGCACCAGGGCCTCGACCTTGATGATGGCCTTCTCGTTGATCAGCGGGCCGATCACGACCCCCTCGCCCGTGCCCGGCCCGACCTTCATCGCCGCCACCTTCTCGGTCAGCCGCGCGACGAAGGCGTCGTGGATGCCGGCCTGCACGATCAGCCGGTTAGCGCAGACGCAGGTCTGGCCGGTGTTGCGGTACTTGCTGGCGATCGCCCCATCGACGGCGGCCTCCAGGTCGGCGTCGTCGAAGACGATGAAAGGCGCGTTGCCGCCCAGCTCGAGGGAGAGCTTCTTCATCGTGCCGGCGCACTGGCCGTAGAGCACCTTGCCCACCGGGGTCGAGCCGGTGAACGACAGCTTGCGCACCCGGCCGTCCTCGCACAGGGCCTTGCCGATGGCCGAAGCGTCGGTGCCGGTGACGACGTTGAGCACGCCGGCCGGCACGCCCGCCTCGACGGCCAGCCGGGCGATGGCCAGGGCGCACAGCGGCGTCTCGGCGGCCGGCTTGACCACCACGGTGCAGCCGGCCGCCAGGGCCGGGCCGACCTTGCGGGTGATCATGGCGATCGGGAAGTTCCACGGCGCGATCGCCGCGCACACCCCGATCGGCTGCTTGATCGAGGCCAGGCGCTTCTTGGGATCCGGCGTCGGAATGGTGTGGCCGTAACCGCGCTTGGCCTCCTCGGCGAACCAGTCGATGAACGACGCGCCATAGGCCACCTCGCCTTTCGACTCCGCCAGCGGCTTGCCCTGTTCGGCGGTCATCAGCCGGGCCAGGTCGTCGGCGTGGGCGAGCATCAGGTCGCTCCACCGGCGCAGGATCGCGCCCCGCTCCTTGGCCGTCCGCGCCGCCCAGCCCGGAAACGCCCGGTGCGCGGCCTCGATGGCGATCCGCGTTTCGGCCGCGCCCAGTTCGGCGACCTCGGCGATCGTCTCGCCGTCGGCCGGATTGGTGACGGCGAAGGTCGCGTCGCCCTCGATCCAGAGGCCGTCGATCAGGGCGGCGGTTTCGACAAGGTTCAGGGCGGTCATGTGGGGCTACCTCAGCGTCACGGACACCGACTTCAGGTCGGCGTACTTGTGCAACGCATGAAGGCTGCGGTCACGGCCGAAGCCCGACTGCTTGAAGCCCCCGAACGGCATGGTGATGTCGCAGGCGTCCCAGCCGTTGACCCAGACGAGCCCGGCCTTCAGCTTCCGCGCGCCCTTCAGCCCGCGGTTGATGTCGCTGGTCCACAGGCCGGCGGCGAGGCCGTAGACCGTGTCGTTGGCCAGGGCGAAGGCCTCTTCCTCGCCGGTGAAGCTCAGCACGCCCAGGACGGGTCCGAACACCTCCTCCTTGGCCAGCCGGTGCTCAGGCTTCACGCCGTCGAAGATGGTCGGCTCCACATAGAAGCCGCCGGTCTCCGTGCGCACCTGGTTCCCGCCGAGCACGGGATCGCCGCCCTCCTCGCGGGCCTTGTCGATATAGGAAAGCGCGGTCTTCATCTGCCGCTCGCTGACCATGGCCCCGAAGCCGGTATCCGGATCCAGCGGATCGCCGACCTGGATGGTGCGGGCGACCGCGACCACCTTCTCGAGGAACTCGTCCTTGATAGAGGCCTCGACCAGCAGGCGCGAGGCGGCCGTGCAGACCTCGCCCTGGTTATAGAACACGCCCCAAGCGGCGGCCTGGGCGGCGGCGTCGAGGTCCGGGCAGTCGGCGAAGACGATCTGGGGCGACTTGCCGCCCAGCTCCAGCGACACGCGCTTGAGATTGCTCTGGGCCGCATATTCCATCAGCCGCCGGCCGGTCGGGCCCGAGCCGGTGAAGGCGATCATGTCGACGTCCATCGACCTCGCCAGCGCCTGGCCGGCGATCGCGCCGAAACCGGGGATCACGTTGAGCACCCCTGCCGGGAGGCCAGCTTCGAGGGCCAGTTCACCCAGCTTCAGGGCCGTCAGCGGCGACTGTTCGGCGGGCTTGAGGACGACCGAATTGCCCATCGCCAGGGCCGGAGCGACCTTCCACATCGCCATGTGCAGCGGGAAGTTCCACGGCACGATCGCCCCGATCACGCCCAGCGGCTCGTGGGTGGCGAAGCTCAGGCGATCGGCCGGCGAGGCGCCGACCTCGCCATAGACCTTGTCCAGCGCCTCGGCGTACCAGCGGGTGGTGTTGATCGCGAGCGGGATGTCGACACTGCGCGCGTCGCGGATCGGCTTGCCGACGTCCAGGCTCTCCAGCAGGGCCAGCTCCTCGGCGTCGCGCTCCATCAGCTCGGCCAGGCGGAACAGCACCTTCTTCTTCTGGCGCGGATGCAGGTCGCGCCAGCGGCCGTCCTCGAAGGCGGCGCGGGCGGCGGCCACGGCGCGATCGACGTCGGCCCCGTCGCAGGCGGCCACCCGGTTCAGCACCCTGCCGTCGCGCGGCCCGACATTGGGGAAGGTCCCGCCCGAGGCCGCCTCGACCAGGGCGCCGTCGATCACCGCCCGGCCGGGAAGGGCCAGGCGACGCAGCTGTTCGGAGATGGACGTGGGAACGGTCACGCGAAGGGCCTCATCGAATTGTGATCACAGTTTGCGCCGCCATCGACCCTGTCAAGCCGGACTCGGCGCCGACCGCCGCCCGCATCTTGTCCATGCCTTCGGACAGGTCAGCGGCGATGGCGCGGCGGGCGCCGTCGGCGTCGCGAGCCTTCAGGGCGTCCATGGCCTCGGCGTGGCGGTCGGCGGGCAGGCTGCCGGTGCCGACCCGGCCGAACACCACCCGCATGAACGGCCCGATCTGCAGCCACAGCCCGCCGGCCATGGCCAGCAGCACCTCGGCCCCGGCCCGCTCGTAGATGGCGAAGTGAAAGGCGTGGTTGGCCACCATGTAGCCGTCGACGTCGCCCACGCGAAGCGCGTCTTCCAGCTGCTGATCGATAAGCTTCAGCTTGCGCACCAAGGCTTCGTCGGCCCTGGGCGCGGCGCGCGCGGCCAGTTCCGGCTCGATCCACCGCCGCGCCAGCTCCAGCTGCTCCAGCCGCTCGGCCGACAGCGAAGGCACCGAAAGGCGCTTGTTGGCGGGGTTGATCGCCAAGGCCCGCTCGGCGACGAGCCGGCGCACGGCGTCGCGCACCGGCATGGGGCTGACCCCCAGCTCGGCCGCCAGGCTGCGGAGGGAAACTCCGACGCCCGGAGCGATCTTGCCGGTGATCAGGGCCTGGCGGATGGAGTCATAGACCTGGTCATGCACCGCCGTGGAATCGGCCAGGGGACGGCGCGTTTTCGGCTCGGCCATGTCCCCTCCTCTCCACGATGCATTCCAGGGCTTGCCAGCTAGCCGATAATTGCGATCACAATGCAAGGTCTCGCGAAGGACCTCGCTCATGCCCGACTTCGGCGCCAACGACCTCGACGCCTACTGGATGCCGTTCACGCCCAACCGGCGGTTCAAGGCCAATCCGCGCCTGCTCGCCAGCGCCAAGGGCATGCACTACGCCACGCCCGACGGCCGCCAGATCCTCGACGCCACCTCGGGCCTGTGGTGCGTCAACGCCGGCCACGGGCGCGAGCAGATCACCGAGGCCATCCGCAAGCAGGCCGGCGAGCTGGACTATGCGCCGAGCTTCAACCTCGGCCACCCGCTGGCCTTTTCCTTCGCCTCGCGCCTGGCCCAGGTGACGCCGAAGGGCCTCGACCGGATCTTCTTCACCAACAGCGGCTCGGAGTCGGTCGACACCGCCCTGAAGATCGCGCTGGCCTATCACCGCGCTCGCGGCAAGGGGACCAAGACCCGGCTGATCGGCCGCGAGCGCGGCTATCACGGCGTCGGCTTCGGCGGGATCTCGGTGGGCGGCATCCCCAAGAACCGGATGTACTTCGGGTCCCTGCTCACCGGCGTCGACCACCTGCCCCACACCCATGGCGCCCCCGAGAACCTGTTCAGCCAGGGCCAGCCTAAGCACGGCGCACACCTGGCCGACGACCTGGAACGGATCGTCGCCCTGCACGACGCCTCCAACATCGCCGCCGTCATCGTCGAGCCGGTCGCGGGTTCGACCGGCGTGCTCGTGCCGCCCGAGGGCTACCTGCAGAAGCTGCGGGCGATCTGCGACAGGCACGACATCCTGCTGATCTTCGACGAGGTGATCACCGGCTTCGGCCGGGTCGGCGCGCCCTTCGCCGCCGACCGCTTCGGGGTGACGCCCGACCTGCTGTGCATGGCCAAGGGTCTGACCAACGCCGCCGTGCCGGCCGGCGCCGTGGCCGCCAGCATCGCCATCTACGAGGCCATGCTCGACGGCGCCGACAGCCCCATCGAACTCTTCCACGGCTACACCTATTCAGGCCATCCGCTGGCCTGCGCGGCGGGCCTGGCGACGCTGGAAATCTACCAGAGCGAGGGCCTGTTCGAGCGCGCCCTGGCCATCGAGCCCTACTGGCGCGCGGCCGTCCATTCGCTGGCCGACGCCAAGCACGTGATCGACATCCGCGACTTCGGCCTGATCGCCGGCATCGAGCTTTCGCCTCGCCCCGGCGCTCCCACGGCGCGGGCCATGGAGGCCTTCGAGGCCGCCTTCGACCAGGGCCTGCTGATCCGCGTCACCGGCGACATCATCGCCCTGTCGCCGCCGCTGATCATCGAGGAGGCCCAGATCGACCGCGTGGTGGAAACGATCCGAAAAGTGCTTGCCGCCGTCGACTGAACGGCGCGAGCATCCGGGCGCTCTCGGAGTCCCCGCACATGCTGCCCGCCCTCGTCGCCGCCTGGCTTCTCGCCGGCGGCTCGCCCTCGGAGATGGCCGTCCCGCCGCCGCCGACCTACGTCTCGGCGGAGCATGGCCTGACGTTCCGAACGCCTCCGGGCGTCTTCAACTGCCGTCTCCCGGCCGATTGGACCGGGGCCGATCACGGCGTGACGCTGTTCCTGAAGCCGGTTTCCTGCGCCGTCGCCGTCGGCGACGCCGAGCCGCCCAGGGACCTGGCGTTCATCGCGGTCTATTACGGCTACGCCGAGGGCGAGGACGCCCCGCCCGAGCCGCCCTGCGACAAGGTCGCCGTGATGCGCCTGTTCGACGCCGACCAGCCGGTGTGCCGCCGGACCGACGCGACCGGCGTGGCCTCATACGCCATCGAAACCACCTATCGTGGCGAAGACGGCGACCGCGACCTCGTTCTTTCCCTGACCACCACCCCCGGGCGCCTGCGAGGCGACCTCGGGACGCTCCGGGTTCTGGCCGCCTCGTTGCGGACCTGCACCATGAGCTGGCGCAACGGCCGCAAGACCTTCACCACCGGCGCCGGCCCCGCCTGCCCCAAGACCGGGCGGTACTGAGGGACCACTCCTCCCGTAAAATCCCCGCGAAAGCGGGGACCTAGGTGTTTTATCGTCGAGCGCCGGTGGTTGCAGAAAAAGCCTGGGTCCCCGCTTTCGCGGGGATTTTACGGATTGGCGGAGGACACCCGCGCCAGCGGATCCTTACGCCTTCAGCCGCAGCACGTTGTCCACGGATCGCTCGGCCACCGGCAGCGGCGTGTCCACGGCCTGGCGCTGCACCAGGCAGCCGTACCAGCCCAGGCCCTTGTAGGTCTCGTACCCCGGGGTCAGGGCGTAGCCGATCGTGCGGTCGCCCTCGGCGTAGCTGCCCATCGAGCCGTGCGAGGTGTCGAGCTTGAAGGTCTCCACCAGCACGCCCTGCCCGTCCGAAGCCGCAAGCACCCGGTGGTTCTGGTCGAGCAGCAGCACCCGCGAGCGCGAGCGCTCCTCGTCGGTCATGCGTACGCCGTCGACGATGGCCTGGGCCTGCGGGCGCCAGTCGAAGTGAACGCCCAGCACGCCGATCACCTTGCCCTTGGCCTCGCCGCCCTCGCGGATGGCGGTGGCGTAGGTGGCGACCGGGGCGTCGTCGAGCAGGCGCTGGCGGGCGATGTCGGCCACGGCGAAGTCATCGCCGCTCTTGGTGCGCATGGCTTCCTGGAACCACGAGTCGTTGGCCACCGAGGCGCCCTGCACGCCGCGGTACTTGTCGGGTCGGCCGCTGGCGATCACCCGCCCGGCCGCGTCGCAGATCCACAGGTCCAGATAGACGGTGTAGGCGTCGAGGATCACCCGCAGCCGCTGGCTGGCGTAGTCGGCGGCCTCGCGCGACGGGGCCATGGCGCAGTCGACAACAGCGCTGTCGGTCGCCCACCAGCGCACGTCGCAGGTGCGCTCATAGAGGTTGCGGTCGATGATCTCGATGGCGTTCAGGGCCAGATCGGCCAGGCGCTGGCCGCGCAGGTGCGACAGGATCGCCCCGCCGATGGCGGTCAGTTCGTCGAGGTCGGCGCGCACCTGGCTTTCCAGGGCCCCGGCCACCTCGTCGATCTGGGTGGAGATCTTCTTGAACTCCTCGGCGACGATGGCGAAGCCCTTGCCGGCCTCGCCCGCGCGGGCGGCGACGATCAGGGCGTTGATGGCCAGCATCTTGGCCGCGCGGTTGACGGTCGAGATCTCGCCGATCTTCTGGCCGGCGACGATGCTCAGCCGCTCGGACAGGTCGAGGATGCGCTCCGGGCGGAGGGTGGATTCTTCGACGGACATGGATGCTCCCCCCCGGGAACGCGAATCGAAAGCTCCGGTAAGGTTGACACCAGCGTCAGGTTTCCACCGCCCATTTCAGAAGGAAACTTCGCGTGGTGAGGGAACGGGCGAACAGCAGCCCCCAAATCGCACAGCTTTCGAGCAGAGATTGCTCAAACAATCTGCATAACAGCGTTATCCATCAACCAAGCGTCACAAGATGCTTGGCGGCCACATCTTATGACACCGGTGGACATTTCTCGGAGAGGCGGGCAGGGTCGCCTCGCCAGGACGAGACGCGATCGACGCTCGCCGGCCTTCGGGGAGAGATACGCCGCCATGACCATCCGCCCTATCCTCCCGCGCCTGCTCGCCGGCGCCGCGGCGCTGACCCTGCTCGGCGGCGCGACGGCGGCCATGAGCCAGACCCTGGCCTTCCCCGGCGCCGAGGGCGCGGGTCGGCTGTCGCAGGGCGGCCGCGGCGGGGCGGTGATCAAGGTGACCAACCTGGAGGATTCCGGCCCCGGCTCGCTGCGCGCCGCCGTCGAGGCCAAGGGGCCGCGCACCGTGATCTTCGACGTGGCCGGCACGATCCAGCTGAAGTCGGATTTGAAGATCAGCGAGCCGCGCATCACCATCGCCGGCCAGACCGCGCCGGGCGGCGGGATCACCGTGCGCGACCACACCCTGGTCGTCGCCGCCGACGACGTGGTCATCCGCTTCGTCCGCTCGCGCCTGGGCGACGAGAGCAAGACCGAGAGCGACGCCATCTGGATCAACAAGGGCCGGCGGATCATCCTCGACCACGTCTCGGCCAGCTGGTCGGTGGACGAGACCCTCTCGGCCTCGGCCCGCTACGGCGAGGAGGGCCAGGGCTTCTTCGACCTGACCGTCCAGTGGTCGATCATCGCCGAGTCCATGGCCCATTCGCTGCACGCCAAGGGCGACCACGGCTATGGCAGCCTGATCCGTGGCGGCATGGGCTCGAAGATCAGCTTCCACCACAATCTGTGGGCCAGCCACATGGCCCGCATGCCGCGCCCCGGCAACTACGACGGCCCCGACAAGGACCCGGTCGGCGCGCTGTTCGATTTCCGGTCGAACGTCTTCTACAACTGGGGCAAGGGCTATGCCGGCTACGACGCCGACAAGGCGGCGCTGGCGGCCTACAACTTCGTCGACAACGCCTATGTGCCCGGTCCCAGCAGCAGCAAGCCGGTGGCCTTCCAGGAAAGCAACACGCTGGCCCGGGCCTATTTCGCCGGCAACAGCATGGCCGGGGCGGTTCCGGCCGATCCCTGGAGTCTCGTGACCTTCACCATTCCCGAGCCGGCCGGCTATCGCCAGGCCGCGCCGATCGAGGTCGCGCCGGTGACGCCCGAGCCGGCCGACAGGGCCTATGACCGCGTGCTGGCCGACGCCGGCGCCTCGGTGTTCCGCGACAGCGTCGACGCCCGGATCGTGGCCGGGGTGCGCGATCGCACGGGGACGGTGATCAACGGCCAGAAGGACGTCGGCGGCTGGCCCGCCCTGCCCGCCGGCAAGCCCGCGCCCGACACCGACGGCGACGGCATGCCCGACGCCTGGGAAAAGGCCCACGGCCTGAACCCCAAGACGGCCGCCGACGGCGCCGCCCTGGCCAAGGACGGCTCGGGCTACACCAATCTTGAGCTCTATCTGGCCGACGCCGCGCGCCGGCGCGGTTGACGCACGGATCGCGCCCGGGCGAGCTAGCGGCTCAACGCGAGGGCGAACCATGCTCAAGTACCTGGATACCGTTCGAGAACTGCTGATCGTCTATGTGGTCATGCTGCTGGCGGCCGCGGGGTCCTACGCCTTCTTCGAGGACAAGACCTATCTCGACGGGATCTGGTGGGCCTGCGTCACGGCCACGACGGTAGGCTACGGCGACATGTATCCGGCCACGCTGGGCGGGCGCATCACGGCCGTGGCGCTGATGCACGTGACCCTGCTGCTGATCCTGCCCCTGCTGATCGGCAACATCTGCTCGCGCTGCATCAAGGACGCCAACGAGTTCAGCCACGCCGAGCAGGAGGAGCTGAAGGCGACCCTGGCGCGTCTGGAGGCCAAGCTCGACGGGAAGACCTAGCCGGCCTCCAGGCACGCCTCACGCAGCCGGGCCAGGGCCTTGGGCGTGTCCTTGCGCAGGCCCGCGCGCAGCAGGGCCTTGGGGATCACCCAGTCCACGGCCAGGCGGTTCTCGTAGAACACCCGCGTGCCCGCGCCGCCGGCCAGGGGCTGCAGCCGCCACTCGCCCTCCTCGGCCTTCAGATCGCCCTCGACCAGCCGAAAGCGGATGCGTCGCCGCCCCTCGTAGTCCGAGCGGAAGACGATGCGCATGCGGGGGAAGAACAGGCTCTTGCGGGTGACGTGCTCGCGGACGTCCCAGCCCCGCTTCTGGTCGCCGGACAGCACCGCGCAGCGTTCGAGATTGGTGATCATCCGCGCCGCGCTGGCGCAGTCGGTCAGCACGGCCCAGACATGGTCGGGCGGGGCGGCGATGTCGATCACCCCGCGCACCTGGCCGCCGGTCGCTCCGGCCGGATCGGGCGAGACCTCGGCATGGGCCTCGCCGCGCGCCAGGCTGGCCCGGGCCTCCGGCGACAGTTCAAAGGCGCTCGCCGGGCCGGCGACGACAAAGGCCAGAACCAGGATCGATATCGTCCGCAACGGCGTCTCCAGGTTCGTCCCCGAAGACAGCTACGTATCCGCCAGGCGATCAGATGCGGGTCAGCCGACCCGCTTCATGCCGAGGATCTGGACCGGCGCCTTGAGCATCTCGTCCTTCATCGCCTCGGTGTAGGCCGGCCGGCCCGTGGGCATGGCCAGGATCTTCTTCACGATCGGCAGGCCCTCGACCACGGTCCCGAAGGCGGCGAAACCCAGGTTGTCGCCTTTTGCGCCCGGATGGGCGTCGAGATAGGGCATGGCGCTGGCGCAGATGAAGAAGTCGCAGGTGGCCGTGCCCGGCGCGTTGCGGGCCAACGAGATCGTGCCCGGCTTGTGGCGCAGGCCGGTCTGGGTGGTGCTCTCGTGGGCGATGGGGGCGAAGCGCCGCGCGCGCTGCGGCGGCGCGCCCTGGATCGAGCCCGCGCCCTTCACGCCCTTGGTCCGCGAGGCCCGATAGAAGGTCCCGCCGTCGTACTTCTTGGCGTCGACATAGCGCAGGAAGTTGGCCGCGGTGATCGGGGCCTTCTTGTCCTCCAACTCCACCACGATCAGGCCGGCGCTGGTCTGGATGGCCACCTTCGGCTTGCCGGCCGCCAGGGCCAGGCCCGGCGTGGCGACCACCAGGCCGGCGGCGCCGATCAGGGTGCGGCGGGCGATGTCGGTCATGGTCGGGGCCTCTCTTCTCGTTCGGGATGCTTAGCGCGCGGGATCGGACGACGAAAGGCTCAGGCCTTGCCCCAGCCCCCGCCGCCGGGCGTCTCGATGACCACGCGGTCGCCGGCCGACACCTGCGCCTCGTCGGTCGCCGCCAGGGCCTGCACCGATCCATCCGCCCGCTCGATCCGCGCCAGGCCCAGCGCCCCGCTCGCCCCGCCGTGCAGGCCGAACGGCGGCACGCGGCGGCGGTTGGACAGCAAGGTCACCGTCATCGGCTCGCGGAAGCCGATGGTGCGCACCACCCCGTCGCCGCCGCGATGCTCGCCGGCCCCGCCCGAGCCGCGCCGGATCGAGAAGGCCTCGACCCGCACCGGATAGCGGGTCTCCAGCACCTCGGGATCGGTCAGGCGGCTGTTGGTCATGTGGGTCTGGACGGCGTCGGCGCCGTCGAAGTCCGGCCCTGCCCCCGCCCCGCCGCAGATGGTCTCGTAATACTGCCGCCGCTCGTCGCCGAAGGTGAAGTTGTTCATCGTGCCCTGGGCCGCCGCCATGACGCCCAGCGCGCCATAGAGGGCGTCGACCACCACCTGGCTGGTCTCGACATTGCCGGCCACCACCGCCGCCGGATAGCGCGGCTTCAGCATCGAGCCCTCGGGAATGACCAGCTCGACCGGCCGCAGGCAGCCGTCGTTCATCGGGATCTCGTCGTCCACCAGGGTGCGGAAGACGTACAGCGCCGCCGCCCGGCAGATCGAGGCCGGGGCGTTGAAGTTGGTCGGAACCTGGTCGCTGGTGCCGGTGAAGTCGACGCGGGCCGTGCGCGCGGCCTGGTCCACGGTGATCTCCACCTTCACCACGCTGCCGTCGTCGAGTTCGTAGGCGAAGGCGCCGTCCTCGAGCTTCGCCAGCACCCGGCGCACGGCCTCTTCGGCGTTGTCCTGCACGTGGGCCATGTAGGCCTCGACCACGTCCTGGCCGAACTCGGCGACGAGGCCGGTCAGGCTCTCGGCCCCGCGCGCGCAGGCGGCGACCTGAGCCTTGAGGTCGCCGATGTTCTGGTCGGGATTGCGGGCCGGCCACTTGCCGCTGGCCAGCAGAGCCCGCGTTTCGGCCTCCAGGAACCTGCCGCCCTCGACCAGCAGGAAGTTCTCGATGAGAACGCCCTCCTCCTCGACCGTACGGCTGCCCGGCGGCATGGACCCGGGGGTGATGCCACCGATGTCGCCCTGGTGACCGCGCGCGGCGACGTAGAACAGCAAGGCCCCCGCAGCGTCGAACACCGGCATGACCACGGTCACGTCCGGCAGGTGGGTGCCGCCGGCATAGGGGGCGTTCAGCATGTAGACGTCGCCGGGCTTCATGCCCCGGCCGTCACCCGTGCGGCCGTCGCGGATCGCCCGCACGCTGTCGCCCATCGAGCCCAGGTGCACGGGCATGTGCGGGGCGTTGGCGATCAGGTTTCCGTCGCGGTCGAACAGGGCGCAGGAGAAGTCGAGCCGCTCCTTGATGTTCACCGAATAGGCGGTGTTCTGCAGGGCGAAGCCCATCTCCTCGGCCACGGCCATGAAGAGGTTGTTGAACACCTCCAGCATGACCGGATCGGCTTCCGTGCCGGCGGCGCGGCGCGGGGCCAGGGCCTCGACGCGGTCGAGGATCAGGTTGTGATGAGCATCCACGCGGGCGCGCCAGCCGGGCTCGACCACGGTGGTGCCGGTGGCCTCGCGGATGATCGCCGGACCGCCGACTTCGGCGCCGACCGCCAGGCCCGCGCGATCGAGCACGGGGGTGTCATAGGCCTGCCCGGCCAGGCGCGAGGGCACGGTGGCCAGCACCCCGCCCTGCCCGCCTTCGCCCGCGCCGAGGTCGGGCGCGGCGCCGGCGTCGGCATGGCCGATGGCCTCGACGCTCAGGGTCTCGACCACCAGCGGCGTCGCCGGCGAGACGAAGCCGAAGCGGCGCTGGTGCAGGGTCTCGAACGCCGCCTTCACGCCCTCGGCGTCAGTCAGTGACACGCGCAGCGGCGTGTCGGTGCCGGCGTACTTCACCAGCAGGGCCGCCTCGGTTTCGACCGTCACCAGCGGCGCGTCCTGGGCGCGCAGGGCGGCTTCCGCCTCGGCCGCCAGAACGGCGGCGCGGGCCGGCAGGGTTTCGGCGGCTTCATCCAGGCGCTGCTCGACCGTGGTCTCGCGCAGCAGGCGCAGGTCGGCCAGGCCCATGCCGTAGGCGCTGAGCACCCCGGCGAACGGGTGGATCATCACCGTCTTCATGCCCAGGGCGTCGGCCACCAGGCAGGCGTGCTGGCCGCCCGCCCCGCCGAAACAGGCCAGGACATAGCGGGTGACGTCGTAGCCGCGCTGGATCGAGATCTGCCGCACGGCCTTGGCCATGTTCTCGACGGCGATCGTCAGAAAGCCTTCGGCGATCTCGGCCGGGCTCATGGCGCGCCCCGTGGCGGCGGCGATCTCGGCGGCCAGGAATTCGAAGCGCTCGACGACCACGTCGCGGTCCAGCGGCTGGTCGGCGTTGGGACCGAAGACGTGCGGGAAGAATTCGGGCTGCAGCTTGCCCAGCATGACGTTGCAGTCGGTCACCGTCAGCGGCCCGCCGCGGCGATAGCAGGCCGGCCCGGGATTGGCCCCGGCCGAGGCCGGTCCCACCCGCAGCCGTGCGCCGTCGAACGAGCAGATCGAGCCGCCGCCGGCCGCCACGGTGTGGATGTTCATCATCGGCGCGCGCATCCGCACTCCGGCCACCACCGTCTCGTAGGCCCGCTCGTACTCGCCGGCGTAGTGACAGACGTCGGTCGAGGTGCCGCCCATGTCGAAGCCGATGACGCGGGTGAAGCCCGCCTCGGCCGCCGTCTTGGCCATGCCCACCACGCCGCCGGCCGGGCCGGACAGGATGGCGTCCTTGCCCCGGAAGGCGCGGGCGTCGGTCAGGCCGCCGTTCGACTGCATGAAGAAGAGCCGCGTCTCCTCGCCCAGCCGCGAGGCCACCTGGTCGACATAGCGCCGCAGGATCGGCGACAGATAGGCGTCGACCACCGCCGTGTCGCCCCGGCCGACCAGCTTCATCAGCGGGCTGACCTCGTGGCTGGCCGAGACCTGGGTGAAGCCGATCTCGCGGGCGATCGCGGCGACGCGCGCCTCGTGGTCGGTGAAGCGGAAGCCATGCAGCAGCACGATCGCCACGGCCCGGAAGCCGGCGTCATAGGCCGCCTGCAAGCCTTCGCGGGCGGCGGCTTCGTCCAGCGGTCGCACGACCTCGCCGTCGACGCCGATGCGCTCGTCGATCTCGACGACGCGGGTGTAGAGCGCCTCGGGCTTTATGATGTTGCGGTCGAACAGCTTGGGCCGGGCCTGCTGGCCGATGCGCAGGGCGTCGGCGTGGCCTTTCGTGATCGCCAGAAGCGTCGGCTCGCCCTTGCGTTCGAGCAGGGCGTTGGTGGCCACCGTGGTGCCCATCTTCACCGCCTCGACGCTCCCGCCGCCGCCCTGTTCCAAGAGAGCGCGAACGCCAGCGACAGCGGCGTCCTCATATTGCTCGGGGTTTTCCGACAGCAGCTTGTGGGTGACCAGCCGCCCATCGGGCCGCCGCGCGACGATGTCGGTGAAGGTGCCGCCGCGATCGATCCAGAATTCCCAACCGGT
The DNA here is from genome assembly GCF_058807655.1 of Caulobacter sp. GW821-FHT12A07. Lineage (NCBI taxonomy): Bacteria > Pseudomonadati > Pseudomonadota > Alphaproteobacteria > Caulobacterales > Caulobacteraceae > Caulobacter > Caulobacter sp. GW821-FHT12A07. The sequence goes on from NZ_JBXAQX010000004.1 coordinate 317,340, forward strand.
CGCGCGCGGGTCTTCGAGGGTCATGGGGCGGGAGACTCCGGAACGTTCGTCCCGTGCATAGCTCCCGCCCCTCCTCACGTCATTACTTGAAGACGCCCAGCAGGGTCGCGACGCCCCACAGGCCCAGGCCGAGGAAGATCAGCGCCGCGCCGATGCGCACGTATTTCAGCGGCACGATCTTGGTCGCCGCCTCGCCCAGATAGACGGCCGGTACGTTGGCCAGCATCATGCCCAGGGTGGTGCCGGCGGCCACCAGCGGCACGTTGTGGAACTGAGCGCCCAGGGCGACGGTGGCGATCTGGGTCTTGTCGCCCATCTCGACCAGGAAGAAGGCCACGGCCGTGGTCAGGAAGACGCCGTAGCGGCCCACGGCCCCGCCGTCCTCGTCGTCGGCCTTGTCGGGGATCAGCGCCCAGGCGGCCATGGCGATGAACGACAGGGCGATCACCCACTGGAACCAGGCGCCTTGCAGATATTGCGCGACCAGCGAACCAGCGAGCGCCGCCAGGGCGTGGTTCAGCAGGGTGGCGACCAGGATGCCGAGGATGATCGGGATCGGCTTCTTGAAGCGCGTGGCCAGGATGATGGCCAGAAGCTGGGTCTTGTCGCCGATTTCGGCCACGGCCACGACCAGGGTCGAGACGAGCAGGGATTCCATGAAACACCGTTGCGGGGCCGAGCGCAGACAAGACGACAGCGACCGTTTCCCCGCCCAGCCCGGACGGGAAACGACGCCGTTGGTCTCGCCAAGAAAGCTGTCGGTGCTTCCTTCACCCGCGCCATGGTCCCGAAAGACCAAGTATGTTGACGACGGGCCCCGCTGATAGGCACGGGCGGCTACTCCCCAAAGGGTGAGGGGCGTTTAGCCGGAGCCGCCCGCCGGATCAAGCAGAGAGCCATTCGCAAGTGCCGCAGTGGTCGGCTGGCGACTTCCCGCCCCCTCTCTCTTTGAGAGAGGGAGGGGCCCGCCGCCGAAGGCGGTGGGAGGGTGAGAGGTAACAAACTTTCCGAATGGAGCGCGGCGGGCCGACCAAGCAGGCCACGACAACCCCTCCCCAGCCATCGATCGCCGGACCGCATCGAGATTTGCCTGCCGACGGTGAAACCTCTCACCCTCCCATGGCTTCGCCATGGGCCCCTCCCTCTCTCTCAGAGAGAGGGATTCCTTAGACCGCCCCAGGCGCCTCGAACCGCAGAAGCTGGATCGACACCCGCACCTTGCCGCCGACGAAGCTGCCGCCGGCCGCGGTGATCACCACCGGCGTGTCGGCGTAGAAGGCGCTCGGCCCCACCACACCGATGTTGCTGGCGTTCAGGGCCACGCCCAGCGAACTGCCGAACTTGCCGGTCTCGCCGGCGATCCCGCAGCTGTAGGAGACCGCGCCGGTGACGGCCACGCTGGTGCGGGTCGAGACGCCCAGCACGATCGAGCGGGCCGGGATCACGGCGGACGTGGTCACCGAAGCGCCGCTGAGGGTCGTCTCGACCTCGCGGATCTCGACGTGGACGTCGGCGCCGAACGGCGAGCGGGCGGCGGTCAGGCTGGTGAAGGTGGACGACAGCGCGACCCAGGCCGAGCCGGTGAACACGGCCGCCTGGCCCTCGTCGGCGATCCAGGCGGTAAAGCCGGCGGAAGGGGCGATCGCCTCCCAGGCCCCGGCCTCGAAGCGCATCAGGCTGTGGGCGGGGGCGGCCGCCCAGTCGGCGCCGGTCGCGGCGGCGGGGCGGATCCACAGGGCGCCGTCGGCGGGCGCGGCGGGTTGGGCCGCGATCGTGCGGCTGACGACGCAGGGCTGGACCAGGCCGTCCAGCCGGGCCAGGCCTTCGTTGACGGTGACGTGCTTCTGGGCTTGCCCCGCGGCCACATAGGGCAGCGAAAGACGGGGCGTGGCGGCGTCGGACATGGGGCGCTCCTGGCGGGTTTCGAACCCGCCTAGGATCACCCGGCCGGAGTCGCCGGGGACAAAGTCGCCTTCGTCCCCGGCTGGATCCCCGTCCTACTCGGCGGCGAAAGCCAGGCGGTTGCCGGCCGTGAGCGCGGTCTTGGCGGCCAGTTCGGCCTTCGCGTCCTCATATTCCTCCGCCAGCTTGGCGATGCGTTCGGCGACCGGGAGCACTTCCTTGATGGCGCCGATGCCCTGGCCCGAGCCCCAGATGTCGCGCCAGGCCTTGGCGTCCTGGTTGCCGCCCGAGCCGAAGCTCATCTTCGACGGATCGCTTTCCGGCAGGTTGTCGGGATCCAGGCCCGCGGCGACGATCGACTGGCGCAGATAGTTGCCGTGCACGCCGGTGAAGAGGTTCGAATAGACGATGTCGCTGGCGTTGGCCTCGGTGATGGTCCGCTTGTAGGCCTCGGGCGCGTTGGCCTCTTCGGTCGCGATGAAGGCCGAACCGATATAGGCAAGGTCCGCGCCCATGGCCTGGGCCGACAGGATCGAGCGGCCGCTGGCGATGGCGCCCGACAGGGCCACCGGGCCGTCGAACCAGGTGCGGATCTCCTGCACCAGGGCGAAGGGCGAGATGGCGCCCGCGTGGCCGCCGGCCCCGGCCGCCACCGGAATCAGGCCGTCGGCCCCCTTCTCGATGGCCTTGCGGGCGAAGCGGTCGTTGATGACGTCGTGCAGGGTGATGCCGCCGTACGAGTGGATCGCCTGGTTCAGGTCCTCGCGCGCGCCCAGCGAGGTGATCACCACCGGCACCTTGTATTTCACGCACAGCTCGATGTCCTGCTCGAGCCGGTTGTTGGTCTTGTGGACGATCTGGTTGACGGCGAACGGGGCCGAGGGCAGGTCCGGATGGGCCTTGTCCCAGGCGGCCAATTCCTCGGTGATGCGGGCCAGCCATTCGTCCAGCTGCGACAGCGGGCGGGCGTTCAGCGACGGGAACGAACCGACGATGCCGGCCTTGCACTCGGCGATCACGAGATCCGGATTGCTGATGATGAACAGCGGCGAGGCGATCACCGGCAGGCGCAAACGGTCACGCAGAATGGGCGGCAGAGCCATGGGACGGGGGTCTCCTCGTTCCGCGACGTCACGCGCCGCGCATGTTAACAGCGTTAGCTTAAACGCTCGTTCATGGGACTTGCAAGCGCTTGACCTCCGTGACGGCAGGCGCGCAACTGGGCGTCAAAACCAGAAATTGCCGCACCGCAGGAGAAACCCGTCGTGAGCGAGGCCCCCGCTCTTTTGGCCGCCGACTTCGGTCCGCCCGACGAAGATCTGGCGCAAGCCAGGTGGCTGAAACTGGTCGAGAAGACCCTGAAGGGGGCCGATTTCGACGAGACCCTGACGCGCGCCACGCCGGACGGGATCACCATCCGCCCGCTCTACACCGCCGACGACGCCGTGACCGTGGCCCGCGACCTGCGCCCGCGCGACGTCGATCGCCCGTGGGACCTGCGCACCCGCGTCGCCCATCCCGATCCCAGGCACGCCAGCGGCGAGATCCTGAAGGACCTGGAGAACGGCGCGGCCTCGGTTCTGCTGGCTCTGGATCCGGCGGGCGTGAACGGCGTCGCCGTCGGTTCGCGCGACGACCTGGCCCGCGTTCTGGACGGCGTGCTGCTGGATCTCGCCCCCGTGGCGCTGGACGCCGGGTTCCTCGGCCCCAAGGCCGCCGACTGGCTGGGCGCCCTGGCCAAGGCCGCGCCCAACGCGCCGCTGGCCTTCCACATGGATCCGCTGACCGCCTGGATGCAGGCCGGCGTCAGCCCCGGCCCGATCGAGAGCCACGTCTTAAGCGCAGCCACGGTCGGCGCGCGCCTGGCCGAAACCTACGCCACGGCCAGCCTGTTCCTGGCCACGAGTCGCGCCGTGCACGAAGCCGGCGGCTCCAACGCCGAGGAGCTGGCGGTGATGGCCGCCGCCGCCGTAGCCTACGCCAAGGCCCTGGTCCGCTCGGGCCTGTCGATGGACGAGGCCTGGTCGCGCATCGTGCTGGGCGTCAGCCTGGACGGCGAATACTTCACGGGCGTGGCCAAGGTGCGCGCCGCCCGCGCCCTGTGGGGTCAACTCACCAAGGCCTGCGGCGTCGAGGTTCCGGCCCGGATCGAGGCCCGCTCCTCGGGGCGGATGCTGGCGAAGGCCGACGCCTGGACCAACCTGCTGCGCCTGACCGCCGCCGGCTTCGCGGGCGCGGTGGGCGGGGCCGACACGGTGGTGCTCGGAAACTTCACCGACGCCGTCGGCCTGCCGACCGCCTTCGCCCGCCGCCAGGCCCGCAACACCCAGCTCGTTTTGATGGAAGAAAGCCACCTGGGCCGCGTCGCCGATCCGGCCGGCGGCGCCTGGTACCTCGACACCCTGACCGACCAGCTGGCCCGCGCCGCCTGGGGCGGCTTCCAGGCCATCGAGGCCGACGGCGGGATCGTCAAGGCGCTGGAAAGCGGCCTGATCGCCGACATCGTCGCCGAGACGCGCGAAGGCCAGGAGGCGTCCTTCGCCGACAAGAGCCGCAAGATCCTGGGCGTCACCGTCTTCCCCAACGCCGACGACAAGACGCCCGAGGTCGAGACGCCCGATCCGGCCGCCTTCGCCGTCGACGGCCCCGATCAGCGCCTGCCCGGCCCGGACAGCCGCTGCCCGGCGCTGGCCCCCATCCGCTTCGCCGCCGCCTTCGAGGGAGCCTGAGCCGTGAGCAAGTTCCCCAACTTCGCCGACGTCGCCTTCGAGACGCCCGAGCCGGCCGCCGCGCCGCAAGCCGGCAAGGCCTGGAGCACGCCCGAGGGCGTCGACGTCGCGCCCGCCTTCACCGCCGAGGATGCGGCGGGGCTGGACTTCACCGACGGCCGTCCCGGCGTCGCGCCCTTCGTGCGCGGCCCCTACCCCACCATGTACGTCACCAACCCGTGGACGATCCGCCAGTACGCCGGCTTCTCCACGGCCGAGGATTCGAACGCCTTCTATCGCCGCAACCTGGCCGCTGGTCAGATGGGCCTGTCGGTGGCCTTCGACCTGGCCACCCACCGCGGCTATGACAGTGACCACGAGCGGGTGAAGGGCGACGTCGGCATGGCGGGCGTGGCCATCGACTCGATCCTCGACATGCGCACCCTCTTTTCCGGCATCCCGCTCGACAAGATGAGCGTGTCGATGACCATGAACGGCGCGGTGCTGCCGATCCTGGCGCTCTACATCGTCGCCGCCGAGGAGCAGGGCGTCAGCCCCGACAAGCTGTCGGGCACGATCCAGAACGACATCCTCAAAGAGTTCATGGTGCGGAACACCTACATCTATCCGCCCGCGCCCTCGATGCGGATCATCTCGGACATCTTCGCCTTCACCTCGGCGAACATGCCCAAGTTCAACTCGATCTCGATCAGCGGCTATCACATGCAGGAGGCCGGGGCCTCGGCCGACCTGGAGCTGGCCTACACCCTGGCCGACGGCATCGAATACGCCCGGGCCGGCGTCGCGGCCGGTATGAGCATCGACGCCTTCGCGCCGCGCCTGAGCTTCTTCTGGGCCATCGGCATGAACTACTTCATGGAGGTCGCGAAGATGCGCGCGGCCCGCCTGCTGTGGGCTCGGCTGATGAAGCGCGAGTTCGAGCCGAAGGACGACCGCTCGCTCTCCCTGCGCACCCACAGCCAGACCTCGGGTTGGTCGCTGGCCGCGCAGGACGTGTTCAACAACGTCTCGCGCACCTGCGTCGAGGCCATGGCGGCGGTCAACGGCCAGACCCAGAGCCTGCACACCAACGCCCTGGACGAGGCCCTGGCCCTGCCCACCGATTTTTCGGCCCGCATCGCCCGCAACACCCAGCTGTTCCTGCAGATGGAAAGCGGCACGACCCGCGTCGCCGACCCGTGGGGCGGTTCGTACTACGTCGAACGCCTGACCCACGACCTGGCGGTCAAGGCCCTGGCCCACATCGAGGAGGTCGAGGCCGCCGGCGGCATGGCCAAGGCCATCGAGCAGGGCATCCCCAAGCTGCGCATCGAGGAAGCCGCCGCCAAGACCCAGGCCCGCATCGACTCCAATCGCCAGAGCGTGGTGGGCGTCAATCGCTACAAGCCTGAGGTGGCCGACGTCATTCCGATGCTGAAGGTCGACAACAGCTCGGTGCGCAACCAGCAGCTGGAAAAGCTGGCCCGGCTGAAGGCCGAGCGCGATCCGGCGGCGACGGAGGCCGCGCTGAAAGCGCTGGAGGACGGCGCGCGGGGAAGCGGCAACCTGCTGGCCCTGGCCGTCGACGCCGCCCGCGCCAAGGCCACCGTGGGCGAGATCAGCGACGCCCTGGAGCGGGTGTTCGGCCGCCACCGGGCCGAGATCAAGTCGATCCAGGGGGTCTACATGAAGGAAGCCGGTTCGGATCCCACCACCGCCCGCGCCAAGGCCATGGTCGAGGCCTTCGCCCAGGCCGACGGCCGCCGCCCGCGCATCCTGGTCGCCAAGATGGGCCAGGACGGCCACGACCGCGGCCAGAAGGTGATCGCCACCGCCTTCGCCGACCTCGGCTTCGACGTCGACATCGGCCCGCTGTTCCAGACGCCCGCCGAGGCCGCGCGCCAGGCGGTGGAGAACGACGTCCACATCGTCGGGGCGTCGTCACTGGCGGCCGGGCACCTGACGCTCGCGCCGGAGCTGAAAGCCGAGCTCGGCAAGCAGGGCCGCGCCGACATCATGATGGTGGTCGGCGGCGTGATCCCGCCGCAGGACTTCCAGGCCCTGCGCGACGCCGGCGCCGCGGCGATCTTCCCGCCCGGCACGGTGATCGCCGAGGCGGTGATCGAGCTGCTCGACAAGCTGAACAAGCAGCTCGGCTACACCCAGGGCGAGGCGGCGTGAGGCTTGCCATTCCGCGCTGCGAGCGTACGACGACGCCCAATCGCGTTCTTGCCGCCATCGCTGTCGGCCTGATGGTCGCCTTTCCCGTCTATGCCCTCGCCTATTACGGGGCGCAGGGCGCGGAGCCTTTCCCTGCTATGGGTCCGGGCGAGATTCTGGCGGCGCTGCTGGGGATGCCGCTGATGGCGGGCATGGCCGCACTGCCGGCGCTTCCGGTCTGGGCCGTGCTGCACGGCTGCCGCATCCACTTTCCAGTCTCGGCCCTGGCCATAGGCGTTCTGATCGGCGGAGGCTGGAGCCTGACCTTCCCGGTCGTGAACCCGCCCGCCGCTATCGCCCTGATGGTCGCCGGCGCCGTCAGCGGCCTCGTGATCTGGCGTGTCGCCTACGGGCCCTTTCTGGCCGATCGCCGCCGATCGACTGCCGGCGAAGCCCGGACCGGCTAGCGCCTGCACCGTTTCTCCACCGCCAGCGCCAAGCCGGCTGCACGCGCGCGTCCTCCCATCGCCTAGAACGACAACGAGGAGGCAGGTATGCGACGGGCCAGCGAGCGGACGACTATGCTGCGGGTGATCGTGGGGATCCTGTTCAGCCACCTCGCGCCATCGCTGACCTTGGGCGCGGTGTATGGCCTGTTCGTTCCCGGCGGCGACCAGATCGACGGGGAGCCCTTCAACGCCATGCTGGCCGCGCCGATGTTTGGCCTGCTGCTCGGCTGGCCCTATCTGGTCGCCGGACTGGCCGCCTGGGCGATACTGGACCAGATCGAGCAGCATCACCCGTGGGCGGCCGCCCTGGTCGGCCTCGCCGTCGGCACGGGCGTGGCGTGGTTCTCGTTCCGCGACGGCCTCTTCTTCGGGATCCAGGGCGCCTGGCCGCTCTGTATCGGCGTCGGCCTGCTGACCGGCCTCGGCGTCTGGTGGATCGCCTATGGCCGACAGTGGCTGCCGAAGCCCGCGGCCCCGCCGCCCAGCAGCCGTCTCGTGCTCTGAGCGCACGCCGTTACGCCCCGCCCACGCCGTGCTATCGTCCGGCCCATGAACGCTCCGGGCCGCCCCGCAGAGACCGTCACGCCCTACCGCTTCACGTATGACGACGTGCTGCGCATGGTCGAGGCCGGCATCCTGGCGGAAGACGCGCACGTGGAGCTGATCGAGGGGGAACTGATCGCGGTGTCGCCGGAAAGCGTGCCTCACGTCCGCTGCCGCCGGTGGCTGACCCAGTTCTTCACCCGCCGCCTCGTCGAGGGGCAATGGGAGGTCAATTCCGACGCCCCGGCCCGCCTCGACGACCTGACCGCGCCGGAGCCCGATCTCGCGATCTTCCCGAGCCGCCTGCACGACCGCGACGTACGCGGCGCCGACATCGTGCTGGCGATCGAGGTGTCGGTTTCCAGGCAGGCGTTCTACCTGGGTCGCAAGGCCGAGCTCTACGCCCAGAACGGCATCCGCGAATACTGGGTGGTCGACGTGCCCGGTCGCCAGATCGTCGTGCATCGCGAACCATCGGCGGGCGGCTATCGGGCGGTGCAGGAGATCGGAGCGCGAGGATCGGTCGCGCCGAAAGCGTTTCCGCACCTGGAGATCAAGGTCGCCGACCTGCCGCTCGACGACTGAGCGTCAGCGCTTCCCGGCCTTGGCCTTCACCTTCTTGCGCCGCTTGACCTCTACGTCGTCGGGCAGGCCGTGGCGGGACTCGATGTCCTTCTGCAAAGCCTTGGCGGCCATCAGGTGGCCGGGGAACAGGGTGTCGACCGCCCAGCCCAGCACCGGCACGGTGTCGGACAGGTTGTCGGCGGCCAGATAGGCCAGCATGCGCGCCATGGTCGCCGCGCCCGCCTTGGCCTGCACGGCGTGGAACATCAGCAGCGCCCCCGCCCCCAGGCCATAGGCCAGGCCCGCGCCCGGCACCCAGGCCAGCACGCCGTCCAGGCCGATGCCGACGGGACCCAGGCCAATCAGCCGGTCGGACAGCCGCTTGATGGTCTCGGCGTTGCGCCAGGCCTTGTGCGCCCGGCGCCGGTGGCCGGCGGGGCCTTCATCGATCACTTCGCCATGCAGGGCGGCTTCGTCGGTCATGTCGTCTCAACGCCTCGACGCAAGCTTGGTTGTCAGCCCAGGAACACCACCCGGCGCTTTTCCTTGCCCGAGCGAATGCGCTCCAGCAGGTCGCGATATTCGGCCGTGCCCTGCGCGTCCTTGCGCGAGCCCTCGAAATAGATGGTGTCGTCCATGTGCTTGATCAGCATGCCGCCGGCCCACTTCTGGCCGGTGAACAGGGTGTCGGCCACCGCGCCCAGGCCCGGCGGGCCCAGCGGCAGCAGGGCGTCGATCAGCAGCACGGCGGTCATCTGGATCAGCACCATGGGCGCGGCCCGGGCCCTCACGCCGTCGAACAGCAGCACCCCGCCCGCGCCCAGCGAGTAGAGCGACCCCGCCCCGCCGAACCAGGCGAGAATGCCGTCCAGGCCGATGCCGACCGGCCCGACGCCGACGATATTGTCGGACAGCTTGACCGTGCGTTCGACGCTGCCCCGGATGTTGTGCAGGTCGAGATGCGATTTGGCGAAGAACAACGGCCAGCCCCCCAGCGTAAGCGGGGGCAATCTGCCTCAAGGCCAGGCTTCCCGGAAGCCGGTTTCCCGCCAGAGGCGAAACTTCGCTCCACGACCTGCACGCGATCGGGGAGCCCCTCGCGGCGCTCGCCATTTATGCTTAACTATGCGCCATCGACCGAAGGACCGCCGCCGATGCTGATCTCGACCACCCCGTTCATCGAGGGCCGTCCGGTCCAGGAGTACAAGGGCGCGGTCTATTCCCAGGCGATCCTGGGGGCCAACGTGGTGCTCGACCTCTTGGCCTCGATCCGCGACTTCATCGGCGGCCGCTCCAGTTCCTACGAGCGGGTGCTGGAACGGGCCCGCGAGGACGCCCTCAAGGGCCTGGTCAAGGAAGCCCAGAAGGTCGGCGCCAACGCCATCCTGGCGGTCGATCTCGACTACAACACGGTCGGCCCCAACGGCCAGATGATGATGGTTTCGGTTTCCGGCACCGCCGTCGTCCTCTAAATCCGGCGTGGTGAGCCCGCCCGTTCTCGACATCGCCGATCTGGCCGACCGCCTCGTCGCCGGCGAGCGCGCGGCCCTGGCCCGCGCCATCACCCTGGTCGAGAGCCGCCGCGCCGACCACCAGGCCGCCGCCCGCGACCTGCTGCAACGCCTGATGCCGCGCACCGGCAAGGCCCAGCGGGTCGGGATCACCGGCGTGCCGGGCGCGGGCAAGTCGACCACCATCGAGAGCCTCGGCTGCGCCCTGACCGCCGCCGGCCACAGGGTGGCGGTGCTGGCGGTCGATCCGTCGTCCGGTCGCCACGGCGGCTCGATCCTCGGCGACAAGACCCGCATGGAACGGCTGAGCGTCGATCCGCACGCCTTCATCCGCCCCTCCCCGTCCGGCGGCGCGCTCGGGGGCGTCGCCCGCAAGACCCGCGAGGCCATGCTGCTGTGCGAGGCCGCCGGCTTCGACGTGGTGATCGTCGAGACCGTGGGCGTGGGCCAGTCCGAGACCGTCGTCGCCGACATGGTCGACATCTTCGTGGCCCTGCTGATCCCCGGCGGCGGCGACGAGCTGCAGGGCATCAAGAAGGGCCTGATCGAGCTGGCCGACCTGCTGGTCATCAACAAGGCCGACGCCGATCCGGCCAGGGCCGAGCGCTCGGCCCGCGACTATCGCAACGCCCTGCACATCCTGACCCCCGCCCATCGCGACTGGACGCCGCCGGTGCTGACCGTCTCGGGCCTGACGGGCGCCGGCCTCGACCTGCTGTGGGGTCAGGTCGAGCGCCATCGCGAGGTGATGACCGCCAACGGCGCGAGAGCGTCTCGCCGCGCCGACCAGGACGGCCGCTGGATGTGGGCGATGGTCAACGACCGCCTGGCCGAGGCCTTCCGCGCCGCCCCGGCCGTGGCGGCCCTGGTCGGCGAGACCGAAGCCGCCGTCCGCGCCGGCGACCTCCCCGCCTCGGCGGCGGCGGATCGGCTGCTGAAGGCGTTCGGGCTGTAAAAACCCCCTCAGTCGCGGAGTTTATCCTCGGGCCGGCCTACGGCCGGACCCGGGGGCGACAGCTCCCCCAAAGGGGGAACATCTGCTTAGCTAGATCCTCCCCCTCTGGGGGAGGTGGCCCAAAGGGCCGGAGGGGGCCTCTCCGCAGGAGAGGACCAAACGGAGGAAACCATCGCATGGCGCTGATCCTGCACGCCCACCCGCTCTCGTCGTTCTGCCACAAGGCGCTGATCGCCCTGTACGAGTTCGGCCTGCCCTTCGAGCAGCGGATGGTCGACTTCGGCGACCCGACCTCGGCGGCGGCGTTTCGGGCGCTGTGGCCGATGGCGCGGATGCCGGTGCTGGAGGACGCCGGGCGCGGCCGGGTCGTGCCGGAAAGCTCGATCCTGATCGAATATCTGCAGATCCATCATCCGGTCGCCGCGCGCCTGATCCCCGAGGATCCGGACGCCGCCCTGGAGGTGCGCGCCAAGGACCGGTTCTTCGACCTGTCGGTGCACGTGCCGATGCAGAAGGTGGTGGCCGACCGCATCCGCCCCGCCGACGCCAAGGACCCGCACGGCCTGGCCGCGGCCCGCGCCGACCTGGCCCGCGGCCTCGACATCGTCGAGCGCGACATGGCCGGCCGCACCTGGGCCGCCGGTGAGGCCTTCAGCCTGGCCGACTGCGCCGCCGCCCCGGCCCTGTTCTACGCCGACAAGATAATGCCGCTGGCGGCCGACCGGCCCAACGCGGCGGCCTATCTGCAACGGCTGAAGGCCCGCCCCTCCTATGCGCGGACGCTGGAGGAAGCCGGGCCCTACCTGCATATGTTCCCGGAAGCCTAGGCTTCGGCTTCCCAGGCCAGGAATTCCGGCGTCTCCAGCAGGCGCTCGCAATAGGCCCCCGCCGTGCCGACGTCGCCGTAGTCGGACAGGTGGACGCCATAGGTGCGGAAGCGGGTGGCGACCGGGGTGTAGAAGGCGTCGGCGATTGACCACTCGCCCAGCAGGAACGGCCCGCCCGAGCGCTTCAGAAGCTGGTTCCAGCGCTCGACGATCTTGCGAATGTCCTTCTGGGTCGCCTCGGAGAGGTCGGCGTGCTTGATGACGCCCAGGTCCATCGGGCATTCGCCGCGCAGCGAGGTGAAGCCCGAGTGCATCTCGGCCGCCGCCGAGCGGGCCAGGGCCCGCAGTTCCGGATCGATCGGCCAGAGCTTCGCCTCGGGATATTTCTCGGCCAGGTATTCGCAGATCGCCAGCGAGTCCCAGACCGTCAGGTCGCCGTCCTTGAGCACCGGGATCAGCTTGCTGGGCGAGTGTTTGGCGATCTCGGCGTCGGTGACCTCGGCCTGGCGCAGCGGGATCACCGTCTCCTTGAACGAGACGCCGGCGCGCTTGAGCACCAGCCACGGGCGCAGCGACCAGGTCGACCACTTCTTGGTGCCGATGACGAGTTCCATGGACGGTCTCCTGAGCGATGCGGGGTGGTGTTCCGGCTTAGCGCGCGTCTACAGTCGCCTCAACGATTAGAACAAATGTTCGAGGGAGAGAGTCCATGGCGGAGACGGCTGCCCCGTCGCCTTTGATCGCGCCCGTGTCGAGCGGCTATCGCCGCTACGCCCTCTGGGTGCTGCTGATCATCTACACGCTGAACTTCCTCGACCGGCAGGTGGTCAACATCCTGGCCGAGCCGATCAAGCGCGACCTGGGGCTGGCCGACTGGCAGCTGGGCATGATGACGGGCCTGGCCTTCGCGATCTTCTACACCGTGCTGGGCATACCGATCGCGCGGCTGGCCGAGCGCCGGAACCGGCCGCGGATCATCGCCGTCTCGATCCTGGCCTGGAGCGCCTTCACCCTGCTGTGCGGCCTGGCCCAGAACGTCTGGCAGCTGATCGCGGCCCGCATCGGGGTGGGCGTCGGCGAGGCCGGCTGCACCCCGCCGGCCCACTCGCTGATCACCGACTACGTTCCCAAGGAAAAGCGGGCCAGCGCCATCGCCTTCTATTCGATCGGCACGCCGCTGGGCACCCTGGCCGGCATGGCCATGGGCGGACTGGTCGCCGACGCCTATGGCTGGCGCGTGGCCTTCATGATCGCCGGCGCGCCGGGCGTGGTCTTCGCCCTGATCGCGGCCTTCACCCTGGTCGAGCCCCGCAAGCGCCTGGCCCAGGACCTGGCCGCCCGCACCGCCCAGCCGATCGGCTTCGGCGCGGCCCTGGCGGTGCTGATGGCCAAGAAGACCTTCTGGCTGGTGGCCTTCGCCGCCTCGGTGAAGGCCTTCGTCGGCTACGGCCAGGCGCCGTTCATCGCCTCGTACTTCTTCCGCGTCCACGGCGCCGACATCGCCGCCCTGGCCGCCCAGTTCGGCCTGAAATCGGCCGGCTTCCTGGGGCTGTCGCTCGGCCTGATCGGCGGCACGGCCGGCGTCATCGGCGCCTGGCTGGGCGGACAGTTGGCCGACCGCCTGGGGGCCAAGGACGTGCGGGCCTACGTCACCGTGCCGGCCATCGCCTCGCTCGCCACCCTGCCCTTCTACATCGCCGTGGTCAGCCTCGACGCCGTCGGCGCGGCGATCCTGATCCTGGCCGTGCCGATGCTGCTGGGCACGCTGTGGTACGGGCCGGTCTATGCGACCACCCAGAGCATCGTACCGCCGGCCATGCGGGCGACGGCCTCGGCCGTGCTGCTGTTCGTGATCAACCTGATCGGGCTTGGCCTCGGCCCCGTGGCCGTCGGCGCGCTCAGCGACGTCCTGGCCGGCCCGGTCGGCCTGGGCGAGGCCCAGGGCGTGCGCTGGGCGCTGATCGTCTCGACGATGTTCGGGCTGGTCGCCTTCGCCCTGTTCTGGGCGGCGCGGAAGACGATCCGCGAGGACATGGTGGCCTAGCTGGACGTCTTCGACCTTCGCACGAACAGAACCAGACCCGTAGCGGCGAAGACGGCGAAGTCGATGACCGCATGCCCCCACAGGAGCAGCTTGAGCTTGTCGGCATGGGCGGCTAGCGGCAGCCCCGCCTCTGCGGCCGACGACAACACGATCGTATGGGCGGTCTGCAAAGCGAAATAGTTGACCCAGAGAAAGACGCCGACCGCGATCAGGATCGCCAGGCGCGCCAGCCTGGGCCATTCCAGCATGCCGCCCGGATCCTGCAACTGCTTGAGCAGCCCCAGCAATGTCACGCCGTAGAACAACCACAGCGCCCCGATGCCCGGAAACGCCAGCTTGAACAGTTCGAGCGGCAGGTTCGACTGCTCTCCTGACGTCGCCGTCATGTCGCTTCCCCCAAGCGCGATTTGAGAGATCGACGTTATATCAATTCAGGGTCGTGTAATAGTCGAGCTCAACCCGTCGCGGGCCTCGGGAAGCAGTAGGCGAAGGGATACGGATCGGCGGGCACGCTCGTATCCCAGCGCTCCAGGGCCCGCATCGAGCGAGCGTGATTGAACTCGGCCAGGGAGATGACCTTGGCCGAGGGGACGGGCGTTTCCTGACGGATCGGGCGGGCGGCTTGCATGGGAGACCTCCGACGCGGCGGCCGTTCGAGCGGCCTTGTGTGACCCGAGTAGGCGCTCGCTTTCCTGAACGTCCCCGCTCCCCGCTCGTTGTCTGGGGTTCATCCCCGCGCCGCAAAGCCGCCACCATTCCGAAGCTTCGAAAAGAGGGTGGCGCTCGCCCTGCCGTTGGGTCACAGTCCCTACAAATAGAACAAACGTTTGAAGGGAGAGAGTCAGGATGAGCCAGGCGCGTGCGCCGGGCGGCGGGGCGCCGCTCTATTCCAGGGGCTACAAGGCCTCGGTGCTGGCGCTGCTGCTGGCGACCTACACCTTCAACTTCATCGACCGCACGATCATCGCCACCATCGGCCAGGCCATCAAGGTCGACCTGCACCTCTCCGACACCCAGCTGGGCCTCCTGGGCGGGCTCTATTTCGCCCTGCTCTACACCATCCTCGGTATTCCGATCGCCCGCCTGGCCGAGCGCTGGAACCGGGTGTCGATCATCTCGCTCTCGCTGGTCATCTGGTCGGGCTTCACGGCGCTGTGCGGCAGCGCGGCCAGCTTCGCCCAACTGGCGCTCTATCGCTTCGGGGTGGGCGTCGGCGAGGCCGGCTGCTCGCCGCCCAGCCACTCGCTGATCAGCGACTATTACGAGCCCAAGAGCCGGGCCTCGGCCCTGTCGATCTATTCGTTCGGCATCCCGCTGGGCACGATGTTCGGCGCCATCCTCGGCGGCTGGCTGGCCCAGACCTTCAGCTGGCGGGTGGCCTTCGTCATCGTCGGCCTGCCGGGCATCCTGCTGGCCCTGCTGGTCAAGCTGATCGTCAAGGAGCCGCCGCGCGGCCATTCGGAGATCAAGGAACGGCCGCTCGAAGCCGAAGACGTCGTGGTGGAGCCGGCCAAGCCGCCCTTCTCGCTGGCCGGCGAGTTCAGGGAACTGGGCGCGGTGATGGCCGTGCTGTTCGGCAAGTGGCCGGTCCTGCACATGATGCTGGGCGTCACCCTGGCCTCGTTCGGCTCGTATGGCTCCGGCGCGTTCCTGCCGCCCTATCTGGTGCGCGGCTTCGGGTTGAACCTGGCGCAGGTAGGCCTGATCGTCGGCCTGATCGCCGGCTTCTCGGCCGGCATCGGCACCCTGGTCGGCGGCTTCCTGACCGACTGGGCGGGCAGGAAGAGCGCCAAGTGGTACGCCCTGGTCCCGGCCATCGGCCTGCTGGTCGCCACCCCGATCTACATCGTCGCCTACCTGCAGCCCGACTGGAAGACGATGGCGCTGATCCTGCTGGTCCCCGGCATCTTCCACTACACCTACCTGGCCCCGACCTTCGGGGTGGTGCAGAACTCGGTGGAGCCGCGCCGGCGGGCCACGGCCACAGCCCTGCTGTTCTTCTTCCTCAACCTGATCGCCCTGGGCGGCGGCCCGGTGTTCACCGGCTGGCTGATCGACCACCTGGCCGGCTTCCACTTCAACCATCCGCAGGCCGGCGGCATCTTCGGCGCGCTCGGCGGCATGTTCTCGCCCGGCGCCATCGACTTCGCGAGCGCCTGCCCCGGCGGGATCGCGCCCAAGGGCGCACCGATCGAGGCCGCCAAGGCCTGCGGCGCGGCCATGGCCCGCGCCACCCAGCAGGGGATCATCGTCACCCTGTGCTTCTACGCCTGGGCCGGCGTGCACTACGCCCTGGCGGCGATCGGCATGGTCAAGCACATGAAGTCGCGGGGCTGAGACGGCGTTTGAGGGCGGCGGGCGTGGCGCGTTTCCATTCCGCCGCCCCCGCCGCTAAGGTTGGCCCATGCTTCAACGCTACCTGCGCCTGCTGGGTCTCGCCGTCGCCGCTCTGCTGGTCAGCTGGATGGTCCTGGGCGTGACCGACACCCTTATCTATGAAGACCAGCCGCAGGCTGGGACGCGCGGTGTGATCGAACGCAAGATCAAGATCGAGGGACGCCTGCGGACCGTGCGCATGACACCGACCCAGAACGCGGTGCGGCTGGCCGTCGAGAGCGTGCACGGCGTCTCCGGACTGCTGACCTTCGCCCTCGTCATCGGCCTGGCCTTCAACTGGCCGGGGCTGGAGGAGCGCCGGAAGCGCCGCCGCCCCGGCGAGCTCGCCTAAGTAATAACCCGCTTCCCTTGACTCCGCGGCCCCACGCGACGAAACCCCGGCCCCATGATCAGCCGCTACGCCCGCCCCGAAGCCGCCGCCATCTGGTCCAGCCAGACCAAGTACAAGATCTGGTTCGAGATCGAGGCCCACGCCGCCGACGCCATGGCCGAACTGGGGGTCATCCCCAAGCTCGCCGCCGAGACGATCTGGGAAAAGGGCCGCGACGCGGTCTGGGACAGCGACCGCATCGACGAGATCGAGCGCGTCACCAAGCATGACGTCATCGCCTTCCTGACCCACGTGTCGGAAATCGTCGGCCCCGAGGCCCGCTTCCTGCACCAGGGCATGACCAGTTCGGACGTGCTGGACACCTGCTTCGCCGTGCAGCTGTCGCGCGCCACCGACCTGCTGCTGGACGGCGTCGACCTCGTTCTCGCCGCCCTCAAGCGCCGCGCCCTCGAACACAAGATGACCGTCTGCGTCGGCCGCAGCCACGGCATCCACGCCGAGCCGATCACCTTCGGCCTGAAGCTGGCCGGCTACTACGCCGAGTTCCAGCGCGCCAAGGAGCGCCTGGCGATGGCCAAGTTCGAAATCGCCACCTGCGCGATCTCGGGCGCCGTCGGCACCTTCGCCAATGTCGACCCGCGCGTCGAACAGCACGTGGCCGACAAGATGGGCCTGGCCGTCGAGCCGGTCTCGACCCAGGTGATCCCGCGCGACCGTCACGCCGCCTATTTCGCCGCTCTGGGCGTCGTGGCCTCGTCGATCGAGCGCCTGGCCACCGAGATCCGTCACCTGCAGCGCACGGAAGTCCTCGAAGCCGAAGAGCCGTTCGATCCGGGCCAGAAGGGCTCGTCGGCCATGCCGCACAAGCGCAACCCGATCCTGACCGAGAACCTGACGGGCCTGGCTCGCCTGGTCCGCTCGGCCGTGGTGCCGGCGATGGAGAACGTCGCCCTCTGGCACGAGCGCGACATCAGCCACTCGTCGGTCGAGCGTGGCATCGGCCCGGACGCCACCATCCACCTCGACTTCGCCCTGCGCCGTCTGGCGGGCGTGATCGAGCGCTTCAACATCTATCCCGACAACATGGCCAAGAACCTCGACAAGCTCGGGGGCCTGGTGTTCTCGCAGCGGGTCATGCTGGCCCTGACGCACAAGGACGTGTCGCGCGAAGACGCCTACGCCGCTGTCCAGGGCAACGCCATGAAGGTGTGGCGCGGCGAAGGCCGCTTCCTCGACTTCCTCAAGGCCGACCCGGTGGTCTCCAAGGCCCTGACCGACGCCGAACTCGAGGAGCTGTTCGACTTCGGCTACCACACCAAGAACGTCGACGTGATCTTCAAGCGCGTCTTCGGCGAACAGGCCTGAACCACTTGAGCGAGCCGCCGATCCTTCGTCTGAACCCGGCGCTGGATCCGGCGGCCTTCGCGGCCGCCTATGCTCGCGACGGCGTGGTGCGGATCCCGGGGATCTTCGAGCCGGCCACGGCCGATGTCCTGGCGCGCATGCTCGAACAGGGCATGAACTGGGACGTCATCTGCTCCACCGAGACCGGCAAGGCCGAGGTGCTGGACCGGGCGACGATCCAGAGACTGGGCGCGGCCGGGGTCGGCGAGAAGCTGAAGGCCGCCACCCTGCGGGCCCGCAACGGCTTTGCTTACGTCTATCTCGGCTATCCGATGATCAGCGCCTATCTGAACGGGCGCGACAAGGGTCACCCGATCCACGACCTGACCGACTTCCTCAACAGCCCCGAGATGATCGCCTTCGGGGCGGCGGTGATCGGCGAGAGCGGGATCACCAAGCTCGACGCCCAAGCCACGCTCTACCGGCCGGGCGACTTTCTCACCCGTCACGACGACACCGGCGAGGGCGACCGGCGGGCGGCCTACACCATCAGCCTGACCCGCGAATGGCGCAGCGACTGGGGCGGCCAGCTGCTGTTCCACGACTCCGAGGGCGACATCGAGCGCGGCTTCGCCCCGGCCTTCAACGTGATGACCATCTTCAAGGTGCCCCGCCAGCATTCGGTGGCCCCCGTCGCGCCCTACGCCGGCGCGCCGCGGCTGATGGTGACCGGCTGGCTGAAGGACAGCCCGCCGTCGGGCGCGCCGCGAGCGGGGTGACACAAGCGCCCTCCCCCGGCGAACGCAAACGCGGCTTTCCGCCGGTCGTCGATCCCGATGTGCGCCTGCTGGTGCTGGGCAGCCTGCCCGGCGACGCCTCGCTGGCGGCCGCGCAATACTATGGCCACCCCCGCAACGGCTTCTGGCGGCTGATCGGCGCGGCGCTCGACCGCGACCTCGCTTCCCTGCCCTATGACGAGCGCCTCGCGGCCCTCCTGGCGGCGGGCGTGGGCCTGTGGGACGTGCACGCCGAGGCGGTGCGGCCAGGCAGCCTGGACGCCGCGATCAAGAACGCCGCCAACAACGACCTGCTGGGCCTGGTGGCCAGCCTGCCCCGCCTGCGGGCCGTGGCCTTCAACGGCGGGACGGCGGCCAAGGCGGGGGAGCGTTTACTGGCCGGATCGGGCCTGGCCCTGGTCCCTCTGCCCTCGTCCAGTCCGGCCTATGCGGCGATGGGGTTCGAGGCCAAGCGCGAGGCCTGGCTGGGCCTGAGGGCGTGGCTCTGAAATGAAGCTCCTCCCCCGTGAAACGGGGGAGGAGCTGGCGTCCCTACCCCTCGGCCTTCACGGGCACGTTCTGGACGTGGGTCTGGAGGTAGTCGAACCGGCCCGCGCCGCTCCAGTCGTCGCCCACCGACAGAACGGCGGTGAAGTCGGCCAGCGGCTGGCCAG
Organism: Caulobacter sp. GW821-FHT12A07; assembly: GCF_058807655.1. NCBI lineage: Bacteria > Pseudomonadati > Pseudomonadota > Alphaproteobacteria > Caulobacterales > Caulobacteraceae > Caulobacter > Caulobacter sp. GW821-FHT12A07. The sequence goes on from NZ_JBXAQX010000004.1 coordinate 336,585, forward strand.
CGGGCGTGAACTGGCCGCTCAGCGAGATCTGCCGGCCCTGCTCGGCCGGGCCGACCTGGCCCGCCACCTCGAACCGATGCCGGCCGCCGATCACCGCCTGATTGATCTCGGCCACGCCGTTGACGCCGGCGCCGTCGATCTGCAACTCCAGCCGCAGGATCGGCGCGCCGGGCATGCCCACCCGTCCGACGATCAGCTGGACCGCAACCGCCGCTTCGCCGCACACTTCGACGTCGTCCGCCATTTCGTTTCCCCCGAACGCGTGCGGCGGCCCCTGCCCCGCCCCGACGTTCGGCCGCGAACCTATGGCCGCGCCGCCGGGTGCGCCGTGCGATTTCGCACAACCCCGGTCCACGAACAGAAAAGGCCCGGCCGGCGCAGCGCCGGACCGGGCCTCGTCTCATCGCCGACCTCAGCCGACGTTCTTCACCGGCACGTTGTCGACGTGGGTGTTGAGGTAGTCGAAGCCGCCGTGGCCGTTCCAGCTCTTGTCGACCACGAGGCCGGCGCGGAACTGCACCAGGAACGCGCCGATGGCGGGCGGCGGCACGCTGGCCACGAACTGGCCGTGCAGCGCGACCAGCAGCTGATCCTGGCCGAAGCCGGTGTGGTAGATGTTGCCCTGCACCGGGAAGCGGTGCTGGCCGCCGATGATCGCCTGGTTGATCTCGGCGATGCCGCTGACATGGCCCGAGGGCGCGTCGACGGTCAGGGCCAGGCTGACGATCGGGGCGCCGGGCGTGCCGACGTTACCGACCACGAGCTTGACCAGATAAAGCCCGACCGGGCTGATTTCGGTGGTTTGGGAGTGCAGGTTGCCGACGTCGTCAGCCATGTGTCGTCCTCCGGGTTAGCGGGACGGTCGCTTGGTCGCCGCCCCGTCTTTCGACGATGCGCCTGACGGGCGAATTCACTGCCCGATAAAGCCTGAGGACGATTTCAGATTTTCGACAACCTTAAGGTGTTCATTTTCACAGAACGGCGATAGCGCAAAAGAAAAGGCCCGGCCGGTGCGAACCGGGCCGGGCCTCTTCGTCTTTGCTCGCCCCGGGTTTTTCGCCCCGGCAGGCGGCGCGGCTTATTCGCCCGAGCGGATCTGCTCGCGGGCGAAGGCCAGCAGCTCGGCCATCTTCATGCGGACTTCGCCTTCGGACACGGCCACGCCCGAGCCCTTCAGGTCTTCGAAGACCTTGCGGACCACGTCGTCGTCGCCCGGCTGTTCGAAGTCGGACTTCACCACGGCGCGGGCGTATTCCTCGACCGTGGCGAGGCCCATCAGGCCGGCGGCCCATTCGCCGACCAGGCGGTTACGGCGGGCGGTGGCCTTGAACTCCAGCTCCTGGTCGTTCGCGAACTTGCGTTCGAAAGCCTGCTCGCGGTCGTCGAAGGTCGTCATGAAAGCCCCAAGTTTTCCGAAACGCCTCCGCCGATGGGTTGCAACCCAGGGCGGTAGAGCGGCGATCCAGTGTAAGAGAGTAGATCGGTTTCGTCCCGTGCGAACATAGGGTGTCCGCGAGGCGAAGTGGTTCTTGTGGCGGCTCCATATCCCGTGGCGAGGCGGGGGGCAATCGCCCGCGTCGCCGCAGGGCGAAGGTTTACCACGATGGCAGGCCACGTTTGCGCCAAAGGCCGCGTTCGAGTAGGTTCCAACAGACATTTTTCAGTGAGCGGCCTTGAGTCGAACGCCGCGCGCAGCTATCCGCCGCGCGCGCTTTTCGTTTCTCCAGGAGTCCTTACCGGGCTAGGGCGGCGCGCTTATTCGCAGGAAGGGCCTCGACGAGAGCCATGACCCGTCGCAAGAAGATCTACGAAGGCAAGGCCAAGATCCTGTACGAGGGCCCCGAGCCCGGCACGCTGATCCAGTACTTCAAGGACGACGCCACCGCCTTCAACGGCGAGAAGAAGGCCCAGCTGGAAGGCAAGGGCGTCATCAACAACCGCATCAGCGAGTACATCATGACTCGCCTGAACGCGATCGGCGTGCAGAACCACTTCATCCGCCGGCTGAACCTGCGCGAGCAGCTGATCAAGGAAGTCGAGATCGTTCCGCTGGAAGTCGTCGTGCGCAACATCGCCGCCGGCTCGATCGCCACGCGCCTGGGCCTGACCGAAGGCCAGCCGCTGCCGCGCTCGATCATCGAGTTCTACTACAAGGAAGACAAGCTCAACGACCCGATGGTGTCGGAAGAGCACATCACCGCGTTCAACTGGGCCGCCACCCAGGAGATCGACGACATGATGGCCATGGCCCTGCGGGTGAACGACTATCTGTCGGGCCTGTTCAGCGGCGTCGGCATCACGCTGGTGGACTTCAAGATCGAGTTCGGCCGCATCTACGAGGGCGACTTCTCGCGGATCATCCTGGCCGACGAGATCAGCCCCGACAGCTGCCGCCTGTGGGACGCCGCCACCAACGAGAAGCTGGACAAGGACCGCTTCCGTCGCGACCTCGGCAACGTCATCGAGAGCTATACCGAAGTGGCCCGCCGCCTCGGCATCATGAAGGAAATGCCCACCGTCATCCAAGGCGGCGTGCACTAAGTCAGTCAGGACGCCTCCCTGACGGGAGGCGTCGCGGCGCCGGGCGCTGCTGGGGAGATTTTGCGTTGAAAGCCACTGTCCACGTGTTCCTGAAGCCCGGCGTGCTCGACGTCCAGGGCAAGGCCGTCGAGAACGCCCTGCATGGCCTGGGCTGGCCGTCGGTGAAGGACGCCCGCGTCGGCCGCGTCATCGAGTTCGACCTCGATGCGACCGACGCCGAGGCCGCCAAGACCGAGGTCAAGGCCATGTGCGAGAAGCTGCTGGCCAACACGGTCATCGAAAGCTACCGCATCGACATCGCCTGAGGCTTGGGCCTTAAGCGAATGCAATTGGAAAGGGGCGGCTGATCCAGCCGCCCCTTTTTCTTGTCTCCAAGACCGATCGACATTCAGCCGTTCGCGATCTTCAAATCCGAGCATCCCCGCGAAGGCGGGGATCCAAGCTGGCTGTCAGGAAGAGGCCCGGCCGTGGATCACCCGCGGACTCGGCTTGGGTCCCCGCCTTCGCGGGGATGCTCGGTGGAAAATGAGCCAAGGCCGGTGAATGTCGACCCGTCCTACACCTTCGCCGAGGCCCACGGCCCCGAGATCGCCACCGTGATCCCCGGATTCTGGATGTTGACGAACAGCGTGGTCCCGTCGGGCGAGAAGCAGGCGCCGGCCAGCTCGGAATTGCCCGGGAAGACGTTGCGGCCCAGCGTGTAGACCTTGCCCTCGGGGGTCACGCCGCGCAGGTGGTTGCGCAGGGTCTCCGAATAGCGGTCCTCGCAGACGATGACGTGGCCCCACGGGGCGACCACCAGGTTGTCGGCGTAGTCGAGCACCCGGCCGTTGCCGCTTTCCACGAAAAGCTGCAGGCGGCCCGGCTGGTCCTTCTCGCCGGCCTGGCCCTCGAGGGCGCTGGGCACGTAGCGGAACAGCTGGCCCGCCCCGATCGGCCCGCCCGAGGTGCAGGCGAAATAGAGCTCGCCCTGGCCGAAATAGAGCCCCTCGCCCCGGCAGAAGATCGCCGCGCCGGCCTTGTGCCCGCGGCGGCGGATGTCGTCGTGCGGGTTGTCGACGCCGTCGAGGTCGATCCAGCGCACGGTCTTCCAGCTGCGCGGCGCGAACGATTTCTCGACCTGGTTGCGGGTGTCGCCGCCTTCGGGGGCTTCCACCAGCCCAAGGGCTTGCAAGCGCCCGCCGGCCGCCAGGTTCCTGCGGTCGTTGGGCAGGAAGCGGTAGAACAGGCCGTCGGCCACGTCCTCGGTCATGTAGATCACGCCGGTGCGCGGATCGATGCAGGCGGCCTCGTGCTGGAAGCGGCCCATGGCGGTCAGGGCCACCGGCTCGACCAGGCCGAGATGGGCGCTGGGCACCTCGAAGACGTAGCCGTGGCTCTTGCCAACCTCGAGGCCGGCGTCGAGCGTCGTCTCCTCGCAGCTCAGCCACGAGCCCCAGGGCGTGACGCCGCCGCAGCAGTTGATGATCGTGCCGGCCAGACTCAGGTGCTGGCGCTCGGTCTGGCCGGTCCGCAGATTGTAGAGCTGGGTGGTCGTGCCGCCGGCCAGCGGCAGGTCGCCGTTGTGGAAGTCCCAGACCTTCGAACGGTCCACCTTGTCGACATAGCGCATGCCAAGGCCATAGGGGCCGTAGTCGTGGTCGGTGACTGAAAGCTCGTGATTGCGCACCAGCAGCACCCGGTCGGCGTCGACGCCAAAGCAGCCCATGCCGTCGCCCTTGCCCGGCACCAGCAGGCCGTCGCTCATGGTCTCGCCGACCTGGGCGATGACGCGGTAGCGGAAGCCCCAGGGCAGGTCGAGCATGCCCTTGGGATCGGGGATCAGCGGGCCGTAGCCCTCGACCTGGTTGAGATAGGTCTCCAGTTCCGGCGCCTCGTCCTGGGCGCGCGCGGAAAAGCCGGAGAAGGCCAGGCTGGTGGCGGCCGCGCCGAGGAAGAGCCTGCGGGAAAGAGCCATGGGAACCACCTCGTCGAGTCCGCGAGCGGACTATCTTTCATGTTTCGATGACGCCGCCGCGACGGCGGGTCGGCCTTTGCGGGGCTTTTGGAGATCGGCCCGCCGGACGGGAGGCGTCCGGCGGGCCTGGTTCCAGGCGTCTGGGGAACGGCGACGCCTGGAAGGTCTTGTCGCCTAGAAGGTCTTCTTGAAGGTCAGCAGGGTCGTGCGGCCGGAGTCGACCACGTCCGACAGGGCCAGGCTGTGCTCGCCGATGTGCGACCAGTAGCTGTAGTCCTTCAGCAGGTTGGCCACCGACAGGTCGACCTTGAAGCCGTTATCGAAGGCGTAGCCGACGTGCAGGTCGACGCTGCGCAGCGGACGGACCCAAAGGTTGTCCCACTGGCCGGCCTGGTCGAGCACGTCGTACGAGGCCAGGTAGGCGCCGGTGTAGTGGTAGATCAGGTCCACGCTCAGGCCGCCGCGCTGGTAGAACAGCTGGGCGTCGGCCAGCCAGTCGGGGGCGTTCTGGATGCGGTTGTCGATGCCGTCGCCCAGGTCGACGCTGGTCCACTGGCGGGTGACGTTGACGCCCGCGCCAAGGCCGCTGAGCAGGCCCGGCAGTTCGGTGAACTTCTGGCGCAGTTGGAGTTCCAGGCCGTAGACGTCGCCGTCGCCGCCGTTGGTCGGCTGGCTGATGGTGGTCTTGCCCTCGGTGTAGGTGTCGGAGTTCACCGAGCTGGAGCCGTTGTCGTACATGTAGTCCGACAGGCGCTTGTAGAAGGCGCCGACCATGGCGTAGCCGCCCTTGCCGCTGCTCCATTCGCCCGACAGGTCGAGGTTGATGGCGCGGATCGGCTTCAGGTCGGGATTGCCGCGGGAGATCGTGACGTTGCCGTCGTCGCCGACCTGGCGGCGCTCACCGCCGGCCAGCTGGACGAAGGCCGGACGGGTGTAGGAGGTCCAGACCGAGCCGCGATAGACGCTCGCGTCGCTGGGGCGCCAGGTGACGAACACGCTGGGCAGCACCTCGTTGTACTCGGTGCTGTTGAAGCCCCACGAGCCGGTCTGCTCGCCGGCGCTGGTGGTCGGGATCACCCAGTAGGTGTTGTCGATCTTGGTGTGCTCGTAGCGCAGGCCCGGAACCACCTCGACGTCGCCGAAGCGGTAGTTGGCCATGGCGTAGACCGAGGCCACCGCCTCGTCGCCCTTCTGGGTGTTGCAGTTCATGTTGTTGACGAAGTTCGACCCGCAGGTGTCGAAGCTGGCGGCCGTCTTGTACTTGTAGAAGTAGTCGACCAGCGCCTGGTGGTTCACCTTCGGCACGCGCCAGGTGTACTCGCCCGGGAACACCTGGTCGTAATAGCCGGTGGCGATGCCCAGGCTCGCCCAGGTGACGCCGGCCTGGCCCAGCAGGTTGGCGAAGTGGTCGTTGGTCCAGTCGCGGTTGGTCACCCGGCGGTGGCTGTCGACGTACTTGCCGCCCAGCTTGATCCACTGCAGCGCGCCGCCCTCGAACACCCGCTTTGCGTCGAACTTGAAGCCGTACTTCTCCTGGCCGCTGTACTGCTCGGTCAGCTGGCCGGCGCGGCGCGCCAGCAACGCGGTGTTGGCGTTGTTGAGGGTGTCGTAGATGGCCTGGGTGAACAGCGGCTGGGGCAGGTTGTCGGAATAGCCCATCGACAGGCCGCCATAGGCCAGGTTGGAGCCGCTGTTGTAGCGGTCGCTCTGGTTGATGCGGACCGAGGCCTCGATGTGGTCGGGGCGGTCGTTGTCGCCCTCGCTGTAGAAGACCTGCGGCGACAGGGTCCAGGCGCCCAGGGTCTTGTCGAAGCCCAGCTGCACCGTGCCGAGGTCGGCCTCTTCGGGGTTGGTCTCGTACCAGACGCGGGTCGAGATCGCATCGACGCTGAGATTGTAGCGGCCGCTGCCGGCGACGGTTTCCTTGTAGCTCTTGCTGGCGCTGACGAACTGGCTGAGCGTGGAGTTCTGCTCGGTCTTGGCGAAGGCGTAGGAGCCGCGCAGATAGGCCTTCAGCGTGTCGTCCGGACGCCATTCCAGCGTGAAGTTGCCGCCCCAGCGCTCGGTGTAGCCGTTGGAGACGCCGACGTTCAGGCCGGTCTGGGTGATGTTCTTCTCGGGATCCAGGCCCGGATAGCTGTTGCCGGCCGCGTCCTTGACCAGATAGCCCCAGCCGCCGTCGTTGGTGGCGGCCATGACGCCGGCCATCTCGCTGTTGGCGTAGCTGCGCTTGTCGTAGAAGGCGCTGGCGTAGACGCCGAAGCTCTGTTCGGGACCGAACCGATGAGCCCACTCGGCCGACAGGCCGCCGCCCAGGCCTTCGTCGCCATAGTCGCGGGCGCGGCTCTCGACGCGCCCCGAGGCGGTGATCGAGCCGTTGAAGTCGTCGCGGAAGTCGAAGGCCGAGGGCGTGCGGAAGTCGACCGTGCCGCCGATGGCGTCGCCGTCCATGTCGGCGGTCGAGGTCTTGTTGAGCACGATGGTGTGCAGGCCCGACGGCGGCAGCAAGCTCAGTTGCACCTGACGGCTGTAGGGCATGCCCTGGGCCACGGTGACGCCGTTGATCATGTTGACGTTGAACTCGGCGTTCAGGCCGCGGATCGAGACGAACATGCCCTCGCCGCGCGAGGCGCCGTCGATGCCGCCGAAGAACGACGAGCCGGTGTTCATGACGTTGACGCTGGGCATCATGCCCAGGGCCTCGGCCACGTTGTGCACCGCCGTGTGCTCCAGGTCTTCGGCCGACAGCATCGAGACCGCGGTCGCGGACTTCAGTTGCGCCTGGGCGGCGTCGTTGCGGTTGGCGACGATGACCACCGAGTCGATCTCGGTGGGATCGGCGGCGGCGGTCTCGGCGGCTTGCGCCTGGGCGCCGGCGGCCACGGCCGCGCCCAGGACGGCGCTGGCCAGCAGGACGCGCTTGAAGCGGTGCGGCGCGGCAAGGCGCGAAAGGTTGAAACGTTGCATGAGGCCCCTCTCGACGTCGCATCGGGCGACGGGGGGCCTAGTACGGAGGGCGCAACAAGATTCTGTGACAATTCTGCGGAAAATTCACAAAATGCAAAGTTCAGACACATCAATCTCACATTTATCTCGCACAACTTCCACGAACCCAACATAATCCCTCTCAGCCATCGCATCGAAGGAAGCCGGGCTTGAAACGCGAAGACCGCCAGCGCGAGATCCTGAGCCGGCTGCGTCCGGGCGAAAGCCGGGCCCTGGCCCAGATCGCCCATGAACTGGAGGTCTCCGAGGAGACCATCCGCCGCGAGCTGCGGGTGCTGGAGGCCCAGGGCTCGGTGCTGTGGACCCACGGCTCGGTGCGTCTGGCCGCCGCGACGGCCGAGGGGCCGTTCGACCGCCGCCTGCAGGAGAACGTCGCCGAGAAGACCCGCATCGCCGAGGCGGCCGCCCGCTTCGTCGGCGACGGCGACACCATCTTCATCGACGCCGGCACCACCGCCTGCTTCGTGGCCAGGGTGCTGGCCGGCGTGCGCCGCGACCTGACGGTGATCACCAACTCGCTGACCGTGGCCCAGACCCTGGGCGGCCGCAACGGCAACACCCTGTTCCTGGCCGGCGGCGAGCTGGACTACGACTACAAGGCCTTTTCCGACCACGCGGCCCAGGCCTATCTGGCCCAGTTCACCCCGCACCTGGCCATTCTGACCGTCAGCGCCATCCACGCCGACCACGGCCTGATGGACCGCCACGCCCGCGAGGCCGCCATGAGCCGCATCGCCTATGGCTGCGCCGACCGGGTGCTGCTGGCCGCCGACCACACCAAGTTCGGGCGCCTGGGCCTGATCCGCACCGCCACCGCCGACGACGTCGACATCCTGGTCACCGACCAGGCGCTCGACGAAGCCTATGCGGCGATGTTCGTCGGCTCGACCGTGGTGGTGGCGTGATGCGCATGCTGCCCATCGCCGCCTTGCTGCTGGCCCTGCTGCCCGCCGCCGCCCAGGCCGGAGAGCTGCGGGTGATGAGCTACAACATCCGCTACGACAATCCCGACGACGTTCCCGACTGGCGCGCCCGGCGCGGCCCGATGGGCGAGCAGATCCGCCGCGTCGCGCCCGACGTGCTGGGCGTGCAGGAGGCCCTGCTGCCTATGGTCGGCGACCTGGCGCGCGCCCTGCCCGGCTACGACCACTACGGCGTCGGCCGCGACGACGGGGCGACGGCCGGCGAGAGCACGACGGTGTTCTGGCGCGCCGACCGCTTCGAGAAGGTTTCGGCCCAGACCCAGTGGTGCTCGCCGACGCCGGACGTTCCGGGCAAGTCCTATGACGCCGCCCTGCCGCGCACCTTCACCCGCCTGGTGCTGCGCGACCGCGCGAGCGGCGCGCTGCTGGACGTTCGCAACGCCCATCTCGACCACCGCGGGCCGGTCTCCCGCGAGCGCTGCGCAGCCCAGATCCGCGACCTGCCGGCCTGGCCCGGCGCGCTGCTGGTGACCCTGGGCGACTTCAACAGCGGCCCCGCCGAGGCGCCGCACCGGCTGCTGACCGCGCCCGACGCCCCCTATGTCGACGCCCGCGCCGTCAGCCCGACGGTTTCGGGACCCGAAGGCACGTTCAACGACTTCTCGCCCAGCCCGCCGCCCGCGCCGCCGATCGACTTCGTCTTCGCCGACCGCCGGCTGGCGGTGCGCAGCTTCGCCACCCTGACTGACACCGCTTCGGGAAAGGTGATCTCCGACCACTTCCCGGTCGTCGCCGACCTGGCCACGCGCTGACGTTCCGCACAGCCCCCTTGGGGGGACAACCCAGGATGTTTCGGCTATGACTGCGGCGTGACCCGCCCGAACACCCTTGCGAGATGGCTTGCGCGCGACGCCTTCATGGCGCTCGCGGTGCTGGCGATCGTGCTCAAGGTGATGATCCCGGCGGGCTTCATGCCGGGCGCCGAGCCCCGCAACGGCCTGCCCTTCGCCCTGGTGCTCTGCACCGCCGACGGGGCCAAGACCGTCTCGCCCGGCGCGCTGTTGGACCCCCACCAGAGCGACCAGCGGCACGACCAGGACGACGGCAAGCAGCAGCATCACGACGGCCCCTGCCCGTTCGCGACCCAGGGCCCGGCCGCGCCGCCGGTCGAGATCGCTCTCGCCGCCGAGGCTCTGGTCGCCACCGAAACCGAAGCGCCCTCGGCGCTGGCCCGCACCGTCGTTCCCGGCCGGGGTCTCGCCGCCCCGCCTCCGCCGGCCACCGGCCCTCCGTCCCTGCTGATCTGATCCGGCCGCCCTCGGCCGGCTGAACGCCCGCGCGTCCTCGGCGACGCGCGCAGATCATCACGGCCGCCGTGCGCGGCCGAAGGACGAACAAACCACCATGAAGTCTCTCCTGCTGGCGTCTGTCGCCATGCTCGCCGTCGCGCCCGCCGCCTTCGCCGCCGACGCCGCCCCCGCTCCCGTCGACGCGGACACCGACGTCTCGTCGGTCATCGTCACCGCCCGTCCCAATCCCGAGGAGCCGGCCGTCGTGGCCGCCGCCCGTCGGCGCCTGTCGGAAACGCCGGGCGCGGTGTCGGTGATCTCCCAGGAGTCCTTCGCTTCCCGCCAGTCGCTGGCCCTGGACGACGTGCTGCGCGACGCCCCCGGGGTCTACGCCCAGCGCAAGTGGGGCGGCGACATCCGCATCTCGATCCGCGGCTCGGGGATCGGCAACGCCAGCCACAACCGCGGCCTGCTGCTGGCCCAGGACGGCGTGCCGCTGAACGAGGCCGACGGCTACGGCGACAGCCAGGTCGCCGACCCGCTCAACACCCGCTACGCCGAGGTCTATCGCGGCGGCAACGCCCTGCGCTTCGGCGGGGCCCTGCTGGGCGGGGCGATCAACATGGTCACCCCCACCGGCAAGGACGCCGGCTACGGCGCACAGGTCCGCATCGACGGCGGCTCCTACGGCCTGATCCGCGAGCACGTCGCCCTGGCCCGCCAGTCCGGCGACTGGGACGTCTACGCCGCCGCCACCAACCAGACCGCCCAGGGCTGGCGCTCGCAGAGCCAGCAGAACATCCAGTTCGGCAGCCTGAACGTCGGGCGATCGTTCGGCGAGGACCGCGAGGTGCGGTTCATCCTCAACGGCTCGAACGTCAACCAGGAGATCCCCGGCGCCCTGACCCTGGCCCAGTTCCAGGCCAATCCGCGGCAGACCGCCGCCGCCAGCGCCGCCGCCGACCAGGGTCGCAACCAGCGCGGCCTGCGCGGCTCGCTGCGCACCAGCTGGCGGCTGAACGAGCAGCTGGTGTTCGAGGGCGCGGTCTATGCGGTGTGGAAGGACCTCGACCACCCGATCTTCCAGGTCATCGACCAGCAGAGCCGCAACTACGGCGCCTTCGGCCGCTTCGACTGGGACGGCCAGCTGGGCGGCCTGCGCGCCGACGCCTTCTTCGGCGCCTGGTGGCGCCAGGGCGACATGGACTCCAACTTCTACGTCAACAATCGCGGGGCTCGCGGGACGCCGACCTCGCGCACCCAGCAGAACGCCAAGGCCATGGACCTGTTCGGCGAGGGCCGCCTGTTCGTGACCGAGCAGTTGGCCGTGGTCGGCGGCGCCAGCTGGGGCCGGGCCGAGCGCGACTATGTCAGCTTCGCCGTGCCGGGCGTCTCGACGACCTTCAACCTGACGGCCGACAAGACCTATGACTGGTTCTCGCCGCGCGTCGGCCTGCTGTGGCAGAATTCGGCGGGCGACCAGGTGTTCGCCAACGTCACCCGCTCGGTCGAGCCGCCGAACTTCAGCGCGATGAGCCCGACCAACGCGGGCTTCACCCCGGTGCAGCCGCAGGAAGCCTGGACCGGCGAGGTCGGGACGCGCGGCCATCGCGGCCCGCTGACCTACGACCTGACCTTCTATCGCGCGAACCTGAAGCACGAGATGCTGCAGTACACGGTCAGCAGCACCATTCCGGCCACCACCTTCAACGCCGACAAGACCATCCACCAGGGCATCGAGGCGGCGCTCGACTGGGCCGTGGCCCCGCGCTGGCGCATCCGCCAGACCTGGACCTGGTCGGACTTCCGCTTCGACGGCGACGCCCAGTACGGCGACAACCGCCTGCCGATCGTGCCTGAACACTTCTATCGCGCCGAGGTGCGCTACGACGGTCGCGGCGGCTGGTTCGTGGCCCCGTCGGTCGAGTGGTCGGCCAGCGACCAGTTGATCGACTACAAGAACACCAAGGCCGCGCCGGCCTACGCGATCCTCAACCTCAACGCCGGCTGGAAGGCGACCGACAAGGTCTCGCTGTTCCTCGACGCCCGGAACCTGACCGACAAGGCCTATGTCTCCAACACCCAGGCCGCCACGGTGTGGACCGCCTCGAGCGCCGTGCTGTGGCCCGGCGACGGCCGCTCGGTCTATGGCGGCGTGACGGTGGCGTTCTGAGCATGGCCACGATCGAACCGACACCGACGACAGGGGCGGCCGGCGAGGTCTACCACGCCTTCTGGCGCTGGCACTTCTACGCCGGCCTGCTGGTGCTGCCGGTGCTGATGCTGCTGGCCCTGACCGGCGGGCTGTACCTCTTCAAGGACGAGCTGACGGCGATTGTCCACCGGCCGCTGGTGGTGGTCGCCGACAGTCCCGCGACCACGCCCGTCGCGACCTGGATCGCCAACGCCGAACTGACCTCGGGCGGCAAGGTCCGGCGGCTGGTCGTGCCGGCGCGCGGCGACCGCTCGGTCCAGCTGGAGGTCGACACCGACGAAGGCCCCCGCACGGCCTATGTCGATCCCCACACCGGCCAGGCCCTGGGCGTCACCGCGCCCGGCGGCCTGATGGGCCTGGTCAAGCGGCTGCACAGCCTCGACATCGCCGGACCGGTGGCGAACCTGCTGGTCGAGGTCGTCGCCGGCTGGGCCATCGTGCTGGTCGCCACCGGGGTCTTCCTGTGGTGGCCGCGCGGCCAGGGCGGCGGGGTGGTGACGGTGCGCAGCCAGCCCGCCAAGCGCCTGTTCTGGCGCGACCTGCACGCGGTGACCGGCGCCTTCGCGGGGCTGGTGATCGTGTTCCTGGCCGCCACCGGCATGCCGTGGTCGGCCTTCTGGGGCAAGGAGATCCGCCAGATCACCACACAGGCCGGCTGGGGTCGTCCCAAGCCGCCGGTGGCCGAGGGCCACCACGCCGGCGCGCCCGCTCCAAGCGCGCCTGCGGAAGGCGTACCCTGGGCGCTGCAGGTGCGCCCCGTGCCCGCCTCCATGACCCATCACGCCAGCCTGGACGTCGACACGATCGTCGCCAGAGCCCGCGCGGCAGGCCTGACCGGCGGCTTCACCCTGACCCTGCCCAAGGGCCACGGCGGAACCTGGACCGCCGCCTACATGCCCGACAAGGTGGAGGCGACCCGCGCCGTCTATCTCGACGGCGGCGACGGCCGGGTGCTGGCCGACCTCGGCTACCGCGACTTCGGACCGGCGGCCAAGGCCATCGAATGGGGCATCGCCGTGCACCAGGGCCAGGAGTTCGGCCTCGCCAACAAGCTGGTCATGCTGGCCGGCTGCGTCGCCGTCTGGCTGCTGGGCGTCTCGGCCGTGGTGATGTGGTGGAAGCGGCGGCCCAAGGGTCGCCTGGCCGCCCCCGTTCCGCCGGCCCGTCGCGGCTCCTATCTGGGCCTTCTGGCGGTCGTGCTGCCGCTGGCCGTTCTCTATCCGCTCGTCGGCGCCACGCTGGCGGCGGCGCTGATCCTCGACCTCGTCCTGCGGCGGCTGTCCCCCGCGCCGCGCCTCGGAGCCTGACCGATGAAAGCCTTCGCTCTTCTTCCCCTCGCCTTCGCCGTCCTGGCGAGCCCCGCCCTGGCCGCGCCGCCCGCTCCGAAAGTGACCGTCGCCGACGCGTGGTGCCGCGCCGCCCCGGCCGGGGCCATGGCCGGCGGCTGCTACGTGACCCTGACCGCCGGCGCCGACGATCGCCTGGTCGCCGTCGAGACCCCCGCCGCCAAGCGCGGTGAGATCCACACCATGTCGATGGACGGCGGCGTCATGCGCATGCGCAAGCTGGCCGACGGCCTCGCCCTGCCGGCCGGCAAGGCCATTGCCCTGAAGCCCGGCGCCAAGCACCTGATGATCATCGGCCCGAAGATCGCCTTGACGGCCGGCGCCAAGGTTCCCCTGACCCTGAAGTTCGCCAAGGCCCCGCCGGTGACGGTGCAGGCCCAGGTCCGCGCCGTGGGGAACCGTTGATGCGCGCGCTCGTCCTGACCCTCGGCCTCGTCGCCGCCAGCGCCCTGCCCCTGGCCGGCTGCGGCCAGAAGGACCCGGCGCAGGCTCCGCGCTCGACCATCCAGATCGGCGGGCCGTTCAACCTCGTGGACACGAACGGCAAGCCGGTCACCGAGAAGAGCCTGCTGGGCAAGCCGACGGCGATCTTCTTCGGCTTCACCTACTGCCCCGAGGTGTGCCCGACGACCATGGCCGACATGACCGCCTGGCTGAAGGCCCTGGGGCCGGACGCCGACAAGCTGAACGTGGTGTTCGTCTCGGTCGATCCCGAACGCGACACCCCCGCCCAGCTGAAGCTCTACCTGTCGAACTTCGACCATCGCATCCAGGGCTTCACCGGAACGCCCGACGAGATCGCCAAGACCGCCAAGGCCTATCGCGTCTACTACAAGAAGGTCCCGCAGGAGGGCGGCGAGTACACGATCGACCATTCCTCGGCGATCTACCTGTTCGACGCCAAGGGCGGCTTCGTCGAGCCGATCGCCTACCAGTCGCCGCCCGACCGGGCGGAGGGCCAGTTGCGCAGGCTGCTGGGAAGCTGAGCCCTTCCGGCGGCGGCCATGGCTTCCTACCTGCGCTTGGAACAAGACGGGAGGACGTCATGGCCGCCTTCGAACTGGCCCAGGTCAATATCGGCCGCCTGCGGGCGCCGATCGACGATCCGGCGATCAAGGACTTCGTCGACAATCTCGACCGCATCAACCAGCTGGCCGAGGCCTCGCCGGGCTTTGTCTGGCGGCTGAAGGGCGACGGAAACAACGCCACCGACCTGGCCGTCGGCGGCGATCCGCTGGTGATCCCCAACCTGTCGACCTGGACCGACATCCCCTCGCTGGGCGCCTACGTCTACCGCTCGGCCCATGTGGAGATCATGCGGCGGCGGCGCGAATGGTTCGAGCCGGCGCAGGGCCCGCACCTGGCGCTGTGGTGGGTTCCCGCCGGCCATCGCCCCACCGTCGAGGAGGCGGTCGAGAAGCTGGCCCTGCTGGCCGCCCACGGCCCGACGCCCGCCGCCTTCACCTTCCGCCACCCCTTCCCCGCCCCTGCCGGCGAAGGCGTCGAGCCGGTGCTGGACGAATGCGCGTGACGTTTCGGCCTTCCGGCGCCTGACATTCGATCCGAACGGTGCTACAGGCCCGCGCCATGAAAGCCGCCGTCGTCGTCTTCCCGGGTTCCAACTGCGATCGTGACTGCAAGGTCGCCGTCGAACGCTCCACCGGCGCTCGCGTCGAGATGGTCTGGCACCAGGAGACGGCCCTGCCGGACGACCTGGACCTGATCGTCCTGCCCGGCGGCTTCTCCTACGGCGACTATCTGCGCTGCGGGGCCATGGCCGCCCAGAGCCCGGTGATGCGCGAGGTCGTCTCGGCCGCCAACCGCGGCGTGGCCGTCGTCGGCATCTGCAACGGCTTCCAGGTGCTGACGGAAGTCGGCCTGCTGCCCGGCGCCCTGCTGCGCAACGCCAAGCTGAAGTACATCTGCAAGCCGGTCGATCTCGACATCGTCAACGGCCAGACCCGCTTCACCGCCGCCTTCGGCGAGCAGCGCGACGCGGTGATGACCGTCGGCAACGGCGAGGGCAACTTCTTCGCCGACGAGGAAACCCTCGACCGGATCGAGGGCGAAGGCCAGGTGGTGTTCCGCTACAAGGAAAACCCCAACGGCTCGGCCCGCGACATCGCCGGCATCGTCAACGCCGGCGGCAACGTCCTGGGCCTGATGCCCCACCCCGACCGCTCGTTCGACGCCGACCTCGGCTCGGAAGACGGCGCGATCCTGTTCCGCAGCGTCTTCCAGAGCGCCTGAGACTTCAGGGACTGAGGCTTCACGCCGCGGGCGGAATGATTTTCCAGCCCGCGCCGTCGCGCACCACCCGGACGGTTTTCCACTCCGACGGATCGAGACGTCCCTCGGACGCGCTCCAATATTGCTCGCCCGTCGCGCCGGGCAGGATTTTCACGCTCAGCTCGTCGGGGCCCGTCCAGCGCGGATCGCAGGCCATCGGCGCCTCGACCTCGACGATCTCGAACACGCCGTTGCGCTGCTGCGCGATCTGGAGGCCGTCGAACTCGACGCCGGCGTCGTCATTACCGGCCGACACGAAGGCGCGGCCGTCGGGCGACGGCGTCGGCGGTCCCGACAGCTCGACGATGCGGCCATCGTCGCCGACCACGTTCCAGGTCGTCCATTCGTAGTGCAGCCCGCGCACCACGTCGAACGGCGCGCCCGGCATGCGCCCCAGAT
Organism: Caulobacter sp. GW821-FHT12A07; assembly: GCF_058807655.1. Classification (NCBI taxonomy): domain Bacteria; kingdom Pseudomonadati; phylum Pseudomonadota; class Alphaproteobacteria; order Caulobacterales; family Caulobacteraceae; genus Caulobacter; species Caulobacter sp. GW821-FHT12A07. The sequence continues at coordinate 352,550 of NZ_JBXAQX010000004.1, forward strand.
AGGTGTAGTCGACGCCCTGGGCCTCGTGCTGCTCGAAGGGCTTGGTCTCGAAGCGCGTCTTGCCGACCGTGAGCACCAGGCCTTCGCGCCTGGCCCGTCCGGCCGTGGCGGCGATCGCCCGGGCCTCGGCGGCCTGCTCGCGAGCCTGGCGCTCGCGTGCGAAAGCTTCGGGATCGGCGGGCTCGGCCGCAGCGGGGGTCCGTCCCTTTCGATGGCAGAAGAAATCCGAATAGTCGGCGACATAGGCCGGTCCGACCGCCGTGGCGGCGCGTGCGACGGGGGCCGCCCGGCCCGCCGGCTTGGCCTCGGGCGCCGACGCCTGCTCGGGCGTGCGCCCGCACGCCGCCGCGACGAGCGCCAAGGCGGAAATGGCTGGAACAAACCTATGCAAGATCACACCCCCGACAGCGCCCTTCGGTAGAGCACGCCGTCACCCCACGCTCAAGCTCACCCCGGAAGGCTCACGAGAAAAGGGCCGGCGGAGCGAACGCCGGCCCTTCCTCCGATGGAGCGCTGCTAACGCTCAGTCCATTCAGCGTTCGCGGTCGCGATCCGGCTGGTTTTCCTGGCCGCCCGGGTTGCGGCCCGGCTCATTCTGGCGCTGCTGTTGCTGCTGGCCCGGGGCCTGTCGCTGCGGGTTCTGCTGCTGTTGCTGCGGATTGCGGGTTTGCTCGCCCATGGGCTTTACTCCTCTTCGGTCCGCGCGCTGGCTGCGCACGAGACAGAAAACGGGCCGGGGAGTCACCGCGTTCCTCCGGCGGAGCTGCCTTAGTTCCTGCTTAGCTAATGTTTTCACTGAGTTTTCGCGCCATGCGTCAGAGCGCGGAGCGGATGTCGGTATGGGCGAAGTCGTCGCCTTTGTAGAGCAACGGCGCGTTCAGCAACTTGGCCAAGGCGTAGGAAAAACAATCGCCCAGGTTCAACCTCGCCGGATGACGGCCCTTGCCGAAGGTCATCGCCGCCTCGATCGCCAAACGCGCTTGCGGCCGATCGACATCGACGACCTCGATCCCGAGCATCTGCAAATCCCTGTCGAGCTCGTGCGAGACAATCTCCGGCACGAAGACCTTGGCGTAGACGTGGGCGGCCTCGACCACGCTGGCGGCGGACATCGCCTTGCGCGGCTGGGCGAGCAGGACCGAGAGAAACGTCTCGCGCTCGGGTTCTTTCAGAACGATGGCCGCCAACGCCGACGTATCGACGACGATCAACGGGGCAGGCCCTGCTCGTCATACATTTCGGCGTCGATCTCCGCCGCCGTCTTGTCGGAGATTCGAGGCCGTGCATCGACCTCGCGCAACCAGGCCTCAATTTCCGCGCGACGGGCCGTTTCCGTCCGAGGCTCCCGCCCCAGCGCCTTCAGCGTATCGGCCAGCGCATTGTGGATCGCGTCGGTCAGGCTGACGCCCGTGGCCTCGGCCACCTGACGCGCAAGCTGCTCCGTCTCGGCCCGCTTGATGCTGATGCCCATTCTAGAACCACCTTCAGCTTTCTAGAATATAGCGGAATCCCCCCAGCCGCGCTAGAAGGCGCGCCCATGAGCGCACCCTCCACCGCCCCCGCCAAGTCCATGGCCGATACGGCCGCCGAATTCGGTCTGAAGCCCGAGGAGTACGCGGTCGTCCTCGACCGCCTGGGCCGCGAGCCCAACCTCGTCGAGTTGGGGGTGTTTTCGGTGATGTGGTCCGAGCACTGCTCGTACAAGTCGTCGAAGAACCAGCTGAAGAAGTTCCCGATCAGCGGCCCGCGGGTGATCTGCGGCCCGGGCGAGAACGCCGGCGTCATCGACATCGACGACGGCGACGCGATCATCTTCAAGATGGAGAGCCACAACCACCCGTCCTACATCGAGCCCTACCAGGGCGCGGCGACGGGCGTGGGCGGCATCATGCGCGACGTCTTCACCATGGGCGCGCGCCCCATCGCTCTCCTGAACGCCCTGCGCTTCGGCGAGCCGGGCCACGCCAAGACCAAGCGCCTCGTGGACGGCGTGGTCGCCGGCATCGCCGGCTACGGCAACTGCGTGGGCGTGCCCACCGTCGCCGGCGAGACCAACTTCCACAAGGGCTACAACGGCAACATCCTGGTCAACGCCATGTGCGTGGGCCTGGCCAAGTCCGACAGCATCTTCTACTCGGCCGCTCCGGGCGCTGGCCTGGCGGTCGTCTATTTCGGCTCCAAGACCGGCCGCGACGGCATCCACGGCGCGACCATGTCGTCGGCCGAGTTCTCGGAGGATTCCGAGGAGAAGCGTCCCACCGTCCAGGTCGGCGACCCCTTCGCCGAGAAGCTGCTGATCGAAGCCACGCTGGAGCTGATGGCCACCGGCGCCGTCGCCGCCATCCAGGACATGGGCGCGGCCGGCCTGACCTCGTCGTCGGTCGAGATGGCCGGCAAGGGCGGCGTCGGCATCGAGCTGAACATGGACATGGTCCCGCAGCGCGAAACCGGCATGTCGGCCTACGAGATGATGCTGTCGGAAAGCCAGGAGCGCATGCTGGCGGTCCTGAAGCCCGGCCGCGAGCAGGACGGCCACGCCATCTTCGAGAAGTGGGGCCTGGACGCCGCCGTCATCGGCTACACCACCGACACCGGCCGCCTGGTGCTCAAGCACCACGGCGAGACGGTCTGCGACGTGCCGCTGGCTCCGCTGTTCGACGACGCGCCGCTCTATGACCGTCCGTGGACCGAGCCCAAGGTCGACGCCCGCCTCGACCCCGGCCACGTGCCCGCCCCGGAGAACTGGGAAGAGGCCGTGCTGAAGGTCATCGGCTGCCCCGACATGGCCTCCAAGCGCTGGCTGTGGGAGCAGTACGACCGTCACGTGATGGCCGACACCCTGGAAGACAGCGCCACCGGCTGCGACGCCGGCATCGTGCGCATCCACGGCACCGGCAAGGCCGTCGCCGTGACCAGCGACTGCACCCCGCGCTACGTCCAGGCCGATCCGTACGAGGGCGGCAAGCAGGCCGTCGCCGAAGCCTGGCGCAACCTGACGGCCGCCGGCTCGCTGCCGATCGCCATCACCGACAACCTGAACTTCGGCAGCCCCGAAAAGCCCGAGACCATGGGCCAGATCGTGCGCGCCACCGACGGCATGGCCGAGGCCTGCCGCGCGCTGGACTTCCCGGTCGTGAGCGGCAACGTCAGCCTCTACAACGAGACCAACGGCGTCGCCATTCCGCCGACCCCGACCGTCGGCGCCGTCGGCCTGCTGACCGACTTCGACCTGCGCACGGGCTTCGGCAACGTGGCCGAGGGCGACACCCTGGTGCTGATCGGCGAGACGCACGGCGAACTGGGCGCCTCGATCTATCTGCGCGAAATCCTGGGCCGCGAGGACGGCGCCCCGCCGCCGGTCGACCTGGCCGTCGAGCGCAAGAACGGCGACTTCGTGCGCGGCCTGATCGGTTCGGGCCTGGTAGCCGGCGTGCACGACCTGTCGGACGGCGGCCTGCTGGTCGCCGCGGCCGACATCGCCCTGGCCAGCAAGGTCGGGATCACGCTGAACGCCTCCAGCCACGCCCACGCCCACCCGTATCTCTTCGGCGAGGACCAGGCCCGCTACCTGGTGGCGACGCCCGATCCGGACGCCCTGCTGGAAGCGGCCAAGGAAGCCGGCGTGCACGCCAACCTCGCGGGCGTGGCCGGCGGCGAGGCCTTCGCCTCGACCGACCTGTTCTCGATCCCGCTGGCCAAGCTGCGCGAGACGAACGAAGCCTGGCTGCCGGCGTTCATGGGGTGAGGTGAAAACCTCGCCCTTCACCAAAGGAACGCCATGCGCCTGCCGCTGATCGCCGCTCTCCTGCTCTCCCTGACCGCCTGCGCCCCGACGGCGCCGGTTCCTGCCCCAGCGCCCGTCGCCCAAGGCGACAGCGTCGAGGCCTGCTCGGCCCGGGGCGGCCAGATCGAGACCGTCGGCCGCCGCGGCCTGCCGACCTGCGTCGTGCCCTACGCCGACGCCGGCAAGGCCTGCACCAGCGGCTCGCAATGCCAGGGCGGCTGCGTCCTGGAAGGCAATGGGGAGAGCCGCGACGAGCCGGTCACCGGCCAATGCCGCCGCTCCAACGTGCAGTTCGGCTGCTACGCCAAGGTCGAGAACGGCCGCGCGACGGCGACCATCTGCGTGGACTGACGCGCCCGATCTTCGGATCGGTGTCTATTTCCACTTCAAATGGAAATTCGGACGGCTACGCTCCAGCCCGACCGCGCGCGATCTTCTCGCGGCAGAGTTTCGCAGGAGCGTGATGACCGATCTGCTGGCGCCCACCAAGGTCGCTCCGCTGGATGCGGACCTGGCCGCTCTGCTCGACCACCAGGGCTATCTGCTGCTGCGCGGCGCCGTGCCCGAGGCCTGGCGCGAAGCCATGCGCGCGGCCTTCGACGCGGGCGTCGGACCGCCGGAGCAATGGGGCGCGCCCCGCGCCTTTGGCTGGCGCCACGCCCTCGTCGATCTCGACCCCACGGTGCAGAAGGCCTGCCGCGTCCCGGCCCTGCTGGGCGCCGTCGCCCGGATGATCGCCGGCCCGTTCTTCCTCAGCCAGGTCGAGGGTCGCGAACCGCTGCAGGACAACGGTCACCAGCCCCTGCACCGTGACGGCGCGGGCCTCAAGACTGTCTCGGCGATGGTCTATCTCGACCCCTACGGCCCCGAGAACGGCGCGACGCGGGTGATGTCGCGCCATCTCGACGACGGCCAGCTGGACGAGAGCCATGCCCAGGTGCTGTCGGGCGAGGCGGGCGACATCCTGGTGTTCGACGCCGACCTGCCGCACGGCGCCACCCTCAACCGCTCGGGCGCGCGGCGGCGCTCCCTGCTGGTGAGCTTCATGCACGAGAGCCACCGCGCCGGCGAAGACGCCTGCCGCGCGGTCCGCACCGTGCGCATGGACACCAGCGAGATGTTCGTTCCCTAGAGGCCTCTAGGCCTTGGCGGGACGGCGGCGACGCGGAACGCGGACGGTGGCTTCGCCGTCCATGACGACGTCGTCGCCGACCAGGGCGGCGCAGGTCAGGGTCACGCGCGCGCTTTCCTGGTCGATGGCCGAGACGGTGATGCGGGCGGTGACCACGTCGCCGATGCGCACGGGCCGGTGGAAGGCCAGGGTCTGGCTGAGATAGATCGCGCCCGCGCCCGGCAGGATGGTGCCGACCACCGCCGACCCGAACGACGCCGACAGCAGGCCATGGGCGATACGGCCGCGATAGGCGGTCTTGGCGGCGAAGGCCTCGTCCACGTGCACGGGGTTGAAGTCGTCCGACGCCTCGGCGAACAGCTGAATGCGCTCTTCGGTGACGGGCACGAGCTTTTCGGCCGTCATGCCAACGAAGAGCTCTTCGAGGATGTACCCGCCGGAGGGATGTTGTTCGATCATGACGCGGCGTTAGCACGGGTCGCGGCGCGTCGCAAAACCGTTACCGCCCCTCGGGTTCAGACGCGCTGGGCGGCTGGCCGATCAGTTGGGCGCAGATCGACTCGGCCAGGACGGTGTCACGGGCGGCTATGGCGTCGGCCATCCGCCGGTGCAGGACGACGTCGATCAGCTGGTCGTCGGGCGCCTGCTTCTCCATCTGCCAGATCCAGAAGCGGGTGGCGGTGTTCTGCAGGCTGACGACGAAGCGGGCCAGGGTCGGGTTCTGGGTGGCGAAGGCCACGGCGCGGTGGAAGGCCAGGTCCATGGCCAGCATGGCCCGGAAATCGCCGGCCGCGATGGCGTCCTCGGCCCCGTCGAAGGCTTCCAGGATGGCCGGCAGGTCGGCTGGTCGATGGTTGCGGGCGGCCAGGCCAGCGGTCTTGGCCTCCAGCATCAGCCGCACCTGGAAGGCGTGCTCGATCTCGGCCACGTCCAGCGGCGCGACGATGGTGCCGACGCGGGGACGGCGCACGACCAGTCCCTCGATCGCCAGGCGCCCGAGGGCGTCGCGCACGCCGGCCAGGCCTCCGGCGTAGCGCACGGCCAGCGCCTTCTCCTCCAGCACCTGCATGGGGGCGAGGTCGCCCAGCAGGATGTCCTGCAGGATCAGCTCGTACAGCCGCGCCTTCTGCAGCCCCGGCGACCAGGCGCCGTGCGGCTCGACGCTGTTGCGCGGCCCCTTCATCTCGGCGGTGGCGAGCGGTCGGTCATGCTTCGCAGTTAAGCCAAAAGGCCCCGAGCGTCATTCCCGACGGGGTCTAAAATGTAAGAGACGCGGACGGCGATGCTGGCTTGGAAAGCCGCCGGTCCCGTCATCTATAGGCGGCCGATGACGGCGCCCTTCCCCTCCCCCGACCAGATCGCGACGGCCTTCCGGCTGGCGCTGGACGCCGCCGACCGCTTCGTCGGCGCGACCGCGCCAAACCCGCCGGTGGGCTGCGCCGTGCTGGCGGCGGACGGGTCGGTGCTGGCGATCGCGGCCCACGAGGCGGCGGGACAGCCCCACGCCGAAGCCGCCGCCCTGGCCGCCTGCCGCACGGCGGGACGGCTGGACACGGTCCACACCGTGGTCGTCACCCTGGAGCCCTGCAATCACCACGGGGCCACCCCGCCCTGCGCCGAGGCGATCCTGGCCAGCCCGGCGCGAGCGGTCTGGTACGGCGCGGGCGACCCCAACCCGACGGCGGCCGGCGGCGCCGCGCGACTGGAAGCGGCCGGCCTCACCATCCAGCCGATCGCCGCCCTCGCCCACCCCGACGCCGCCGACCTGCAAGCCCGCGCAGCCCGGCTGCTCGCGCCGTTCGTCACCCGCCTGACCAAGGGCCGTCCGTGGCTGACGATCAAACAGGCCCTGGACGCCGAGGGTTCGATGATCCCGCCGGCTGGAGCCAAGACCTTCACCTCGGAGGCTTCCCTGACCCTGGCCCACGACCTGCGCCGGCGGGCCGACGCGGTGATCACCGGCTCGGGCACGATCCTGGCCGACAGCCCGCTGTTCACCGTCCGCCGGGTTCCGGACCCGCGCCACAAGCCCCGGCGCCTGGCGATCCTCGACCGCCGGGGCCGCACGCCAAGCGCCTATCTCGACGCGGCCCAGGCGCGAGGCTTCGCCCCCAGCCTGCACGGCGACATCCCCCAGGCGCTGGCCACCCTCGCCGACGACGGGGTCATGGAGGCCCTGGTCGAGTGCGGCCCGACCCTGCTGGCGGCCTTCCTCGAAGCCGGCCTGTGGGACGAGCACGTGATCATTCGCCAAGGCGCGGACGGCGACGCCGTCACCCGCGTCCTGGCCTAAAAGGAGGAGACCCGATGTTTTCCGGAATCGTCGAGCGCCTGGGCGAGGTGACGGCCGTCGAGACCGTCGCCGACGGCGCCGTGCGCCTGACCTTGCAGACCGGTTTTCCCGACCTGGCCCTGGGCGAAAGCGTGGCGGTCAACGGCGCCTGCATGACCATAGTCGACAGCGACGAGACAGGCCGCGCCGAGGTGTTCGTCAGCGCCGAGAGCCTGGCGCGCACCAATCTCAAGGCCCTGGCGGCCGGCGGCTTCGTCAATCTGGAGCGGGCCGTGACCCTGGCCACGCGGCTGTCGGGACACCTCGTTCAGGGCCATGTGGACGGCGAGGCGCGCGTGGCCTCGATCGTCCACGAGGACGGCGCCTGGAAGACCCGCTTCGACATGCCGGCGGCCCTGGCCCCCTACTGCGTCGAGAAGGGCTCGATCGCGCTGAATGGCGTCAGCCTCACCCTCAATGCGGTGGAGCCGGTCGAGGACGGCCGCTTCGCCGTCGGGGTGACCCTGATCCCCCACACCTGGACCCACACCAACCTGCAGCACGCCGCGCCCGGCGACCCGATCAATGTCGAGGTCGACGTGCTGGCCAAATATGTGGAGCGGCTATGTCACGCCTCCCTGAACGCCTGAGCGTAGCGCTGGAGCGCCTCAAGACCGGCGGCATGATCATCCTCGTCGACGACGAGGATCGCGAGAACGAGGGCGACCTCGTCCAGGCCGCGCAGTTCGTCGACGCCGCCGCCGTGGCCTTCATGGCCAAGCAGGCCAGCGGCCTGATCTGCCTGGCCATGGACGCGCCGCTGATCGACCGCCTCGGCCTGCCGCCGATGGTCGCCGACAACCGCACGCGGCGCAGCACGGCCTTCACCGTCTCGATCGAGGCGGCGCAGGGCGTCGACACCGGCATTTCCGCAGGCGACCGGGCGCGGACCATCCAGGCGGCGGTGGCGGATGACGCCAACCCCGCCGACATCGTCTCGCCCGGCCACATCTTCCCGCTGCGCGCCGTGCCTGGCGGGGTGCTGGCGCGGGCCGGCCACACCGAGGCCTCGGTGGAGCTGGCGCGGATGACGGGCCTCACCCCGGCGGCGGTGATCTGCGAGATCATGAACGACGACGGGACCATGGCCCGGGGCGACGACCTGGCCGCCTTCTCGGCCCGCCACAACCTGCCGATCCTCAGCATCGCCGAACTTCGGGCGCACCTGATCGCCGCCGATCCGCCGGTCGAGGCGGTGGCGAGCGCCCACCTGCCCACCCGCCACGGCCTGTTCGAGGCCCGCGCCTTCCGCAGCCGCCTCGACGGCGGCGAGCACCTGGCCCTGGTGCGCGGCTCCCTGACGGGCGCGCCGCTGGTGCGGGTGCATTCCGAGTGCCTGACCGGCGACGCCTTCGGCTCGCGCCGCTGCGACTGCGGCGCCCAGCTGGACGCGGCGCTGGCGGAGATCGACGCGTCCGGCAACGGCGTGCTGGTCTATCTGCGCGGCCACGAGGGTCGCGGCATCGGCCTGGCCAACAAGATCGCCGCCTACGCCCTGCAGGACCAGGGACTGGACACCGTCGAGGCCAACCACGCCCTGGGCTTTCCCGACGACGCCCGCGACTACGGCCCCGCCGCCGCGATCCTGCGTTCGCTGGGGGTCGGCGAGGTTCGCCTGCTCAGCAACAACCCGCGCAAGGCCAGGGCGCTGGAGGGCCTGGGCGTCACCGTGCGCCAGACCCTGCCGCTGGTCGTTCCGCCCGATCCGCTGAGCGCCGGCTACCTGGCCACCAAGCGCGCCAAGCTCGGCCACCGCCTTTCCGTTCCGCCTTCGAGGATCCCCGCATGACCGCTTCACGCTTCGCGATCGCCATCAGTCGCTTCAATCCCGAGGTGACGGGCGGCCTGCTGGCCGGTGCCCTGGCCGAGTTCGCCGAGCGCGGCGCGCCGGTCGCGGAGGCCGACGTCTTCGAGGCCCCCGGCGCCTTCGAACTGCCACTGATCGCCCAGGCCCTGGCGCGGACGGGCCGCTATGCCGGGATCGCCTGCCTGGGCTGCGTCATCAAGGGCGACACCGCCCACTTCGAGTTCATCAGCGCCGGCGCGGCCTGGGGCCTGGTCAGCGCGGGCCTGGCCACCGAGACGCCGATCGCCTTCGGGGTGCTGACGACCTACACCGACGAGCAGGCGGAACTGCGCAGCCGCGACGACGCCGGCAACAAGGGCCGCGAGGCGGCGGCCGCCTGCGTCGAAGCGGCGGCGACGCTGGCGGCGATCCGCGCGGCGGCGTGAAGCGGCCCGCTCGCCCTCTTCCCGTCATTCCCGCCCTTGTGGCGGGAAACCCTCCATCAGTCGCAAGGGCAGTAGTGGCGGCGTGCTCCGCACGCCGCTGGCGCCTCACGTGTCAGCGGAACCAGGGGTTCCCGCCACAAGGGCGGGAATGACGGGAGACTAGAAACTAAGCGTAGGTCACGTTCTCCAGCGAGAACACGAACGGCTTGGCGTCGGGACCCTCGCCGCCGCCGGTCATGACGATGTCGGCGCCGGCCATGCCGATCAGGTTGATCTCGGTGTTGACCTGCTGGACGACGGAGCTGGTCAGCGGCTCGCCCTCGCGCACCTGCGAGACCGCGCCGATCCAGATCGTCGGCTTGAAGGTGAAGATCACCTGGCTGCCGGGAAAGAGAGCGCGGGTCTGGACATAGGGCTTGCCGGCCCGGAACACCGTGACCCCGACCGAGCCCTGGGACAGCTGGTTGATCACCCCGAAGGCCTCGGGCGAGGTGGTCTGGTCGGTGAGCTGCAGGCTCTCGCCCGAGGGCGTGCTGGTCACCGTGGCCACCTGGCCGTTCTCGATCGCCAGCTGCGGCGAGACGTTGCCCCAGGCGTCGATCACCCCGATCGTCACCGCCGCCGGCCAGACGAAGGGATGGCTCCAGCCCGGCGCGCAGTTCTGGATGACCAGCCAGGCGGACGAGGCCTCGTCGGCGGCCGGGGTCACCGGCTTGCCGAACACCAGCACCTGGGTTCCGGGGCCGCCGTTGGAGCGGTTGACGAAGTTGAGCTTCACCTCCGGACCGCTCGAAGACGCGGCCGCCGTCAGGGGCTCGGACTGAGCCTCGGGCTCGGCGGTCACGGGCGGCGCGGCGACATCCTCGGCCAAGGCCGAGACCGGGGCCGGATCGGTCGCGCCGTTGGCGCTCTTGGCGGTGATGGTGTCCATGATCGTGCCTCCCCGACGGCGTCGATTGCGTCGGGAAAGAGATGCGCACAATCCAGAATAGCTTTCTAGATTAACGCGACCCAAGGACGATCAAAGGCAGGCGATCTGATGCACCACGGCGTCGGCCCGCGTCAGGCGCGCCTGAGCGTCGACGGACCACTCGACGGCTATGTCCTCGTTGCAGGGCAGGCCCTCGACCGGCCGCTGCGCCTTGCGCGCTCGGGCGTCGATGGCGAACCGGTTCTTCTCCAGCCAGGTCACCAGGGCCCGCTCGGGCGTTCCCGCCGCGAAGCGGGCGCGAAACCGGACGGCAGAGGCCGGATCGTCCCAGTCGGCGTCCCGCAGCAGGGCCGGACGCTTGTCGGAAAAGATCAGCGCGAAGACGAGGTAGACCGTCTGCCAGTTGACCATGAGGAACACGGCCACGATCACCCCGGCGGCCCCCGCCAGGAAGCCCGCCGTCGCCTTGGCCTCTCGCGCCTTTTCCGCGTCTTTCGCCCCACTCATGGTTGCAGCATGCCGCCTCGCGCCGGATCGGACAACCGCCCCTAGCGGCCGCCGCCCGCGATCAGCGCCAGGCGTGCGAGCACCGCCTCGCCCGCGGCCGGGCCGGCGGCGTAGGCGAAGTCCGCCCCGTCGATCGGCTTGCCGCTGCGGGCGTCGACCACCACCGGCTCGGCCGTCGCTCCCGTCTCGCGATCGACCAGGCAGCTGGCGATCCCCTCCTTGGCGAGATGGCGGTTGCCGAAGGCCAGCAGCGCCGTCAGCACCGGACCGAAGTCGCGGCCCATCTGCGTCAGCACATATTCGTGGCGCACCGGCCGATCCTGGTAGGGCCGCCGCTCGAGAAAGCCGGATTCTACAAGCGCCCCGAGACGCTTGGTCAGAATGTTCGGCGCGACCCCGAGGCTCTTTTCGAACGCGTCGAAACGGGTGAGGCCGTGGAAGGCGTCCCGCAGGATCATGAGGCTCCAGACGTCGCCGACGCGCTCCAGCGTGCGGCCGACGGGGCACTGTCCGGGATCGAAGGCGCGCGTGGTCATGGACGAAAGATAGGGCCTGGCTAGCAAAATGAAAGCCGGTCACTTGCAATTCGAAAGTCACTTGCCATCTGCAAGTCACGCCGGGCCGAGCGCCGAGGCGACAACCATCCCGAGGGGATAGAGACCATGAGCAAGCAACAGTTTCCCGGCGCGGCCCTGGTGACGGGCGCCTCCACCGGCATCGGCGCCACCTATGCCGACCGCCTCGCCAGGCGCGGCCACAACCTGGTGCTGGTCGCCCGCGACGCCAAGCGCCTCGCCGACCTGGCCGAACGCCTGAAGGCGCAGACCGGCGTCAAGGTCGATGTCATCCAGGCCGACCTGACGAACGCCACCGACCTGGCCCGCGTCGAGGCCCGGCTGCGCGACGATGCGTCCATCGACCTCCTGATCAACAACGCCGGCGCGGCCCTGGCCGGCGACTTCGTCGACCAGGACCTCGACAAGATCGACAACCTGATCCAGCTAAACGTGGTGTCGGTGACCCGCCTGGCCCACGCCGCGGCCGGCGCCTTCAAGGCCCGCGATCGCGGCGCGATCGTCAACATCTCGTCGGTTGTCGGCCTGCTGCCGGAGTTCCGCTCGCCGGTCTACGGCGCGACCAAAGCCTATGTGACCTACTTCACCCAAGGCCTGCGCAGCCAGTTGCCGGAGAGCGTGAAGCTGCAGGCCGTGCTGCCCGGCGCCACCCGCACCGAGATCTGGGACCGCTCGGGCAGCGGCGGCGCCGACGCGCTGGATCCCTCGACCCTGATGGAGGTCGGCGACCTGGTGGACGCGGCCCTGGCGGGCTTCGACCAGGGCGAGCTGGTGACCATCCCCTCCCTGCCCGACGCCGCCGACTTCGCCGCCTATGACGGCGCTCGCCTGAACCTGGCGCCGAACCTGTCGCGCGACCGGCCGGCGGCCCGCTACCGGGTTCCCGAACAGGCCTGAGCCCTGGACGGCGGCGGCCCGGAACGAAAGCCGCCGCCGTCCGCTCCCCCTTCGCAAGCAGGGAGGCGCGCCATGTCCGTCATCGCCAATCTCGACGAGTTCATCCTGGAGGAGTCCGAGCACGGCATCTTCCTGACGCTCACCGCCGACGACGACCAGACCCTGCGCGTGCGGGTGACCCTCGACGATCTCGAAGAGATCATGGAGGTCATCGACGAGGTGTTCGGCGTCGAGGTCGAGGCGGCCAACGACGAGGTGGACTGATCCCCTTCTCCCCTTGCGGGAGAAGGTGTCGACGAAGTCGACGGATGAGGGGTCGCACCCACGAAAAACGCCGCGGCGGCTGATCGGCTGCCGCGGCGTCTTGCTTCTGAGAGACCCCTCACCCGACCTCCCTGCGGGAGGCCACCCTCTCCCGCAGGGGGAGAGGGACGCTGCTAGGAAGCCTCCACCGTCAGGTGCCGCAACTCGTGCACCGGGACCAGCCGACCGCGCACGGCCTCGGCGGACAAACCCGCCACGCTGACGATGGCGGCGTGGGCCTGGGGGCCGACTTTCCAGACGTGCAGGTCCAGGATTCGGGCGTCGCCGGGACCTTCTACCAGCTCGCGCACCTCTTCGGCCACGTGGTCGTCGGTGGTGTCGAGCAGGACGGCGGCGGTGTCGCGCATGAGGCCGATGGCCCAGCGACCGATGACCACCGCCCCGACCACGCCCATGATCGGGTCCAGCCAGGTCCAGCCGAACTGACGGCCGGCGACCAGGGCGACGATGGCCAGCACCGAGGTCAGGGCGTCGGCCAGCACGTGCATGTAGGCCGAGCGCAGGTTGTTGTCATGGCCGCGCCCATGATGAGCATGGTCGTGGTGCGCGTGGTCATGACCGTGGTGGTGGTCGTGACCATGGTGATGGCCGTGGTGATGTCCGCCCGACAGCAGGGCGGCGCTGGCCAGGTTCACCAGCAGGCCGACCACCGCGATGACGATGGCCTCCATGAAGGCGATCGACGACGGCTCGAACAGGCGGCGCACCGACTCCACGCCGACGCCGATGGCGATCACCGCCAGCACCAGGGCCGAGGCGAAGCCCGACAGGTCGCCGACCTTGCCGGTGCCGAAGCTGTAGCGGGCGCTCGTGGCGTGCTTGCGGGCATAGGCGTAGGCGGCGGCCGCCACGGCCAGGGCGCCGGCGTGGGTGGCCATGTGGAAGCCGTCGGCCAACAGGGCCATCGAGCCGGTCCACCAGCCGGCCAGGATCTCGACCACCATCATCACGGCGGTCAGCGCCACCACCCACAGGGTGCGGCGGGCGTTGGCGTCGTGGTCGGCGGCCAGGAAGACATGGTCGTGCTGTTGCGGCCCAGCGGTCGAAGCGGCGGTCATGTCGGGTCTCATTTGGAATAGCGGCGGAAGGCCTCGATCACCTCGGCCGCGCCCTTTTCGCGCTCGGCGTCGGTGAGCCCCGGGGCGGCCACGTGCTCGCGCAGGTGGGCCTCGACGATCTCGTCCAGCAGCCCGTTCAGCGCCCCGCGGGTGGCGGCGACCAGATGCAGGGTCTTGGCGCAGTCGTGGTCGTCGGCGATCGCGCGCTCGATCGCCGCGACCTGGCCGGCGATGCGGCGCACGCGCTTGAGCAGGGCGTCGTTGTCGGTGGAGAGGTGAGCCATATCATACCCCCCTATAGTATATAACCAGTCGCGTGAACCCCGCTCTTCTCCGTAAAATCCCCGCGAAAGCGGGGACCCAGGTGTTTTATCGTCGAGCGCCGTGGGTTTCAGAAAAAGCCTGGGTCCCCGCTTTCGCGGGGATTTTACGGTGAGGGGATCAGCGCCCCGAGGCCTTCACGATCTCCCCCAGCCGCTCGTCGAACGCCCGGGTGGCCTGGACCACCGTCGCCACCGAGCCCTTGAAAAAGGCTTGGGGGATGGTTTCGAAGTCGTCGGTGGGCTGGTGGTATTCTGGGTGGTCCTCGACGCCGAAATAGACCCACGGCACGCCCTTCTGCGCGAAGGCGCCCTGGTCGGACTGGAAGGTCCAGTTGTTGTCCTTGCCCTGGGCGTCGGTGTCGTGGCCCTGCTTGAGGGTCACCGGCGCGGTCCTGGCGACGTCGTCGAGAATGGGCTTGAGGAACGGCTGCGGCGAGGATCCGGAGACGTAGAGCTCGCCCTTGGCGTTCTTGCTCAGCATGTCGAAGTTCACCATCAGGCTGATGCTCGCCAGCGGGACCGAAGGCTCGGCGGCGAAGGCCTTGGCGCCGCGCAGGCCGCTCTCCTCGGCGTCGAGGGCGACGATCAGCACGTCGTGCCTGGGCGGCTTTTCCTTGAACGCCTCGGCCACGGCCAGCAGGCCCGCCACGCCCGAGGCGTTGTCGTCGGCGCCGTTGTAGATCTGGCCGTTCCTGACCCCGATATGATCGTAGTGGGCAGTGACCAGCAGCGCCTTGCCGCCGCTCTCCGTTCCCTTGATCCGGGCGACGAGATTGACGCCGGTGACCGTCACGCCGTCCTTACGCTTGAAGCGGAACGGCCGCTCGAAGCCCTCGCCGATCGGCGCCAGGCCGACGCCCTTGAAGCGCTCGAGGATATAGGTGCGCGCCAGCTGCGAGCCGGGCGAGCCCACCGCCCGCCCCTGCATGGCGTCGGCCGACAGGATCCTGACGTCGTCCAGCGCCAGATCGTCCGGACCGGCCAGGGCGGGCGCGGCGAGGCCGGCGAGAACGGCGGCCAGGGCGAACGCCGGAGCGGCGGCTAAAAACGGACGCATCGAGGCTCTCGGTTACTTGTCTTCGGCTCGCCCGGACGCCGAAGCGGCGGGCTCGTCGAAGGTTTGATCATCCGGCGCCGGATCACGCAACCAACGGCGACCGACGCGGGGCGGCGATCATCGACCGCCTCCCGCAAAATCGCTCAGCCCCGCCTCGCGGATCCAGCGATAGTCCACGACGTGGCCGTCGCGGAAGCTACGGCGGGCGGCCTCGCGGACCGCTTCTGGTCCGTCGACGGCGCAGCCGGATTCCTCAATCACACGCACCCCGGGCCAAGCCGGCTCGGCGTCGCCCTCCGGCCCGCAGAGAACCATCCACATCCGCAACGCCTTGACGTCGCCATCGCCCGGATCGCGCTCGACGACCTCGAAGGCCAGATATTCGTATGCGCCTTCGACCTCGGACGGCTGGGCGATGTCGGCCAGCGTTCCCGGCCCCGACGGCGCACCGTCCACGAGATGCAGTTGCAGGATCGGAGGCGTCCCGCCCACGATGAGGTGAGGCAGGACAAGCCAACTATAGGCGGCGGGCCTGACGGGCCGACCTTCCTGGTCGATATCAAGGCTCAACTGCAGGATCTCGCCGCCGCGCACCAGGATGGCGTTGTCCCTGGCGCAGGAAGGCCACCGCCCCAGGGAACGCTCGCCGCGAAACCGGCAATTCTCCTCCTGCGAGACCCATAGCCCATCCCGCAAGCGCGGCGCGCCGGCGACGTCGGCGAGCCCAAACACCGGCTCTCGCGTGGCCATCGGCGTGCATCCGCCAAGCCCCATCGCCGCCGCAGCCGCGACCATCAGGCCCAGCCGTCTAAGCCTTTCACGCAAACCTGCGGCGATCATCGGCGCACCTCGGCGAAGTCGTCGGGCCGAGGTTCACGAACCCAGCGCCATGTGTTCACGGGCTCTGTTCCGGAAGGCTTGTTCGCCTTGGCCGCCGCGAGAAGGCCCTGCAGGCTTTCAGCGTCGCAGGCGCTCTCCCCATCCCGCCATTTCAGACCGGGCCAGATCGGGTGCCTTCCATCGGTGCCCTCCGGCTGATCGTCGTCCACGCAGGAGAGCGGCCACCAGCGCAGAACGGTCACCCGCCCCTCGGCGTCCGAACCGGCCGTCTCAGCTCCGGCATAGACGTAGAAGGCGATTTCCCCATTCTCGTGCAGTTGCAGGATCATCGGATCGCGCCCAGCCAGAAGCAGGGGTGACGACTGCCAGTTCCAGTCCTGGTCTTGACGGCGGAGGCTTAGATGCTCGCCCTCGCGGATCAGCGAGATCTCGCAATTTGACCATTTCCACAGCGGCAGTTCCGCAGGCGCGTGGCAGCCGTCCTCTCCGACCCTGACCCACAACCCCCGCCGAAGTTCCGGCGCGCCCCGCGCGTCCCCCGGACCGAACCAGGGCTTTTCGGACATGACCAACGAACACCCGCCCAGCCCCATCGCGACCGTCGCCGCGACCACAACCCCCAACCACCGCATCACGTCCACCTCACGTAAGATTCACGGATGCGTGATCGTTGCGTGAGATCGCGTTATCGTCAAGCGCGATCGACGGCGCTCGCTCGTCCCTGCGTCGATTGCACCTGAGCGCGATACCCGCCATATGCGCGATCTTAAGGTTTATCGGGCATCTAGCCCTTCCAAGGATCGGAGACTCCGCCCCATGCCCATGGCGCCCGACGTGCTCGAAGCCCGCCTGAACGCGGCCTTCCCGGACTCCGAGATCGTGCTGACGGACCTCGCCGGCGACGGCGATCACTACAAGGCGCGCATCGTCTCGCCCGCCTTCCGTGGCCTCAACCGCGTCAAACAGCACCAGATGGTCAACCGCGCCCTGGCCGACGTGCTGGGCGGCGAGCTGCACGCCCTGGCGCTCGAAACCGCCGCCCCCACGGAGTAAGGCCTTTGCGCTATCGTCCGTTCGGCAAGGAAGGCATGGCGATCTCGGCGATCACGCTGAGGCTGGCCGACCATCCGCGCATGGGCGGCAAGGACTGGCGCAACCTGATCTTCACGGCCCTCGAAGCCGGCATCAACAGCTTCGAGGTGCACGGCGCGTCCAACGCCCTGCTGGAGGGCGTGGGCGAGTCCCTGACCACCATCGAGCGGCGGCTGCTGTTCGTGGGCTGGCGCCTGCGCAGCGGCGGCGAGCTGCTGAGCGCCCAGGCCGCGCACGACACGGTCGACCTCGCCGTCGAGCGTTGCGGCCTGTCCTATGTGAACCTGGTCACGGTCGACGACCCGGGCTCGGCCTTCCCGCCCTCGGCCATGGCCGCCCTGCTGGGCCTGCGCCAGTCGGGCCTGATCCAGTCCCTGGGCCTGGCCAGCCGCGGCGACAGCCAGGAGCGCCATCTGGCGACCGGCGTGTTCGACGCCCTGGCCGCGCCGTTCAACCTGTCTTCGGGCTGGGCCGACCGCCACCGCGTCCGCAACGCCTTCGGTCGCGACGTGGCGGTGATCGGCGAGGACTTCTGGCCCCAGTCGATCCGCGACCGCGAAGCCAGGCCGATCTTCAAGAAGCCGTCGCTGTGGCGGCGGCGCACCGACCCGCTGGCCAATCTGGGCGGCTACGACTTCCTCGACAGCACCCCCGGCTGGACCGGCCAGGAGCTCTGCCTCGGCTACGCCCTGACCGAGCCGTCGCTGGCCACCGTGCAGGTGATCACCCACAAGCGCGACAAGCTGGAAGCCCTGGCCCGGGTGACCGAGCGCGACCTGCCGACCGGCTGCGCCGCCCAGATCGAGATGGCGCGGTTTTCGGCCGAACAGGCCGATGGGGCCAAGCGCCGCGCTTGACCCGGGGCCTTGCGGCGCCTAGCTGAGAGGCTACGCCCAAGGAATTCCCCGTCATGACTGAAGTCGCCGCCTCTCCCGCCATCGAATTCATCGCCAAGACCGTGGCCGAGCACCCGGTGGTGCTGTTCATGAAGGGCGTGCCCGACCAGCCGCGCTGCGGCTTCTCGTCGGTGGCCGTGCAGATCCTCGACCACCTCGGCGTCGAGTTCGTCGGCGTCGACGTGCTGCAGGACGACGAGCTGCGCCAGGGCATCAAGACCTTCACCGACTGGCCGACCATCCCGCAGCTCTACGTCAAGGGCGAGTTCGTCGGCGGCAGCGACATCGTCCGCGAGATGTTCCAGTCGGGCGAGCTGAAGACCCTGCTGATCGACCAGGGCGTGATCTCGGCTTGAGCCGACTGTTCGTCCCACCTGCTGACGCCTATCCCCTGACCTTCGAGCCGAAGGCGTCGGACATCGACGCCAACGGCCACGTCAACAACGTGGTCTATCTGGGCTGGGCTCAAGATCTCGCCATCGCGCACTGGGAGGCCTGGGCTTCGGAAGAAGAACGGGCTCCCTGGAGCTGGGTCGCCCGCCGCCACGAGATCGACTACCGCCGCGAGCTGCTGCCGCACGAGGTCGCCACCGGCTACACCTGGGTGGGCGAACTGAAGGGCCCGCGCTTCGAGCGCTATGTCCGCATCGACGGCCCCGACGGCGAAATGTGCGCCCAGAGCCGCACCGACTGGGTGCTGATCGACATCGCCGCCAAGCGCCCGGCCCGGGTGCTGCCCTGGATGATCGAGCGCTTCACGCCGAAGGGCTGAGAACCCTTCTCCCCTTGCGGGAGAAGGTGTCGGCGAAGCCGACGGATGAGGGGTCTCTCAAATGTGAGACGCTCCCACCCGGCCTGGCCGCTGCAGGCGGTTTTGAGTTCTGAGAGACCCCTCACCCGACCTCCCTTCGGGAGGCCACCCTCTCCCGCAAGGGGAGAGGGGTCACGGATGTGGATTCAGCACCCGCACCGCTGAGACGCCGCTCAAGCCGAGCTCACCCCAGCCGAACCGCACCTCGACCGCCTCCGGTCCGCCGCCCTTGCAGGTCTCCAGCCGCCGACGCGCGAAGGCCACCGACGGGACGCCGCCTTTCCGCTCGACGAAGAAGCGCAGGTCTTCCTTGCGCAGGCAGCCGGCCGACTTCAGGCGGACGACCAGGCCGTCGGCGTCGACCCCCACGCCCAGCAGCGGCTCCAGCTCGCCCGGCGCGTCGGACCCGGCCGGCAGCAGGCGCGGCGGCCCCGCGGGAACGGCGGCGCAGCCTGAGAGCAAGAGCCCGGCCAGCAGCACGCGGCGGTTGAAAAAGACACCCATGGCCGCCAAGGTCGCCCGGCGCGAGGGTGCGCGCAACTGTGGGGCCTGTGGAAATGCGTGGAAAGTCTCTGGCGTGGGCGGCGGCGAGCTTGTGTCTGGCCGCCGGATCGGCGCGCGCCGAAAATCCGAAACTCGATGACGAAATCGCCCGGCTGACGACCGTGGGCAAGATCCCCGGCGTGGCCGTGGCCGTGATCGAGAACGGCAAGGTCGTCCACGTCACGGCGATGGGCGTACGCAACCAGAAGGGCGATCCCCTGACGCCGCAGACGGTGATGTACGCCGCCTCGCTGACCAAGACGACCTTCGCCTATTACGTGATGATGCTGGTCGACGAGGGGAAGCTCGACCTCGACAAGCCGATCGCCGAGATCCTTCAGAAGCCCCTGCCCGACTACAAGGCCTATGCCGACCTCGCCGGCGATCCGCGCTGGCGCAAGATCACCCCGCGCATGCTGCTGACCCACTCGGCGGGCTTTCCGAACTTCCGCTGGCTGAACCCCGACGAGAAACTCGACATCAAGTTCGAGCCCGGCAGCCGCTACGCCTATTCGGGCGAGGGCCTCAACCTGATGCAGTTCGTCATCGAGCAGGGCCTGGGCCTGAAGGTCGGCGAGGACATGGACCGTCGCCTGTTCAAGCCGCTGGGCATGAGCCGCTCGGGCATGGTCTGGCGCGACGACTTCGCGACCGACCTGGCCGACGGACGCCAGGCCGACGGCAAGTGGGAGGGCCACGACGACCGCTCCAGCGTCAAGGCGGCCGGCTCGCTCGACACCACGATCGACGACATGGGCAAGCTGGCGGCGGCCATCGCCGGCGGCTGGGGCCTGTCGAAGAAGGCCCGCGCCGAGTTCTCGCGCGGCAGCCTGGCGATCCCGGCCGCCTATCAGTTCCCGCCCTTCACCGAGGACAAGAACCCCGACAACGCCAGGATCAAGCTGGCGGCGGGCGTGGGCGTCGTCACCTTCGACGGGCCGCAGGGCCACGCCTTCTTCAAGGGCGGCCACAACGACATCACCGACAACATGCTGGTCTGTGTCGAGAAGCGCCGTCGTTGCGTGGTCGTGCTGACCAACGCCGGCGACGGCCAGCGGATCATCCCGTCGATCGTCAAGGCGGCCCTGGGCGAGACAGGCCTGCCGTGGGGCTGGGAATACACCCGGCTGCTGCCAGTCGAAGCGCCTTAAGCGCCCGGCCGCTCCAGCGCCTCGGCGTCGTCGACCACCGCGCTTTCGGGCGTGGTGGTCAGGATCGCGCCGGCCGAGGCGGCGACGATGCAGGCGATGGCGGCCCACTGCTGCAGCGACAGGTGCTCGGCCAGCACGAAGAGACCGGCCAGGGCGCCGATCGCCGGCTCGACGCTGAGCATGACGCCGAAGGTGCGCTTGGGGATGCGCTTGAGGGCGATCATCTCCAGCGAATAGGGCACGGCGCTGGAGCAGACGGCGACCACCAGGCCCAGCAGCATCAGGCGCGGGTCGAGCAGGGCCGCGCCTGCCCCGGCGACGCCGAACGGCACGACGATCAGGGCCGCCACGCTCATGCCCAGCGCCACCGAGCGGCCGCCGTGCAGGTGGCCAAGGCGCTTGCCGGCGACGATGTAGAGCGCCCAGCAGACGGCCGCGGCCAGGGCGAAGGCGACGCCAACCGGGTCGAGCGCAGGCCCGCCCAGCTTCAACGGCAAGAGCAGCATCAGGCCGAAGGCGGCCAGGCCGATGCACAGGAAGTGGCTGGGCTTGCGCGCGTGCAGCAGCGACAGGGTCAGCGGCCCCATGAACTCGATGGCCAGGGCCACGCCCAGCGGGATGGTGCGCAGGGCCATGTAGAAGCTGAGGTTCATCACCCCGGTGGCCGCGCCGTAGAAGACGACGCCCATGACGTCGCGCCGGCTCAGCGGAAAGCGCCAGGGCCGCCACAGGACCAGCAGCAGCAGGGCCGCGAAGCCGACGCGATAGGCGCTCGTGCCCTGCGCCCCGACCAGCGGGAACAGGCTCTTGGCGAACGAGGTGCCGCCGGCCAGCGTCACCATGCCCCCGAACAGGGCGGCATAGGGCAGCAGCGCGTCGAGCGCGGGACGGCGGAGGGCGACGGAGGACATGCCCGGAAAATAGGCGTCGATCCTCGACGCTTCTCGCCGAAATTCGTCGTATACCGCCTGAAACAGGCGATATCGGAGGCCCGAATGACGAAATCCGTCACCCTCGACAATTTCGACCGCAAGCTTCTGGAACTGGTCCGCCGCGACAACCTCGAGCCGGCCCGCAGCCTGGCGCAGAAGGTCGGCCTGTCGGAAAGCGCCGTGCTGCGCCGCCTGCGGCGGCTGCGCAAGGAAGGCGTGATCGTCGCTGACGTGGCCATCGTCGATCCGGCCCGGCTGAACGCGGGCCTGACCATGCATGTGCTGGTGGAGATGGAGCGCGAGGGCAGCGCCCTCTTCAACGCCTTCGCCGCCGGGGTGGCGGCCCGCAAGGAGGTGCTCAGCGCCTGGCACGTGACCGGCAGCACCGACTTCCTGCTGACCGTCACCGTGCCGACAATGGAGGCCTACGAGGCCTTCACCCACGAGGTGCTCAACGACGACCGCCGGGTGCGCTCGTTCATCACCCTGGTCGGCATCCGCGAGATCGTACGGCTGGATCCGTCGCGCGCGCCGCTGGTGGAGTGAGAGCCGCCAAAAACATCCCAAAGGTGGAATGCGACCAAACTGCATCCGCAAAGGTTGTTGACGACGACGTCGGATGGATGTCGAAATCAATGCAACAAATGTCGGGAGGCGAACTCATGAAGGCGCACGTCATCGCGATCGGCCTGGCCCTGTCGCTCGCCACGGTCGGCGGCGCGGCCGCCAGCACCTGGCACTGGGCCCAGGCCTCGACCAAGGAAGACGCCATGGCCGCGGCCACCGCCGAAGCCCAGGCCAAGGCCACGCGCAAGGGCACCTGCTACAAGCCCGCCGTCACCCTCGACAAATGCCGCCAGACCGCCGACGGCTTCAGCTGCCGCGCCGACAGCGCCGACATCAGGGGCACCTGCCTGGCGTGGGACGACTGGGTGGCGATGCCGATCCGCCTGCCGCCCGCGGGGCCGGCGGCTCCCTTCCCGGGCATGTCGTATCCCGCCTACCAGACCATCACCTACCCCAACTATGCGGGCTCGGCGTTCACGCTCGGCGTGTACGTCCCGCCGCCGCCGTTCCCCTCGCAGTGAGCCCGGACGCCTGACCAAGGGATCCCGCATGCTCGGCGACGCCGCCCCGATGGGCTTTCTAGCGGTCAGCGACGTCGGGAAAGCGCGCGCCTTCTACGAGGGCGTGCTGGGTCTGACCTTCGTCAGCCAGGATGAGTTCGCCCTGGTGCTGCGGGCCGGGCCGATCTTCGTGCGCATCACCACGCCGCCGGAGCCGGTCTTAGCGCCCTACACCGTGTTCGGCTGGCGGGTCGACGACATCGAGGCGGCGGTCGCTGACCTGGCCGCCAAGGGCGTGGCGTTCGAGCGCTATCCCTTCTTCGGCGACGACCAGCGGCCCGACGGCGTCTGGACCGCGCCCGGCGGCGACAAGGTCGCCTGGTTCAAGGATCCGGACGGCAACCTGCTGTCGCTGTCGCAGCACGGCTAGGAGCGCCTGGCCCAACTCCACTGCAACGCGACGACCCCGACCGCTCCGGCGATGAACGATACGGCGCGTATCACCGGCGTTTTGTAGGTGCTGTCGGCGCCGACGACGCCGTTCACCGCAAACACGACCAGCACCCCCGCGCCGAATATCAGCGCGAGCCAGCCACAAGTCTGCAGAATGAACCTAAGAACCCGCATGGCGCCCCCGCTCGAGCCGTAGCCTAAGCGGGCACGCGGGTCTCAGGCAAGTATCGGCTTGTCAGCTCCACGGCCCCGGCTTGCGGTTGGGCGCGCTGGTCGGCACGGCCGTCTCCAGGCGCTGACGCGTCCCCTGCCCGATCGCCAGCTTCAGCAGGGCCTCGATCCGGTTGCGGGTGGCCGGGTGGGTCGAGAACAGGTTGTCGGCGCCGCGCCCGGCCAGCGGGTTGATGATGAACATGTGGGCCGTGGCCGGATTGCGCTCGGCCTCGTGGTTGACCACGCCGCCGCGCGCATAGGCGTCGATCTTCTCCAGAGCGCGGGCCAGACCCCGGTTGTCGCCGGCGATCTCGGCGCCGACCCGGTCGGCCTCGTATTCGCGCGAGCGGCTGATGGCCATCTGCACCAGCATGGCGGCGATCGGCGCCAGGATCGCCAGGGCGATGGCCCCGATGATCCCGCCCGGACGCTCGTCGTCCTCCCGCGAGCCGCCGAAGAAGAAGGCGAAGTTGGCCAGGGCCGAGATCGCGCCGGCGATGGTCGCCGTCACGGTCATGGTCAGGGTGTCGCGGTTCTTCACGTGGGCCAGTTCGTGGGCCATCACACCGCGGATCTCGTCGCGGTCGAGCATGGCCAGCAGGCCCGTGGTTGCGGCCACGGCGGCGTTTTCAGGATTGCGGCCGGTGGCGAAGGCGTTGGGCTGGTCGCTGTCGATGATGCAGACGCGCGGCATGGGCAGACCCGCGCGCTGAGCCAGGTCGCGAACGTCGCGGGCGTAGTTTCGCACCAGCGGCTCGGGATGGCTCTCGTCGACCTCGACCGCGCCATAGGCCCGCAACACGATCTTGTCGGCGTTCCAGTAGGAGAAGACGTTCATGCCGGCGGCCAGCACGAAGGCGATCAGCATGCCGGTCGCGCCGCCGATCATGTAGCCGGCCCCGACGAACAGGGCCGTCAGGCCGGCGAGCAGGGCGAAGGTCTTGAAGTGGTTCATGGCCTTTGAGGGTGTGGATCAGTCGAAGATGTCGAAGAGGTCGAAGCGCTTCTTCTTGTGATGGCCGTGACGGCGATGGTCGTCGTCATGGTCGTAGCGCTTGTGGCCGTCGTGGCGCTTGTGGTCGCCCCGCCAGGCGTCGTCGTAGCGACGCGGCTCGGGGCGCTGTTCATAGGTCGGCTGGGCGCGGTTGAAGGGCGACGGCTGCGGCGCGGGCGCGCCCTGCGCATCCTCGCGCTCGAGAGCCATCAGCTTTTCCAGCTCGCCGCGATCGAGCCACACGCCCCGGCACTTGGGGCACATGTCGAACTCGACGCCGGCGCGTTGCACGGCCTGCATGGAGCCGTCGCAGTTGGGGCACATCAGAAGGGGCATGGTCGGTCGGGTCCCTGTTCCAAGAGTGGACGGGTGTTCCCGACGTCAGGTCCGGCACGAGGGGGGAGGGAAACCCGGACCCAGACATCGAGAACACCCGATGCGGTCCGACATCACGCGCGTTGTGTCCCACAACGCTGCGCCAGAGGGGCCCGGCCCGCTCATTGGAGATAGGGAGGGGTTTTGGGGTTTCAAGGGGGGCAGCATGAGGAACCTCCCCCTATGGGGGAGGCGATCGCGTAGCGATCGGAGGGGGGAGTTAGTGCGAGATCCGCCAACGCCCAGGAAGCTGAAAACGTCCCCCCACCGGCCTTCGGCCGCCTCCCCCACGAGGGGAGGTTCCAAAACAAAAAAGGCCCCGGATCGCTCCGGGGCCTTTTCCGATCTCTTGCCAGTTCGACGCGTCTTACGAAGCGTAGAATTCGACGACGAGGTTCGGTTCCATCTTCACCGGGTACGGAACTTCCGACAGTTCCGGAGCGCGGACGAAGGTGGCCGACAGGCCCTTGGCGTCGACCGAGACGTACTCGGCGAAGTCACGCTCGTTCGAGGCGACGGCTTCGAGCACGAGAGCCATGTTGCGCGACTTTTCGCGGACCGCGATCACGTCGCCCGGCTTGCAGCGGTACGAAGCGATGTTCACGCGCTTGCCGTTCACGGTCACGTGGCCGTGGTTCACGAACTGGCGGGCGGCGAACACGGTCGGCACGAACTTGGCGCGGTAGACGATGGCGTCCAGACGCGACTCGAGCAGCGCGATCAGGTTTTCCGAGGTGTTGCCCTTGCGGCGGGCGGCTTCCTCGTAGGTGCGCGAGAATTGCTTCTCGGTCAGGTTACCGTAGTAGCCCTTCAGCTTTTGCTTGGCGCGCAGCTGCAGACCGAAGTCCGACACCTTGCTCTTGCGACGCTGGCCGTGCTGGCCCGGGCCGTAGGACCGCTGGTTGACCGGCGACTTGGGCCGGCCCCAGAGGTTCTCGCCCATACGGCGATCGATCTTGTACTTGGCGCTATGGCGCTTGGACATAGGTCACTCTTTATATCGATCCGGGCCGGTCCTCCCTAGGGAGGGCGATTGCAACGGCGGCGTCGGGTCATTCCGTCATGAAGCTCGCACCGCGCGGCGAGCCGGCGGCGTGAAGGCGCGGTTTATGACGGAGAGGCGACGGGGAGTCAACGGCGGGCGCGGTTCTGGGCCGGTCCCCCAGGCTTTAACGGATGTCCTCGTTAAGCAGGCGAGGCCGCAACCCAGCCTCTTCGACCGCGCGGATCACTTCGAACACCTCGGCGTAAGGCGTGTCGGGGTCGGCCCGCACCTCGACCAGCGACCAGCCGGCCGCCTGGGACGTCTCGTGCAGCGCGTCGGCGAACTGTTCGCGCGGTACGGCCTGGTCGCCGACGAACCAGCGGCCGTCATGGATGGATACGTAGGTTCCCTCGCGTGGACCCGCATCCATCGCCGGCGGAAGCGCGGCTGGAATGTCCAGCCGCAGCTGACGGTCCGGCCGTCCCGCCAGGGTCAGGGCGGTCACGCCCGCGACCAGGGCCAGCAGCACCCCGACCAGCGGCGTCAGATCGACGGCCGCCATCGGCGCGCCGGACCGCCGCCCCGCCAGCCGCGCCATCAGTGGATCTCCTCGTTGATGAAGCCCGCCTTGAGCCCGGCCGCGTCCAGGCCCCGCACCACGGCGGCGACGGCGTCGTAACGAACGTCCGCATCGGCGCGGATCGTCACGACCCTGAGACCATGCTCCCGCGCCTCCCGGGCAGCGTCGGCCACGGCGGCGTCCGAACTGGCCATCCGCATCGCCCCCACATAGGCCCGGCCGTCGCGCTGGATAGAGATGTAGACGCCCTGCGGCCAGTCGACACCTGGCGGCGGCCCCATGTTGCACACCGGGGCGTCGATATTGACGCCCTTCTCGAGATTCAGGACCGAGGTCGCCACGACCACGAACACGGCCAGCAGCACGCCGATCATCGGCGCCAGGTTCATCGCCTTCAGCGGCTCGCCCGCGAACCGTCCCGCCAGCCTCTGGGCCATCCGCGCCTCTCCCTCGAAACGAGAGTGGCGCGGCGGCGGAAGACTGACAAGCGTAATTTACGGCCGCTGCAGCGGGTTGCGCACGCGGATGCGGTCGTTGCGCTGCACGCCCAGGCCGTCGAGGTCGAAGCGCACGTCCTTGCCCTCGGGCACCAGGGCCCGGCAGAGGTCCGGACGCTCGCGGACCAGGGTGATGGCGACGACGGAGTCGCGGCGGTTGGCCTCGACCTTGAAGTCCTCGGCCTTGGTGCAGCCGTTCGACGACACCCGGGCCACCAGCTCGCCCTTCTCCAGACCGACGGCGTAGATCGACTCCAGGTCGTCGCTGTCGTTGATCTTCACGGTGACGTCGCGCTTGCCGCCGTGGTCGGCGTCGATGATGACGCAGGCCGAGGTCGACAGGCCCGCGGCCATCACCAGGGCCAGGACGGCCAGTTTCTTCTGCATGTTCTTGAACCCCTCAGCGGCCGAACTTGGCCTTGGCGGAGAGGAGCGTTCGGCGGCTGAACCCGGGATGAATTACCGAAAGTTCACAACCGGGTGGTGTGGCGGGCAGGTGGCGGCTCGGGCGCTAGTCCAGCACCACGGGCGGCTTCGACGCCGCGGGCCGGCGACGACGCCCCCGTCGCCACAGCGCATAGGCCGCCAGGAAGACCGCGGCCGGCGCCAGCAGCATCACCCCGAGCGATATCCACTCGACCGAGGTGAGCGGCGTACCCGCCGATCGCATTCGCAGAACCGCCAACAAGGCCGGAACGGCGAAACCGGTGACGGCGAGGACAGCCAGCACGACGTCGCGCCAGACAAGGCCCGAGCGCGCCCGCGCCACCCGTTCGATATGCTCGCCGACATCCATCGACGGCGAAGCTACAGCCGCGCCGCGTGCCAGTCGATGTGGTCGCCGATGAACGTCGCGATGAAGAAGTAGCTGTGGTCGTAGCCTTCCTGGCGGCGGACGGTGACCTTCAGCCGGGCCTCGGCGCCGGCCTCTTCCAGCAGCTGCGGCTTCAGCTGGTTTTCCAGGAAATTGTCGGCCAGGCCCTGGTCGACCAGGATCTCATCGAAGGTTTCGCCAAAGCCGTCCTCGATCAGGGCGCAGGCGTCGTGGGCCCGCCACGCGGCGCGGTCGGGGCCGAGATAGGCGCTCAACGCCTTGTCGCCCCACGGGCAGTTCAGCGGCGAGACGATCGGCGAAAACGCGCTGACCGACTTGAAGAGCTGCGGGTTGCGCAGGGCGATCGTCAGGGCGCCGTGGCCGCCCATCGAGTGGCCGAAGATCCCGCGCCGGGCCGGATCCAGCGGGAAGGCGCCGTCGACGGCCTCCAGCAGGTCCCTGGTGACATAGGAATACATGCTGAAGTGCGGCGCCCACGGAGCCTGCGTGGCGTCGACATAGAAGCCCGCGCCCTGCCCCAGGTCATAGGCCGGATCGTCGGCGACGCCTTCCCCGCGCGGGCTGGTGTCGGGCGCGACGATGGCGATCCCGTGCTTCGCCGCCCAGGCATAGGCCCCGGCCTTGGTGGTGAAGTTGTCCTCGGTGCAGGTCAGGCCCGACAGCCAGACGAGATAGGGGAACGGCCCCTCCCCGCCCTTGCTGTCTTTGGCAGGAACCCAGACGCTGAACTTCATCGGCGTGCCCGTGCTGGCGCTGTCGTGCCGGCAGTAGCGCAGGGTCCCGCCCTGGGTGCGGTGGGTGGCGAGGATTTCGACGGTCATGGCGCGCGTCTCCCCCTTCCCCCTTGATGGGGGAAGGGTCGGGGATGGGGGTGAACTGCGGCGGCGGACTTCACCACGACCGCACCAAATCCTGAAGCGGGGGCGTCACCCCCACCCCTGCCCCTCCCCCATCAAGGGGGAGGGGTGGAGCTTAAGAGACTAGAACGTCACCACGGTGCGGATGCTCTCGCCCGCATGCATCAGGTCGAAGGCCTCGTTGATGCGCTCCAGCGGCAGGACGTGGGTGATCATCGGGTCGATCTGGATCTTCCCGTCCATGTACCAGTCGACGATCTTGGGCGTGTCGGTGCGGCCGCGGGCGCCGCCGAAGGCCGTGCCCTTCCAGACCCGGCCGGTGACCAGCTGGAACGGACGGGTGGCGATCTCTTTCCCCGCCTCGGCCACGCCGATGATGATGCTCTCGCCCCAGCCGCGGTGGCAGGCCTCGAGCGCCTGGCGCATGACCGTGGTGTTGCCGGTGGCGTCGAAGGTGTAGTCGGCGCCGCCGTCGGTCAGGGCCACCAGGTGCGCGACCAGATCGCCCGAGACGTCCTTGGGGTTCACGAAGTGGGTCATGCCGAACTTGCGGCCCCATTCCTCGCGGTCCGGGTTCAGATCGACGCCGACGATCATGTTGGCGCCCACCAGCTTCAGGCCCTGGATGACGTTGAGGCCGATGCCGCCCAGACCGAAGACGATGGCGTTGGCGCCCGGCTCGACCTTGGCGGTGTTGGTCACCGCGCCGACGCCCGTCGTCACGCCGCAGCCGCAGTAGCAGGCGGTCTTGAACGGGGCGTCCTTGCGGATGCGGGCCACGGCGATCTCGGGCAGCACGGTGTAGTTCGAGAAGGTCGAGCAGCCCATGTAGTGGTGGATGGTCTGGCCCTTGTAGGAGAAGCGGCTGGTGCCGTCCGGCATCAGCCCCTTGCCCTGGGTCGCGCGGATGGCCGTGCAGAGGTTGGTCTTGCCCGAGAGGCAGCTTTTGCACTGGCGGCATTCGGGCGTGTAGAGCGGGATCACGTGGTCGCCGACCGCCAGGCTGGTGACGCCGGCGCCGACCTCGACCACCACGCCCGCGCCCTCGTGGCCCAGGATCGATGGGAACAGACCTTCGGAGTCCAGGCCGTCCAGGGTGTAGGCGTCGGTGTGGCAGACGCCGGTGGCCTTGATCTCGATCAGGACTTCGCCGGCCTTGGGCCCTTCGAGGTCGACCTCGACGATCTCCAGCGGCTTCTTGGCTTCGAAAGCGACGGCGGCGCGGGTCTTCATCGTAGGGCTCCGATCGAACTTGAGCGCCTGTGGTACGCCGATGCGAGGGGTTCGATAATCCCAATTGATGCAAAACATTGTTGCCATGAAGGGACAATAAGCGCACCACCGCCGCCATGGGCGCCTGGGACGGCATCGACGAATTCGTGGCCACGGCCGAGGCCGAGAGCTTCTCCCAGGCCGCGCGGCGGCTGGGCCTGTCGACCTCGGGCGTCAGCCGCGAGGTGGCCCGGCTGGAGGAGCGTCTTCAGACCCGCCTGCTCTATCGCACCACCCGCCGCGTCAGCCTGACCGACGCCGGGCGGGCTTTCCTGGCCCGCTGCCGCCAGCTGGTCCACGACCGCGACGAGGCCCTGGCCGCCGTCGGCGAGGAGGACGGCGAGGTCAAGGGCCTGCTGCGGATGACCTGCTCGACGGCCTATGGCGAGCGCTACGTCGCGCCGGCGGTCAACGCCTTCGTCCTGGCCCATCCGCGCCTGTCGGTGCACATCGAGCTGGACGACGCGGTGCGCGACATCGTCAGCGAGGGCTTTGATCTGGCCATCCGCTTCGGCCGCCTGACCGACAGCCGCCTGATCGCCAAGCGCCTGGCCTCGCGCACCCGCCGCCTGTGCGCCGCCCCGGCCTATCTGGAACGAGCCGGCACGCCGCGCACGATCGCAGAGCTGGAGGGCCATGCCTGCGTGCTGGGCGCGGTCGACGCCTGGCCGTTCCGCGACCCGGGTCCGGAAGGCGACCGCGAGATCGTCTTCAAGCCCCAGGGCCGCTGGCGCTGCAACAGCGGCCAGGCGGTGCTGGACGCTACGCTGCAAGGCCTGGGAATCTGCCAGCTGCCCAACTTCTATGTCGACGCCGCCGTCGCCGAGGGCCGCCTGGTCCCGCTGCTGGAGGACTGCCTGCCGGCCGACGAGGGCGTCTGGGCGGTCTATCCCCACCTGCGCCTGCTGCCGGCCAAGGTGCGGCTGCTGGTGGAGCATCTGGAGCGGGGGTTGGGGTGAAGACCTCCTCCGGCCCTCTGGGCCACCTCCCCCAGAGGGGGAGGATCTACGCCGCGGATGCTCCCCCTCTGGGGGAGCTGTCGCGGAGCGACTGAGGGGGTCCTCTCCGCCCTCAGAACGCGATCCGCGCCCCGCCGCCGATCACGATGCCTTTGCCCTCCGAGCGCCCGCGCAGGGACAGCTCCATCGGGAAGGCGGTGCCGTCGTACAGGGTCTGGTCGGCGTGGATCACGCTGTCCTTCAGCTTGATGTACGAGGCCCCCAGGTCGAGGTTGATGTTGCGCTTGGGCGTGACCGTCGCGCCAAGGCTGTAGATCATCCGGTCGCCGTCGGGCACGCGGGCGTCGCGGTACTGGTCGTTGGTAGGGGTCGGGTCCTTCTGGACGCCGGCCCGCAGCGCTAGCCACCTGGTCGCCTGATAGTCGATGCCGACGGCGACGTTGGTAGTGTCCTTGTAGAACTCGTTGACGACGATCTGCTTGGGCAGCAGCGCCCCCGGCAGCAGCTGGCCCGCGCCCTTCAGGTCGACCGTCACCGTGTCGAAGTCGCTCCAGCCGAAGCGCTGCACCTGGGCGTGGACGGCCAGCTTGCGCGTCGGCTTGACCGTCACCCCGGCCGTGGCGATCCAGGGCGTGGAGAAGCTGGTGGTGGCCTCCTGCTGGCTGGTGACCAGCGAGAACGGCCCCTGGAAGCAGTAGATCGCCACCGTGCCGTCCAGCTCGTGCTTGTAGCCGGAGCGGTAGGAACCGGCGACGACCAGGCGGTCGCCCGGATGCACCTGGAAGCCGGCGTTCCAGCCGTAACGGATGTCCTCGCCCTTGACCTCGATCTTGCCGTCCGGGAACGGCGCGGTCAGGTCGGGACCCATCTGACTGAAGGTGGCGTCGAAATAGTCGATGTTGCCGCCGCCGCCGACGCTGAGCCAGTCGGTGACCCGATAGGCCAGCGCCGTCTGCATGTTGATGTTCAGGAACCGCGACTTGATGGCGTTGTAGCGCACCCAGCTGTCGCCGTCGTAGGTGGTCACGGCGTTGAACGGGGCGTTGATCCCCACGCCCAGCGACAGACGGCTGGTCAGCGGCATGGCGAAGGCGAAGTTGGGCACGATCGACTTGGGGATCGGGTTCTTGGCCACCGAATTGCCGCCCACCGCCAGGGCCGGCTGCAGCGGAATGTTGGGCAGGCTTTCCAGGGTCGGGATCAGCACGCCGTTGGTCAGGCCCGGCAGCACGCCGCTGAGCAGGCCGGTGACCCCGTTCGGCAGACCCGGGATCGACGTGCCCAGCACGGCGGGAATGTTCAGCGTCGGTCGTTGCAGGGTCGAGCCCTCGTCGGTCACCTCGCCGGTGACGAAGATGCCGGCGGCCCCGGTGTAGAGCTCCTTGTCCTCGATCCGGCCGATGGCGGCGGGGTTCCAGAACATCGCCGAGGCGCCGACGTCGGTGGACTCGCCCGAATAGGCGCGGCCCATGCCCTTCACCGACTGCTCCTGGATGTAGAAGGCGCCCGCGAAGGCGTGTCCGGCGCTGACGACCGCGCACACGGCCGCGCTCACGGCGAGCCGTGTCTTCAGGTGCTTGCTCACGCTGCTTCCTCCCTGCGACTCCCGCATTTTCAGGAGCTCAGCCGGGCAACGCAGGTCACCGCCGAAGAGTTCCGGCGATTTACGTTACGTCATTACTCGCGAACACTGGACACAATTACGCCATCATCACAAACCGTGCACCTTCACCCTTTCCCGAAGGGTCAGAGCACCTTGCGCAAGCTGAGGCGCACGGTGCGACCGGCGGCGTCCATGTAGTCTTCCTGGTAGGCCTGGGGCGTCACGCCCTGGTCATTGACCACCTGCTGCTTGGTGTCGAACAGATTGTCTACGCCCAGCGACAGGCGCGAGCCCTTCAGCCAGCCGAAGCGCTTGGTCCAGTCCTTGTTGGTGTCGAGATCGACGAAACCCTGCAGGCCCAGAGTCGGCAGGTCGGAGAAATAGAGGTCGTCGCCGTTCAGGCCGCCGTCCACCCAGGTGGACGAGCGCCAATTGCCGCGCAGGGTGGCGCCCATGCCGCTGCGC
Source organism: Caulobacter sp. GW821-FHT12A07 (assembly GCF_058807655.1). Taxonomy (NCBI): domain Bacteria; kingdom Pseudomonadati; phylum Pseudomonadota; class Alphaproteobacteria; order Caulobacterales; family Caulobacteraceae; genus Caulobacter; species Caulobacter sp. GW821-FHT12A07. The sequence goes on from NZ_JBXAQX010000004.1 coordinate 385,122, forward strand.
GCCAGCACCGCCTGGAGATAAAGCTCGTGGCGCGGCGTGCCGCCCCGGCGGCCCAGCGAGGCGCCGTCCAGCAGGTTCAGCGGCGCCATGCCGTCGCGGATCACCACCTCGTCCTTCAGCCGCCAGGTGTGGTTCATCGAGATCTGCAGCCGGGTCTGGCCGGGCGGGATGGCGCCGCCGCCCATGCGGGACATCATGCCGCCGCCGGTGACCTGCAACCCGCCGGGAGGACGCGTACCGCCCGAAGGGCCGCCGGAGGTCGTCGTCCGCGACGGCGCGCCCATCGCGACCGCCCCGCCCATCGGCGCTGGGACGGTCGCCCCCGTGGTCGCTCCAGCCCCTGGGGCCGGCCTCGGCGCCGGACCGGGCGCGGCCGGAGGCGGCCCGCCCCAGCGCAGATTGTAGTTCACGCCCCAGCGCAGGATCTGGTTGTCGGCGTGGGCGAAGTTCACCGGCCGGCTGTCGACCGAGATCAGCCGTCCCACCTGCGTCGGGTCCGTCGAGGCCTCGCGCACGAAGCGCGAGGGAAAGGCCGCCTCCAGCTCGGGCGAGATCGACGGGAACGAGGCGATCTGGTCGTCGATGCGGCTGGCCGTGTAGTTGCCCCAGAAGAAGAAGTCCGTCTTCTCGAACGGCTTGTAGAAGAAGTTCAGCTTCACGACCTGGCGGCTGTCGGGCTTCAGGTTCGGGTTGCCGCCCTCGATGCGGGTGACGTTGACCGTGTCGCCGGTGGCGAAGTCGTACATCGAGATGTTGGGCGTCTGCACGACCGGGTCGTTGACCTGCTGCGGCGTCGGCTCGCCCTCCTCGGTGCTGTAGTTCAGCCCCAGGCTGACGCCCTTCAGCGGCTGCCACGACACCCCGCCGCCGGCGGTGACCAGGCCGCCGATGTCGGAGAACTGCTCGTAGAGCCCGTTGCCGTTCAACGACACCGAGCCGATGAAGCCCAGCGGCCCCTCGCCGCGCTCCAGCAGCGGCAGGTCGAGGCTGGCATAGGCGGTGGCGCGGTCGCGGGTCAGGTCGCGCTGCGTGGCTACGCCTGAACGGACGCTGTCGGCGTCGACCCGGCGGCTGTCGACTCCGGTCTTGAAGGTGGCGCGCAGACGGCCCGTCGGCAGCTGCGCCAGGGCGCCGGACGCGGTGAACTCGGCCTTGGCGTTGGTGGTGACGGAGTCGGCGGTGTCCTGGGCGTTGTAGCGCAGCAGGTTGGCCGGGATCGGCCCGAACGGGTTCACCGTCGGATCGTTGGCCTTGACCGCGGCGGTGAACAGCGAGGTGTCCACGCCCCGGCCGGTGCGGGTTGCGCTGTCGGTCAGGTCGAAATTGCCCGACAGGCTCCAGCGCCAGCCGCCGAACATGCCCAGCGCCGTCGTCGCCAGCTCGATCTTGTCGGTGTCGATCTTGCGGCGCAGGGCGTCGCGCACGTCGAGATAGCGATAGAGCGCCACGTCGCCCGCGAACGGCGAGAACGGATTGTCGTCGTAGAGGTCGAGCTTGACGCCGGTCAGGCCCAGATAGCTGATCCGGCTGGTGCTCTCGAGATTGCCGCTGAACGACACCGTGGTCTTGCCGAAGTTGCGGCTGTAGCCGCCCTGGATCGCCCCCTCCTCGCCGCGCGGCAGCAGGGTGCGCGAGGCGGTCAGGTCGTCGGTCGCAAAGCCGCCGGCGCCGGCGACGAAGTCGGCAAGGCTCGGCGCGGCGCCCGCGAAGGCGCCCGGAACCGCGGCCTTGGTCACGGTCGAGCCGACCAGGGCCGACAGGGCCGGATCGATCTCGGTCGGCGTGGCCAGCGGCGGGCCGACGATGTTGCCCTGCAGGTCGTAGGGCGAGGTGCTGGCGCGGACGATGTCGCGCTCCTGCTCGTAGAGCGGGGTCTCGCGGCGATAGCGGACATTGACGGTCCAGCGACCGTCGGCGTCGACCTTGAACAGTCCGCCCCGCTCCTCCGAGAAGGTGCGGCCGCCCTCGGTGGCGAAACGCCGCTCGTCCTCGACGGAGACCTGGCGGAAGTTCTTCTTGAGGACGAAGTTCAGCACCTTCTGGTCGGCGCGGTAGCCGTAGGCCAGAGCCTTTTCCTCGGGATAGATCTCGGCCTTCTGCACCGCCTCGGGCGGGATGCCGTTCATCTCCTGCGGTCCGGAGATGCGCTGGCCGTTGATGACGATGATCGGCGGCTCGTCGCCGCCCCGGCCGCGCGAGGAGACGGTCAGCGGCGCCAACGCCGTGACCAGCTCCGACAGGCTGCCCGCGCCATAGGCCTGGATGTCGGCCTCGTCGAGCACGTGTTCGGCCTCGATCGGCCCCTCGGTCTTGCCGCGCGGCGCGGCGTCGACCGTCACGCCGGCGACGCTGTCGATATCTTCGGTGGTCGTGCTGGCGGGCGTGGTCTCGACGGGCGCGGTTTCAACGGGCGTGGTCGCCGAAGAGGTCGTCGAGGATTTTGCGTCCGACGCCTTGGCGTCCGAGGCGGCGGCCTCGGCGCTTGCCGGCTCGGCGGGCTTGGTCTCGCCCGGCTGGCCGCTTCCCACGGCCAAGGCGGCCGCCAGACCTTGCAGCAGCGTTCCGCCCAGCGCCATCGCCCCCACTCCCCACGCTCGCCCCGACGCTCAACCGTCGAGTGCCGCCCACAACCGAACCTTGGCCATGGATTTTGGCTGGATAACGGCGTTTTCGCGGATGCGAAAATTAAAGCCCTGTAAGGTGGGAAACCGGTTTCTTTGGTCCCGGAACGTGGGAGTTTCTACTCCTCCTTCGCCGCCTCCTTCGCCGCTTTCTGGGCGGCCAGCTTGGCCAGCACCCGGCCGCGTCCCTTCGACAGGGCGGTGATCACGCCGCGGAAGGTGCGGACCTCCTGGTCGGTCAGGCGGGCGCGGGCCAGCGGAACGCGCAGGTTGCGCACCATCGACGGCCTCTTCTCGGGCGGATGGTAGAAGCCGGCCTTGTCCAGCTCGCCTTCCAGATGCTCGTAGAGGCCCTGCATCGCGGCCTGGTCGGCCGGCCCCTCGACGTTCAGCTCGAACCTCTTCCAGGGGCGGTCGTCGACCGTCATCTTCCATTCGTAGGCGTTGATCGACACGGCCTGGGCCAGGTTCAGCGACCGGAAGCGCTCGTCGATCGGGATCGAGACGATGGCCTGGCACAGGGCGATGTCGTCGGTCTCCAGCCCGGCGCGCTCGCCGCCGAACAGCAGCCCGACCTTGCGGCCCTGCTCGACCTCGGTCGCCAGGTGGCCAGCGGACTCGCGCGGGGTGTAGACCGGCAGGCGCGTCTCGCGCGGGCGGGCCGTGGTGGCGTAGACCAGATGCAGGTCGGCGATGGCCTCGGCCAGGCTGCCGAACACCTTGGCGTCGTCCAGCGGCCAGCTGGCGCCCGAGGCGCTGGCCCAGGCCCGCTCCTGGGGCCAGCCGTCGCGCGGATTGACCAGCCGCAGCTCATAGAGGCCGAAATTGGCCATCACCCGCGCCACGGCGCCGATGTTCTCGGCCAGCTGCGGGGCGCTGAGGATGACGCACGGCGGCGTGCGGACGACGTCTTCGGGAGCAGTTTCGGTGGTCATGGGCGTCCCTTTGCCGCCGCAGCGCGCCTCCGCGCAAGTCCGAAGCGCGTTCTGGCGCGTTTAGCCCCCGCTCACGCTTGTTCCGACCGGAGGCCCCATGCACCGCCGCGCCCTGCTCGCCGCCCTCGCCGCGCCAGCCCTGGCTGGGACGCTGGCGGCTTGCCGCGGCGGCTCGCAGGCCGATCCGGCCTTCGACCCGGAGACCCTGAACCCCAAGCTGACGACCCTGGCCGAACGGGCCCGCCCCGGCATACTGGGCGTCGCGGCCCAGGACCTGACCACCGCCCAGCGCATCGCCACGGCCGGCGACCTTCCCTTTCCGATGGACGGGGTCTGGAAGGCGGCCCTGGGCGCGGCCGTGCTGTCGGAGATCGAGGCCAAGGCCCTGTCGCCGTCCGAGACCCTGGCGATCGAGGACGTCGACCTGTCGCCGCCGCCCGGCGCCGTGGCCGACGCCTGGCCCGCCCACGGCCGCTATACCGTCGAGGACCTGCTCAAGCGCGCCGTGGCCCTGTCCGACAACACCGCCGCCGACGTGCTGCTGAAGCGGATCGGCGGCCCCGGCGCGGTCACCGCCTGGCTGGAGCTGAGGAAGGTCGAGGGCGTGCGCCTCGACCGCTACGCCCGCCAGCTGCTGCCCGAGCGATCGGGCGCGGCCTCGTTCCGCGCCGACTGGAAGGGCCAGGCCTGGCGCAAGGCGGTGCTGGCGACGCCGGAGACAGAACGCCGGGCCGCGCGGCAGCGCTATCTCGCCGACCCGCGCGACACCGCCACGCCCCTGGGCGCGGTGCGCTTCCTCGAAGCCCTCAACCAGTTCGAACTGACCAGCCAGGACGGCCGGGGCCGCCTGCTGCGCCTGATGGAGGCCGCCGCCGGCGATCGCCTGCGCCCGGCCCTGCCCGCCGGCGCCCGCCTGGCGGCCATCACTGCCTCCGCGCCCTACGACCTTGGCCTCTGCGCCGCCGACGCCACCCTGGCCATGGTCCAGCTTCAGAACGGCCGCCGCTTCGCCCTGGCGATCTTCCTCAAGGCCTCGCCGCTGGAGGACGAGGATCGCAACGCGCTGGTGGTGGACATCGCGCGGACGGTGCTGGGAGCGGCGGAGCAATCGGGCCGATAGCGACGAGCAAGCACGACCTGACAGCGATCGCCGCCATCGGCTATGCTTGGACCTCACTCACGCGAGCGACCGCCATGTCACCAGCCGCCCCGCCCGACACGCCGCCCCTCGCCCCGGAGGAGACGCCCGGCCCGGACGGGCTGGCCATGCTGGGGCCCGCGGTGCGGGTCGACTGGCGCCGGCCGCCGGGCCGTGACGCCACGGTCGATTGGCGGATATTCTGGCTGGATGCCGAGGTGGCGGCGGGAACCCTGACCCGCGCCAATCCCACGACCAGCGTGTCGATGGTCGAGGCGACGCTCGCCGGCTCGATGAACCTCAGCTTCCTTCCGGACATGACGCTGTGGTGCGAACTCCGGGGCCCGAACCTGCCGCTGACGCGGACGACCCTGCAGGTCTGGCCCGCCCCGGTCGAGCTCGCCGAAACGGCGGACGGTTGCGCCCCTGAAAGCCTGGCGCCCCCTACTCCGCCGCGCTGACCTTCGTCGTCAGACGCGTGCGGGCGCCGGCCAGGGCCTGGACCAGCAGGCCCGGATTGAGCGGCTTGGCCACGTGCAGATCGGCGCCGGCGGCGTGGGCGGCGGCGATATGTTCGTCCATGGCGTTGGCGGTCAGCATGATCACCAGCATCCGCCGCGCGCCCTGGGCCGCCTCGCGGGCGCGGATCGCGCGGGTGGCGGTCAGGCCGTCCATCACCGGCATCTGCATGTCCATCAGCACCGCGTCGAAGGGCTGCTCGTCCAGCGCCCGCAACGCCGCCTCGCCGTCCTCGACCATGGTCAGGTCGACGCCGAACGGCTCCAGCACGATCTCGACCACCTTGCGGTTGCCCGGATGGTCCTCGGCCACCAGCACCCGCAGGCCCTCCAGCGAGATCGGCCCGTCGTCCTCGTCGTCCTCGTGGCCGAGGATCTCGGTCGAGGGCTGCAGCGCCAGGTCGACGATGAAGGTCGCGCCCCGTCCGGTCACCGCCCGCGCGTCGATCGAGCCGCCCATCATCTCGGCCAGGGCCGCGCAGATCGACAGGCCCAGGCCCGTGCCGCCGAACTGGCGAGTGATCGACTGGTCGGCCTGGACGAAGCGCTTGAACAGGCGCTCGCGCACGGCGTCGTCGAAGCCCACCCCGGTGTCGCTGACACTGAAGCGGACCACGTCGCCGATCCGCTCGACCGACAGGTCCACCCCGCCGACGCTGGTGAACTTCACCGCATTGCCCAGCAGGTTCGACAGGATCTGGCTGATCCGCCCGGCGTCGCCCTCGTAGCGGCCGATCGCCTCGGGCGACACCGACCACGAGAAGGTCAGGTTCTTGGCCTCGGCCGAGGCGCGGTGCAGCTCGGCCATGCCGGCGACCAGGGTCTCCAGGTCGAAGGGCGCGAAGGTCAGCTGGAACTCGCCGGCCTCGATCTTGGAAACGTCGAGAATGTCGCCCAGCACCTGCTCCAGCAGGCGCCCCGACGAGGCGACCAGGGCGGCCAGCTCGCGGCGGCGGGCCGGATTGCTCTCTTCGGCCAGGCGGTCGCCGACGGCGATGACGCCGTTCAGCGGCGTGCGCAGTTCGTGGCTCATATTGGCCAGGAACACCGACTTGGCCTGGTTGGCCTTTTCCAGTTCACGGGTGCGGTCGGCGACCCGGTCCTCGAGCGAGCGCAGCAGGTCGTCGTGCACTTCCCGCTGCTTGCGCAACGCCCTGGCCAAGGCGCCGATCTCGTCGCCGCGGGCCTCGATGCGGGCGGCCGCGACGCCGTCGTCCTCGCGATGGGCCTCGGCCAGGCCCCGCAGCGGCGTGACCACTTCTCGCGCCATCAGGCGATAGAGCAGCAGCAGCTGGGCGATCACCCCGACCACGCCGAACAGCAGCACCCAAGAGGCCGTCTTCACCGCGTTCCAGACGATCTGGTCCGAGCGGAAGGTCATCAGGAAGTACCAGTCTGGCTCCTTCATCCGGCCATAGGCCACCACCCGGTCGCCGCCCCGGTCGCGCAGGGCGCCGACGTCGCCCCCATTCTTGCGGATCTGGGCCACCAGGTCGGCCACCCGCTCGCTGGACTGCACCCGCGCCAGCTGGGCGGCGTCGACCACCCCGTCCTTGGCCAACCCGGGCGCGGCGATCAGCTCGCCGTCGGACGAGACGATCAGGTTCTGGCCGCCCGGCAGGGCGTCGCCCACCGCCCGCAGCAGGAAAGAGTCGAGCGACAGGCTGGTGCCCCAGGCCCCGACATGGCGTCCGTTGAGGTCGAAGGGCGTCATGCAGGCCGCGTTCAGCCCGCGCCCGCTGGGATTGGAGATCAGCTTGCGCAGCTTGGTGCACTTCATCACCCGCTGCGGATTGGCCTCCGGCCGGGTCAGCAGGGTCATCTCCTCCTTGGAGATGTCGAGCGTCGGCGGCGCGTCCTGCCGGTAGTAGAGCAGCCGGTCCTTGCGCTTGGGGCCGAACATCACCAGCCGGGTGTCGGGCGTGAAGAAGTAGAAGTTGTCGTAGTGGCCGATCTCGGTCTCGCCGGCGTTGGCCACCACCTCCATGGCGCCCACCAGCAGGGCCTTGTCCGCGCGGCTCAGGTCGGCGGCGTGGGGCACGAAGCCGCCGATGCCGTAGACGTAGTGGTTGCCCGTCCGACCGCCGTCATAGAGGCGCGGGGCGGTGCGGCGGGTGCCGTCGCCATGGTCGGGGAACAGCAGGTCGAACTGGCGGTCGATGTCAGGCTCGATCTCGCGCAGGCGGCGCAGCAGGGCCAGGCTGGAGGCGTCGTGCACCTTGACGAGGTCGGAGAACAGCCGGTCCTCGGTCTTCACCCGCTCGCCGACATATTCGGCCAGGTGGCGCATCTGGGTCTCGGCCGCGCTCTGCTGGACGAAGTAGAAGGTGACCGCCGTGACCAGCCCCGTGACCGCGATCGACACCAGGGCGGCGAAGGCCAGGAGCCGTCGCGCCAGGGGCGATTTCACGTCCGTATGGCGCCACAGGCTGCTCACGCATCTCCCCCAAACCGTCCCCCGCCAGGGACCTTCCGCACGATCTCAACCCATTAGGGCGCTGCGGGGGTGATGTCGCCTGCGGTGGAATGCCGCGCTCCCGCGCGAGGCGCCGCCACGCAGCCTTTCCCCAGCGGCCGCAACAGTCTATAGGGCTCGCCGTCCGCGCCACGTTCCGGCCCTGTGCGCCGAGCGTCAGAGCGCGCCACCGCGAGAGGAAGACCCCGCAATGGCCAAGATTAAAGTCGCCAATCCCGTCGTCGACATGGACGGCGACGAAATGACCCGGATCATCTGGAAGCTCATCAAGGATAAGCTGATCTTCCCGTATCTGGACCTGGAACTGGACTACTACGACCTGTCGGTCGAGAACCGCGACGCCACCGACGACCAGGTGACCATCGACGCGGCCAACGCGACGAAGAAGCACGGCGTGGCCGTGAAGTGCGCCACCATCACCCCCGACGAGCAACGCGTCGAGGAATTCAGCCTGAAGAAGATGTGGAAGTCGCCGAACGGCACCATCCGCAACATCCTGGGCGGCGTGATCTTCCGCGAGCCGATCATCTGCCAGAACGTGCCGCGCCTGGTGCCGGGCTGGACCCAGCCGATCATCGTCGGCCGTCACGCCTTCGGCGACCAGTACCGCGCGACCGACTTCAAGTTCCCGGGCAAGGGCACCCTGTCGATCAAGTTCGTCGGTGAAGACGGCGAGACCATCGAGCACGAAGTCTTCAAGGCTCCGGACGCCGGCGTCGCCATGGCGATGTACAACCTCGACGACTCGATCCGCGACTTCGCCCGCGCCTCGTTCGCCTACGGCCTGAACCGCGGCTACCCGGTCTATCTCTCCACGAAGAACACGATCCTCAAGGCCTATGACGGCCGCTTCAAGGACATCTTCCAGGAGATCTTCGACGCCGAATACGCCGACCAGTTCAAGGCCAAGGGCATCCACTACGAGCACCGCCTGATCGACGACATGGTCGCCTCGGCGCTGAAGTGGTCGGGCGGCTACGTCTGGGCCTGCAAGAACTACGACGGCGACGTGCAGTCGGACATCGTGGCTCAAGGCTTCGGCTCGCTGGGCCTGATGACCTCGGTGCTGATGACGCCGGACGGCAAGACGGTGGAAGCCGAAGCCGCCCACGGCACCGTCACCCGCCACTACCGCCAGCACCAGAAGGGCGAGTCGACCTCGACCAACTCGATCGCCTCGATCTTCGCCTGGACCCGCGGCCTGGCGCACCGCGCCAAGCTCGACGACAACCAGGAACTGGCCAAGTTCGCCGCCACCCTGGAAAAGGTCTGCATCGACACCGTCGAGAGCGGCTTCATGACCAAGGACCTGGCGCTGCTGGTCGGCGACAAGCAAGGCTGGCTGACCACCGAGGGCTTCCTCGACAAGATCGACGAGAACCTCCAGAAGGCCATGGCCGCCTAAGCGGTCCGGCCTTTCGGAACGAGAAGGCCCTCCCTCACGGGAGGGCCTTTTTCTTTGGGCGTCATGGCCCAGGGCTTGCCGAAGCCCCTCTCAAACATCCCGTCATTCCCGCCCTTGTGGCGGGAACCCCTGGTTCCGCTCGCACGTGAAGCGCCAGCGGACTGCTGAGCAGTCCGCTCCTTCCGCCCTTGCGGCTGATAGAGGGTTTCCCGCCACAAGGGCGGGAATGACGGGAGAAAAGGGGTGGGATTGCACCAGCGTTAGCGCCCATGTCCGCTTATCGGCGCCGCTCGCCACGATCCTGACGCGGGGGAGTGTTCACCTGCACGGGCGTCGGCGTTCCGGCGCTCGCCACGGACGCGTGATGCCAAGACCGCTGATCGACCAACCCGCCCGCCGCCGCCCCTCGCGCGCGACGCAGCTGGCGGCCGGGCTGGTCAGCGTCGGCGCGCACGCCCTGGCCCTGGTCGCGGTGCTGATGGCGCAGCCGGAGCCGCGTCCGCCCGAGCCCGAGCCGATCGCGGTCGATCTCGTCCAGCCTCCTCCCCCGCCGCCGCCCGAGCCGGAGCCCAAGCCGCCGGCCCTGGAGCCGAAGCCCGAGCCCACGCCCGCCCGGCCGCCCTCGCCCGCCCCGCCCAAGCCCGACCCGAAGCCGCCGACCCGCACCGCCCGCCCGGCCGTGCGCCCGCCCGACGTCGAGCCCCTGGTCGCGACGCCCGCCGACACCACCACGATGGCCGCCGAACTGGGCGAGGCCGATCTCGCCGGCGCGACCACCGTGGGAACGGGATCCGGCAACGGCGCGGGCGACGGCGCCAGCTGCGACATGGTCCGGCGGCTGCAAGCGGCCCTGCGGCGCAATCCGCGCGTCCGCTCGGCCCTGGCGTCGGCGCATGGCGAGGCCGCAGCCTCCGGCAAGGCGGTGCTGGTCTGGCGCGGCAAGTGGCTGCAGAGCCCCGGCCAGGTCGGCAAGGGCCTGGCGGGCGTGCGCGAGGCGATCATCATGGAGGTCGGCTTTGCTCCAGCCGCCTGCCGCGCCGACCTGATGCGCGGCCTCGTCGTCGTCAGCCTGGCCGACGGCCCCGGCGCGCCGCGCCTGGCGCTAGGCGACGCCTCCTGGCGCTGGTCCGACCTGCTGTTCGCGCCTGGGACGCGACGACCGTCTAGAGGATGACGACCTCGCCGTCCTCCTTGGTGAAGCTGGCCGGACGGCGCTCCAGCAGATCGAGCACCCGTTCTGACGGGCGGCACAGAGCCACGCCCTTGGGCGTCACCACGATCGGCCGGTTCACCAGGATCGGGTGCTCGACCATGGCGTCGAGGATGCGCTCGTCGGAGACCTCCTCGGCCAGCAGGCCCAGGTCCTGGGCGGGCGTTCCCTTCTCGCGGATCAGGTCGCGAAGCGGCAGGCCGGCGCGGGCGGCCAAGTCGCGCAGCTGCTCGGCGGTCCAGCCGGCTTGCAGATACTCGACGACGACCGGCGCGTAGCCGGCGGCCTCGACCATGGCCACGACGTTGCGCGAGGTGCCGCAGGCGGGGTTGTGGAAGATGGTGATCGGGAAGTCGGTCATGACGCGGTCTCCGCTTTCAGCAGCCAGCCGAAGACGCCCGCCGCCAGCAGGGCGCCGGCGAGCTGGGCGAGGATGAAGGCCGGGGCGCAGGACGGCGCGATCCCGGCGAAGGTGTCCGACAGGCTCCGCGCGATCGTCACCGCCGGATTGGCGAACGAGGTCGAGGCCGTGAACCAGTAGGCGGCGGTGATGTAGAGGCCCACCGCCATGGCCGTGCTGTCGGGCTTGAAACGCACGGTCCCCAGGATCGTCGCCACCAGGCCGAAGGTCGCCACCATCTCGGCCAGGGCCTGGGCGCCGCCCGCTCTCAGCTTGGTCGAGACCTGGACGATCGGCTCGCCGAACATGGCGTGGGCGATCCAGACGCCCAGCACCGCGCCGGCGACCTGCACGACCGGATAGGCCAGGGCCAGCCGCCACGGCAGCTCGCGCCGCAGCGCCGCGACCAGGGTCACGGCCGGGTTGAAGTGCGCGCCGGAGATCGGTCCGAACACCCCGATCAGCACCACCAGCGCAGCCCCCGTGGCCAGGGTGTTGCCCAGCAGGGCGACGGCGACGTTGCCGCCCGCCAGGCGCTCGCCCATAATCCCAGAGCCAACCACCACCGCCAGCAGCAGGGCCGAGCCCAGGGCTTCGGCGACGAGGCGGCGCGACCAGTCGAAGCGCGCCATGTCAGCAGCAGGCCCCAGCCTTGGCGACGATCGCGCCCAGCGGCGCGCAGACTTCCGGAGCGCCATTGCAGCAGTCCTCCATCAGGAAGCCCAGCAGGCCGCTCATCGCGCCGTAGTCCGCCGAATAGATGATCGACCGGCCCTCGCGCCGCGAGGTGACCAGCGCCGCATGCGACAGGACGTTGAGGTTGGCCGACAGACTGTTGGGCAGAACGTCCAGCGTCCGAGCGATGTCGCCGGCCGCGATCCCGACGGGACCGGCCTTCACCAGCAGGCGGAAGATCGCCAGGCGTCCCTCGTGACCGAGGGCGGAGAGCATGTTGACAGCGGACTTCGATTCCATATTTCCAATATGATGGAATTATTGGACAGTTCAATGACGCTCTTGGAGTCGCCCGTGACCGAGTTCCCCGCCCTCGACCGCAAGTTCCTCGCCCCGGTGGATCAAGCCCGGCTCGATGTGGCGGCGCCCGCGACGCATCCACCTCGCATCCTGCTGCTCTATGGCTCGCTGCGGGAGCGCGCGTTCAGCCGGCTGCTGATCGAGGAGGCGGCGCGGATCCTCCAGGCGCTGGGCTGCGAGACCCAGATCTTCGACCCGCGCGAGCTGCCCCTGCCCGACGCCGCTGGCCCCGACCATCCCAAGGTCCAGGAACTGCGGGCGCTGTCGCAGTGGTCGGAGGGCCAGGTCTGGTGCAGCCCAGAGCGCCACGGCGCGATCACCGGGGTCATCAAGTCGCAGATCGACTGGATCCCGCTGGAGATCGGCAGCGTCCGCCCCACCCAGGGCAAGACCCTGGCGGTGATGCAGGTCAGCGGCGGCTCGCAGTCGTTCAACGCGGTCAACACCCTGCGCCTGCTGGGCCGCTGGATGCGGATGATCACCATCCCCAACCAGTCGTCGGTGGCCATGGCCTACAAGGAGTTCGACGAGAACGACCGCATGAAGCCGTCCAGCTACTACGAGCGCGTCGTCGACGTGATGGAGGAACTGGTGAAGTTCACCCTGCTGACCCGCGACCGGGCCGACTATCTCGTCGACCGCTACAGCGAACGGAAGGCCGACGGGCGCATCCCCGAGCATGTCGCCCTGGGCGCCGAAGCCATGCGCCACGAGACCGTGGCGGCTGACTAGCCGTCGGTCGGCCAGGGACCGATCATGTCGACCACGCGGCCGGCGCCTTCGGCCCCGCCGAGGGCCTCGGTGAAGGCGCGGCTCTCGATGAACTGCAGGCCCATCTGGCCGTCGCCCTGCCAGACCATGCGGGTCAGGTGGACGAGGCGCCGGGCCGGGTCGACCAGGTGCAGCGGGCCGGCCTGCGGCGACAGCTCCGGCCCGGCGATGCGGGCGCCGCCCTTGGCGATGTCGATCAGGCGACAGCGCAGCGGCTCGCCGCCCACCACGAGGTAGGCCTTGCGCGAGGCGGGGTAGCGTCGGTAGGCGCGCTTTTCCATTCCCTGGACTTCAATCTGGCTCATCGCGGCGATTCTACACCCGACTTGGTGAATACAGCTTTGCGATTGTACGAACCGCGTCTTCGGCCTCGGCGCGGTCCGGCGTCTCGTCGGCGACGCCGTAGCCGAACATCTCGCTCTCGCCCACCTGCTGCACGACGATCCCGTCCGGGCGCGGCAGCACCGAGACGTGACGGTAGTAGAGGCCGTAGCGGACCTCGGGCTGCGGCGCCAGCCAGGCGATCTGGCCGCGCACGGGCGTGACGCTCTCGTCCTTCCACAGCGCCCGCGCGCCATAGCCCGTGCAGTTGACGACCACCGCCTCCTTCAGGCGGGCGAGATCCGCCGGCGTGTCGAAGGTCATGGTCTCGATGCGCCCGCCCTCGAGCAGGAAATCGGTGGTCAGCTGGTGGGCCAGGTCGGCGACGTTGAACTGCATCTGCACGCCCCGCCGCGCGCGGGCGACCGGGAACGGATGCGCGCCCGGCGGCAGGTCGCGCATGCTGGGCACCAGGCCCGCCAGGCGCTCATTGTAGGCGGCGAAACGCACCGCCGGCGCGGCGTTGACGGGGCCGGGGCCGCGCGGCGGCGGCAAGGCGTCGAACAGGGTGTAGCGGTCGCTCCACGCCACCGGCTCGCCCGGCAGGCCCAGCAGGGTCTGGTAGGCGGCGTAGGAGGTGCGGACCATCCGCTCCCACAGCGCCGGAAAGTCGGCTGACACACGGTCGGCGTCGGCGATGCGGCTGTCGGGCGACCAGGTGCCGGTGGCCCGGGCCGAGCGGGTGTAGGGCGTGCGCTCCTTGGCGTAGATCGTCACCTTGGCGCCGGCCCGCTGCAAGGTGAGCGCCGTGGTCAGGCCGATGGCCCCGCAGCCGATGACGGCGACCTCGCGGGTCCCGCCCTCCAGCGCCTTGCCCGCCGCGATCTCGGCAGAGCCCCACGACAGCGACCAGCCGCTGCCGCCGTGGCCGTAGTTGTGCACCACGCGCTTGCCCACGACGGTCTCGACGTCGAGGCGCGGCCCCATGGCCCGGAACGGTCTCAGGCAGACGGTGATCTTGGTGATCCGATCGACCTCCATCCGCAGCGGGGCCAGCGGCGTGGCGAGAAAGCCGGTCGGCCCCGGGGCCGGAAGCACGCGCCCCGTCGTGGCGCAGGCCGACAGGCCAGCGGCGCCCAGGCCGCCCAATCCCGCCAGCACCGCCCGCCGGCTGCTCGCCTCCGCCATGCCCCGCCTCCTGGAAATCCAGGGGCGAGCCTAGAGGCGCGGGGAAAGCCAGGGCAAGGCGCGAGGGCGGATGGTCCCCAGGAAGATGCCTCAGCGCCGAAACTTCACGCGACGGCGTCCCGAAACGATCCTGAACTCTTCTCCTCCCGTCATTCCCGCCCTTGTGGCGGGAAACCCTGGTTCCGCTCGCGAGGGCAGCGCAAGCGGCGTGCTGAGCACGCCGCCCCATCCGCACCTGCGGCTGACAGAGGGGCTCCCGCCACAAGGGCGGGAATGACGGGAGTTAAGAAGCAGCCGCCAGCTTCGAGTGCTTGCGCGAATAGCCGAAGTACATGACGCAGGCCGCCGCCGCCCACAGGCCGAACAGCAGGTAGGTGTCCCACGGCAGGCCGATGATCAGGTAGAGGCAGAAGGCCACGCTCAGCACCGGCAGCACCGGATAGAGCGGAACCTTGTAGCCACGCGGCAGATCGGGCCGGGTGCGGCGCAGGATGATCACCCCGGCCGAGACGATGGCGAAGGCGATCAGCGTGCCCATGCTGGTCAGGTTGACCAGCACGTCCAGCGGCACGAAGGCGGCCAGGAAGGCGATGAAGGCCGCCACGATCACCGTGTTCCAGACCGGCGTGCGGGTGCGCGGGTCGGTCTTCTGGAAGAGGCGCGGCAAGAGGCCGTCGCGGCTCATGGCGAACAGGATCCGCGTCTGGCCGTACATCACGACCAGGGTGACGCTGAAGATCGAGATGATCGCGCCCAGGCACAGGATCAGCGAGGTCCAGCCCGCGCCGGTCAGGTTGCGCAGGATCACCGCCAGCCCCGCTTCCTGGCCCGCGAAGGCGGTCCAGGGCTGGGCGCCGACGGCGGCCACGGCCACCAGCACATAGACGGCGGTGACGATCAGCAGGCTCAGCACCACGCCCAGCGGCAGGTTCCTGCGGGGGTTCTTGACCTCGTCGCCGGCGGTCGAGACCGCGTCGATGCCGATATAGGAGAAGAAGATCGACGAGGCCGCCGCCCCGATCCCGGCAACGCCCATCGGCGCGAACGGCGTCAGGTTCTCCGACCGAAAGCCGGTGAAGGCGATCACGACGAAGAACAGCAACACCAGCAGCTTGGCCACCACCAGCACGGCGTTGACCGTGGTCGACTCCTTGGCCCCGCGCAGCAGCAGCACCATGCACGAGCCCACCAGCACCACCGCCGGCAGGTTGAACACCCCGCCCGCTCCGGGCGGCGCGGCCAGGGCCTCGGGCAGGCGCCACTGGAAGAGGTCGAAGAACAGCTCGTTCAGGTACTGGCCCCAGCCCACGGCGATGGCCGAGGCCGAGACGGCGTATTCCAGCAGCAGGCACGCCCCGACCAGGAAGGCGACGAACTCGCCCAGCGTGGCGTAGGCGTAGGAGTAGGACGAACCCGAGACCGGGATGGTCGAGCCGAGCTCGGCGTAGCACAAGGCCGTCAGGGCCGCGGTGATCCCGGCGATGACGAACGAGACGATCACCGCCGGCCCGGCCAGGGGCACGGCCGTGGTCAGGGCCACGAAGATGCCGGTGCCGATCGTGGCGCCGACGCCCAGCATGGTCAGCTGGAACAGGCCGATCGAGCGGTGCAGTTCACCGGACAGGTCGTTGGGATTGTCGTCCCCCTCGGCCGCGATCGCGCCCACGGGCTTGCAGCGGAAAAGATCGGCGAGACGCAGGCCGGCCATGGGCGCTCCGGAAATTCCTCAGGGGCGGCGGGCGCTTAAGCCCGACCGCGAGCGGCGACCCCATAGAGCGCCCAGGCCCGTCAGGAAAGCGGATTCCATCAATGGAACTCCCGGCGCGCGAACGCCCTTGCAGGAAGGGCATGAATGCCCATTCTAGGCGGCGTTAACCGTGCGGGGGCGCAATGACTTTGCAGAAGCGGATCTGGGACCTCATCGTCCTGGCGATCTTCGTGTTCGCCGCCGCCTACGCCACGGCGCCCTGGTTCGCGTTCCGCGCCCTGAAGGCGGCCGCCCAGTACGAGGACGTGCAGGCGATCGGCGAACTGGTCGACTTTCCCTCGGTGCGCCGCAGCCTGACCGGCCAGCTGGACGAAGAGGCGCCGGCCGCCAAGCCCGAGGCCCCGTCGATCTGGAGCAACCCGCTGGGCGTCTTCAAGCGCGCCATCGAGCCGATCGCCCCGCCCGAGCCCAAGGTCGACCGCTACCTCACCGTCCCGGGCCTGCAGGCCCTGACGCGCGGCTACGCCCCAGGCGCGGCCCCGCTGTCGCCGCCGCGCCCGCCGACGGTGCTGGCCCGCATGCAGGCCGTGGTGCGCGGCCCCTACCCGACCATCGCCTACTGGGACCCCAACCGCGTCCGCATCGCCGTGCGCCGACCGGACGCCAAGGACAAGGCGACGATCTTCACCTTCCAGCGCCGGGCGCTGTTCGAGTGGAAGCTGGTCCACATCCGCCTGCCCGGCGACGAGCGGTAGCCTGCCTCAGGCCACGTAGGTCTTCTGGAACTGCTGGGCGAGCTTGATGGCCGCGCCCTTCGACGCCTCCGGGCCGGCGTTGGTCGCGGCGATGATCGCCGCGCCGCGGCCGGGCGCGATCAGCACCACGTCGTGCCACAGGGTGTTGGAGCCCTCGTGGGCCAGGATCGGACCCCGGCTCCAGGGCTTTTCCGGCACGACCACCCAGCCCAGCGCATAGGTCGCGCCCGGCGCCGGCGTGGTCAGGCGGCGGATGCTGTCGGCCGAGAGGATCGCGTTGTCCTTCAGGAACAGCCGGGCGAAGCGGGCGTGGTCCTGGAGCGTCATGTGCACCGTGCCGGCCGGACCGAGCGCCGGCGGATTGTCGGCCGGTCCCGCCGGATCGACCGGCGTCAGCCCGCCGCCCGGCGCGGACACGTGCCCCCAGGGGACGTCGCCCTTCGGCGCGCCGAAGCCGGCGCTTTCGATCCCCAGCGGCTGGAACAGGCGCGTGCGGATCGCCTCCTCCCAGGCGACGCCGGTGATCGCCTCGATCGCCGCGCCCGCCAGCACGTAGTTGAAGTTGGCGTATTCGAAGGTCCCCGGCTTGCCGGTCGGCGGCGCGGACAGCACCTGGGCCGCGACCTCGGCCCGCTGGACGGGAAGCGGCCGCTTGTCGAGGTTGGCGCGGACCAGCCACGCGCCGGCCATCACCGGCCCGTCGCGGAGGCCCGCACTGTGGCTCATCAGTTGCTCGATCGTGGTCTCGCGCCAGGCCGGGTCGAGCTTCACGCCCGGAAACAGCGCGCCCAGGGTCGCGCCCCATTTGGCCTGGCCGGCCTCGACCAGCCGGGCGTAGAGCGCCGCCGTCATCGCCTTGGTGTTGGAGCCGATATGCCAGGGATCGGAGGTCGTCGCCGGATCGGCCGCGCCCAGCCGGCGCACGCCGCCCACGACTTGCGCGATCACCTTGTCGCCGTCGCTGATCAGCCCGGCCACGGCCGGGGCGCCGGTCTCGGCCAGCACCGCCGCCGGGTCGACCGGCGCGGCGGGAGCGAGCGCGGCCTGCCGCGCGACCGCCAGGGACGGCGCGGCTCCCGCCACGGCGGCCAGGGCGAGCAGTCGGCGGCGGTCGAGCATGGTGAACCCCTCGCGTAAAGAACGAGGTTCGTTCAAGCTCAACCCCTCGGCGATGGCAAATGAAGGATCGGTAAGGCCGGCTTGCCGAGCCGGCGCACGATCGCTACGAGCGAGGCCGAACGGCGGGGGCGACCATTCTCGACATGACGAAATTCCGACTGAACCGTCGCTACTTCTGGCTGGGCATGGTCCTGACCATCGCCTTCACCGCCGCCGCGACGGCGATCCATCCCTCCGCGATCAACGGCGCTTTCGTCCTGCCATGGGTGCTCGTCCATGCCGGGCGGATGCGCGACCTGGGACTGCGCGGGGCCTGGGCCGGCTATGTCATCGCCGCCGTACTGTTCGCGCTCAGCACCCTGGCCGTCGTCTCGCCCCCGCCGTTGATCGCCGGCGGCATGGCGCTGGCGATCCTCTTGGCCACGTTCGGCTTCACGGCATGGCTGGGCGTTCGGCGCGGCCAGGCCGACGACAACCGTTTCGGCCCCGCCCCGAGGGGCTGGCGGCTGGGCCACGCGGCCTAGCTCCGCGCCTCTAAGACCCTATCAGGGCGCCGAACGGGCGTGCACCCGCAGCAGATCGCCGCACGGCGGCTCCTCGACGCCTGGCCGGCCGACCTCGCCGTCCGGCGACGCTTTTTGACCCCGGCGCGGGACGGGTGGTATCAGCGACCCCGCGTTTTCCGCCGAGGCCCTCGCGCATGACCCTGTTCCCGCCCGCCAAGGCGCATCCGGCGTGATCGCCCTGACGCTGGAGGTCCTGGCGCGGGCCCTGCCGTTCTTCATGCTGGTCGGGGCCGGCGTGGTGCTGGCGCGGCTGCGGCTGTTCGACGGCCGCATGGCCCAGGGCCTTTCCGCCTACGTCTACTGGATCGGCTTTCCGGCCCTGCTGGTGCATTCCCTGTCGCGCATGGGCCGGCCGGGTCACGACCTGACCCTGGGCCTGGCCGCCTACGCCGGCTGCCTGGCGGCGATCATGGGCCTGCTGGTGCTGGCGGGTCTGGCCTTGCGCTGGACCCGCGAGGAGCGGGCCGGCACGGCCATGGCCGCCGGCGTCGGCAACAGCGCGTTCCTGGGCCTGCCGGTGGCCGCCGCCGTGTTCGGGCCCGAGATCGCCCGCCTGGGCGCGGGCCTCGTGGCCGTCGACTTCGTACTGGCCACCGCCCTGGGCGTGGCTTTGCTCGGCTGGGCCGGCGGGCGCTCGGTCTGGCGCTCAACGATGCAGGCGTTCCGCAACCCGATCGTCGCCGCCGCCCTGTTCGGCGCGGCCCTGGCCCTGATCGGCCTGCAACTGCCCGGCGTGCTCGACCGCGCGGTCGGCGCGGCCGCCGCCTCGGGCAGCCCGGTCGCCCTGGTGGCGCTGGGCGTGGTGCTGGGCCTGCCGGTCGAGGCCGACGTCCCCGCCCCGCGCTGGAGCCCGGTGATCGCCGCCGCCCTCGCCAAGCTGCTGGTCCTGCCGCTGCTGGTCTGGACCGTGGTCGGCCTGACCCCGGCTCCGGCCGCCTTCCGTCTGGCCGCCACCCTGCTGGCGGCGACCCCGACGGCGGTGAACGTCTTCATCCAGACCCGCGCCTACAACGTCTTCGCCCGCGGCGGCGCCCGCATCGTCGCCCTGACCACGGTGGTCGCCTGCGTGACCCTGTCGGCCGTGGCGGTGTGGCTGAAGAGCTAGGGTCGCTGGGGTCTGAGAATGGACAGGAACGGTCGTCGGCTTGGTCCTCTGAAACCAGACAACCTCATCATCGAGTCAGCCGCCGCCCTGAAGCCATTCCTTCACCGCCGTCATCGCCGGCGTTTCGGGGCGTGATTTCAGCCGCGTGAGCCAATAGCGGCCGGCGTCGACGCAAAGACTGAAAGGCTGAGCCAGCCGGCCGCTCGCAAGGTCCTGCTCAAACAACCGGGCGGGCAGCAGGGCGACGCCCAGGCCGCTTGCCGCCGCTGCCGCCAGGCTGGACGAGGCGTCGAATACCGGGCCGCGGATAGCCGGCGTGGTAAGGCCGGCGGCGTCGAACCAGACCTTCCACTCGTCGCGACGGTAGGACCGCAGCAAGATCTCTCCTTGCAGGTCGGCCGGCGTCTGCAACCGCCGCGCAAGGCTCGGTGAGCAAAGCGGCGTCAGCGGCGCTTCCAGGATCGGGACGGCGTCGGTTCCGTGCCAGGCCCCGTCGCCGTAGCGGATCGCCAGGTCCAGCCCTTCGCCCGCGACGTCCACCCGGTTGTTGTTGGTCATGATCCGAAGGTCGACGCCGGGGTGGAGCGCGGTGAAATCGGGCAGGCGCGGAAGCAACCAGCCGTTTGCGAAGGTTGCGACGACGCCGATGCTGACGATCTCCTGAAAGCGTCCGCCAGCGAACCGGTCGAGGGTGGCGGCCAGGCGATCGAGGGTGTCGCTGACGATTGGCGCGAGGGCGGCGCCTTCGTCGGTCAGGGCAAGGCCCCTGGGCAGCCGGCGGAACAGGAGCGCGCCGAGCTGATCTTCCAGCAGCTTGATATGGTGGCTGACGGCGGCCTGGGTGACGCGCAGCTCGAGCGCGGCGCGCGTGACATTGAGGTGCCGCGCGGCCGCCTCGAAGGCGCGCAGGGCGTTGAGCGGCAGTCGCGATCTTTCCATGAGAAAGCATTAGTTCATTTTATGGATATCGCCAATTTTGATCGCTTGTAGCGCAGGCAAGGCGCGGAGAACCTCTTATCTGTCGCTGCGACATGAAGAAAAACGATGTGTCGCGCACATTGGCCACGCTTTGGGGGAGGGTCGAACATCATGAAACTTGTTTGCACCGTGGCATGGGCTGCATTGCTCCTCGCCCCGGCGTCGCAGGCGGCGACGCCTGGCGCCGCGCCGGCCGGTTGGCAGCCCTCCCCAGGTCACCGCCAGATGCCGATCTGGCCGGGAGCGGCCCCAGATACACCGCCTGTCCCGGGGCCGGAGACCGCGAAGGATGGGGGCGTGACCAACGTCACCCGGCCGACGATGACGGTCTATTCGCCCAAGGGGAAAAACAGCGGCGTCGCGGTCATCGTCATACCGGGGGGCGGCTTTCAGCTGCTGGCCATGGATCTCGAAGGCGTCGAGATCTGCGACTGGCTGACTTCCAGGGGCGTCACCTGCGTGCTGCTCAAATACCGCGTGCCGAGCATCCCCTACCGCTGGCAATGCGACTGCCGCCCGCACAATAAGGAGATTTCGACACCGTCCCTGCAGGACGTGCTGCGGACCGTGCGGCTGACGCGGGCTCGCGCCGCCGAATGGCGGATCGATCCGCGCAAGATTGGGGTGATCGGGTTTTCCGCAGGCGGGTATCTGGTCGCCGAGGCCAGCACCCACTTCGACGATCGCCTCTATGCGCCTGTGGACACGGCCGACCGGCAAAGCGCTCGCCCGGATTTCGCCATCGCCGTCTATCCAGGGCACCTGGCTCTGGCCAAGAACAGCATCGCGCTCAATCCCAATATCGAGAAGGCCATCACGCGCCGCACGCCGCCAACCTTTCTATTGCAGAACGAGGACGACCATGTGGACAGGGTCGAGGACGCGCTGAGCTACTACATGGGCCTGAAGAAGGCGGGCGTCGCCGTGGAACTGCACTCATACGCCCAGGGCGGCCATGCCTTCGGTCTGCGGGAGAAGAAGCTTCCCGTGTCTGCGTGGCCCAGGTTGGTGGAGACATGGCTGCGGACGATCGGGATGCTTTCGGAGTGAACGGCGCAGACATTGCGGATCGCGCCGTGTGGGGGCGAGGGTCCGCAACGGGCGAGCCCCGCCGGCGCCGAAACTTCGAATGACCACTATGGGTCGTGACTAGCCCCTACCCGCCCCTCTTCCGCCCCAGCCGCGCCAGCCAGGGCTGGGTCGGATAAGCGATGGCGCCGGCGACGCTTAGGGTGATGGTGGTGCCCTTGCCGGCGGCGCTCTCGATGGCCAGTTGGGCGCCCATCTTGCTGGCCCGTTCGTGCATGCCGATCAGGCCGTAGTGGCCCTCGCGGCTGGCCCAGGCCATGCGGTTGGCGCCGATGCCGACGCCGTCGTCGCGGATGGTCACCTGCAGCTGCCGCACGCCGTACGAGACGCGCACCTGCACCTGGCCGGCGCGAGCGTGGCGGGCGGCGTTGAACAGGGCCTCGCCGCCGATGCGGACGATCTCCTCCTGCACCAGCGGCTGGATGGCGCGGGCCACGCCCTCGACCACCAGCTCGACCTTCACGCCGGGCTCGAACGGCTGCTCGGCCATCAGCTCGCGCAGCTGGATGTCGAGGCGGCGGGTCTCGCGGCCGCGCAGGTCGCGCACCCGGTCGCGGCCCTCGACCAGCATCTGGTCGGCGCGGTCCAGCGCCTGGTTGATGACGTCCTTGGCCGGCAGGTCGTCGGGGATCTGATAGGCCACCGACTGGAAGCGCATGATCAGGCCCTGCACGCTCTGCAGCAGGGTGTCGTGCAGCTCGCGGGCGATGCGCTCGCGCTCGGCGGCGCGCTCCTCCAGCCGGTCCTTGATCTGGGCCGACACTCGCCGCAGCCGCAGGGCGTAGACGCCCCATAGCGCCAGGCCCACGGCCGCCATGCACAGCAGGCGGAACCACCAGGTCTCGGCCAGGGTCGGCGGGATGGTGACGACCACCTGGGCGCCCCGCTCGTTCCAGACGCCGTCGTTGTTGGCCGCCTTGACCCGGAAGCGGAAGGTCCCGGGATGCAGGTTGTTGTAGAGCACCTCTCGCCGGCCGCCGGCGTCCACCCAGTCGCGATCGACGCCCTCCAGCCGGTACTGGAAGCGCACCCGGCCGGGCACGGCGAAGCTGAGGGCGGTGTACTGGATGCGCAGGCTGGTCGTGCCGGCCGCCAGGCGCACGGCCGAGGGGTCGGCGAAGCGTCGCTCGCCCGCCACCACCGCGCGGATCGCCACTGGCGGCGCCACGGTGTTGAGCGCCAGGCGGGCCGGATCGACGACCAGCACGTTGCGCCGGGTCAGGATCCAGACGCGGCCGTCGCCGCCGGCGGCGATCTGCGCGCCCGGCGACTTCTGCACGAAGCTGTTGAGGCCGTCGCGGAAGTCGAACACCTGCCGGGCCAGCGGCGCGCCGGGCTTGTCGAGGGCGCGGTCGAGATCGGCCGAGCGCATCCGCACCACCCCGGCGTCGCCGATCGTCCAGGTGTCGCCGGCCGGGGTCTGGACCAGGCCGTTGACCGAGGCCAGCCACGGATAGCGCTCGGCGTCGAGGGTCGCGGTCTTGCCGTCGCGCAGGCGGGCCAGGCCCTGGCCGCCGCTGAGATAGAGCGCCGCCGCCCCGGGCAGAACGCCCTCGATCTCGCCGATCGCAAAGCGCTCCTTGTAGAGCGGCTCGAACGGCGGGCGCCCTTGCAGCGGCGGCGGGGTGCGGAACAGGATCGCCGCCCGACCGTCGGGCTGGACGGCGGCGTTGGAGGCCACGCCCAGGGTCGGCGACAGGCCCGGCCAGCGGTTCCAGGTCCCGTCCTCGCGCCAGTAGAGGCCCTTGTCCAGCGCGGCCATCCACAGCCGGCCCTCGGCGTCCTGCGCGCAACCGAAAGCGCTGGCCTCGGCGGGCTTTTCGAAGGTCTCGACCTTGCCGGCGCGCACCTTCAGCACGGTGTCGCGCAGGGTGACCCAGACGCCGTCGTTCTCGTCGGCGCACAAGGCGCCAGCCGACCAGCTGGTCCGCGCCACTGGCTTGGGCGCTTTGCCGGGGGCGATGGCGTAGACGGTGTGGGCGTCGGCGACCCAGACCGTACCGTCCCGGGTGGCGGTCATGCGGTAGCCGCGCGCGGAGTTGGGCGGGATCGCCTGCTCCACCACCACGCTGGCCGGCCGCATCATGTCGAGGCCCAGCTCCGTGCCGAACCAGACATTGCCCTCGCGGTCCTCGAACACGGCGTGGGTCTGGTCGGAGGTCAGGCCGTGCACGGCCTTGTAGGCCTGGATGCGCAGGCCCGCCGCGTCGGCGCTGCGGGCCGCCACGCCGGGCGCTGGAATGTGCACGACGCCGTCGGTCCAGGTCGCGCCCCACAGGTCGCCCTTGTGGTCGAACAGGATCTTCGAGCCGCCCACCTCGTCCTGGCGCGGATAGGCCCGGGCCAGCGACGAGGCGGCCGGGGCCTCGCCGGCCAGCAGCCGCACGCCCTTGGTGTCCGACACCCAGAGGCGACCAAGGGCGTCCTGCGCCAGGCTGGCGCGGCGGGCGACCTTGACGCCGGTGGCCGAAAACCGGGTCTGGCCGGGCGCGCGGCGCAGCACGGTGTCGCCCAGCACCAGCCACTGGACCCCGTCACGGCTGAAGAAGATCTGCCAGACCTCCTGCTCGGGCACGCCGGCCTCGGCCCCGAACTCCTGCCAGCGACCGTAATGCCAGCGGGCCAGGGTGTTGCGCTTGCGGCCGCCGCGCGCGACCCAGATCCCGCCTTCGCGGTCTTCGGCCAGGCTCGTGACCTCGCGCGAGGGATTGGGCATGCGGGCGTCGATCAGCTGGCCGTCGCGATAGACCGCCACCCCGCCGCTGCGGCCAAGGCCCACCCACAGCGCGCCGGACTTCGCGCCCAGCACCTGCGAGACGTTCAGCCGCCCGGGCTTGGGCCCGCCGCGCTGGATCTGCTCGAAGGCGACGCCGTCGAAGCGGAACAGGCCGTCGACGCTGCCGATCCATAGATAGCCGTCCTTCGACTGGCCGATGCTGTTGACCCGGCTGGGCGCGCCGCCCTCCAGAGACCAGCTGACGCGCTTGTATTCGGCCAGGGGCTCGAGCCCCGGCGCGGCCTGCGCCGAGACGGCGAGGCCCAGGGCGAGCGCGACGCCCGCCAGTGCCGTGCGAAAGCCCCCCGCCCGGCTCAAAGGTCGATGATGCCGCGCTTGGCGGCCACGGTCACCGCGTGGGTCCGGTCGTTGACGTAGAGCTTGGCGAAGATGCTCTTGATGTTCGACTTGATGGTGTCTTCCGAGAGGTTCAGCTCGCGGGCGATGTGCTTGTTGGAATTGCCGTTGGCGATCAGCTGCAGGACGGTGATCTCGCGGGCGTTCAGCGTCTCGTCGATGGCGTGGATGGCGATGCGCTCGGCCACCTCGGCCTGAAGATGGCGGCGGCCGGCGTGGACGCCGCGGATGGCGTCCAGCAGGTCGCGGCGCAAACTGCTCTTCAAGAGATACCCCGCCGCGCCGGCGCGCAGGGCGTGCAGGGCCTGGGCGTCGCCGGTGAAGGTGGTCAGCACGATGATCCGCGCCTCGGGATGGGCCCGGCGGATGGTCTCGATAGCGACCACGCCATGGCCGGGCATCTGCAAATCCATCAAGGTGATGTCGGGACGCAGCGCCTCCCAGCTGGCGACCGCCTCGTCGCCGGTGGCGGCCTCGCCGACCACGACCATGTCGGCCTGCGTCTCCAGCACCGAGATCACCCCTTCGCGCAGCATCGGGTGGTCGTCGGCGATCAGTACGCGGATGCGCTCGTCGCTGGCAGGGGACGCGCCGCTGGCGGGGTACTCGTTCATTTCGGCGGCGTCCGGGGACCGGTCCTTGCGCATGGGACTCGTACAGGTGACGTGTTTGGCGAACCGCGACCATACACGAAAGCGGCGCAGCATTACCCTTTCGGGGGTTGACGCGGAACCGCCCGGATCAAGCCTGCGCGGGAATGGGACGCCCATTGGCAAGCGCCCAGTCGAGGGCGAAGTCGGCGACGTCCTCCCAGCCCGGCTCGTTGCACAGCCAGTGCGAGCGGCCCGAGAAGCATTGCAGGTCGGTGCGCGAGGCCGCGCGGCGCTGCTGGCGGGCGCTGGCGGCGACCATGGCGACCGGCGCGACCCGGTCCTCGTCGCCGGCGATCAGCAGCAGCGGCGGCCGGCGACAGCCCGTTCCCTTGCGACGCCTCCAGGGGCCGAGCAGGGCCTGACGCACCACCCTGGCCGGCGCGGACACGATCTGCTCGGCATAGGCCGCGCGGCGGTCGGCCTCGGGCAGGGTCTGGGCGAACAGGGCGGCAAAGCGCTCGGGGCTCAGCGGCGCGGCGCCGTCCCAGTCGCGCCAGCGGGCCAGGATCCGGCGCAGGGCCCAGGCCGCGCGCGGCCGCTCCAGCAGGCCGAACGGCGGGGTCGAGGCGATGGCCACCCCGCAGGCGCCGCAGCCGCGATCCAGCAGGAGCTGCACCACGAGACCGCCAAAGCCGTGGCCGATCAGGATCGGCGGCTCCGAAAGCGTGGCGGCGCGGACGGCGTAGCTTTCGACCACCTCCTCCAGGCTCAGCCTGCCGAAGGCGCGGGGCGGCGAGCGGCGCAGGGCCTCGACCGGCGCGTCCAGCAGCGGCCAGGCCGGCGCCAGCACGCTCAGGCCGCGCGCGGCGTAGCGGTCCTGGAAGCGATCCCAGTGCCTGGGCGTCAGCCAGGCGCCGTGGATCAGCAGGACGGTGGCGGTCACGACGGGGTCCGATCCTTACTCATTCCGCCGCGATCAACGGCCAGGCCTCGCGCTCGCCGCCGCGCAGGCGACGCCAGACGCTGGGCGACTGGCCCTCGAAGCGACGGAACATCCGGCAGAAGTGGGCCTGGTCCGACAGGCCGCAGGCCAGGGCGATGGCGGCCAGGCTGTCGCCGGTCGACAGCATCATGTCCTTGGACCGGGCGATCCGGCGGCGGTTGACGTAGGTCTTGGGCGCGTCGCCGAAACTCGCCCGAAAGGCCCGCGAAAAGTGGCTGGGGCTGAGGCGGGCGGCGGCGGCCAGCTCGGCGCTGGTCACCCGGTCGGCCAGCCGCGCCTCCACCAGCGCCTTGACCCGCAGCACCTGCCAGGGCGCCAGGCCTCCGCGTTGCAGGGCCGGCGAGGCGGCAGGCGCGCCCGCCGTCTGGGGGGCGAAGCTGCGCGAGGCCGCCGCGTCGATCTGCGGCAGCAGCCGCACCGCCACGGCGATGCAGCGTTCGGCGTCGGCGGGGTCGGTCGCCAGGACGTGGCGGGCCTGCTGCAACAGCTGGCGGATCTGGTCGTGCGCCGGTTCGGGGGCCGGTTCGGCGCCCGTGTCGGAGGCGCGGGTCATGACGGTCTGGGCTTGCATCGTCGCTCTCTTGGGAAGGTGGTCAGTCCAGGACGCCGCCGACCACTTGCCGGCGCAGGAGCAAACTCAACCAAGGCGCGCCGCAGCGCCATTCCCGCACGGGTGAAGCGCACTCACCCAGGCGGGTGAAAAATCCCGCCCCTCTGGGACCGCTATCTCCTCCCCCTATTTCACCGCCACGCCTCGGGCCTCGTCCGAGAACAGCGACAGCAGGCCCAGCGCCGCCGACGGCCAGAAGGCCGCGGGTCCCAGCAGGGCGAAGGCCAGAGCGCCAAGGCCGCAGCCGGCAGCGAACAGGCCGACGGCCACCGACAGCTTCCTGATCCGGGCGATCGAGGCTCCCCGATCGGGTCCCCGGCGGATCAGCTCGGCGACGTCGAGCATGATCTGGGTGGTCGAGCCGGTCATCAGAGTGGTGGGCGGCGCGGTCGGGATGTGCACCCGGTGGGCGGCGTTCTGGATGGCCATGGCGCAGACGAAGACCGCCGCCACCAGGATCAGCTGCCAGCTGTCGCCCTTGGCGAACGGCGCCAGGGTCACGGCCAGGGCCGAGCCGGCGACCAGCAGCAGGGTCTTCACCCCCAGCATGATCCGCAGCACCGGCAGGCCCTCGGCCTCCAGCCGGAACGTCACAAGTCTGCTGATCACCACCGCCGCGCAGAAGATCGGCAGCACCAGCAGCTTGGCCACCGCCCCGTCGGCCCCGTGGATCATCGCCGCGCCGAAGGTGACGAAGTTGCCGGTGACGTGGGCGACGAACAACCCCTGCAAGGCCAGGAACCCGACCGTGTCGAGATAGCCGCCATTGAAGCTCATCACCTTAGAAAGGCTGGGAAAACGCATGGTCACCATCCGTACTTGAGCTCGACGCCGAGATAGTCGCTGTCGTCCCGGCCGGCGGCGCGCAGGGCGCTTCCGGCCTCGAAATGGACGGCCTCGATGGTCCCCGTCAGGCTCCGATTGAAAGCATAGTCGGCCCGCAGGTGGCCGTAGGCGCCGGTCCAGCGACCGCCCTGCCCGGCCGTGCCGGCATAGGCTGCGAAGGGCTGGCCGTAGATCGCGTCCGCCGCCGTGCGCCGCCACTGGCCGGCCAGGGCCGCCATGACGGTCAGCTTGCCGGTCGGCGACACCGTCACCGACGGCTTCAGGTGCGCGATGTTGGCGTAGCCGGTGTAGCCGGCGCGGGTGAAATAGGCGGCGTTGGGATAGAGCGGGTTGAAGGTTCCGAGCCGCCCGTCCCCCTTCCGGGTGTCGCCGCTGGCGAGATCGCCTTGCAGCCCCAGACGCGGCGACCAGGGGATGCCCGCGAACGTCCAGCCGCCCCGCGCCCCGGCCGCCCAGGCGCGGACGTCGGTCGAGCCGACCTCGCCGCGCTGGGCCATGGCTTCGAGGTCCCAGTCCAGGCTTTTAGCCTTGCCGGCGTAGCGCAGGTCGTAGACCTGCCGATCCTCCTGCCCGACCGCGTCGCCGTAGCGGGCGGTCGAACGGGCCAGGCGACCGGCATAGGCCGACACGACCCCGCCGAACGCCTTGCGCTCGACGCGCGCGAAGTCGAGCCGCACGTGTCCGCTGGACGTATCGTCGAAGGCCTCGTCGTCGGCATATTGCACCGGCTGGCTGACGACGCCGGCCAGGGTCCAGGGACCCCGGCTCCAGTCGACCCAGACCGCGTCGAACGACTGGCGCACGCCGGGGCCGTCTCGCGCCGACAGGAAGCGCTGCTGGTCGATCGGGAAGTCCTGGCGGCCGACCCGCACCGTCGCCTTGCCGCCGGCCAATTGGCCCACGTGGTCGACGAAGGCCAGGCGCAGGTCCAGGCGGTCGGCGTCGGCCCCGCCGACATGCCGACGGCCGAAGGCGCGCACGTCCTCCAGCATGACGAAGGCCCGCCAGGCGCCGGCCCGGGCGTCGGCGTGGATTTGCAGGCGCTGCGACAGGCTGGTGTCGGGCGTCTCCTGGCCGAAGGTCGGGGCGTCGCCCAGCTCCAGCCGCTCGCGCAGGGTCAGGCCCAGCGACAGGAAGGCGTCGTCGCCCAGCGGAACGTATTTCAGGCCGTCGAGAGGCTCGGTCCGCTTGGCCGGATCGGCCAGGACCGACCAGTCCTCCTGCCAGCGGTTGACCTTGATCGCGGGACGCTCGGCCGCCAGGGCGGGACCCGTTACGAGGAGTGGGGCCGCGAGCACCAGGGCCGCGGCCGCCAGCGTCCTCATGACCCTCTCCGCGCGTCGAGATCGTGCCAGGCGACCAGCAGGAAACCGCCGACCAGGCCCAGGTGCTCGAAGAAGCTGTTGGTCGCGCCGAACCGTTCGGGCGGCGCCATCTGCCAGAAGCGGTTGGCCATGAAGGTCGCGCCCAGGGTGAACGTCGCCAGGGCCAGCGCCCCCAGCCAGCGCAGCCGGCCGCTCAGGATCATCGCCGAGGCGGCCAGCTCCAGCGCGATCACCGCCACGGCGAACGGCGCGGCCGGCGACAGGCCGAAGTGGGCCATCTCGCCGACGGCCCCGCCGAAGTCGAAGGCCTTGGTCAGGCCGCCCTGGATATAGGCGGCGCACAGGCCCAGCAGCGCGACCCAGCGCACCGCCTGCGAGGTGAGGACGGCCCGCATCAGACCGCCCAGCAGGCGCAGCCCAGCGCGCCCCAGAACGACTTCAGGTCGCTGATCGGCAGGCTCTTGGTCCAGGCCGTGGCGTGGTCGTGGCCGTGCACGCCGCAGCCGCTGGCGCAGGCGCACGACGCGGCCGCCTGGCGACGCATGGCGGCGTCCTTCTCCGGCTCGGCCCAGGCGGCATAGCCGCCGAACACCCGCACCGGAGACCAGTCGGGCATGGCCGGCGGCACCTCGTTCTCGTCCAGCTTGGCGAAGTCGCCCGCGCCATAGACGATCTTGCCGCCGACCATGGTCAGGTCCGAGGTCATGTCGGCGATCTCGTCCTCGGGCACGCCGAAGAAGTCGCGGTCGGGCACGATCAGGTCGGCCAGCTGGCCTTCCACGATCCGGCCCTTCTTGCCCTCCTCGTTGGAGAACCAGGTGACGTTCTCGGTCCACATGCGCAGCGCCGCCTCGCGGTCCAGGCAGTTGCGCTGCGGATAGATCCGGGTTCCGCCCACCGTCTTGCCGGTGATCATCCAGGCCAGCGAGACCCAGGGATTGTACGAGGCCACGCGCGTCGCGTCGGTGCCGGCCGAGACCTTGAGACCCTTCTCCAGCATCTTCGCGATCGGCGGCGTCGCCTCGGCGGCGGCCGCGCCATAGCGCTCGAGGAAGTATTCGCCCTGGTAGGCCATGCGGTGCTGCACGGCCACGCCCCCGCCCAGGGCGGCGATGCGGTCGATCGACTTTTCCGAGATCGTCTCGGCGTGGTCGAAGAACCAGTTCAGGCCCTCCAGCGGGACGTCCTTGTTGACCTTCTCGAACACGTCCAGCGCCCGGTCGATGGTCTCGTCATAGGTGGCGTGCATCCGCCAGGGCCAGCGGTTCTGGGCCAGGATGGTGACCACCTCCTCCAGCTCGCCTTCCATCTGCGGCGGCATGTCGGGACGCGGCTGGCGGAAGTCCTCGAAGTCGGCGGCCGAGAACACCAGCATCTCGCCGGCGCCGTTGTGGCGGAAATAGTCGTCGCCCTGCTTGTAGGTCGAGGTCTTGGTCCAGTTGAGGAAGTCGTCCTTCTCGCCCTTGGGCTTCTGGGTGAAGAGGTTGTAGGCGAGGCGAATGGTCAGCTGGTTGTCGTCGGCCAGCTTCTGGATGACCTCGTAATCGTCCGGATAGTTCTGGAAGCCGCCGCCGGCGTCGATCGCCCCGGTCACGCCCAGCCGGTTCAGCTCGCGCATGAAGTGGCGGGTCGAGTTGACCTGGTAGTCGAAGGGCAGCTTCGGGCCCTTGGCCAGGGTGGCGTAGAGGATCTGGGCGTTGGGCTTGGCCAGCAGCAGGCCGGTCGGATTGCCCTGGCTGTCGCGGATGATCTGGCCGCCGGGCGGTTCGGGCGTGTCGCGGTCGTAGCCAATCACCCGCAACGCCGCCGCGTTCAGCAGGGCGCGGTCATAGAGGTGCAGGATGAACACCGGCGTGTCGGGCGCCACGGCGTTCAGTTCCTCGATGGTCGGCAGGCGCTTTTCGGCGAACTGGTGCTCGGTGAAGCCGCCCACCACCCGCACCCATTGCGGCGGCGGGGTGATGGCCACCTGGCGCTTGAGCATGCCCATGGCGTCGGCCAGCGAGCGCACGCCGTCCCAGCGCAGCTCCATGTTGAAGTTCAGCCCGCCGCGGATGATGTGCAGGTGGTTGTCGATCAGGCCCGGCAGCGCCCGGCGGCCCTTCAGGTCGACCACCTTGGTCGCCGGCCCGGCCAGGGCCATGACCTCGGTCTCGGTCCCCACGGCGGAAAAGCGTCCGCCGGTCACGGCGACGGCCTGCGCGTTGGGATTGCTCCGGTCGAGGGTCGTGAAGCGGCCGTTGCGCAGGATCAGGTCGGGCGAGGTCATGCGGATACTCCGGGGGAACTGGGGCCGAGGGAACTGGGGGACGTCAGGCTTGGGGATGGGGAGGCTCGGCGCGCGCCTGCTCGGGAGGCTTCACGGCCCCCGGCAGGCTGCCGAACATGTGCGGCCCCACCTGGTGACGCAGCCACGAGACGGCGGCCGGCTGGCGGGCGGCCAGGCTCTTGACCAGCGGCGGGATCTGCTCGCCGACCAGTATGCCGAAGAGGCCGATCAAGGCCACGACCGGCGGCGCCGGCGAGCGCACCTGCACCAGGGCGTAGAACACCCCGACGGCCAGGCCCGCGGCGAGCGACAGGAGATAGATCTTCATCTTGGGACGCCTTGTTGAAAGGCGGTCCGCGCCGACCTGGAAGGTCGGCCGGCGCGGGCCGGTTCGTCAGCCCTCGTGGGCGTTGAACATGGTCTTGGCGTAGATGATGCCCAGGCCGTAGCCGCCGCCGAACTTCTTGGCGATGCCGGTGGTCAGGTCGTAGGTCTCGCCGCGCGCCCAGTCGCGCTGCAGCTCCAGCAGATACTGCAGGGCCGTCATCGGCCGCGCGCCGGCCTGGATCATCCGCTGCACGGCCCGCTCGTGGGCTTCCTCGGAGATGTCGCCGCAGGCGTCGGTGATCACATAGACCTCATAGCCCTGCTGCAGGGCCGACAGCGCCGGGCCGACGATGCAGACGCTGGTCCACAGGCCGGCCAGCACGATGCGGCCCTTGCCGATCTTGTTGACCTCCTCGATCACGCCGGCGTCTTCCCAGCTGTTCATCGAGGTGCGGTCGACCAGGGCCTTGCCCGGGAACGGCTCGGTGACCTCGGTGAACATCGGGCCCGAGAAGCTCTTCTCGGCCACGGTCGTCAGGATGGTCGAGACGCCGAAGCCGGCCGCGCCGCTGGCCACCAGGGCGGCGTTGTTGCGCAGGGAGACCGGGTCGATCGACTTGGTCGCGAACGCCATCTGCGACTGGAAGTCGATCATGATCAGGGTGTGGTCGGTCGGGGTGATCAGTTGATCGCCGGGGGTCGGGGTGGCCGTGATCGGCATCGACGGTGTCCTTGGAAAACGGAGTGGATAGAACGCCGCCGATACTGTCGGCGGAGGGCCGCTGGGTCTTGTTTAGGTCGGCCTCGATTTGGCCGCGCGGGCTGTGCGGACGTCGCCCTCGAGGTCGTCGCGACCCGGGTCGGGCCGAGCCTTTCCGATACCGGCGATATGCTCGCCCTCAACCTGAGGCGCTGAAAAAGCCAAGCAAATCCTCACGTTGCCGCGATTGGCCAGATCGGCGCTTTCAGCCCATTTCTAATACGACATATCGTATCCCACTCGACATTTCCGGAGCGAGGCGGTTATCATCCCGACTATCGGGATAAGTTCCCACAATATGAAAACTGTCGATCTCGGCGTCGCGCCCTCCCCCGGGTCGCCTCCGAGCCACGTCAGGCACAGGAGGAAACGATGAAGTCGTCGACCAGCGCGCAACTGTGGGCGGGTGTTTCGAGCGTCGCGGTGGCCGCCGCCGTGTTCGCCGCCCCGGCCATGGCCCTCGCCCAGACCGCGCCCGCCGCTCCGGCCGGCCAGACCGTCGAGCCCGACGCGGTCGAGGAAGTCGTCGTCACCGGCATCCGCGCCTCGCTGCGCAGCGCCATGGACACCAAGCGCAACTCGCTGCAGGTGGTCGACTCGATCTCGGCCGAGGACATCGGCCAGTTCCCCGACAAGAACCTCTCCGAAGCCCTGCAACGGGTGACCGGCGTGCAGATCAGCCGCCAGGACGGCGAAGGTCGCGGCGTCAGCATCCGCGGCGCCGATCCCAGCCTCAACCGCGTCGAGATCAACGGCTCGTCGGCCCTGTCGCTCACCGTCGGCGGCAGCGACCGCGCCGTGGACTTCCGCGACATCCCCGTCGAGTTCGTCTCGCGCCTGGACGTGGTCAAGTCGCCGACCGCCGACATGGCCGAGGGCGGCATCGGCGGCACCGTGCGGGTGATCACCCGCCGGCCGTTCGACAGCAAGGAGCCCTATGTCGCCGGTTCGATCCAGGGCGTCTATTCCAACCTGGCCAAGGAATACGACCCCAAGGTCGCCCTGATCGGCAGCCGCACCTTCTTCGACGACAAGCTGGGCGTCCTGCTGTCGGGCACCTGGGAAAACCGCCACCTCAACAGCAACAACGCCCGCACCACCGGCTGGATTCGCCGGGCGGCCACGGCCACCGGCACGGGCGCGACGCCCGGGCGCAGCACCGACGTCAACAATGACGGCACGCTGGACTGGATTCCCGAGATCCCGCGCCTGATCATCGATCGCCGCGAGACCGAGCGCAAAGCCCTGAGCAGCGTCGTCGAATGGCGGCCGACCGACAACTTCAAGGCCTATTTCGACGCCACCTACGCCACCGCCAGCGAGAAGGTGAACAGCTCGTTCCTGCAGCTGGGCGCCTCGGGCGGCCTGATCGACTACAGCAAGACCACGCTGGGCGCCGACAACACGGTCAACCACATCGAGCTGACCAGCGACGCCAACTTCCCGATGGACCTGGCCTACCGCAACATCCTGGGCGGGCTGAAGCGCACCCAGTACACGACCGCCGTCGGCGGCGAGTGGAAGCTCGACCACTGGGTGTTCGACGCCCGCTTCGACTATTCGAACGCCGAGGTCCAGAACAACGAGATCAACTCCACCGCCACGGTGTTCGGCGTGCCGCGCGCCGTCGTCGACTACACCGGCGGCCAGGGCGCGCCGAACTTCTCGTTCCCGGGCCTGGACGTCACCACCGGCCAGGGCGTCAAGCGGATCGACGCCCTGTTCAACCCGCGCAACAACACCTCCGAAGAGACCGCCCAGCAGTTCAACGTCACCTACAAGCCGGAAAGCTCGTGGCTGACCTCGATCAAGGCCGGCGTCCAGGCGCGGCAGTTCGAGACCGACCAGATCCTCTACCAGCGCACGACGCGCCTGAACTGCCGTAACGACGCCAGCAGCGGCGCCGTGGTCGCGGTGGCGACCTCGTGCGCGACGCTCGAGAACATCGTCAACATCAACTCGATCGTGAACAGCATCCCGTTCTTCGAGACCGGCGACCTGGGCTATTCCGGCGGCATCCGCCAATGGAACGACAACACCATGGGCACCTACGCCGCCACCCTGGCGACGGCGGGCCTGATCAACGACGTCTACGGCGTCAATCCCAACGCCAACACCGCCGAGACCTATGGCGGCCGCGGCACCTTCCAGGCCTTCCTCGACACCTGGTCGGTGGAGGAGAAGACCCGCAGCGCCTACGTCCAGGCCGCCTTCGACTTCCGTGAACTGCCCGTGGGGATCAGCGGTACGCTGGGCGTCCGGGTGGTCGACACCGAGACCGTCTCCACCGGCTACAACCGCGTGCAGACCGGCACGACCTCGGCCCCGATCGTCAACTTCGTCAAGGGCGAGCAGGACGGCGGCTACACCAAGACCCTGCCGTCGCTGAACCTGCGGTTCGAGTTCATCCCCGGCAAGCTGATCGGCCGCGCCGCCGCCAGCAAGGTGATGGCCCGCGCCGCGCCCAGCCAGCTGGCCCTGCGCCGCAGCATCGATCAGATCGGCTTCACCGGCTCGCGCGGCAATCCGGACCTCCAGCCCTTCGAGGCCACGGCCTACGACGCGGGCCTGGAATGGTACTTCGCCAAGGACAGCTTCGTCTCGGCGACCTACTTCCGGAAGGACATCTCGTCCTCCATCATCAACCAGACCACTTCGGAGGTCATCGACGGCCAGACCTACGCCATCTCGCGCCCGGTCAACGGCACCGACGAGGTGTCGATCAACGGCCTGGAGATCGGCGGCCAGTACGCCTTCGACTTCCTGCCCGCGCCGTTCGACGGCTTCGGGGTGCTGGCCAACTTCACCTACCAGAAGGACAAGGGCTTCAAGGGGGTCAACCTGCTGACCAACGAGATCCTGCCGTTCCCGGGCCTGTCGCGTAAGAGCTACAACGTCTCGCTCTACTACGAGAACGACAAGTTCAGCGCCCGCGCCTCGTACAACTGGCGCGACGACTGGCTGATCACGGCCGCCGGCCGCGGCAACCTGCCGGAGTTCAACAAGGCCTTCGGCTCGCTGGACGCCTCGGCCAGCTACAACGTCAACGACAAGATCACCGTCTTCGTCGAGGGCGTGAACCTGACCGACGAGGTGCGCATCGAATACAACAGCGCCGCCCGCCGGATCGGCAACGAGACCTTCGGCTCGCGCTACTTCTTCGGCGTCCGCGCGAAGTTCTAAGAGCTCAGGCTTCAGATGACAGGGGCGCTCTTTCCGAGAGGGAGGAGCGCCCTTTTTCGTTCCTGTGCGTGATCCTCGTCCTTCGACAAGCTCAGGATGAGGACCATGGTTCGGCCCGAGCGACGAACGCTCGACCGCATAAAAACCTCATCCTGAGCCTGTCGAAGGACGAGGTTTTCGCCGCCCCCTAAGGCGCGACCTCGACCGCGTCGCTGCCCTTCAGCTGCAGCCAGTCGGTGAACGGCAGGTGGTAGTAGAGATCGAAGACCTCGGCCTGCAGCTTGAAGGGCAGGCTGCTCTCGCTGTTCCACAGCATGACGACGCCGGTCTTGGTGGCCGGGTCGAACATCATGGTCGAGCGGTAGCCGTCGACGGCCCCGCTGTGGCCCGCCAGGCGGTGGCCCTGATAGCCGAAACTGCGCATGCCCAGGCCATAGGCCGGCTTGTCGAGCGAGCGGCCCAGCGGCGAGTTGCCATAGGGCCGGTTGGTCAGCACGCGCGGACGCTGGATCTCCTCCAGCACCTTGGCCGGCAGCACGGCGGGCGCCAGGCCCATCTGGGCCTGCATCCAGCGCGCCAGGTCGACGATGTTGGAGTTCACCCCCGCCGCCGCCGGCACCCGGTAATAGGCCTCGGCCAGGATCGACTCGCGGCCATAGCGGGTGGGCCGCGCCCAGTGCCGCTCGCCGCGGATCTCCTCCATGCCGATGGTCGTGCTGCCCATGCCCAGCGGCAGGAACAGCTTCTGGCGCGCCTCCTCGGCGTAGGGCCGGTGGGTGGAGGCCTCGATCACCTCGCGGATCGTGTCGTAGGCGAGGTTCTGGTAGGTGTGGCAGGTGGCCGGCGGGCACTGCGGCGGCACCGTTCCCAGGGCCTGCCGGATCGTCTTCGGATCGCGGCCGCCTTCCAGCCAGCCGTCATAGGCGTTGCGCGGCAGGCCGGTGCGCTGTGACAGCAGTTGCTCGACCGTCAGGGTCTGCTCGGCCCCGCCCGGCAAGCGCAGGCTGACGCCGAACCTGGCCAGCGGGTCCTGCAGCGAGAACGCCCCCTCCCCGGCCAGGCGCGCGCTCAGGGTCGACGACACGGTCTTGGACAGCGAAGCCCAGCGGAACACGGTGTCGGCGTTGACCGCCTCGCCGTCGTTCGGCGTGGTCTGGCCATAGCCCTTCACGAACGACAGCCGGCCGTCCTCGACCACGGCGACGGCCAGGCCCGTCATGCTGCGGTCGGCCATCATCGTCCGGATGCGGGCGTCCAGCGCGCGGTAGTCGATCTTGCCGCGCCAGTCCTTGGCCTCCAGCGGCAGGACGACGGGGGTCGCGGCCGCGGCGACCTGACGCTCGGCCTTTGTACCGGGCTCGGACGGCCGCGTGCAGCGCGAGACGGTCAGGCCGACGCCGCCGCCGATCACCGCCACCATGGCGGCAAGGCCCAGCCAGACCCGCCAGGCGCGACGCTCGGCGGGATCGGGCATGATGTTGTGGATCTTACGCAGGCGCTGGTCCGCCGATACTGACTTGAGAACGAAGTCGGCCCGCTTCGACGAGGAAGCGGGCCGATCTAAGGCGATCAGCCGGCCAGAACGGCCTTGATGGCGGCCAGGCCGTCGTCGGCCTTGGTCGCGTCCGGGGCGCCGCCCTGGGCGAAGTCGGGCTTGCCGCCCGCGCCCTGGCCGCCCATGGCGATCACGGCGGCCTTGGCCAGTTCGGCGGCGCTGAACTTGGCGGTCAGGTCGGCGGTCACGGCCACGGTGACGGCGGCCTTGCCGTCGGTCGTGCCCACCAGGGCCACGACGCCGCTGGTCAGCTGCTTCTTGAACTCCTCGGCGACGCCGCGCAGTTCCTTGCCGCCGACGCCGTCGAGGACGCGGGCGATCAGGGCGGTGCCATTGACGTCTTCCGGACCCGAGGCCGCGCCGCCGCCGCCCAGGGCCAGCTGCTTCTTGGCCTCGGCCAGTTCCTTCTCCAGCTTCTTGCGCTCGGCGACCAGGGCGTCGACGCGGGCCAGAACCTCGGCGACCGGGGTCTTGAACTGGTCGGCCAGGGCCTTGGCGACGCCGGCCTGGTCGAGCAGGAAGCGGCGGGCCGCCTCGCCGGTCAGGGCCTCGATGCGGCGCACGCCGGCGGCCACGCCCTGCTCGGAAACGATCTTGAACAGGGCGATGTCGCCGGTGCGGGCCACGTGGGTGCCGCCGCACAGCTCGACCGAATAGGCCTTGCCGGCTTCGGTCAGGCTGTCACCGAGGGTCAGCACGCGCACGCTGTCGCCGTACTTCTCGCCGAACAGCGCCACG
Source organism: Caulobacter sp. GW821-FHT12A07 (assembly GCF_058807655.1). NCBI lineage: Bacteria > Pseudomonadati > Pseudomonadota > Alphaproteobacteria > Caulobacterales > Caulobacteraceae > Caulobacter > Caulobacter sp. GW821-FHT12A07. The sequence goes on from NZ_JBXAQX010000004.1 coordinate 422,802, forward strand.
GCGCCGGCCTCGATGGCCTCCTGCGGGGCCATTTCCTTGGTCTGGGCCGCCACGTTCTGACGGATGACCGCGTTGACCTCGGCCTCGATGCGCTCGATCTCGTCGGGCGACAGCGGGCCGCCGTGGCTGAAGTCGAAACGCATGCGCTCGCCGTCGACCATCTGGCCCTTCTGGGCGACGTGCGGGCCGAGCACATGGTGCAGGGCCGCGTGCACCAGGTGGGCGGCGGAGTGGTTGGAACGGGTGGTGTGGCGGCGTTCGGCGTCGACGCTGGCCACGACCTGGTCGCCGACCTTCAGCGGCCCGGCCAGCTCGACGCGGTGCACGTGCAGCTCGCCGGCCTGCTTCTGGGTGTCGAGCACGCGGCTCTCGGCGCCATTGGCCTCGATCGCGCCGGTGTCGCCGGCCTGGCCGCCGCTCTCGGCGTAGAAGCTGGTGCGGTCGAGCAGCACGTCGACAGTCTGGCCGGCCGAAGCGGCCTCGACCTCGGCGCCGTCGGCGACGATGGCCTTCACCACGCCCGTCGTCTCGGTGGTCTCGTAGCCGACGAAGTCGGTGGCGCCGGCCTTTTCCTTGATCGAGAACCAGGCGGCGGCCGCGCCCTGCTGGCCCGAACCGGCCCAGTTGGCGCGCGCCATCGTCCGCTGGCGGTCCATGGCCACGTCGAAGCCGTCGGTGTCGACCGTGATGCCCTTGGCGCGCACGGCGTCCTGGGTCAGGTCGAGCGGGAAGCCGTAGGTGTCATAGAGCTTGAAGGCGGTCTCGCCGTCCAGCACGCCGCCGCTTTCGAGCCCGGCGGTAGCTTCGTCAAGAAGCCCCATGCCACGGCCCAGGGTGACGCGGAAGCGCTCTTCCTCCTGGCGCAGGGTCTCGACGATCGAGGCCTCGGCGCGGCGCAGTTCCGGATAGGCCTGGCCCATCTCGGCCACCAGGGTCGGGGCCAGACGGTGCATCAGGGGCTCTTGCGCGCCCAGCAGATAGGCGTGGCGCATGGCCCGGCGCATGATCCGGCGCAGCACGTAGCCGCGGCCTTCGTTCGACGGGGTGACGCCGTCGGCCAGCAGGAACGACGACGAGCGCAGGTGGTCGGCGATGACGCGATGCGACGGGGCCTGGTCGCCCTCGGCCTTCACCCCGGTCAGCTCGACCGAAGCGGCGATCAGGGCCTTGAACAGGTCGATGTCGTAGTTGTCGTGCTGGCCCTGCAGGACCGCGGCGATGCGCTCCAGGCCCATGCCGGTGTCGATCGAGGGCTTGGGCAGCGACAGGCGCTCGCCGCCGGCCAGCTGCTCGAACTGCATGAACACCAGGTTCCAGATCTCGATGAAGCGGTCGCCGTCTTCATCGGGGCTGCCCGGAGGGCCGCCGAAGATGCCTTCGCCGTGGTCGTAGAAGATCTCCGAGCACGGGCCGCAGGGGCCGGTATCGCCCATGGACCAGAAGTTGTCGCTGGTCGGAATGCGGATGATCTTGTCGTCGGACAGGCCGGCGATCTTCTTCCACAGGTCCGCCGCCTCGTCGTCGGTGTGGTAGACCGTGACCAGCAGCTTGTCCTTGGGCAGGGCGAACTCGCCGGTCAGCAGGGTCCAGGCGTGGGTGATCGCCTGTTCCTTGAAGTAGTCGCCGAACGAGAAGTTGCCCAGCATCTCGAAGAAGGTGTGGTGGCGGGCGGTGTAGCCGACGTTGTCCAGGTCGTTGTGCTTGCCGCCGGCGCGGACGCACTTCTGCGAGCTGGCCGCGCGCGGATGCGCGGGCGTCTCGGCGCCGGTGAAGACGTTCTTGAACGGCACCATGCCGGCGTTGACGAACAGCAGGGTCGGATCGTTCTGCGGCACCAGCGGCGCCGACGGCGTGACGGCGTGGTCGGCCTTGCCGAAGTAGTCGAGGAAGGTGCTGCGGATCTCGTTGAGGCTAGGCATCGTCGTCTCGGGAATCTCGAAAGGTCCGGTGTCGGCCGGAAGTCGGCGCTGCATAGCGCGGTTTCAAGATTTGTGGAAATCGAACCTGGGATGTGACCGGTTTCGGACGGCGCGCCGCTGGCCGGGCTCGCCGTGGTCGCGCTATGGGACTCGGGGGCGACGCGGGGGACGCGGGATGGTCGATCGAAATCTTGGCGTGACGCGGCGGCCGCGCCCCGCCCGCACCGCCGGCGAGGTGCGGGTCGAGGGCCGCAGGCCGCCGCCCTGGCCGCTGCGGCTGATGCTGGCGGTCGCCATCGTCTCGCCGCTGTTCAGCCTGTGGTGGGAAGCCGAGCACAAGGCCGAGGTCGAGATCGAGCAGGCCGGCGAGTGGAGCCTGGACGGCGAGCCCTGCCCGGCCAGCACCGCCGCGGACTTCGCGGCGGCCTCGCGGCGCGCGCCGATGACCACGGCCTTCGACGAGGTGCGGCTGTCGCGCCGAGCCGGCCACGTGCAGTGCGCCCGCCACGCCTATCGCCTGGACGGCGGCAAGCAGGAGGCCCAGGTCTGCGACTTCACCAGCCCCGGCGCCCTGGCGGTCGAGAGCCCCAAGGCCGTGGTCTATTACACCGCCCCGGGTTCGGCCCGGGTGGCGGTGATCGACGGCCAGCCGCGCTGCGTGCAGACCGCGCGCTTCCGGATGGGACAGTGACGGCAGGCGAGGAGCGACATTCCCCGGCTCGCCCCCAACCCGTTCCTCCCCGCGAAGGCGGGGGTCCAAACTGGCTTTCAGGATGAGGCGGGGCGGCGGATCACCTGCGGCCTCGGCTTTCCCCTTCGCGGGGATCCTCGGTGAAAAGGGGCAGAGTTTCCCGACGGCGTCCGGCCTGACGCCGTAGCTCGGCAGGTCCGTCTCTCTATTCTTCTATTGGCGTACGCATCCCGCCGCTCCTACTGTCGCCGGGCGGGAGGACCAGGATGGGCGCTGCGGGGATTGGGGAACGACCGGGGGCCGTGCGGGTCGATGGACGCGCCAGGCGCGGCGGCTGGATCTTCTGGGCGGCGATCGCCCTCGCCATCGCCGCGCCGCTGATCGTCTTCGTCGCCTGGAAGCAGCGCGAGGCCGCCGGCGCCGCCGAGGCCTATTGGAGCCTGGCCGGAACGCCCTGCCCGGTCCTGACCCAGGCCGCCTTCGAGGCCCGGCAGCGCAAGCCGATGACCTTCGCCTTTGACAGCCTCAGCGTGGCGCGCGGCGCCGGCCACATGGAATGCACCCACCGGACCTACGGCCAGGCCGGCGGCAAGCGCGAGGCGCCGGTCTGCGACTTCAGCGGCCCGATCGCCCTGGCGGTCAGCGTCGGCGGGCGGCAGGCGTTCTATGCGCCGACGGGATCGGCGCGGGTGGCGGTGATCGACGGCGCGCCGGTGTGCGTGCAACGGCCGTGGACGAAGATCGGGAACTGAGGGGGCTGGGGCTTCTACTCATCTGACGGAATTCGGCCGACGCTCTGGAAGCTGAAAACGGCCCCCCTCCGGCCCTTCGGGCCACCTCCCCCAGAGGGGGAGGATCTGATCCGGCGCCGCGCCAGGAAGATGCTCCCCCTCTGGGGGAGCTGTCGCGGAGCGACTGAGGGGGAAGGCCAGCGCCCTGCGGCGGTCGCCCCCTCCGTCACGGCGCGTTCCGCACCGCGCCACCTCCCCCGCTTTGCGGGGGAGGACAAACGAAATCGGACGCCTGGCATGGGGTCCAGGCGTCCGGGGATCGCGGCCGTCGTGGCGGTGTAGGTCCGCCGCGGGCGTATGGCGGGGTCGCCCTCGGCGGGCGGCGGCCGCGAAACTCGGAGCAGGCGCGCCCCGAGTTGTCTCTTATTCTTCCTCGCCGTCCTCGGGACCGCCGACCAGCAGCTCTTCCTCGATCTTCTGCGAGGCCTTGCGCACGGCCATCTCGATCTCGTTGGCCAGGTCCTTGTTGTTCTTGAGGAACTCGCGGACGTTGTCGCGGCCCTGGCCGATGCGCTGGCTGTTGTAGGAGAACCAGGAGCCGGCCTTGTCGATGATGCCGCCCTTGACGCCCAGGTCGATGATCTCGCCGAGCTTGGAGATGCCCTCGCCGTACATGATGTCGAACTCGACCTCGCGGAACGGCGGGGCCACCTTGTTCTTCACCACCTTGACGCGGACGTTGTTGCCGATGATCTCGTCGCGGTTCTTGACCGAGCCGGTGCGGCGGATGTCCAGGCGCACCGAGGCGTAGAACTTCAGCGCGTTGCCGCCCGTGGTCGTTTCCGGGCTGCCGTACATCACCCCGATCTTGTGACGGATCTGGTTGATGAAGATGACGATGGTGTTGGCCTTGTTGATCGAGCCGGTCAGCTTGCGCAGCGCCTGGCTCATCAGACGGGCCTGGAGGCCGGGCAGGCTGTCGCCCATCTCGCCTTCGATTTCGGCCTTCGGGGTCAGGGCGGCCACGGAGTCGACCACGACGATGTCGACCGCGCCCGAGCGCACCAGGGTGTCGGTGATCTCCAGAGCCTGCTCGCCGTTGTCCGGCTGCGAGACCAGCAGGTTGTCGAGATTGACGCCCAGCTTGAAGGCGTAGCCCGGATCCAGCGCGTGCTCGGCGTCGACGAAGGCGGCGGTGCCGCCGGCCTTCTGGACCTCGGCGACGACGTGCAAGGCCAGGGTGGTCTTGCCCGAGCTTTCGGGGCCGTAGATCTCGATCACCCGGCCCTTGGGCAGGCCGCCGATGCCCAGCGCGATGTCCAGGCCGAGCGAGCCGGTGGAGACCGACTCCATCTCGACCTTGCCCTTTTCGCCCAGCTTCATCACCGAGCCCTTGCCGAAGGCCCGATCGATCTGCGCCAGGGCCGCTTCTAGCGCCCGCGCCTTGTCGCCTTCTTCCTTGCCCACGAGTTTCAAAGCCGCCTGACTGGTCATTGGATGATCCGCCTTATTCCATGATTCCGACCGTCCGGCCGGAAGTTCGAGCGCCTCGGCGCCCACCGCCTGTGGAATGATTAACGTGTACACATTTTGTTCTATGTTCGCAAGATGTTCTTTTTCGTTCCGGCGCGCCCGCCGGACCTGCCTGCGACGGGCGGTCGCAGCCCCATCGGCGACCCGCCCCCGTGCACGGGTCTTTAAGCTAAGGCGCGCAAGCTGCCCCACCTCTGGGGAGCTCTGCCTTGTCGATCGATCCGCGCCGCCTGCTGGGACTGGCCTTCGCCAGCGCCGACCTATTGCTGGAACTCGAGGGCGACCGGGTCAGCCTCGCCCTGGGCGCGGCGCAAAAGATCATGGGCAAGCCTGAAACCTCCTTGATCGGCCGCGTCTGGCGCGACCTGTTCACCGCCGCGGACCGCCCGCTGATGGACGCCGCGCTCTATGCTCTCGACGAGGGGCAGCGCCGGGGTCCGGTCACCGTCCGCGTCGCCGGGGAGCCGGAGCGCTTCGTTGGAGTCACTCTGCGCGCCCTCCCCGACAATTTCGGTCGCACCTCCATCGCGGTCACCGCCGCCCGCCCGCCCGCGGGAGGCCTCGACGCCGCCGGCCTGCGCCCGCGCGAGAACTTCGAGGAGATCGCCAAGGGCCTGTTTGAAGCCGCGCGGGTCACCGGGCTCGAGCTGGAACTGGCCATGGTCGAGTTCGCCGGCCTGTCGGCCCTGCGCGAAGGCCTGAACGCGCCCGACGCCCTGGCGCTGGACATGAAGATCGCCGGCGCCGTGCGGGCCGAGTCCCACGCCGGCGCCATGGCCACCCAGGTCTCGCCCGAGCGCTACGCCCTGCTGCGCGCCAAGGACGACCGCCCCGAGGCCCTGGCCGCCCGCCTGACCAAGATCGCCGCCCTCGACGCCAGCGCCCACGTCGTGCCGCTGGACGGCGGGACCTCGTCGCGCGGCCTGCGGGCCCTGCGCTACGCCCTCGACGACTTCCTGCGCGAGGGCCTCAAGGACACCCCGCCGCTGACCCTGTCCGAGGCGATGAACCGCTCGGTCAAGCGCACCCTGGCCCGCGCGGGGGCCCTGGGCGCGGCCGTCAGCCAGCGCCGCTTCACCCTGGCCTACCAGCCCGTGGTCGACCTCGCCTCCGGCCAGGCCCACCACCACGAGGCGCTGGTGCGCTTCGAGGACGGCGCCAGCCCCTTCGCCCTGATCCGCATGGCCGAGGAGTTCGACATCATCGAGGAGCTGGACCACGCCATCGCCGAGCAGGCGGTGCGCCGGATCGCCTCGGACCGCAGCGGCGCGGTGAAGCTGGCCGTCAACGTCTCGGGCCGCACCATCGTCAGCGAGACCTTCGTCGATCACATCAACCGCCTGCTGACCCAGACTCCGGCCGCCAGGGGCAAGCTGATCTTCGAGGTCACCGAGACCAGCGCCATCGACGACCTGCCCCGCGCCAACCGCCACATCCAGGCCCTGCGCGGCCTGGGCTCGCTGGTCTGCCTGGACGACTTCGGGGCCGGCGCGGCCTCGTTCGCCTACCTCCAGGAACTGACCCTCGACATCGTCAAGATCGACGGCCGCTACGTGCGCGAACTGGCCGGCAACAGCCGCGACGGAGCCATGGTGCGCCGCCTGGTCGAGCTGTGCCGCGACCTCGACGTCCGCACCGTCGCCGAGATGGTCGAGACCGCCGAGGTCGAGGACGTGGTCCGCAAGGCCGGCGTCGACTTCGCCCAGGGCTGGCTCTACGGCAAGCCGGCCGACCAGCCGCAGCCCTCGCAGAAGCCCTTGGCCGTCACCCCGATGGCCCGCCGCGCCGGCGTGTCGGAAGGCTGGGGCTGAAAAAACTTTACCCTGATCGCGTGGAACCGTTGATCGCGCCAAGCGTCTTAAGCCTCTAGTCGATAGGCGCGTCGGCTATCCGACGCCGCCGGTGATTGAGGGGGGCCTCAAGTTTCGCATGGACGCCGCCGATCCGGCGGAGCGTGAGGCCGATCGCCTCGCGGCGCTCCGCCGTTACGACATTCTGGACACCCCGCGCGAGGCGGCCTTCGACGAGATCGTCTCTCTGGCGGCCGAGATCTGCGGCGCGCCCATCGCCGTGGTCAACCTGATCGACGAGCACCGGCAGTTCTTCAAGGCCGAGGTCGGCCTGGGCGTGCGCGAGACGCCGCTGGAGACGTCGTTCTGCGCCAAGGCCATCCTGGAAGACGACTTCCTGCTGGTGCCCGACGCCACGCGCGACCACCGCTTCGACGGCAATCCCCTGGTCACAGGCGAGCCGCACCTGCGGTTCTACGCCGGCGCCCTGCTGAAGACCGCCGAGGGCCTGCCGATCGGCACGCTGTGCGTGCTCGACACCGCGCCCAAGGAACTGTCGCCCCTGCAGCAGCGCACCCTGCAGGTGCTGGCCCGGCAGGTGATGAGCCAGCTCGACCTGCGGCTTTCGCTGCAACATCGGGCCCAGAGCGAGCAGCTCTACCGCACCCTCTTCGACTCGATGGACGAGGGTTTCTGCATCATCGAGTTCTTCGACGGCCCGCACGGGCCGCTCAGCGACTATGTCCACGTCGACGCCAACGCCGCCTACGCCCGCCACGCCGGCATCCCCGAGGTGGTCGGCCAGAAGCTGCGCGAGATGGTGGGCGACGAGGCCGACGCCTGGGTGGCGCGCTATGGCGAGGTGCTGCGCACCGGCCAGCCGATCCGCTTCGAGCAGGAGCTGGTGGCCACCGGTCGCTACCTGTCGCTGTCGGCCTTCCGCATCGAGCCGCCCGAGCGCAGGCAGGTGGCGGTGCTGTTCCAGGACGTCACCGAGCGCCGCCGGGCCGAGCTGGCTCTGCGCCAGCTGAACGAGACCCTGGAGCAGCGGGTGGCCTCGGCCCTGGCCGAGCGCCGGGTGCTGGCCGACGTGGTCGAGGGGACCGCCGCCCTTGTCCAGGTGATCGACAACGACTTCCGCTGGCTGGCCGTCAACGGCGCGGCGGTGCGCGAGTTCGAGCGGGTGTTCGGGGTGACGCCGCGGGTCGGCGACAGCATGCTCGACCTGCTGGCCGACCATCCCGACAACCGCGAGCAGGTGCGCGCGGTCTGGTCACGCGCCCTGGCCGGCGAGGAGTTCGTCGCGGTCGAGGCCTATGGCGATCCCGCCGGCTATCGCCGCGACTACGAGATGCGGTTCGGCGTGCTGCGCGACGACATGGGCGTCAAGGCCGGCGCCTATCAGTTCGTCTACGACGTCACCGAGCGCCTGGCCGAGCAGGACCGCCTGCGCGAGGCCGAGGACGCCCTGCGCCAGGCCCAGAAGATGGAGGCCGTCGGCCAGCTGACCGGCGGGCTGGCTCACGACTTCAACAACCTGCTGTCAGGGATCTCGGGCTCGTTCGAGATGATCGGCACGCGCCTGTCGCAAGGCCGCATGGTCGATGTCGATCGCTATGTCGCCGCCGGCCAGGGCGCGGCGCGGCGGGCCGCCTCGCTCACCCACCGCCTGCTGGCCTTCTCGCGCCGCCAGACCCTGTCGCCCAAGCCGATCGTCATCAACCGGCTGATGGCCGAGTTCGTCGAGCTGGTGCGGCGCACCGTGGGGCCGGCGATCAAGGTCGAGACCGTGGCGGCAGGCGGCCTGTGGCCCACCCTGGTCGACGCCAACCAGCTGGAGAACGCCCTCCTCAACCTCTGCATCAACGCTCGGGACGCCATGCCCGACGGCGGCCGCATCACCATCGAGACCGGCAACAAGTGGCTCGACCGCCGCGCCGCCGACGAGCGCGGCATGGAACCGGGCCAATATGTCTGCATCTGCGTCAGCGACACGGGCGTGGGCATGGACAAGGCCGTCCAGGAGCGGGTGTTCGACCCGTTCTTCACCACCAAGCCGATCGGCGAGGGCACCGGCCTTGGCCTGTCGATGGTCTACGGCTTCGCCCGCCAGTCGCACGGCCACGTGCGAATCTATTCCGAACTGGGCCAGGGCACGATGGTCTGCATCTACCTGCCGCGCCACTTCGGCAAGGAGGAGAGCGACGAGAGCGACGTCGCCGCGGCCCTGCCCGCTCCCGCCGCCGCCGGCGAGACGGTGCTGGTGGTCGATGACGAGCCCACGGTGCGGATGCTGATCGTCGATGCGCTGCAGGAGCTGGGCTACGCCTGCATCGAGGCCGCCGACGGTCCGGCCGGCCTGCGCCTGCTGCAGACCGACGCCCGCATCGACCTTCTGATCACCGACGTCGGCTTGCCCGGCGGGCTGAATGGTCGCCAGGTGGCCGACGCCGCCCGCGCCCTGCGGTCCGACCTGAAGGTGATGTTCATTACCGGCTACGCCGAGAACGCGGTCCTCAACCACGGCCATATACAGCCCGGCATGGAGGTGCTGACCAAGCCCTTCGCCGTCGCCGACCTGGCCGGGCGAGTGGATCGTATGCTGAGGGGTTGAGAGTCAGGAATGTGGCGAAATCCGGCTTGAACTCGACCATCCGGTTAGGCATGATTCCACTCAGCCGGCGGGGCGATAACGACATTTGATCAAGGCGTAACCAACGTGACTAAGGCACGTCGGCGCGAAAGCGCACGCGTGTCTGTTCGAAGTCTCCGTTCTCCCTGACGCCTTGGGGGCGACGGCGTTTGTGCGATGTGGCGGCTCGCTGCGTCGGTCAAAGGCGTCGCCATGTCGCCGACCGAACCAGACGACGCCCCAAGGAGGGTGTTATGGTTGCGGTCAATCTCGAACTGAACATTCAGGGCGCACGATGCGTCGAGGGCCAGCGACGCTCACGCACTTTGGGGGGCGATCGTCGCGAAGAGATCCCCTCGCCCGGGGGGCCGCCCCGATGGTCGTAGACGCCACAACGCTCGCCGCGGCCGCGAAGCACGGCTCATGGGTGGTGGCGCTCAGCCTCTTGGTCCTTCTGGCCAAGGTAGTCGCCCCTCACATTGCCAAGCTGTCGGACAATTTCGTCAAATGGGACGAGATCCGACGCCACTACAAGCTGGCCGACCGGACCCTCGACAAGTTGCCCGAGGGTCCGCTTTCACGCGCCGAGGTCAAAGACCTCTTCAAGCAATCCGAACCGCCGCCTTCTCCTCCTACTTCCACCCCTCCTGCTCCTCCAACGCCTCCGGCTCCCCCCTCCGAGCCGCAGCAGTTGCCGGAACCGAATACGGACGATCCAAACAAGCGGGCGGCCAACGATCAGCGCTGATCGTCGCGACCGTTGATCGGAAAGGGCGAACCCGCCTGCATTGACGGACGCCGCGGGTCGTGGCTGGCTCGCCGCCTCCGTTCGGGCGTCGCCCGTCCGCTTCCGTGAAGGACTCCCATGGCCAGGCTGATCTTGAGCGTCGTCGGCAGCGACCGGCCGGGCCTGACCCAGGCGCTGGCCCAGGCGGTGCTGTCGGCCGGCGGCAACTGGCTGGAGAGCCATCTCAGCCGGCTGGGCGGGCTCTATGTCGGCTCGGTGCTGGTCGAGCTGGACGAGGCCAGGGTCGACGCCCTGCGCGCCGCCGTCGGCGCGGTGGACGCCCAGGGGCTGGAGGTGCGGATCGCTCCGGCCGTCGAGGCCTCCGCCGGCTTGGGGGAAAGCGCAGGCGAGGCGATCCAGCTGGCCCTGGTCGGCCAGGACCAGCCGGGCATCGTGCACCAGGTGACGGGCGTGCTGAGCGGCCTTTCGGCCAATATCGAGACCTTCGGCACGCGGCTCAGCGTCGAGCCGCATTCGGGCGCGCCGCTGTTCCACATGGAGGCCCGGCTGCGGCTGCCCGCCGGCCTGTCGGTGGCGACCGTGCAGGCGGCGCTGGAGGACATCTCGGGCGAGATCATGGTCGACATCGCCCTGGCGCCCGCCGAGGCAAACTAGCTCCCGCCTTCGCCTTTCCCATCGGGCGGCTTGCGCAGCACCACCATCACCTCCACCCCGCCCGGCCGCCGGGCCAGGGCGTCGCGCAGCATGGCCAGCAGGGTCTCCTCGGAGACGTGCAGGTCGACGATCCGCGCCGTCTCCTCATAGACCATGTGGAAGTGCGGCTCGGGCTGGGTGTCGAACACCGGCTCAGGACCGGTGGTGGGCAGGCGCGAGACCAGGCCGTGGTCGGCGAAGGCCTCCATCTGGCGGGCCAGTTCGCCGAGCGGGATCGAAAGGCCGGCCTCGGCCGCCAGGTCGGCGACCTCCGGCAGGGTCAGGTGGGTCTCCTCCGAGGCGCGCAGCAGCGCCAGGAGTCGGGGCGCCGGGCCGCGGCTCGGCAGTCCCGCCCGGCGCAGCGCGTCCTGCAGGACGGCGTCCACGGCGTGAGGCATCGAAGGCGTCCTCCCGGGGCGGAGGGACGGTCGCGCTCTTTGACGGCGTCGCGACCTGTCCCGCGCCCTAATTCCGGCGACGCCCGAGGGCGCCGCCGCGAAGGACCTTCACGCAAACTCAGATTGAATAGAAGCGCCAAGATCCAATGGTTGCGATAGGCTTCCCCTATCGGGAGGAACCATGAACCTGCGAGACCTGCGCTACCTGCTGGCCGTGGCCGAGCACGAGCACTTCGGCCGCGCGGCCCGCGCCTGCGGCGTCAGCCAGCCCACCCTGTCGGTGCAGATCCGCAAGCTGGAGGAACTGCTGGGCGTCACCCTCTTCGAGCGCACCAGCAAGACCGCCGCCCCGACCGCCGCCTGCCGCGAACTGCTCGACCACGCCCGGGCGGCGGTGACGGCGGGCGAGGCGGTGCTGGCCACGGCCCGGAACCTGCGCGACCCGCTGGCCGGCCGCTTCCGCCTGGGGATCATCCCGACCCTGGCGCCCTACCTGCTGCCGCTGATCTTCGCGCCCCTGCGCGAAGCCCTGCCCCATCTCGAGATCGAGCCCTGGGAGGACCAGACCGCCGCCCTGCTGGAGCGCCTGCGCACCCACGAACTGGACGCCGTCCTGCTGGCCACCGACGAGGCCGCGCCCGACCTCGACGGCCGCGCCCTGTTCGCCGAACCGTTCCTGGCCGCCCTGCCGCCGGACCATCCGCTGGCCGGCCAGGAGGTCATCGCCGAGACCGACCTGGCGCGCGACATCCTCGTCCTGGCCGACGGCCACTGCCTGCGCGACCAGGCGCTGGAGGCCTGCGGCAAGTCCAGCACCGCGCTGAGCACGGCCCTGCGCGCCTCCAGCCTTTCCACCCTGCTGAACATGGTCGCCGCCGGCTACGGCACCACCCTGATCCCGGGCCTGGCCTCGGGCGCGGCGCAGGACGCCGGCATCGTGCTGCGGCCGCTGTCGGCGCTGACCAGCCGCACCGTCCGCATCGTCTGGCGCACCCATTTCCCCCAGCGCCCCGCTGCCGAGGCCGTGGGCGAGATCATCGCGGGGCGGCTGAAGGGCTATGCGGAGGGCGCGGCGGCGGGGGCGGTGTAGGAAAACCCTCTCTCTTAGAGAGAGGGAGGGGCCCGCCGCGAAGCGGTGGGAGGGTGAGTGGTTACGAGGTCTGCCGGCGTGCCGGCACGCCGGCTGGCGGCGTCCCCCCTCACCCCAGCCCTCTCCCCATGGGAGAGGGAGCTACAGCTTCACCACCCAGTTCTTCCGGTACATCACCCAGCCCAGCAGCCAGCACACCAGCATGTAGGCCACCGCGCACAGCAGAGAGCCCACCGGCCCCGGCGCGACCGCCTGGAACACATGCACGCCCACCCACTCGTACGGACCCACGCCGCCGATCGCGAACTGGTTCAGGGTGACCACGAACAGCTCCGAGAACAGGTAGATCACCAGCGGATTGAGGCCGAACACCTGGAAGAAGCGGGTGGCGGCGTTGGGCTCGCGGCCTTCCAGCACGGCCGTCAGGGCGGCCAGCAGCAGGAGGTCGATACCCACCGTCAGCAGCACGAAGGGGCCGGTCCACAGTTTCTTGGCGATCGGGAACCACGGGTTCCAGGCCAGGGCCGCCAGGATCAGCACGCCGCCGATACCGGCCATGCGCACCAGGGTCTTGCGGGTGTCGGTGGCCTGGCGCAGGGCGCGGGCGGCCAGATAGCCGGCCAGCACGTTGACCGCCGACGGCAGGGTGCCCAGCAACCCCTCGGGGTCGAAGCCGCCGTCCTTGCGATAGAGGTGGTCGCGGCCGACGACCAGCAGGTCGAGCTTGGTCCCGGCGTTGCCGAGCTTGGAATAGGGATCGCCGTCGCCGAAGCCCAGCAGGATCGCCCAGTAGCTCAGCAGCAGACCGGCGCACAGCGCCAGGATCCAGCGCGGCGACAGGAACCGCGCGGCGAAGGCGGCGATCAGGTAGCACAGGGCGATCCGCTGCATCACGCCCATCACCCGGGTCTGCGAGAACGGCGCCAGCGCCCAGTGCCCGTCCACGTGATGCACGAACGGGAACCAGTACATCAGGAAGCCGAGCAGGAAGATCAGCGCCGTGCGCTTGAGCACCTTGGCGCTGAAGTCCGGCAGCGGGATCGGCCGCGAGAAGGCGAACGCCATCGAGCAGCCGACGGCGAACAGGAACGAGGGAAACACCGCGTCGGCGGCCGTGAAGCCGAACCACTTGGCGTGCACCAGCTGGGTGAAGGCCTTGGCGCCGGGCCCCGCGGTGTTGACCACGATCATCAGGCAGACCGTCAGGCCGCGGAACACGTCCAGCGACAGGAAGCGGGGGGCGGGCTTGGTCGTCATGGCTCTGTCTCTCCCCCTCTAGGCCCGGTCGATACGCGCGATCAGCGCCCTGACCCCGGCGACCGGATCGGCCGGCGCCTGGCGGCGATAGGCGACGTCGGCGGCCACCCAGGCCTTTTCCCAGACGATCCCGTCCTTGACCACGGCGGCCTCGTCGAAGGGCCCCGTACCCGCCGCCTTCAGGGCGTCGAGGAAACGGCCCCAGCGCGGCAGGTAGAAGTCGGCATAGAGCCCCTGCCAGGCCTTGGAGGCGTAGTCGTTGAGGTTGCCCTCCCCGCCCCACACCGTCACCTGGGCCTTGGCGTTGCTCACATAGGTCGCCTTGTCGGCGGGCGTGTCGCCATAGGCGCGGGCGTCGTCGATCCAGGTGGCCAGGGTCTCGGGCTGAACGCCCAGCAGGGCGTCGACGGCCAGGGCCAGATCCTGAACCTTGCGGCGGGCGAGATCGCCGGCGGCCGCGTCCCCCTTGCGATAGGCGGCCACGGCGGCCTGCAGCTGGACGTCGATCTCCAGGCTGGCCAACTGCCGGGCGGCGTCGACCAGGTCGAGCACGAACAGCTTTTCCTTGGCGTAGCCCGGCGCCAGGGCGCTCAGCGCCCGCACGGCCGCATCGAGCTTGGCGCGGTCGCCCGGATGGCCGGGGAACTCGCCGATGGTCGCCGTCGGCCGCTTGAAGAAGAGATAGGCGCCGGCCTTGCTCTTCCACCAGCGCGAGGACCAGTAGCGGGTCGAATAGGCGCCCTGGACCAGCAGGCCCATGGCCGCGTCCAGCTGCGGCGAGGTCTTGCCGTAGCGCGCCTTGGAACGGCTCGACAGCCAGGCGCCCGTCGAGGTTCCGCCGCCGTTCCAGGCCAGGTCATAGACCGCCTCGTAGACGATCGAGTTGTTGTGCAGGCCCTCGGGGAACATGCCGAAGCCCGACAGCTTGCCGGTCTCGGAGCTGGCGGCCACCGCGGCGATGTCGCGGCGGTAGTAGTCGAGGTCGCCATAGACCGGGTTGCTGCCGCCGTAGTTATGGACGTAGCCGTAGATCCACGGCTTGCCGCCGAAGGCCTTGGCGTTCTTCCAGACGTCTGGATAGCGGTCGTTGCCGATGTCGAGGATCATCAGCTTCTCGTCCGGCACGCGGCTGAGATAGGCGCTGATCGCGGCCGGATCCCAGAAGTGGCTGTCGGCGCCGAACAGCCAGCCCTGCATCACCCACACCGCGTCCGGCCGGGCCTGGCGGATGGAGTCGTAGATCGCCTTGCCGTAGGCGGCCAGGCGCTCGGCCTTCAGGGCCGGATCGACCTCGACCTTGGTCTTGGTCGCCGAGGTGTTGGCCGTGCCGTCGCCATAGGCCGCGTCGCGCGCATCGGCGCCGTCGGCGTTGATCGGCGGCAGCATCTCGTTGAAGGAGTCGGCGAGATAGTAGGTCCCCGCGCCATAGGTCTCCGTGTAGAGCGCCAGGAACCGGCCGGCGATCCTGGCGAACAGCGGGTCGGCCGGATCCAGCCAGTAGGTCTCGTGGAAGCCCTCCCACGGCCGCATGCGGTAGATCTTGGCCTTGGGGTTCTTCTTGGCGAAGGCCTTGGGCACGTAGCCGCCGAAGGCCGGCAGGATCGGCGTCATGCCAAGCCCGCGCATCCGCGACAGGATCTTGACCTGAAGGTCCTTCTTCTTGTCGATCCAGGCGGTCGGCAGCGGGGCGGCGTAGCCCTCGATATTGCCCATCCGATGCCAGGGCGTGAACGCCGCGCCGGAGAAATACTCGGCCAGCTCGGCCTCGCTCAGCCCGAACTCGCGCCACAGGGCCCGCCAGACATATTCCTGGCCTTCCATGGCCAGCGGCATGTCGACGCCGTGGACCGCCATCCAGTCGATCTCGCGGCTCCAGCGGTCCCAGCCCCACCAGGGCGTGGTGTAGCCGTAGGTGCAGGTGTTGAGATAGGCGCGGTGGGCGAAGGGGCTTTCGACCCGGCCAGTGTCGGCGTCCGGCAGACGCGCCGGCAGGGCGACGCGGTCGCCTTCCCAGCTCACCGAGGCCGCGCCGTTGTCTTTGAGATAGGCGTAGGCGCCGCGGGCCAGGGCCACCGGCGTGTCGCCGCTGATCGCCGCCTTGCCGCCGGCCGCCTTCACCACGTAGCCGGGCTTGCCGCCCTTGGACGCCGTCAGGGCCAGCTGGATCCCGGCCGCCTTGGGTCCGAACCGCCGCGCCAGCACCGCCCGCGCCGCCGCCACGCCGCCCGGCTCTCCAGCCGCCTTGCCCGCCGTCTTGCCTGCCGCCTGGGCCAGCGACGGCGCGGTGGAGACGGCCATCAGGGCCAGGGCCTGCTTCAGGGTCTGGCGACGCGAGGGGATGGACGGCATCGTTGGCTCTTGCTCCAAAACGAAAATCTGGTCGCCGCCCAGGAGTCAGGCGGCGACCAGCAGTTGCGCCGCACGGAACGGCGTCTCCGGGGAGGAGATACGGGGTTACATCTTGTACTGGAACGACAGGTAGTAGCTGGGGCCGGTGACCGAGGTCATCTGCCAGCGGCTCTCGTTGCCGAGATAGGCCTTCTCCTGAGCGTTGTTGATGTTCATCGCCGCGAACGACAGGCTGAGCTTCTCGTTGATGTTGTAGCCCAGGTTCAGGTCGAACTGGGTGCGGGCGTCAACGGTGTGGCCCAGCGGGCCCGAGAAGAAGCTTTCGACCGAGGTCTGGTCGTAGGCGCTGCGGTAGTTGGCCGACAGGCGCGCGCTGAACGTCTGGTTTTCCCAGTAGATCGTGCCGTTGGCGGTGTGCTCCGACAGGTTGGCCAGCTTGAAGCCGGTCACCGAGGTCGCCGGATTGACGTGGGTGTAGTTGGCGATCAGGCCGAAGCCCGCGATCGGCAGCCAGGCGTCGAGCGACTGTTGCCAGTTCAGCTCGTAGCCGTGGATGTCGACGGTGCGCGCATCGTTGAAGCTCTGGGTGATGGTGTAGGTGTCGCCGGCGGCCGAGACGCAGACGCCGCTGCTGTCGGTCGACAGCGAGGTGCCTTCGTACGCGGTCGGGCACATGGTCGAGGTGTAGACGCCGTTCTTGACCTTCTTCGAGAAGAAGCCCGCCGACAGGCCGTTGCCCGAGCCGTAGTACCACTCCAGGCTGACATCCAGCTGGTTGGCGGTCATCGGATCCAGCGAACCCTGGCCGATCGAGATCGTATAGACCTTGTGGCCGGTGGTGTCGGTGGTGCTGGTCATGGTGGTGGCCAGCTGGTTGTTGGAGTCGATGATCGGACGCACCAGCACCTTGGCCGCGGCGACGCGCAGCAGCAGGTTGTCGGTGATGTCGAAGCTGAAGTTCGCCGACGGCAGGACGTTGTCATACGACTTCTTGGTCGTGTAGGTGCCGGCCACCAGCTTGACTTCGGTGTTCAGCGGGTTGACCGCGCCGCCGACATAGCCGTTGACGGTCTGGTCGGTGCTTTCGCGACGCACGCCGATGTTGCCGCGGAAGGTGCGCGACAGCACTTCGCCCTTCAGGTTGGCCATGGCGTAGAGCGAACCGAGGTCACGCTCGACGCGGAACGAGCCGGCCGGATCGAAGGCTTCGTAGACGGTGACGCCCTGGGCCTTGAGGGCGGCGCGATAGGCGTCGAGGTTCGGCGAAACCCAGCTGCCCGGCAGCGTCATGTCGCCGTCCAGGAAGTTGGTCACCAGGATGCCCGAGCCGGCCATGGTCGGCGAGTACGAGGCCGGGATGGTGTTCTGGCCGTCGCGGCGCACGACGTAGCGCTTGAGCACTTCCTGGCGGATCTTCGCGCCGAACTGCACGGAGTCGAGGATGCTGAAGTTCACGTAGCGCTTGGCGTCGAACTGGCCGGCGTTCTCGTAGGAGTCGATCGTCCGGTAGGCGCCGTTCGGGTAGGTGTTCCGGATCAGGGTCGAGGTGTTGTACTGGGCGGTGTCGTCCAGCGCCGTCGCCGTCGAGAACACGATGTTCTTCGGGTTGCTGATGTCGAGCGTGGCGCTCGAGATGTTGACCCCTAGGATCGCCGCCTCTTCGTTGAACAGGGCGTGGCCGCGCGAATAGTGGCCGACGCCGCTGAAGTCCCAGTTCTCGATGCCGGTCCAGCGCACCTTGGTGGTGAAGGCGCCGGTCGACTGCGGACGGTCCTCGTGCTGGTGGTTGTTCTCGAGGCGGAAGTTGTTGATCTGCACCTTGGTGGCGGTGTTGTTCGCCGTCGCCAGGGTCACCACGTTCGAGGCCGAGGGCGTGGTGAACAGGAAGACCTGCTGGTGCAGTTCCTGCGTCGTCTCGTCCTTGGCGTAGGTGGCGATGGCGTCGATCTGCAGGTCGTCGGTCGGCTTGAACTGGATGGCGCCGTTGACCATGCTGCGCTTGGTCTCGCGGTCGATGCGGCGATAGCGCAGGCGGGCCGGCGTGTAGACGCCGTTGCTCACGGTCCAGCGGTCCATCCACAGATAGTCGCCGCGGTCCTTCAGCTCCTGGTAGCCGGCGCCGAGGAAGACGCCCAGCTTGCCGTCGAGGAAGTGGTCGACATAGGTCGCGCCGAACTTGGCGGTCGGGTCGCCGCCGATCAGTTCCTGCTGCTGCAGCTTGCCGGCGAAGATCAGCTGGCGGCCCTTCACGTTGAAGGGGTGCACGGTGTCGATGTTGACGGTGCCGGCCAGGCCGCCGGCGTCCATGTCGGCGGTCGGCGACTTGTAGACCTGGATGCCCGAGGCCAGCTCGGTCTGGATGACGTCGTAGCGGAAGCCGTCGGTGAAGTTCGAGCTCTTGAAGGCCTGGCCGTTGACCGTGGTCAGGGCGTACTGCGGACCCAGGCCCCGGATGCTGATCGTCGAGCCGCGGCCGTTGATGTTGGAGATCTGCACGCCCGGAATGCGCTGGATGGCTTCAGCGATGTTTTCCGACGGGAACTTGCCGATGTCCTCGGCCGAGATGCCGTCCGAGACGCGCACGTCGTTGCGCTTGGTGTCGAGCGCCGTGGCCAGGCTCTTGCGGAAGGCGGTGACCACCACCTCGTCGACGGCCTCGCTGGGCGCGGTCTCCTGCGCGGCGGCGACGCCGGCGAAGCTGACGCCCGCCAGCAGGGCCAGGGCGAAGGCCTTGCGCTGGGCGGCGGGCCTGAAACTCGTAAGCTTGTGACCGATCATCCTGTTATCCCCTCAAGCTGGCGCGGCGCGCGCGCCCTGTGAACGCCGCTCCCCCGCGGCGTTGTTTTTGAGCAGACCATTTAAAGACCTTTTTTCGCTGCTCACCGGCAACCTAGGGGCCGACGCGATACCCGTCAAAGCCGACAACCCGTTCTATTGCTTGTATTTCGGCAGAGATTGCCGGTTAGGCGCCCAATTTGTCGGGCTAAGCCACGCCGCATATCGGCGATCGGCAACAAATACGAATGAAGTCAGTCAATTAGTGAAATTTTGTCCTTATTGGACAGGGCCAGGCATAATACCAATTTAATGCCTTTTTTGCGACCATTCGCGCCCAACACCCCGGACCTACGCAAGCTCCGCGCGCAATCCACCGACCTCCGCGCGCGCAACTTGCGCCCGGCGCCCACGAAAAGGCGCCCGCGCCCCGCGAGCGCGGCCCCGCATGACGCGAGTCGTCGAGTCTTGGCCAGGTGGAGGGCCAGATACCTCCCCCGCTCATCTCCTCCCGCATTTTCCCCGCCCCCTCCATTTCCCCGCCTCCCTCGCCCTTGTGGCGAGGGCGCATGCCGGCGGCTGCTCAGACAGCGGCCGCGCTCGAAAGGTCTGAGCAGGCTGAACGATGGATCCTGGGCACAAGGCCCAGGAAGGCGGTGGAAGGAGCGAGGGGTTAGGCGGCCACCGCCTCCTGCAGCGCCCTGGCTACGGCCTCGGCATTGGGTCCCAGCACCAGGTGCACCACCGGCCCATCGAGCCGCACGAGCGCGCGGACGCCAGCGGCCTTGAGGGCCGCCTCGTCGAGCTTGGAAGGATCGGCCAGTTCGAGCCGCAACCGGCTGGAGTAGGCACTGACGGCGACGATGTTGCCCGCGCCGCCAAGGCCGGGCAGCAGGGCCTGGGCCGTGGCCGGGTCAGCGGCCTTGGCCGAAGCCACAGCCACCACGGCGGGAGCCTGTACGCCCGCCCCCGCCGCCTGGCGGATCTCGCCGGCGACGGTGTCGGCGATGGGGCCCAGCACCACCTGCAGGGCCTTGTCGGAGGGCCGGACGATCCCGCGCGCGCCCAGGGCCTTGAGGCGAGGCTCGTCGATGATCTTCTGGTCGGCGACGATCAGGCGCAGGCGGGTGGTGCAGGCGTCGACGCTGACGAGGTTGGCCGGGCCGCCCAGGGCGATGACGAAGTCGGCGCCACGTCCGCCGGCGCTGGGGGCCGGGGCGGCGCTGAGGAGCGCGGCTTCCTCCTCGGGCTCGCGGCCGGGGGTCTTGAGGTCGAATTTGACGATGAAGAACCGGAAGAGGCCGTAATAGACGGCGAAATAGACCGCCCCGATCGGCAGCAGGAAGAGCGGGTGCGTGGCCTTGCCGAAGTTGAGGATGTAGTCGAACAGGCCCGCCGAAAAGGTGAAGCCGAGCTTCACGTCCAAGAGGTTCATCAGCGCCATCGACACCCCGGTCAGGATGGCGTGCACGGCGTAGAGCGCCGGGGCCAGGAACATGAAGCTGAATTCGATCGGCTCGGTCACCCCGGTCAGGAACGAGGTCAGGGCCAGGGAGACCAGCATGCCGGCCACGGCCTTGCGGCGCTCGGGCCGGGCGGTGTGCAGCATGGCGAGGCACGCGGCCGGCAGGCCAAACATCATCACCGGGAAGAAGCCGCTCATGAAGCCGCCGGCGGTCGGATCGTCGGCGAAGAACCGGCGAAGGTCGCCGGTGGCGCCATGGAAGTCGCCGATCACGAACCAGGCGATGTTGTTGAGGATGTGGTGCAGGCCGGTGACGATCAGGATGCGGTTGAGGAAGCCGTAGACCAGAAGCCCCCACTGCCCCGAGCCGACGATGGCCCGGCTGGCGGCGTCCACCCCGCCGTTGATGGCGTCGTAGCCCAGGCCCACCAGCCCGGCCATGACCAGGCCCGCAAGGCCGGCCACGATCGGCACGAACCGCCGGCCGCTGAAGAAGGCCAGGTACTCGGGCAGCTTGAAGCCGGAGAAGCGGTTGTAGAAGAGGCCGCCGATCACCCCCGACAGAATGCCGATCGGCACGGAGAGCTTGGACAGCGCCTTGGCCTTGTAGGCCGCCCCGGCGAGAGCCGCGTGGGCTTCGGCCAGACCCGCCGTCGCATCGGCCGGCACGTGCAGCAGGGCCTTGCCGCCCTCGGTGGCGATCAGGAAGCAGACGACGCCGGCCAGCCCGGCCGCGCCGTTGTTTTCCTTGGCCAGGCCCACGGCGACGCCGATGGCGAAGAGCAGGCCGAGGTTGGCGAAGATCGCATCGCCGGCGGCGGCGATGAAGGGGATGTTCAGCAGATCCGGCTGGCCCAGGCGCAGCAGGAGGCCCGCCACCGGCAGCACCGCGATCGGCAGCATCAGGGCCCGGCCGAGCGGCTGGAGGATTTCGAGCGGCGATTTCATCGGCGTCAGGCTCCGAAGCGCTTGGTCAGGTCACGGACCGCCTCGGGCGAGGTCAGGTCCAGGGCTTGGGCGGCAAGGTCGCGGCAGGCGGCCAGATCCAGGGTGCGCACCAGGGCCTTCACCTCCGGCACGATGGCGGCGGTGGCCGAAAGCTCGCTGACGCCAAGGCCCAGCAGCACGGGCACGGCGGCCAGGTCCGAGGCCAGACCGCCGCAGACGCCCACCCAGCGGCCGTGCTGGCTCGCGCCCCGGCAGGTCTGGTCGATCATCCGCAGCACCGCCGGGTGCAGGGCGTCGATGCGGGCGGCCAGCTCCGGATTGCCCCGGTCCATGGCCAGGACGTATTGCGTCAGGTCGTTGGTGCCGATGGAGAGGAAGTCGGCCTCGGCGGCGATCAGGTCGGCGGTGACGGCGGCGGCCGGGGTCTCGATCATCACCCCCAGCTCGACGCGCTGCGTGATCCCCAGCTCCTTCTTGGCCTCTTCGAGCACGGCGCGGACAGCGCGCAGTTCGGAGAGGCTGCCCACCATCGGGACCATGATCTTGCATTGGCCCAGCGGCGCCACGCGCAGGATGGCCCGCAGCTGGGTCTTCAAGAGATGCGGCCGCCACAGGCTGACGCGCACGCCGCGCAGGCCCAGCGCCGGGTTCTCCTCGGCCGGGATCGGCAGGTAGGGCGCGGCCTTGTCGCCGCCGACGTCGAGGGTGCGCACGATCAGCGGCTTGCCTTCGAGCGCCGCGGCGACGGCCTGATATTCTTTCGCCTGCTCGTCCTCGCTGGGCGGGGTCTCGCGGTCGAGGAACAGGAACTCGGTGCGCAGCAGGCCGCAGCCTTCGGCCCCGTTGGCGCTGGCGGCCTTGGCGTCCTTCTCCGAGCCGACATTGGCGAAGACTTCGATCCGCGTGCCGCAAGACGTGGTGCTCTCTTCATGAGCGGCGGCCTTGGCGGCGGCGCGGCGCTCGTGGCGGGCGGCGATGGCGCTTTGCGCTTGAGCCAGGGCGTCCGCGCCGGGGGCCACCCGCAGGCGTCCGCCTTCGGCGTCGAGGATCAGGGCGGTCCCGTCGGCGATCTCCAGGGCTCCAGGACCGACGGCGACCAGGGCCGGCAGGCCCATGGCCGCGGCCAGGATGGCTACGTGCGAGGTGGGGCCGCCGCGAGCGGTGGCGAAGCCGGCCACGCGCGAGGGATCCACGCCCATCAGCTGCGAGGGCAAAAGCTCGTCGGCCAGCAGGATGGCGCCGGCCGGCAGGGCGCGGGCGGTCTCTTCCTCCAGGCCCAGCAGCGTCCGCAGCACCTGGCGCTCGAGATCGATCAGATCATCGACCCGCTCGGCCAGCCGTCGGTCGCCCAGGCCTTTGAGCGCCTCGACATAGCCGCCGACGGCGCGCCGCCAGCCAAAGCCGGCGCTCTTGCCCTCGCCGATCAGTTTTCGCGCGGCGGCGGTCAGTTCGGGGTCTTCGAGGAAGGCCAGGTGCGCGGCCAGGATCGCCTTGCGGGCGGCCTCGCCAGTTTCGGCGGCCAGGGCGATGCGGGCGCGGACGCTGTCCAGGGCCGCATCCAGGGCCGCCAGCTCAAAAGAAGCGCCTTGGCCAGCTTCGGCGACGGCGATCTCTTCCACCGCCAGCCGCACGGCCTGGCCGATCGCCAGGCCCGGCGCGGCCATCACCCCGCGCAGCACGCCGGGCTCAGCGGGCTCGGTCGGGGCGATGACAATCGGGGCCTCTTCGATCTTCGGCGCGACCTCGCCGGCCTTCTCGCCCATGCCGCTTTCGATTAGGGCGGCGACGGCGTCCACGGCGGCCTGGGCGTCAGCGCCGGAAGCGACGATGGAAATGTGGTCGCCGAGTTTCACGGCCAGGGCCATCACGCCGACCGGGCTGCGCGCACCGGCCCGGCGGCCGCCGGCCACGATGGCGACCTCGGCGGCGAAGCCCCGCGCCGTCTCGACGATCCGCGCCGCCGGGCGGGCATGGATCCCGTGGACCAGCGGCACGACGATCTCGCGGCTGATCTCGGTTTCGGCGACTGTTTCGATCGCAGCGGCCCCAGCCACCGGGACCAGCTCCATCAGGAAGCCGCCAGCCTGCGTCTCGGCGTCCTGCGTCCGCCGGACGATCGAGAACGCTTCGGGATTGGTAATGACCACCGGCGTGATCAGGCTCTTGGCCTTGCGGGCCAGCAGATCCAGATCAAAGCCGATCAGCGGATCGCCAGCCGCAACCGCCTGGCCCTCGGCGACGTGGACGCTGAAACCCTCCCCGCCCAGCGCCACCGTCTCCAGCCCCACGTGCATCAGGATTTCCGCGCCGTTGCCGGCCCGGATCGTCACCGCATGGCCCGAGCGGTGCACGCTGAGAACCACGCCGTCGCAAGGCGAAACCAGCACCGACCCCACTGGATCGATCGCCACCCCGTCCCCCAGCATCCGCTGCGCGAACACCGCGTCCGGAACCTCCTCCAACGGTCCCGCCCAGCCCGCCAAAGGCGATTGAAGCACCAGGGTGGACATGGGCGGCATTCTCGTCGGGAACGGGGAAGAAGGCGCTACTGACCGGCCGTCAGGGTGACGCGGTCAAGGGCCGGCATCGGATCCAGGCTGTTGGCCGTGAAGGTCAGGCAAAGATCGTGCACGCCTTCACGAGCCGGCAGCACGCCGCTCACCGTGCCCAGGCCCGGGCCGCGCCCGGCCTTGCCCAACGGGATGGCGGCGATGCGCTCGCCCTTGCAGCCCAGCCGCACCTCCAGCTCGCCGTCGGGCGTGGCCGGCTTGCGGACCACGATCTGGTCCTTGGCCGCGCCGATCTGGAAGTTCCAAGCCGCCTGGCCCACGCGGGCGGTCAGCTTCAGCCCCTTGGAAAGGTCCGCGCCCTTCCAGATCCAGCACGGGTTCATCAGGTCGATGGCGAAGATGGCGCGCGGGCCGTCCTTGCCGTTGATCGGCGCATCGTCCTCGAAGGCCAGTGGGATCGCCGCGCCGCACAGCTCCAGTTGCCGGCTCTCGCGGGTGTTGGCCGCCAGCTCGGTCGCGGTCCAGCCGCGCGTGCGGCCCAGCGGCGCCGCGCCCAGGAAGCTGCGGGCCTTCAGCGTCGTCCCCGCCTTCAGCGACAGCGTCTCGCCATAGACCGGCGAGGCCGCCGAGGGCTCCGAGCCGTCGGTGGTGTAGCGCACCTGGCCAATGGCGAGGCCGCTGGCCAGGCTGGCCGCGACCGCCCCGCCCTGCCCCGGACGCAAGGTCGCCTGCGGCTCGAACGGCGCGGTGTCGGCGACGACGCCCAGCGCCTTCAGCCGCGCCATCTCGGCGGGCAGGCGCTCGGTGAAGCCGTCCCAGTCGCGGCGCTCCTCCTGGGTCCAGGCCGTCTCGGCCAGGGCGACCAGGCGCGGGAAGGCCATCAGTTGCGCCCGCTCGTCGGTGCGCACGTGCTCGGTCCAGAGGTTGGCCTGGACGCCCAGGATGTGCTTGCGCTGGTCGGGCGTCAGGGCGTCCGGCGCGGCATCGAACTGGTAGACGTCCTTGAGGCTGCTGACCGTGATCCGACCGGGCGGCTCGTCCAGCGAGGTGCTCTGCCGGCGGTCGAAATAGAGGGTCGGCTCGGGCGACAGCACCGTGTCGTGGCCTTGGCTGGCGGCGGCGATGGCCCCGTCGATCCCCCGCCACGACATCACCGTGGCGTTGGGGGCAAGACCGCCCTCCAGGATCTCGTCCCAGCCGATCAGCCGGCGGCCGCGGCCGTTGATGTGCTTTTCGACCCGCTGGATGAACCAGCTCTGCAGGCCGTGCTCGTCCTTGACGCCCAGTTCCTTGATCTTGGCCTGGATGACCGGACTGGCCTTCCACTGGTCCTTGACCGCCTCGTCGCCGCCGACGTGGATGTAGTCCGACGGGAAGAGGTCCATCACCTCGTCGAGCACGTCGTTGAGGAACGCGAACGTGCCGTCCTCGACATTGTAGAGATAGGGGAAGATCCCCCAGTCGTGGCGCGCCAGGGCCGGCGGATTGGGCGTCAGGCCCAGCTTCGGATAGGCAACGATCGGCGCCAGGGCGTGGCCCGGCATCTCGATCTCGGGAACGATGGTGATGTTGCGGGCGGCGGCGTAGGCCACCAGCTCGCGCACCTGGTCCTGGGTGTAGAAGCCGCCATAGCGCACCGGCTTGCCGGTCTTGGGATCGAACCCCGCCGCCCCGGCCGGCTGGCGCCAGGCCGAGACCTGCGTCAGCTTCGGATACTTCTTGATCTCCAGCCGCCAGCCCTGGTCATCGACCAGGTGCCAGTGCAGCGTGTTGAGCTTGTGGGCCGCCATGCCGTCGATGATCGTGCGGATCGTCTCGACCGACTGGAAGTGGCGGGCGCTGTCGAGCATGAAGCCGCGCCAGGCGAAGCGCGGAGCGTCCTCCACATGGGCGGCGGGCACGTCGACCGCGCCTTTGGTCTCATCCTGCACCGCCAGCTGCCACAGGCTGACCGCGCCGTAGAACAGGCCCGCGCGCTTCAGCGCCGTGATCTTCACCCCGCCGGGCGCGACGTCGAGGGCGTAGCCTTCGCCGTCCGGTCCGCCGCGCACGAGAGAGATCGCCGCCTCGCCGGCCGCCGGCTCGCCCTCGACCACGGCGGGGCGCAGGCCCCGGGCGCGATGCAGCAGGTCGGCCAGCTGCACCGCCACGCCCCGCGCCTCGACATCGCCCTTGGCGACATGGATGCGGGTGGCGGCGGTCAAGCGGAAGACGCCCTCGGCGCGGTCGGCCTTTGCCGGCGCCGGCGTAAGCGTCAGCGGCTCGGCCGCCTGAGCGGGTGTGGAGAGGGCGGGAACGGCGAAGGCCATGGCCGCGGAGGCCAGCAGCAGAACTTTGATCATGCGGGGAACGCTCTCACCGGCGAGGCAGCGGCAAAAAAGGGAGGCGGGCCGGCGCAAGACCGTCCCGCCCCAGCTCGCTGCTTGCAGTCAGGAGGGGGAATGGCGCGGCCGGGCTCATGAAGGGATCCTGAACCAAGCCGCGCTGGATGCAAATCAGCGGTTGCGGGGACGCGCGGTCTAAACGCGTCCCCGTTTCCGGTCGCTTAGAAGGAGACGTTGATCGTCGCCTGCAGCTTGCGGCCCGTGCGGTAGACGCCGCGGGGCAGCATGGTGGTGTTGGCGTAGGCGTAGTACTCGCTGTCGAGCAGGTTCTGCGCCGAGACCGAGAGGTTGACGTTCTCGGTGAAGGCGTAGCCGGCCGTGGCGTCCAGGCCCTTGTAGGCGCGGACGAACATCTGGTCGCCGCGGTCCAGGCCCGTGAAGTACTTCGAGCGCCAGTTGTAGGTCACCCGGGCCGAGAACGGACCGTGCTCGTAGAACGGGCTGATGTTGATCTGGTGCTTGGAGTTGTAGGGCAGCGGCGCGCCGCCGTCGGCTTCCCCGTCGGCGTAGGTGTAGTTGGCCAGCAGGCCGAAGCCGAGGCCGAAGGTCTGCTGGTAGGCGAACGCCGCGCCCTTGACCGTGGCCGAGCCGGCGTTGGTCGGACGGCTGATCTGGTAGGTGGTGACCGCGTTGCGCGCCTGGTTGAAGTGCTGCTCGGCGACGGTCTGCTGGAGGATGTAGTTGCTGATGTCCTTATGGAACACCTCGGCCGACAGGATGGCCTCCGGTGCGAAGTACCACTCGATCGAGGCGTTGACGTTGCTCGACTTGTAGGGGTTCAGGTCCGGATTGCCGCCGCCTCCGGTCAGGATCTGGTCGGAGAGCCAGAAGTAGTTCGACATGTCGGCGTAGTTCGGACGCGAGATCACCTGGGCCGCGGCGAAGCGGAACACCAGATCCTCCTTCACGTCGACGATGACGTTCAGGCTGGGCAGGAAGTCCTCGTACTTCTTGGACTTCACCGTCCAGGCCCAGTCGGCGGCCGTGGTGCCGCAGCCGCTGGCGGTCTGGTTGACGCAGACATAGCCGCCGCTGTCGGACTCGGTCTTCACGTAGCGCAGGCCGAAGTTGCCGCGCACGTTGTCGGCCTGGAAGTCGGCCTGGCCGTAGAGGGCGTTGATCGTCTCCTCGATGCCCCAGTTCTGGGCCGTGAACTCGGCGTTGCCGAAGATCGTCGGCACCGGCTTGGCCTGCCAGGGACGCAGGTAGCCGCCGCTGGCGATGTAGTTGGCCAG
The DNA here is from genome assembly GCF_058807655.1 of Caulobacter sp. GW821-FHT12A07. NCBI lineage: Bacteria > Pseudomonadati > Pseudomonadota > Alphaproteobacteria > Caulobacterales > Caulobacteraceae > Caulobacter > Caulobacter sp. GW821-FHT12A07. Next base: position 449,950 of record NZ_JBXAQX010000004.1, read on the forward strand.
GGCCTCGCCATCGATCTTGAAGCGGCTGCCCATGGCGTCGGTGACGCCGTCGAAGCCCTTCAGATAGTTGCTCGGCACGATCGACGGGTTGAACTGCGAGGCGCTGGCCGGGTTGCCGTAGACCGAGACGGTCACGCCCGACATCGCCTGGGTGGTCTCGTGCTTGCGGTACTTGTAGCCGATCTGCACGCGCTTGATCACGCCGTCGAAGTCCTTGCCCGCGTCGATCTGGGCGTAGCTCTCCTTGTCGGTGGTCGGCTTGGAGACGATGTTGCCGCCCCAGCCGGCGTTGTAGCCGGTCGGGCCGACCGACGGATCGCCGCCGCCCCAGCCGCCGTCGAACGAGAACTTGCTGGCGTCGGCCAGCGGATTACCGTCGGCGGTCGGGTTGGTGTAGGTCAGCACGCCCGGCGAGCCCGGCGTTCCGGTGAAGTCGACCGTGTAGTCGGCCCAGTTCAGGAACTCGCCGTAGAGCTGGCGGGTGGTGCCGCCGTCGGCCTTGGAGTAGCCGGCCTCGCCCGACACGTCGATCCCGTCGCCGGTCCACTTGCCGGTCAGGTGATAGGTGTCGGAGTTCAGCTCGGCTTCGCGGTACTGCACGTCCAGCACGCTCAGGGCGTGCTTGAACGAGGCCTTGCGGATGACGTTGTCCTCGATGGTGATCGCGGTCAGCGCGCCCAGGCTGTTCCAGGTGTTGCCCTGGAAGGCGAACAGCGACTGGTTGGTGTTGTCGTAGGTGGCCTTGATCTTCAGCCAGTCGAAGTTCAGCTCGAGGGCGTCGGTCGGGCGCCACTGGACGGCGGCGGTGTAGCTGTCGCGGACGCGCTCCTGTTCGAAATAGGAGACCGACAGCGAGTTGACGCCGCGGGCGTTCGGATTGGCCGCCAGGGTGGTGGCGCAGGTTCCGGTGCAGTTGCCGTTGGTGATCGAGCTGACCGGGTTCTCCGGGTTGCCGCCGTTGTAGTAGCTGGCCGGGATCGTGCCGTAGGACTCGATGCCGTCGCGGCGCAGCTGGTCCTTGGCGTGCTGGGCCGAGACCGCGATCCCGAAGGTCTGGTCGGCGTTCTTCCAGCTGCCCAGCACCGCCACCTGCGGGTCGGACTTCTTGGAGCGATCGTTGTAGAGATAGCTGAGCGAGCCCTGGAGGGTCAGCGACTTCAGGTCCAGCGGCTTGCGGGTGTTGACGATCACCGTGCCGCCGATGCTGCCTTCGTCGAGGCGGGGCTCGGGCGACTTGTAGACTTCCACCTTGCCGACGATCTGCGGGGCCAGCAGGGCGTAGTTGAACGTCCGGCCCGGCTGATCAAGGATGAACCAGTCGGCCGAGGCGACCGTCTGGCCGTTCAGCAGAGTGCGGTTCAGGGCCGGGTCGGTGCCCAGGATCGAGACCTTTTCACCTTGACCGAACTGGCGGTCGACGGTGACGCCCGGAACGATCGTCAGCGCTTCGGCGACGTTCGAACTCGGAAACTTGCCGACGTCCTCGGCGGTGACCACGTCGACGATGGCGTCGGCGTTACGCTTGGATTGGATCGATTGCTGAAGCGACGCACGAATACCGGTGACGACCACCTCATCGACGGAGGTCGGGGTCTCCTGCGCCATGACGGGCGCAGCGACCAATACGGCCAGCAGGCTGGCGGAAGCGGTCAGGACCGCCTTGTGAATGCTCTTCATAACTCGGCTTCTCCCCATTGTGCCGGGTCTTTGGACCCGGAGCCGAACCCCAAGCCCAATCCGATACCAATTTCTCGCGGCAAAGCCGCAAAGAGCGGTACTTCTCAGACCTCGGAGTGTGACTGTGACGAAATTTTTGCTGATGACAATACCTAAAAAGAACCAATTGCAGACCATGAGATAATTGGTATGAAAATGGTCATGAACTGTTGCGTGCGCCGCCGGGGTGCGCAAATCGCGGTAGATGCAAGCCTGACGCTGGTGGGGACCTGATGCTGTTTTCCGAAAAGATCGGGGGCCTGGACGGCAACGGGCAGGACCACGCGCCGCTGTACAAGCAGCTGCAGCGGGCCCTGCGCGAGGCGATCCAGAAGAAGGTGCTGGCGCCCGACGACGCCCTGCCGGCCGAGCGCGACCTTGCCGAAGAATTCAGCATCTCGCGGATCACCGTTCGCAAGGCGCTCGACGGCCTGGTCAGCGAAGGCCTGCTCACCCGCCGCCAGGGCGCCGGCACCTTCGTGGCCTCGCGGGTGGAAAAGAGCTTCTCGGCGCTGTCGTCCTTCACCGAGGACATGATCTCGCGCGGCCGGGTGCCGCACAGCGAATGGATCAGCCGCAGCGAGGGCCAGGTGACGCCCGAGGAATCGCTGACGCTTGGCCTGTCGCCCGGCACGCCGGTCTATCGCTTCGCCCGGATCCGCTACGCAGACGGCTCGCCGATGGCCGTGGAATACACCACCATCGCCGCCTTCGCCCTGCCCTCCACCGACATCGTCGGGACCTCGCTGTACGAGGCGCTGGAAAAGACCGGCCACCGGCCGGTGCGCGCCCTGCAGCGGCTGCGGGCCATCCTGTTCGCCGCCGAGCAGGCCGACCTGCTGGACGTGCCGACCAAGGACGCGGGCCTGCTGATCGAGCGGCGCGGCTTCCTCAAGGACGGCCGGGCGGTGGAAGTGACCCAGTCCTACTACCGCGGCGACGCCTACGACTTCGTGGCCGAACTGAACGCCCTGTCCTGATCTCGCGCCCGCCCTCGTGAAGGAAGCCGTCTTGACCCGCCCCGAAGCCCTGACGCCCGAAGCGACCCGCATGTTCCAGGAGGCCGGCGAGGCCTCGGGCGTGGTCGCCCGGCAGCTGGCGGCCAATGCGGACGCGGCGGCGAAAATCGCGCAGCGCCTGCGGGCCGCTCCGCCCCGGGCCGTGGTCACCTGCGCGCGCGGGTCCAGCGACCATGCGGCGACCTTCGCCAAGTACCTGATCGAGACCCGGGCCGGGGTGCTGACCTCGTCGGCGGCGCTGTCGGTGTCGTCGGTCTACGCCGCCCCGCAGGACCTGGAAGGGGTGCTCTATCTGGCCATCTCGCAGTCGGGGAAGAGCCCGGACCTTCTGGCGGCCGTCGAGGCGGCCAAGCAGGGCGGGGCCTTCGTTGTGGCGCTGGTCAATGACGAGACCTCGCCGCTGGCGGCTCTGGCCGACGCGGTGCTGCCGCTGCATGCCGGGCCGGAACTGAGCGTCGCGGCGACGAAATCCTACATCGCCGCCCTGGTTGCCATCGCCCAGCTGGTGGCGGCCTGGACCCAGGACGAGGAACTGACGGCGGCGCTCGAAGCGCTTCCGACCGGCCTGGCGGCCGCCTGGGCGCAGGACTGGAGCGCCGGGATCGCGGCGCTGTCGGGGGCGACCAACCTCTACGTCCTGGGACGCGGCGTCGGTTTCGGGATCGCCCAGGAGGCGGCCCTGAAGTTCAAGGAGACCTGCGGCCTGCACGCCGAGGCCTTCAGCGCCGCCGAGGTGCTGCACGGCCCGATGGCCCTGGTGAAGGACGGCTTCCCGGCTCTCGTTTTGGCCCAGCAGGACGAGACCTACGCCTCGACGCTGAAGATGGCGCAAGGCCTGGCCGAGCGCGGCGCGACCGTGCTGCTGGCGGGCGGCGAGGTTTCGGGCGCGACGACGCTGCCGTCGGCGTCGGGCCACCCGCTGCTGGAGCCGATCCTGCTGGTCCAGAGCTTCTACCGCATGGCCGCCGGCCTGTCGGTGGCGCGCGGCTACGATCCCGACAGCCCGCCCCACCTCAACAAGGTGACCCAGACCGTCTGATGGCCTCCGTCGCTCCCGTCACCGCGCTCGTAAACGCCGAGATCCTGACCCTTGCCGGTATCGTCGCCGGCCGGGCTCTGCTGATCGATGCGGCCGGTAAGATCGCCGGCCTGGTCGCGCCCGAGGCCGTCCCTGCCGACGCCCAGGTCGAGGATCTGGCCGGCGGCCTGCTGGTTCCCGGCTTCATCGACACCCAGGTCAATGGCGGCGGCGGGGTGCTGTTCAACGACGCCCCGACCGTCGAGACTATCGCCGCCATCGGCGCGGCCCACCGGCCCTATGGCACGACCGGTTTCCTGCCGACCCTGATCAGCGACGACCTCGAGGTCGTCGACGCCGCGATGCGGGCCACAGAAGCGGCAATCGAGGCCGGGATCCCCGGCGTGCTGGGCGTGCACATCGAGGGCCCGTTCCTCAACGCGCAGCGCAAGGGCATCCATGACGCGGGCAAGTTCCGCGTCCTCGACGACGAGGCCGTCGCCCTGCTGTCGTCGCTGAAGCGCGGCAGGACCCTGGTGACCCTGGCCCCCGAGACCACTACCCCGGACATGGTCGCCCGCCTGGCCGACGCTGGCGTCGTGGTGGCCGCCGGCCACACCAACGCCCGCTATGAGACGGTCCGCGCCGCGCTCGATGCTGGCCTCACCGGCTTCACCCACCTCTTCAACGCCATGTCGCCGCTGACCAGCCGCGCCCCCGGCGCGGTCGGCGCGGCGCTGGAGAGCCAGTCGGCCTGGTGCGGGATCATCGTCGACGGCCGCCACGTCGATCCGGCCACGCTGAGGATCGCGCTGCGAACCCGGCCGCTGGACCGCTTCATGCTGGTCACCGACGCCATGCCCACCGTCGGCATGAGCGACAAGCGCTTCGTCCTGCAAGGCCAGCCGATCACCGTCGAGGACGGCGTCTGCGTCGGCCCCGGCGGCACCCTGGCCGGCTCCGACCTCGACATGATCGGCGCCGTCCGCAACGCCGTCGCCATGCTGGGCCTTGGCCTGGAAGACGCGGTGATGATCGCCTCGGCCGCTCCGGCCGCGTTCCTAGGCCTGCCGGCCACGCGCGGCGTCATCGCACCGGGCCAGGCGGCCGACCTCGTGTTGCTCGACGGCGAGCGCAACGTCGTGCGCACCTGGATCGACGGGCGGGAATAAGCCCCCCTCCCCTCCGTAAAATCCCCGCGAAAGCGGGGACCCAGGTGTTTTATCGTCGAGCGCCGTGGGTTTCAGAAAAAGCCTGGGTCCCCGCTTTCGCGGGGATTTTACGGGAGAGGGTTGGGGACCAGCCCACCCCGCTTATCCACCACCGCGCGCCTTTGTATCGCGAGAGGTTGCGGTTTGTGTCGCCGCCGACGTCGCCCAGCAAAACCCCGCCCATGAAATCACCAGCATGTGCGCAAGCACATAGGCTGGCCGCCCTCGCGGTCGTTCTTGGAAGCTGGGGCTTTTGGGTCTGGAGACCACCACCGCGACACGGTCGAGGTTCGACGCCTGGCAAGGCCGCCGGCCGTGAGCTCCTACGTCTCCTCCCTGAGCGCCGCCCAGATCTCGGCGCTGACCACCACCGCGGTCTCGGCCCTCACCAAGACCGACATCGCGGCGCTGTCGACGGACCAGATCCAGGCCTTCACGGTCGAAGAGATCCAGGCCCTCTCGTCGACCCAGATCACCTATCTGTCGACCAAGCAGGTCGCGGCGCTCACCACGACCCAGATCTCGGCCCTGACGGTCGGGCAGATGTCGTTCAGCGCCGCCCAGCTGTCGGTGCTGATCGACGACCAGATCGAGGCCTTCGGCGTCGACGAGATCGCCGCCCTCACCACCCAGCAGATCAAGGGTTTCACCGCCACCGAGATCGGCGAGTTGACCAGCGCCCAGTTCGCGGTGCTGTCGCCGACCCAGCTGTCGGCCCTGACCGTCACCCAGATCAAGGGCCTGACGACCGAGCAGCTGTCGGCGCTGACCACCACCCAGCTGGCGGGCCTGACCTCGACCCAGCTCGGGGCGATGACCACCACCCAGATCAGCGCCCTGACCACCACCGCGATCTCGAGCCTGACGACCACCCAGGTCAAGGGCCTGACCGCGACCGAACTGGGCGCCCTGTCGACCGACCAGCTGGCGGTGCTGAGCACCACCCAGATCGCCGTGCTCAGCACCAAGCAGATCCGCGGCCTGACGGTCACCGAGATCGTCGCCCTCAGCATCGAGCAGCTGAACGCCCTGAGCTCGACCCAGGTCGGGGCCCTGACCACCACCCAGATCGACGCCCTGACCACCACCGAGGTCGCGGCCCTGACCATCACCCAGATGGACGGGATGACGGTCACGGAGATCGCCGCCCTCGACGCCGAGCAGATCGCCGCCCTCAGCGTCACCCAGATCGACGAGCTGTCGAAGACCCAGATCAAGGGCCTGACGGCCACCGCCCTGTCGGGGCTGACCTCCGAGCAGGCCTCGGCCCTGACGGCCACCCAGCTGGGCAACCTGACCACCACCCAGGTCAAGGGCCTGTCCGAGGACTTCATCTCGGCCCTGACCACCACCCAGCTGCGCGGCTTCACCTCGACCGAGCTGGCGGCGCTGAAGACCACCCAGATCGAGGCCCTGACGGTCGAGCAGCTGCAATCGCTGACCACCACCCAGATCCGCGGCCTGACGACCACCTCGCTGCAGGCGCTGAACGCGACCCAGTTCGCCGCCCTGAGTTCGACCCAGATCGGGGCCCTGACGGTCACCCAGATCAAGGGCCTCAGCACCACCGAGATCTCGGCCCTGAGCGAGACCCAGCTATCGGGCCTGACGGCCGTGCAGGTGGCGGTGCTGACCACCACCCAGATCGGCGCCCTGTCGGCGACCGAGATCAACGGCCTGACGACCTCGCAGCGGGCCGCCCTCACCTACACCCAGATCTCGGCCATCAGCGTCGACGAGATCGACGACCTGACCACCACCGTCGTCGCCGCCTTCACCACCACCCAGCTCAAGGGCCTGACCAAGGGCGAGGCCGCGGCCCTGACGGTGGAGCAGGTGTCGAGCCTGTCGTCCAAGCAGCTGGCCGCGCTCAGCACCACCGCCACGGCGGGCCTGACCGAGGACCAGATCGCCGCCCTCACCACGACCCAGGCGGCGGGCCTCACCTCGACCCAGATCGCGGCCCTGACCACCACAGAGGTCAGCGCCCTGACGGCGACCGTGCTGGCCTCGCTGAGCGCCAACCAGGTCAAGGGCCTGACCGCCACGGCCGCCGCCGCGCTGGACGCCGACACCCAGCTGGCGGCCCTGACCTCGACCCAGACGGCGGCCCTGACCGCCACGGCGCTGGGCGGCCTGACGAGCGACCAGGTCGCGGCCATGACCACGACCCAGCTGGCCGCGCTGAACTCGACCCAGATCGGCGCCCTGTCGACCGCGGCCCTGGCCGGCCTGACCGCCACCCAGATCACCAGCCTCAGCACCACCCAGCTGCGCGGCCTGACCTCGACCGACATCAGCAAGCTGTCGACGACCCAGGTCGAGGCGCTGAGCGCCACCCAGATGGCCAGCCTGACGACCACCCAGCTGGCCGGGCTGACCACCACCGAGATCGCCGCCCTCAGCGGAACCCAGCTGGCGGCGCTCAGCACCACCCAGTTCGCGGCCCTGTCCTCGACCGGCATCTCGGGCCTGACCGAGGAGCAGGTCTCGGCCCTGACCAGCACCCAGCTGTCGGCCATGACCTCGACCCAGCTGCGCGGGCTGACCACCACCCAGCTGGACAGCCTGTCGACCACGGCCATCTCCAGCCTGACGGCGACCCAGCTGGCCGGCCTGACCGCCACCCAGATCGCCAACCTGTCGACCGAGCAGGTGGCCTCGCTGACCACCAGCCAGCTGGTCGCCCTGACGACGACGGCGATCGCGGGCCTGACCTCGACCGAGGTCGCGGCGCTGACCACCACCCAGGTCAAGGCTCTGACCTCGACGCAGCTGGCGGCTCTGACCACGACGGCGGTCCAGGGGCTGACCAGCACCGAGATCGCGGCCCTCTCGACCACCCAGCTGGCGGGGCTGACGACCACCCAGATCGGGGCGCTGACCACCGACCAGGTCCGCGCCCTGACCACGACCGAGATCGGCGCCCTGGCGACCACGCAGGTGGCGGGCCTGACCAGGACCGAGGTCGCCGCCCTGACGACGACCCAGCTGGCGGCCATGACCTCCACCCAGCTGAAGGCGCTGACCACCACGGCGATCACGGGCTTCACCGAGACCCAGATCGACGCCCTGACCACGACCCAGATCGCGGGCCTGACCTCGACCCAGATCGGCGCCCTGACCGCCACCGAGATCGCCGAGTTCGACGTCACCCAGCTGGCCTCGCTGACCACCACCCAGGTCAAGGGCCTCACCACCACCCAGATGGGCGCCCTGACGGCCGATCAGGTGGCGGGGCTGACGACCACCGAGGTCGCGACCCTGACCTCGACCCAGATCGGGGCGATCAGCGCCGACGCCGTGGCCGGCCTGACGACCACCGAGCTGGCCGCCCTCACCACCACCCAGCTCAAAGGCCTGAAGGCCACGCAGCTGGAGGCCCTGACCACCGGTCAGCTGGCCAGCCTCAGCTCGACCCAGATCGGCGCCCTGACGGCCACGGCCGTCGCCGGGCTCAGCGAAGACCAGATGGCCTCGCTGACGACGACCCAGCTGGCCGGGCTGACGACCACCCAGATCTCGGCCCTGACCACCGACGAGATCGGCGGCCTCGACGCCACCGACCTGCAGTCGCTGACCACCACCCAGATCAAGGGCCTGACCGCCACCCAGATCGAGTCGCTGGACACCGGGACCCAGATCTCGGCCCTGACCTCGACCCAGCTGTCGGTGCTGACCGCGACGGCCCTGGCCGGCCTGACCGAGGACCAGGTCGCGGCCCTGACCACGACCCAGCTTTCGGGCTTCACCTCGACCCAGATCGGGGCGCTGTCGACCGACGCCCTGGCGGGGCTGACCACCAGCCAGATCGGCGCGCTGACCACGACCCAGCTTTCGGGCCTGACCGTCACCGAGATCGCCAACCTGGCCACCACCCAGCTGGCCGCCCTCAGCACCACCCAGTTCGCGGCGCTGAACACCACGCAGTTGGCCGCCCTGACCGTCACCGAGATCGAGTCGCTGTCGGGCGAGCAGCTGTCGGCGCTGAACTCGACCCAGCTCAGCGCCCTCTCCACCACCGGCATCGCCGGCCTTAGCGCCACCCAGATCGCCTCGCTGACCACAACCCAGCTGACCACCCTGACGGCCACCCAGGTCGCGGCCCTGACGACGACGCAGATCGGCGGCCTCACCGTCACCGAGATGGCGGCCCTGACCACCACCCAGCTGCAGGCCCTGACGGCCACGCAGATCGCCTCGCTGACCACCACCCAGCTACAGGCGCTGAGCACCGGCCAGATGGGGTCGCTGACCACCACCCAGTTGGGCGCCCTGACCTCGAACCAGGCCGCCAACCTGACCGCCACCCAGCTGGCGGCCTTCAACTCGACCCAGATCTCGGCCCTGTCGACCACGGCCGTCGCCGGCCTGACGACCACCGAGATCGCCTCGCTGACCACCACCCAGCTGCGCGGCCTCACCTCGGCCCAGGTCGGAGCCCTGACCACCAGCGAGATCGCCGCCATCACCACGACCGGCCTGGCGGCCATGAGCACCACCCAGCTGCTGGGCCTGACCAGCACCGAGGCCGAGGCCCTGACCACCAGCCAGATCGAGGCCCTGACCTCGACCCAGGTGGCCGCCCTGACGACGACGGCGATCTCGGGCCTGACGTCGGGCCAGGTCGAGGCGCTGTCGACCACCCAGCTGCACCGCCTGACCTCGACCCAGATCGCCGCGCTCGATCCCGAGGCCCTGGCCGGCCTGACCACGACCGACATTTCGACGCTGACCACCACCCAGGTGAAGGGGCTGACCGCGACCGAGATCGCGTCGCTCACGACCACCCAGATCGGCGCCTTCACCACCACCCAGATCTCGGCCCTGACGGCCAGCGCCCTGACCGGCCTCAGCGACGACCAGTTGGGCGCGCTGTCGAGCAGCCAGCTGGCGGCCCTGACCTCCACCCAGATCGCCGGCCTGACGACCACCGAGATCGGGGCCCTGACGACCGAACAGATCGCCGCCCTGACCACGACCCAGATCGCGGGCCTGTCGACCACCCAGATCGCGTCCCTGACCACCACCCAGCTGTCGGCCTTCAGCACGGCCGACATCGCAGCCCTGTCGACCACCCAGGTCGCGGCCCTGACCTCGACCGAGATCGCCAGCCTGTCGGTCGACCAGATCGGCGCCCTGACCGCCGCACAGGTCTCGGCCCTGACGGCCACGGGCCTCAGCGGCCTGTCCTCGACCCAGCTGGCGGCCCTGACCTCCACCCAGCTGACGGCGCTGAGCTCGACCCAGATCTCGGGCCTGTCGACCACCCTGATCAGCGCCCTGACCACCACCGAGATCGCCGCGCTCACCACCACCCAGATGCGCGGCCTCACCTCGACCCAGATCGGGGCCCTGACCACCAGCCAGATCGCCGGGCTGACCACCACCGGCGTCGCGGCCCTGACCACCACCCAGCTGTCGGGCCTGACCAAGACCGAGATGGCGGCCTTCTCGGCGGCGCAGCTTGGGGCGCTGACCACCACCCAGGTCTCGTCGCTGACGACCACGGCGCTGTCGGGCCTCACCTCCACCCAGCTCAGCGCCCTGACCACCACCCAGCTGCGGCGGCTGTCGGCGACCCAGATCGCCGCGCTCAATCCCGACTCGCTAGTCGGGCTGACGACCACCGAGGTGGCGTCGCTGACCACCACCCAGATGGCGGGCCTGACCAGCACCGAGGTCGCCGCCCTCACCACCACCCAGATCGGGGCCCTGACCTCGACCCAGCTGGCGGCGCTGAGCACGACGGCCATTTCCGGACTGACGGGCGACCAGGTCGCCGCCCTGACCACCACCCAGCTGTCGGGCCTGACCAGCACGCTGGTCCACGCCCTGTCGACCAGCGAGGTCGCGGCCCTGACCACGGCCCAGGTCGCGGCCCTGACCACCACGCAGCTTTCCGGCCTGACCGCCACCCAGGTCTCGGCCATGGAGGGCGAGGACGTCGCCTCGCTGACCGCCGCGCAGCTGGCCTCGCTGACCACCACCCAGCTGGCGGGCCTCGGCGCCGCCGGAGCCTCGTCGCTGAGCGTGACGCAGATCGACGACCTGTCCTCGACCCAGGTCTCGGCCCTGTCGACCAGCGCCATCGCCGCCCTGACCGCCACCCAGGTCGCCTCGCTCAGCACCACCCAGATCGACGGACTGACGGCCACCCAGATGGGCGCGCTGAGCGCCGGCCAGATCGACGCGATGTCGTCCGAGCAGATCGCCGAGCTGACCACCACTCAGTTCAGCGGCCTGTCGGCCACCGGCGTGCAGGCCCTGACCGCCGCGCACCTGGAATCCCTGACCACCAGCCAGATCGCCGCCCTGTCGCTGGCCGGGATCTCGGGCCTGACCGCCGACGAGGTGGCGCGCCTGACCACCACCCAGGTCTCGGCCCTAAGTTCCACCCAGATCGGCGCCCTGTCGGCGACGGCCGTCACCGGCTTCACCGAGACCCAGATCGCGGCCCTGACCATCACCCAGCTGGCGGGCCTGACCACGACCCAGATCGGCGCCCTGACGGTGACCGACATCGGCGAGCTGACCACCACGGCCATCGCCGCCCTCAGCACCACCCAGCTGGGCGCCCTGGTGCGCATGCAGCTGCGCGCCCTGACCACGACCCAGGTCGCGGCCCTGACCACCACGCAGCTGGCCTCGCTGAGCACGACCCAGATCTCGAATCTGGCGGTGACCGAACTCCAGGCCCTCAGCGCCACCCAGTTCGCCGCCCTGACCTCGACCCAGGTCGCGGCCCTGACCACGGTGCAGCTCGACAACCTGTCGGCCACCGACATGTCGGCCCTGACCCATACCCAGATCTCGGGCCTCACGACGACCCAGATCGCCGCGCTCGGAACGACCTTCCTGGCCAGCCTGACGACCAACCAGATCGCGGCGCTGAACGCCGAGCAGATCTCCTACATGACCGCCACCCAGCTGGCCGCCCTCAGCGTCGCCCAGCTCGCGGCCGTGACCGCCGCCCAATACTAGAGCCCCCATCCCGATGCCGGATTCCGCCGCCCCCGCCGTTGCTCCTCCGATCTCTTCACTGAGCGTCGTCGAGCTGATCAACGTCGCCGAGACCACGCGCCGCGAGCGCGGCCCCGCCGCGGCCGTGGCGATCTACCAAGTCTGGATCGCCGCCAACGGCGACAATCCCCTGCTCTATGCGGTGCTGTTCAACTTCGCCGTCGTGCTGACCGACAGCGGCGACCTGGCCGGCGCCCGCTCGCAGCTGGAGCGGGCCGTGGTGGTCAATCCCGACTTCATCCCGACCTACATCAACCTGGGCCGGGTCTATGAACGGATGGGCGCGGCCAACCTGGCCGTCCTGCAATGGACCGCCGCCACCGACAGGCTGGCGAGCGTCAACGGCCAGTCGATCGCCCACAAGACCACGGCCCTCAACCAGACCGCCCGGGTGCTGGAAGGCGCCAACCAGGACCAGCCCGCCGAGGCCATGCTGCGCCAGAGCCTGGATCTCGACCCGCGCCAGCGCGAGGCGATCCAGCATCTGCTGGCCCTGCGCCAGCGCCAGGTCGAGTGGCCGATCATCGACCCGTGGGAGCGGATGGACGCCCAGGCCCTGATGACCGGCATGTCGCCGCTGTCTCTGGCCGCCTACGCCGACGATCCGATGACCCAGCTGGCGGCGGCCTGGAACTACAATCGCCTCGACGTCGGCGCGCCCTCCGAACTGATGGACCTGTCGGTCGCCCTCTCGCGCGGCGACGACCAGCCCCTGCGCATCGGCTACCTGTCGTCGGACCTGCGCCACCACGCCATCGGCCACCTGACCGCCGAGATCTACGGCCTGCACGACCGGTCCAAGGTCGAGGTCTTCGCCTATTACTGCGGCCCCGAACTGACCGACCCGCTGCAGAAGCGGATCATGGGCGACGTTGACCACTGGGTGGCCGTCAACCGCATGGACGACGCCACGGCCGCCCGCCGCATCGCCCAGGACGGCATCCAGATCCTGATCGACGTCAACGGCTACACCCGCGACGGCCGCACCCGGCTGCTGGCCATGCGGCCCGCCCCGGTGATCGTCAACTGGCTGGGCTTCCCCGGCACGACCGGCAGCCCCTACCACCACTACATCGTCGCCGACGACTTCATCATCCCGCCTGGCGACGAGGCGTTCTATTCGGAAAAGGTCCTGCGGCTGCCCTGCTACCAGCCCAACGACCGCAAGCGCCGCGTCTCGCCCTTCCCGCCCACGCGGCGCGAGGCCGGCCTGCCCGACGACGCCGTCGTCTATTGCAGCTTCAACGGCATGCAGAAGATCACCCCCTTCACCCTGGACCGCTGGTTCACGGTGCTGGAGCGCGTGGAGAACTCCGTGCTCTGGCTGCTCAGCGGCTCGGAGGACTCGCACGAACGCCTGCGGGCCAAGGCGGCCGAACGCGGCCTGTCGCCCGAGCGGCTGGTCTTCGCCGACAAGATGGCCAATCCCGAGCACCTGGCCCGCTACGTCCTGGCCGACGTCTTCCTCGACGCCCTGCCCTACGGCGCCCACACCACGGCGTCGGACGCCCTGTGGATGGGCGTGCCGATCGTCACCCTGGCCGGCCGCAGCTTCGCCGCCCGCGTCTGCGGCAGCATCCTGCGCTCGGCGGGCCTGCCCGAACTGGTCTGCGACACGCCCGACGCCTTCGTCGACACGGCCGTCGACCTGGGCCTCGACGCCGATCGCCTGGCGCGGCTGAAGGCCCGGATCCTGACCTTGCGCGACGACAGCGTGCTGTTCGACACCCCCGGCCTCGTCGCCAGGCTGGAAGACCTCTACGCCGGCATGTGGCGCGACCTGCGCGAGGACCGCCTGCCCCTTCCCGACCTTTCCAACCTCGACGCCTATCTGGAGATCGGCGCGGCCCAGACCCACGACGATTTCGACATGCTCAGCGTCGAGGACCATCGCGGCTGGTGGCGCGAGCGGCTGGCCCGCCGCCACGCCCACCGCCCGATCCCGGCCGACAACCGCCTCTGGGACCAGCAGTCATGAGCAAGCGAGTCCTGGTCACCGGCGGGGCCGGCTTCCTCGGCTCGCACCTCTGCGAGGCCCTGCTGGCGCGGGGCGAGGAGGTGCTGTGCGTCGACAACTTCTTCACCGGCCGGCGCGCCAACATCGCCCACCTGCTGGGCCACCCGCGCTTCGAACTGCTGCGCCACGACGTGACCTTCCCGCTCTATGTCGAGGTCGACGAGATCTACAATCTCGCCTGCCCGGCCAGCCCGCGGCACTACCAGCACGACCCCGTCCAGACGACCAAGACCAGCGTCATCGGCGCGATCAACATGCTGGGACTGGCCAAGCGCACCAAGGCCCGCATCCTCCAGGCCTCGACCAGCGAGGTCTATGGCGATCCCGAGGTCCATCCCCAGGTCGAGGGCTACTGGGGCCGGGTCAATCCGATCGGCCCGCGCAGCTGCTACGACGAGGGCAAGCGCTGCGCCGAGACCCTGTTCTTCGACTACCGTCGCCAGCACGGCCTCTCGATCAAGGTCATGCGCATCTTCAACACCTACGGCCCGCGCATGGACGTCGACGACGGCCGGGTGGTCAGCAACTTCGTGCTCCAGGCCCTGCGCGGCGAGGACATCACCCTCTATGGCGAGGGCGCCCAGACCCGCAGCTTCTGCTATGTCGACGACCTGATCGCCGCCATGATCCGCCTGATGGCGACCGACGACGCCGTCACCGGCCCGATCAACGTCGGCAATCCGCACGAGATCACGATCCGCGACCTGGCCGAGCGCGTCATCGCCCTGACCGGCTCGCCCAGCCGCCTCGTCCACCGCCCCATGCCCAGCGACGACCCCCGCCAGCGCCAGCCCGACATCACCCAGGCCAAGGCCGCGCTGGGCTGGGACCCGACGACGGCGCTGGACGAAGGGCTGTCGCGCACTATCGCCTACTTCCGCGACCTGCTGGCGACGGAGCGGCGGACGGCCTAGGGGGCGACATTCTCACGCCCGTCATTCCCGCACCGTGGCGAACCGACTTCACCGCGGGGCCAAGACATCAGATGGGGTTCAGGGCCTCGAACCGTCGAACATCGCTCCTGGGAGAAACGCCGAACAGTCGCTTGTACTCGCGACTGAACTGGGAGGCGCTCTCATAACCCACGGCGTAGGCCACGCCGGCGGCGTCCCTGCCGACGACCGCCAGGCGCCGGCGCGCCTCATGCAGGCGGACGGCCTTCTGGTATTGCAGCGGAGAGAGGCCCGTAGCCGCCTTGAACCGGCGATGGAACACCGAAGCGCTCATCCCCGCCTGCTCGATCAACTGCTCGACGCTGATCGGCTCGGCATAGCGGCGCCTGATCAGCGCCGTGATCGAGCGGATGGGAGCGCCCCACCTCTCCGTGGCGACGACTTGGCGCAACAGCGCGCCCTCGGAACCGCGCATCAATCGAAACAGCAGCTCTTGCTCGATCAGCGGCGCCAGGAACCCGATTTCATCCGGCCGATCCAACAACTCCGCAAGTCGGCGCCAGGTATCGAGCACGAGCGGGTCGCACCCCGTAACTCCGAAGCTCGGCGCGTTGGCGGCTGGCGTTGCTGGAACGTGGTCGACGGCGAGGCCAGCGATCAGGACGGGATCGAGGCGCAGCACGAAGGCGTAGTAGAAGCCGACCTCCGGATCGACACGGATCTCCGCCAGGATGGGCATGTCCACCGCAGAGATGAAGTGCTGTCCCTGGCCGTATTCCATGACCGAGCCGCCGACATGGATTCGCTTGGCTCCCGACAGAACCAGGCAAATCATCGGCTCGTACATGATCGACGTAGGGGCCGTGGCGGCGGAGAGCCGCCCAATCGCGAAATTCCGAAAGGCGTTCCCCGATTTGTCGGCATGTCGCTCGGCGATGCGGCGGAGGTCTAGCAGATCGGCCATGATCCGACATTGGGCGCTCGAGACGTCCCGGACAAGACATCGACAGTTTCAGGCAAACAGTCGGGAGTTTCGGACGCGTCTTTTCGCGATGCCCCCTCCATATGAGGGGCTCGTTGTCGTGGAAGGAAAACGTCGATGAAGCACCGCAAACTTGGCGCCTTTGGACCGACCGTGTCGGCCATCGGCTATGGCGCGATGGGCATCAACCTGGCCTATGGTCCGAGCGACGCCGAGCAAGGGGTCGAGACGATCCAGCGGGCCCATCAGCTCGGCGTGACGCTCTTCGACACCGCCGAACTCTATGGCTGGGGCGAGAACGAGAAGGTCGTCGGCCGCGCGGTGAAGGACTTCCGCGACGAGATCGTCATCGCCACCAAGTTCGGCTTCACCCGCAGCTACGGCGTGGACAGCCGGCCCGAGCATATCCGGGAAGTGACCGAGAACAGTCTTCGCTACCTGGGGGTCGATCACATCGACATCCTCTATCAGCACCGGCCGGATCCGAACGTGCCGGTCGAGGACGTGGCCGGTACGGTCAAGGATCTGATCGCCGAGGGGAAGGTGAAATTCCTCGGCCTCAGCGAAGCGGGACCGCAGACCATTCGGCGCGCCCACGCGGTCCAGCCGGTCACCGTCCTGCAGACCGAATACTCGCTGTTCGAGCGTGACGTGGAGCAATTGCTGCCCGTGACGCGCGAGCTGGGCATCGGCTTCGTGGCCTATTCGCCGCTGGGACGCGGCTTCCTGACCGGCGCGGTGAAGCCCGCGGCCGAATACGATGAAACCGACATGCGCCGAAACGATGCGCGCTGGCAGCCGGGGAACTACGAGAAGAATATCCAGGCCGTTCAAGCGCTCACCGAGCTGGCCGACGCCAAGCAAGCGACCGTATCCCAGCTGGCCCTGGCCTGGCTGTTGGCGCAGGGCGACGACATCGTTCCCATTCCCGGCACCCGTCGGCAGGAACGCCTCGTCGAGAACGTCGGCGCGGCCGACCTGGTCCTGACGCAACAGGACCTGGATCGTATCGCGGAGATCCTGCCCAGCGGCGGTTTTGGCTCGCGCTACGCCGACCACTTCCTGCCTGAATGGGTTTGACGGCTTGAGCAATTGGGGGGAGCGGGCGTCCTCGCCCGCTTCCTCCCCCGGGGCTCTATCGGTAGAGGTGGACTGCGCCCTCCCCCGCCCCGAAACCGCCACCGACCGGCAATCGCCGAGCAAACTTCACCGGCCACAAGCGGCGGAAGATCGTCAGCCGGACCGCGCCCATGCCTCGCCCCCAACCCGCCGCCCTGCTCCAGGACGGCCTGGCCGCCCATCGCGGCGGCGACCTGGCCAAGGCCGAGCATCTCTACCGCGCCGCCCTGGCCGCCGATCCGCAGCTCGACGACGCCGCCCACTATCTGGGCGTGGTGGCCCAGCAGAAGGGCGACCTGGCCGGCTCCGTCCGCCTGATCCGCGCCGCCCTGGCCAGGAAGCCGACCGCCACCGCCTGGTCGAACCTCGCCAACGCCCTGTGGCTGCAAGGCCAGCTCGCCGAGGCCGAGCACGCCTGCCGCCAGGCCCTGGCCCTCGACCCCACCTGCGGCCCCGCCTTGCAGAACCTCGGCAACGTGCAGAAGGCGGCCAAGCGCTACGACGAGGCCGAGGCCACCTACGCCCGCGCCCTCGCGCTCAGCCCCGGCAACCCCGACCTGTTGTCCAATCTCGGCGTGGTGCTGGGCGCGCTGGACCGGCCGGACGAGGCCCGCGCGGTGTTCGACCAGGCCCTGGCCGCCCGCCCCGGCTTCGCCGCCGCCCTCTTCAACCTGGCTAATCTCGAGACCGCCTTCAGCGACCTCGACACCGCCCTGGCCGCCTATGACCGCCTGCTCGCCGCCGCGCCCGCCCACGCCGACGGCCACGCCGCGCGCGGCGCGGTGCTGCGCCGCCTGGGTCGCGGTCTCGAAGCCGAAGCCGCCTACGCCGCCGCCGTCGACGCCCGCCCGCAGGACGAGAAGCTGCACGGCATGCTGGGCGAGCTGCGCCTCGAGCTGAACCGATTGGACGAGGCCGAGGCCGGCGTCCGCGCGGCCATGGAGCGCTTCCCCAGGTCGTCCGACCTCAACCGCATCCTGGCCCGCGCCCGCCGCATGCAGGACGACGGCGCCGGCGCCCTGGCCGCCATCGAGGCCGCCCTGGCGCTCGGCGCTTCCGGCGGCGAGATGCAGCTGGAGCTGGGCGCGGCCAAGCGCGCCGCCGGCGACCACGACGGGGCCATCGCCGCCTATGTCCAGGCCGTGCGCCTCAAGCCCGACCTGTCGGTGGCCTACGCCAATCTCGGCGGCCTGCTGCACGAGGAGGGCCGCTCCGACGAGGCGACACGCCCCCTGCTCGACGGCCTGAAGGTCGACCCGAACCTCTCCGAACTGCACGTCAATCTGGGCGGGGTGCGGCTGTCGCAGAGCCGCTTCACCGACGCCATGGCCTCGTTCCGCGCCGCCCTGGCCATCAAGCCGGACTCGCCGGAAGCCGTGTTCGGCGTCGCCGTGGCCAACATGCACATGGGCGATCTCGACGCGGCGATCACCGGCTACGAGGCGGCCCTGGCCCTGAAGGAACTGCCCGAGGCCCGCTGGATGCTGGGCCTGGCCTTGCTCAAGCGCGGCGACTACCTGCGCGGCTTTCGCGAGCACGAGAGCCGCCTGCTGATCCGCGCCAAGAAGAAGATCGCCCGCGACTTTTCCCAGCCGCGCTGGAGCGGCCAGCCCCTGGCCGGCAAGACCCTGCTGGTCCATTCCGAGCAGGGCCTGGGCGACAGCCTGCAATGCCTGCGCTTCGTGCCGGAGGTCGCCCGCCTCGGCGCGCGGGTGCTGCTGCAGGTGCAGGAGGCGCTGCTGCCGCTGCTGGTCGGGCTCGAAGGGCCGTTCGAGACCTTCGGCCCGCACGACGCCCCGCCGGCCTTCGACTATCACTGCCCGATGTTCAGCCTGCCGACGGGCCTGGCGACCACGCTGGAGTCCCTGCCCGCCGCCGGCGGCTATCTCGCCGCCGATCCGGTCCTGACGGCGACCTGGGCCGAGCGGCTCGCGGGGATCCCCGGTCTCAAGGTCGGCGTCGTCTGGCAGGGCAATCCCCGCGCCGACGTCGAGCGCGGCCGCTCCTTCCCCTTGCGGGCCCTGGCCCCGCTGGCCGCCGTTCCCGGCGTGTCCCTGGTCAGCCTGCAGAAGGACCATGGCCTGGACCAGCTCGACGCCCTGCCCGCCGGCATGACCGTGCATGGCCTGGGCTTCGACTACGAGGTGGGGTCGTTCGCCGACACCGCCGCGATCCTGGCCAATCTCGACCTGCTGGTGACCTGCGACACCTCGGTGGGCCACCTCTCCGGCGCGCTTGGCCGGCCGACCTGGATCGCCGTCAACGCCGTCGGCGACTGGCGCTGGCTGACCGAGCGCAGCGACAGCCCCTGGTACGACAGCGTCCGCGTCTTCCGCCAGGCCGAGCGCGGCGACTGGGACGGCGTCGCCCAGGCCATGGCGGCGGCGCTGGGCGCGCTGTCAGAGGCCTGAAACGCGAAAAAGCCCCCGGCGACGAACCGGGGGCTTATCTAGAGGGATAGGCTGAAACGACAAATGGCCCCCGAAAACGGAGGCCATTCGTAGAAGTTTGGGTGCGGGGACAGGATTTGAACCTGTGACCTTCAGGTTATGAGCCTGACGAGCTACCGGGCTGCTCCACCCCGCGGCAGGGGAATATCGTGTGCAGGGTTCTTGGACTTTTGGGTGTGCATCCTTTTAGCGGACCTGGCGGCGACCTACTCTCCCGCGCCTTGAGACGAAGTACCATTGGCCCTGGGGGACTTAACGACCGAGTTCGGAATGGGATCGGGTGGGGAACCCCCGGCATAGCCACCAGGTCAGCGAAAAGGATGCTGTCTGCCTGAGATTGGGTTCAGGCAGAGATTTGAAGAAGACATCATTGTATGAGGCTTTGTAGAGCTTCATGGGTTTGACTGAAGAACGATCAAGCCTATCGAGCTA